>CAZPHH010000049.1:0-34597 GCA_964586145.1 uncultured Phycisphaeraceae bacterium | reverse complement strand
GATGGGCCACGGCAGAATGGACCGCGAATCGGCATACGAGCGAGCCCGGGCGATCCTCCAGGACCTTGAGGAATGGGCGTTCCCACCCTTCCTTCGTTCTACTGAGTGCTGGGATCGATCGCGGGGGGGGGCCACAGCCGACGCAAAACACCCGGACGCCTTGGACAGAAGTAGGTCGCCGAGCCTGCCGGTTATTTATCCAAAGTAGGCCTCTTCGATCGCCTCGCAGGCCGCCTTCACCAACGTGGGGCGGCGAAGCAGGTAATGGTCGGCGATTCCGGCCCGATGGCCGGCGAGCGCTTTTGCCGCTGTGAGGTCACAGCCGGATTCAACGGCGGCCGTGTAGCTGCCGTCGCGCAGTTGATCAAGCGTGACGTCGTCCGGCACGCCTGCCTCTTTGCGGCGGCGGCGGAAGTTGCGTCCGATGTGGTTTGCGTTGTAGGCCACACCATTCGCATTGACGAACAAGTACTCGCTCTCATGCGGGGCATCCTGGAGATACGCCTGGATCGCTTCCACAGTTCGGGGCCATAGGCAGGCGACCCTCGGGACCCCCGTTTTGCCTCGTCGCATCCGCAAGGTCGCGGCGCTCAGGTCAATGTCGGATTTCCGAACAGCCGCCACTTCGCTCGGATAGAGCGCTGCATTTAGAGACAGAAGGAGCACCGCACGCCATTTCGCATCCGATTTCTCAAGGAGCTTGCGAAAGTCCTCTCGCCGAATCGGTCGGGGGTCTGTGCCATTCTTCTTTGGGTTTTCGAAGACCTCTGTCAGGTCAAGGACACGCCGGATCTGTTCCTGATCCTGGCCATGCTTTAGCGCGTATCGAAGGATCGTCCGGACTGCCTGAAGTCGATGGGCGATGTAAGTGGGGGAGTGGGCTTGTTCCTCGGCCGCGCGCCATACCGTGTCGTGGTATCGACGCAGATCCTCAACTTCCAGCTCGCGAACGGTTTTGGCACGCACTGCGGTCTTGAACTCGCTCCAGAAGAGCGTTTGTTTCCGCGTCCAATCCCTAGAGATCTTGCGCTTCTTGCCGAAATAGAGTTCACCGACCTTGGTGAGGCTGATCGACCTTTCCGGAGGCTTCAGGTCCTGGAGGAATCCGATCTCCGGGATACCTACACGCTCCGCAAACCGCGCGGGATTCTTCAGAATTAGCTCCCGGCACTTCGCGTAAAACGCATCCTCCGGCACGTCGGTGGGCCAAGGGATGCGCTTTTCTGCATGCTCTTTGGTGATCCAACCTTCCCGCACCGATTCTTCTTGATCGCGCTTCGCAATGAGAGGCTGCAAGTTCGGCAGCAGGATCGTTGTCGTTTTGCCCTGCGCGCTTTCCCACAGCCGGAACTGCATGATCGCCTGATCGAGATTCGTACCGAAGTACTTGCGCGGTCGCGAATGGCTGGCGTAGTATCGTTTGCTGGACTTCTCCCGCGACAAGCCGACTACCGGTCGTTTGTCACGGCCGAGCACGTACTTTGGAGGGCGACCCCGTCTGCCGATCATGCTGTGATACTCCGTTCGGTGTCTGCTCAACCCAACGTAGCAACAGCATAATAAAACGCGGAATAAATCTCAAGACCTCGTTTTTGATACAAAAAAACTAATGGAGGCGGGGGGAATCGAACCCCCGTCCCGCGGCAGTTCGGGGAGGGTCTCTACGCGCGTAGTCGATCTTTTGTTTCTCGAGTCGGCGGACGCCGGTCGACAGGCTGCCGCTTCCTCCAGCCCGACTGTTTTCTCGCTCCCGGCCGGTCAGGCGTCGGCCGGGGGCCAGCCCACTAGCGTCGTTCGACCGGCTAGTGGGCGTCACCGGCCGAACGGGCTACCTGTTTTTAGGCAGCCATGCGCAACTGAGAGTTGGCATGTAAAAGTTGTGCCAGGTTTTTTACGAGGCCACCTGACAACCTCGGCGCGCCGCCATCCCGTCTTCTTACCCGGTCGAGTCCAGTCGCCCCCGGGCATCCGACGAGCGGATGCGACAGAGCCCGCCCCGCCCCACGGCCTGACCGCTGCGTCCATGCCGTCTCACGAGGCCGGCCCCACACACCATCCTAGCCCACTCCAGGAGCGAATGCAAAACCCCTGCTCGAATTCGGGGCGCGGCCGCGGGTCGCCGCCGCGTCGTGTGGCGGGCAGCTTCCTTGCGGGGCCGCACGGGCCCCGGTACGGTGACGCAATGGGGCCGGAGCGGCCCGGAGGTGTTCCTGGTGAGCGGTTCGGACAAGTGGTATCGCGATGGGCTGTGTTTCTCATGCACGCAGTGCGGCAACTGCTGCAGCGGGCCGCCGGGGTACGTCTGGGTGACCAAGGCAGACATCGAGCGGATCGCCCGGTTTCTCGGCCGCGCGGACGGCACGCTGGACAAGTCCCAGGTGCGCCGGGTGGGGCTGCGGCACAGCCTGACGGAGAAACGGGACGGCGACTGCATCTTCCTCGTCCGCGAGGGCGATCTGGCGCGGTGCTCCATCTATCCCGTTCGGCCGATGCAATGTCGCACCTGGCCGTTTTGGACCGACAACCTCCGGTCCAACGACGCCTGGAACGAGGTCCACCGAACCACGTGCCCGGGAATGAACAAGGGCCGCCGATTCATGCCGGCGGACATCGAGCGCATCCGCACGGCCAAGACCTTCGACAATGCCCGGCATTGAGCTTCCCATAACGGATATCCGGCGCGCGGCCGCCGATCCCGCGTTCTGCGCCGCCATGGGCGCGCTGTACGTCGAGCTGGATGCAGAGATTGCTGAGCGACGGGCGGTTTGCCTGAACCGGGGCGCCTGCTGCGATTTCGAGCGGTACGGCCACCGACTGTACGTGACGGCTGTGGAACTGGCGTACTTCATCGCGAACGCCGGCGTGCCGCTCCGGGCCGGGGGGCCGGCAGGCGATTGCCCGTATCGCGAAAGCGGCCTCTGTGTCGCCCGGGCCGGTCGGCCGGCAGGGTGCCGGATCTTCTTCTGCGATCCGGATGCTCAGACCTGGCAAGGGCCATTGACCGAACGGATTCTGGACCGGCTGCGGCATGTGGGGTCGCGGTTCGGCGTGCCCTATGTGTACGTGGAATGGCGTGCGGCCCTGTGGGCGTTGTGCGAACGCGAATCGTGCTGATCAGGGGTTGCCCGCGCCGGGTGCGACGGGCTTGCCGGCGGGCACTCGGTAGCTGGCCCCGCATCGTCCGCAGCGGGTGGGCTTGCCGCGCAATGACTCGGGCACGCGTTGGCCGTGGGCGCAGGTCGGACATACGACGCCCACGCTCGGGACAGGGGGTGCTTTGGGCTTGGCGGCCGCCGGTGGTTGCGGCTTGGCGGGGGCGCCGGGTTTCTGTTTGGCCGTCTCTGCCTTGGAAGCGGCTGCCGCCTCGAGCTTCTGCTTCTGCATTTCGTCGAGGGCGTATTGGCGTGAGCGTTTCTTGGCGTCTCGGGCCTGCTTCTCCAGCCTTCGTTTCCGGTCGACCTCGGGGGACTGGGCCGCCAGTTTCTTGAGAAGCGACTCGCCCACGGCAGCCTCGTAGCACTGCGTGAAGAGCATCTCCCATTCGCGGCACTGCAACATGCGGACCACTTCCAGGTTGATGCGATCCAGCTTCTGGGCCCGGGCCAGCTCGTAGAGGTCGATGAACGCGAACGGTTCCCAGACCGGGTCAAACTCCATGATCTGCCTGAATCGGGCGAGCGTCTTGTCCTTCACCACGCCCATCAGACGGATCGTCTCCACCGCATACTGCGCGAGAGGCGAGTAGATGGCATGAGGGCCCATCGCCTGGAAGACAGCCTTCGCCTCGGACACCTGTCCGGCCTGACGATGACACAGCCCGATGAGATACTGGCGCTCCGGGTTGGGCGCCGGGCGAGCCGTGTCCACGGCATCCTGCAGCCAGCCGTTCCACAGGTAGAGCATGGCCCGGACGGCCAGACCCATGTCCGGCTTGGCCAGCGTCGTCCGGCCGAACAGGCTGATGTCGTCCAGGCTCTCCAGGTGCCGCTTGGCGGCTTCGTTCGCGCGCTCGGCCCATTCCAGCGGGGGCAACTGGGCGCCGCGCAGCATGAGTACGTAGGTGATTTCCGGCGCCAGCAGGGACGTATCCAGCTCGATCATGATCTCGATCCGTCAGGCAGCGCGCGGGAGCCCGCGCGACCCGTCTCATTGGGTATTCGGCCTGATCCGGACGCCGCTTTGACCCGGCTCTGGATCGGGGATTGGCGGCGAATAACAGGCTTTCTATCGGCCCTGGGAACACACAGGGCGACTGGCATGAACCCGGGGCCGGGGCCCGCGGCCCGGCAGAATCGGCCTCGATTGCCGGTTCCTCCTGCTGGGCGGCGGCCTGCGAATTGTCCCGGCCCGGAGCCCCACGGGCGAGCAAGCGCCCTTGCCGAATCGGCGAAGCACGGCTACGTTTTTGATCCACGCGATCCTGCACGCTGGAGTGGAGACAACGAACATGCACAGTCTTATCAGGTTTGTTCTGCTGGCCGCCGGGGGTCTTCTGGCGGCCGGCTGCCAGCCGGTCCGGCTGGACGGTCCGATCATCGCGGAGGTGATGACGGGCAGCGAGGTCTGCACCACGCTGCGCGACTTGTCGGTGCCCGGCGGACGGCTCAGCGGGTCGGCCAATGGCGCGCGGGCGGAGGCGTACGTGGCGGACAAGCTGCGGGCCTACGGCCTGTCCAACGTGCATTTCGAACCGTTCGCGATGACCACCTGGCGAGACCGCCACACGCGGGTGATGGTGCTCGACGACCCGCCGCGCCGGCTGGACGTGGCCCAGGCCCTGGGCAACTGCCTGTCCACGCCGGCCGAGGGCGTCACGGCCGAACTGGTGGATGTCGGCAAGGGATCGCAGGCGGAGTTTGAAGCGGTGAAGCACCGTCTGCCCGGCCGATTCGCCCTGGCCCACTACGGAGACGTGCATCGCAGCCGGAAGATGGAGTTTGCCCTTCAGTACGGCGCCGCGGGGCTGCTGCATATCTCCCACCTGGACGATCAGGTCGTCGTCGGGACCTGTCACGGCAAACCGAGTCCCACGCCCGGGGTGGCCATCTGCAAAGCCGACGGCGATCGACTGGCCGATCGCCTGGCCGCCGAAGAGACGATTCGCGTGACCATCCAGATCGAGGCCGACTGCTGGGAAGCCCGACCTCGCAACGTGGTGGCAGAAATTCCGGGCGCCGGGCGACGGGCGAACGAGGTGGTGCTGGTCTGCGCGCACCTGGATAGCTGGCATCTGGCCGAGGGGGCCATGGACAACGCCTCCGGTGCGGCGGCCATTCTCGAGGCGGCCCGG
The DNA here is from genome assembly GCA_964586145.1 of uncultured Phycisphaeraceae bacterium. GTDB lineage: Bacteria > Planctomycetota > Phycisphaerae > UBA1845 > UBA1845 > JAFGJQ01. Next base: position 29,307 of record CAZPHH010000049.1, on the reverse strand, counting down.
GCCTTGGCTCGGGTGGGTCCGCGCCCGCGCAGGACGATTCGCTTTGTCTGGTTCATGGGGGAGGAGCACGGGCTGTTTGGCAGCGAGGCCTACGCGGAGGCCCACGAGGACGAAATGGATCGGATCGTGGCCGTCATCAACGTGGACATGGCGGGCGAGCCGCGGAAGTTTGTCACGCACGGCCATCCGGAGATGAAGTCCTTCCTGGAGGCCCTGGTCCGGGAGCTGCCGGGCTATGTATTGGAGCCCGACGTGGCCAGCAGCGTACACACCTACAGCGACCACGCGGCGTTCATGAAGCGGGGGGTGTGCGCCCTGGCGATCTACGGAGAACTCGGCCCCGGGGTGCGCTTCTACCATACGCCGGGGGACACGTTCGAGACGGTGGACCGGCGCGGGGTGAACGGCCATGCGGCGCTGGTGGCGGTCCTGGCGCGCCGATTGGCGGATGCCGAGCCGATGCCCGCCGCGCGGATGGACCCGGCCGCGCTGGCGGAGGAGCACGGCTGGTGACCGGGACGGGTCAGGCGGCCCGGCGCCGGGCGGCCCGGCGGGATTCTTCGGGCGAATCCGAACGACGTCGACGGCGCAGCCAGGCGATGGGCTGCAGAATGGGTTTGACGATCAGGTTTCGATAGAGCGATCGACCCACCCGATACATCACGAACGCCACGGAGGCGAACCGGCGGCGGTCCAGGCACCAGCGTACAAAGGGGTTCAGGGCGAAGTTGACCGCGCGATGCGCCGTCCGTGCCGACAGGCCGGCGTTTCGCAGGCCCAGGACGATCATGAGCCAGACTTCCAGGTATCGCAGTGCCAGGATGTGTCTCTTACCCGTGTAAACGAAGCGGTACGCCTCTTTGGGGCGTTCGTCGATGACGCCCTCGGCCCGGGCCCGGTCGTAGAGCACGCTGCCCGGATAGAACTGCAGCGGGAAGATCCGGATGCGGGCCGGGCCGCGGTGGTGCTCGGCGGCGAACCGAAGCGTCTCGATGCGGCTTTCGTCGCTCTCGAACGGGTTGGCCACGAGATAATGGTACTCCGCGGGCAGCCCGTGGCGGGCGATGATCTCGATGGCGTTTGCGACCGTCTCGGGGCGGGTCGGGCGGTTGTAAAGATTTCGCAGCGTGTCGGGTGATCCGCTCTGGATGCCCATGCTGATCAGGGAGATGGGCAACCGTGCCAGCCGCTCGATTTTTTCGTCAGTCACCGTGTTCGGAAACGCGTCGATCTCGATGGGCAGGTTCACGCGTGTCCGGTAGGCCTCGACGAACTCCTCGATTTCCTCCTCACTGCGGATGAGGAACAGGTCATCGATCAGGTTCACGGCCTCCACCTGGGGGTGGCGGGCGCGGATGCTTTCCAGCTCGGTGATGACGCTTTCGGTGGAGCGCTTGCGCACCCACTTGCCCAGGCCCGGTCCCCGGTACACGCGCATCTGCGTGCTGTTGTTGCAGAAAGAGCAAGAGTACGGGCAACCGCGCGTCGATGAGGTGCGATACCTCTCCAGCACGCCACCCAGCCGCTCGGGCCGGGCCTCCACCAGCCGGCCTCGATGCACCACCCAGTGCCCCTCGAGGTCGTAGTCGGGGAAGGGAAGGCTGTCCAGATCACACGTCAGGGGGAACGCGGGGTTCTGCACGAACCGCCCGTGGCGCAGATAAGCGAAGCTCCGCGTGCCTGTGGGATCATGCCCGGCGGCCAGCGCATCCACGAACTCCAGCATCGGGTTCTCGCCTTCGCCGACGCAGACGTAGTCCGCCACCTCGGCCGATTCGTGGGGCGCGACCGTGGCGTGCGTGCCGCCCCAGACCACCGGCGCCTGCAGGCCCGCTTCCCGCAAAATCGCGGTCAGGTGGCTGGCGCGATGGAACGAGTTCGTCATCAGACTGAACCCGAACACGTCCGCGCCACGGCAGTGATCCACGAAATCGTCGCGCAGGGCCGGCGAGACCTCCACCTCCGGTCTGCCGGGCGGGGAGTTCAGGAACAGAAGCGTTACGCGGTGCCCCGCCCGCTTGAGCACGGCGGACACGTATCTCATGCCGAGGGCGATCGGATAAACATAGGTCGAGACCAGAACGATGTGCATTGTGATTGCCTCCCCGGGTACACACCCGGCCCTCTGGGGCGGCCCATGCGGAATCCCGTGACCAGACTGCCGCATTCTCCGCCCCGGGCGGATCGCGTCAAGTCAAGGGGAGTCCAATCGCCTGATTGCCTTGCGACGCCGATGCCGGTATAGGAGAAGGGCTGGAATAGGCTCACGAGTGTCGTTTCGATGGAGCTCGCCGTGCCCGACGCCCTGAATCTTGTTTCAAACTCCCGCTTTACAGAGGGTCAACGCCGACCGCAAGACTGGCGGTGGATCGCCGAGGAGGCATGCTGCACGTGGCAACGAGTGCCGGCGGGAAACGGCGCTCCGGCCGGAATGCAGATCACCGTGAACGGAGCGTCGCCTCGATCCAGACGGTCCGACGGCGTCCGGTACGTCTGGTCGCAGCGCGTGCGGGCGGCGGGCAAACAGTTCTACCGCGTCGAAGCGTTGTTCACACTGGGCGATTCGCCGGACGGTGCAGCCGGTCCGAGGGCCGGCATCGTCCTGTCCGTGCAGCCGCTCAAGGGGCATGCGCCGATCGGCGAGCGCCTCGAGACTCCTCCGGCCCTGGCGGAAAATGGCACGCTACGGGCTTTCTTCCGGACGCCACCGAGCGCAAACGGCATCGACCTGCGCGTGGGCGTTCGAGGAACGTCCTCCGCCGTCGTTTTGCAGGAAGTGCTCGTGCTGCCCGTGCTGGAGCTGGAGTTCTGCTCGCACCCGGCGGCGGTCCCCGCGCCGTCCTACGCCTCTCCGCCGCCGCGGACCGTCAAAACCATCGGCCTGTGCGGCGAGGTGGATGAAGACCGTCCGCTGGTCCGGGCGCTTCGCGCTCGCTTCGGCCGATCGGCGGTTCGTGTGCTGGATGCCGACGCGCTACGGTTCGGACGTTCCCGATCGGCGCCGCGCACGGGGTGTGATGCGATCCTGATTCAGGGCACGCCGCCGCCGGCGCTTCGCAGCATGGCGGTGTTGCAGACGCTGGCGAGGGATCACCTGGTGGTCATCGGCCTAGCCGGGCTCGCCCGTGTGGCCCGCGGGGCGGTGGAGGTCCGCACCGTGCGGCAGAAAGACGATCTGCTCTGCGCGACCGTCCATGAAGCCAACTTCATCACGCGGGGATTCGCCCTGCGTGATTGCTTCCCATTTGCCTGGCGCGGCCTGAACGGGGCGGACCCGCGCGTGTTCGTACACAACCAGGTCCGGCCCACCAAGGCGTTTGCCGCGTTCTGCAGCCGGCACGGGTTTGCCGTTCTGCTTCGCAGCGAGACGGACGCGGACGCCAGCTCCGACCGGCCGCTCAGCCTGTTTGCGGGCACGCCGGGGGGCGGTCTGCTCGTGCTGGATCTGGAACCGATCGACACGGCCCCCTCCACGCTGAACGAGCCGAACATCACTCTGCACCTGCTGCTGAACGCGCTGGGGGCCGATTCGGCGGCCCTCGGCCAGTACGCTGTGCCCGCCTGGACGCACCGAGAGTTCTGGGAGCAACTGCTGGACGTCGAGCAGCGCTTTGACTCGTACGGCGCCGCGTTTGAGGACCTCGCCGCGCCGTACCGTCCCGACATGCGACCGCGGCTGCACGTCGGCCGGCCGACGAAAACGCTCGGCCTGCCGGTCGTGGAACGCCCGGTCATCCTGATCCGGACCGGTTTGTCCGGCTCCGATACCGACGGCGTGTACGGCACGCTGAACTGGATCAAGGCGCTCCTGCGGCCCGTTCCCTATGCCTGCCCGTATGCGGCGGCCTTCGTCTCGCGGTTTCGCCTGGCCTGGCAGATTGTCTGTGCAGACTGGCCCCGGGACGTGGGTTGGCTCCGGCCGGAGGCAGGGCCCGCCAGGTGCGAGCGGCTGAACCCGGACCGCGCGGCGATGGTCATCGACATCACGAACTCGGACACGCAGACCCTGCGGGTGGCTATGCCCGAGGCGTCCAGCCTGCGTGCGCGTGCCGCGCTCGGCCTGCCTGCGTTGTGGAACGCGGCCTTCGCCGGGCGATACTTCGGATGGTTTCCGGCGGCCGGCCGACCGCTCGCGGATCAACGGCACTACGCCTGGCAGTATGACCGGCTACTTCCGGAAGTGGTCGCCGAAGACGCGCCGTTTGACACGCCGTTTCACCGAAGCACTGCGGCCGCGGGGGCGGAGCTGGTCCGCCTGGAAACTCCCAACTCGCCGGCCGATTTCGAGTGCAACTCCATCCTGCGGACGGACCGCGTGGCCACGCTGGTGGAACTGCTCGTCGGCCTGCACGGCGGCCTGCTGCTGACGAATCGGCACGTGTCCGATCTGACCCTGCGCCTCCCCGAGGGCCTGGTGTCGTCTCGCGACTCCCTGCACATTCTCCGGGCCACGCCGGATCCCGCCCGGACCGATTCGCGTTCCGTACCCGCCGGGACCGCGAAGCCGATCACCCTTCGACCGGGCGAGGCCCTGTGTTCATTCCGACAGGCGTGAGACTCCCCCGGCGAACGCGCGGCTTTTCGCCTACGGCTCGGTCGTCGCATTCATGCGGGCCAGCGGGCTCGGCAGAATCGGCGGCGTATCGAAGTCGCGATCCATCTTCGCCAGGTCCAGTTCCTCAAACAGCAGGGCCGGGACGACGAGGGTCCGGCCGGAACCGCTGCTGCTGTTCAGAACATAGGGCTGGTCCCCAGCGGCCAGCATGCGCTTGAACGCCTTAAGGTCGAACTGCCCGATCTCGACGCCTCGCACCCGTTCTTCCCGACCGTCCGGGTAGACCTTGTGTACGACCAGCGGCGCCCGCAGTCCGGCCGCCCCGGTCGCCTCGATGCGAATCGCGTATTCCAGGCCCTCGTCCTCCGCCGCCTCGATTAGTTCTTTTCGAAGGGAGTCCGGGTCTGCGGGGTCGTCGGCCGTCACGATCAGACAGCCCATGGTCGTCCGTCCCCCGCGGCCGTGGCCGGTGGATTCCGAGAACTCCCGGGACGGGTTTCGCGACATCAGCAGGGCCTTGAGCCGGCCGTCTTCGATCAGCGGCACAGACCGGGCCTTGACGCCCTCGTCGTCGTACGTGTAGTGACCGAGCGCCGGCTCGCCGTGCAGGGTCTCCACGGTGGGGTCGTCCACCACATTCATAAACCGGGGGAGCACGCGGCGGTTTAGCTTCCGCGAGAAGTCATCGGGCGGCGTCCGGCTGCCCACCGGGCGCTGGCCGCCGGCAAAGTTCCCGGCAAACCGTTCCGCAAACAGCTCCGCGGCCGCCTCCGCCTCAAAGAGCACCGGGCCGGTGTACGAATCCAGCGTGGGCGCGCTTCGGACGGCCAGCAGCCGGTCCGTCATGTGCCGAGTGCGACGGATCAATTCTTCGGTGGACGGCAGGTCTTCCAGCCGCCGCGCGTAAACCGTCAGCACGTCCGCCAACGGCATGCCGTCGTCCGCCTGCACCACCGCGTAGACGTTGCACGTGTACACCCGGCCGGCCGTGCGGATTCGCGTCCCCTCGGAGTTGACCAGATACTGCGTGCCGCCTTCCGACTGGATCCACGCCTGTGAGTTCTGCACGTCGGGGTAGTCGCGGAACACGGCGGAAACCTCACGCGCAATCTTCTCCAGCGGCGCCACGTCGGCCGGCGGCTCGGCGGGCGGCTCAAAATGAACGGCCACCGGGGCGGCGGCGAAGTCGTTGGGTTTCTCCTCGATCACCTTCGTCTTCATGAATGCCTGCTTCTGGGCAAAGGCCTCCAGCACGTCCTTGTAGTTGCGGTCCGTGGCCCACCAGATCGCCTGGCGTATCACGGCGTAGTCGTCTTCCAGCGGGACGGCCGCGTCCCGCCCGGCTCGATGGTAGCCGTCGCCACGGTAATTCGTGTTGTCCAGCTCGTAAGAGCCAACGCGGACCTGGGTGGTCAGGTTGCGCGACCGGTTGGCGTTGCTTCCGACGATCGCGCCGAGAGACGCCACGGCATACGACCGCGCTGCGTCCTCGAGCCGAAACTGCAGGAAGTAGGGGTCTTCCAGACCTTCCATCCGCAGCTTCGCCTGGTTGCGGTCCAGTTCATCCACCAGTGCCCGCAGCAGCACGTCCTTCTCCAGCTCTGCCGCGACGGGATCGTCGGCGGCCGGGGCCGGCACGTCGCCTCGTAGCGGCGCCGCAATCACACATCCGAGAGCCAGACTCAGTAGAAACCGCTTCATGAGTTGCATCTCCACAGTTCGTTGGATCGGCCGGGCGCGCCCTTCCGCGAATCGGTCGCAGTCATCGTGACCGCCGCGGGCCGTCGTTGTGCTCGGAACCCTTCCGCTTCTCTGCCGCCGCCGGGTCACGACTTGCCCTGCATTCCCGCAATCTCGACATCTTCCTCAACCGGCGGTGCGATCGGCGCCGGCAGAATGGGCGGGCGGTTCTGGGCCTTCTGTTTCTTCTCGATCTCGATCTGTTCCACCAGCAGGCTGGGCGCGATGGCCGACACCGGGATGCTGCCGGACTCGGCCCCGCAGTACCCGTTGAAGACGGCCGGGTCGTCCGCCGTGGAGAGGATCCTGGAGAAGCACGTCAGCGGCGTGCCCACAATGTCCACGCCGCGCACCAGTTCGTCCGGCCGTCCGTCCGCGTACACCCGGTACACGAGAATGGGCAGCACCTTGAACGCCTGCGGCCCGCGCACCCGCGTCGTGGTGAAGCCGCCGGAAATGTCCCGGAACAGAAGCCCGTATTCCTTGTCCTGCCTTTTGCACTCCTCGATCAGCCGGGCCCGCAGCTCGTCGTACGGCACCTCCTGGGACGACTGGATGAAGAGGTTCCCCTGCCGGGACACGACGCGCTGCCCGGGCCGCCGCCGGCCGTGCCCGTCGGACTTCGTGATGCCCCGGGCTGGCGTGCGCGACATGAGGAACGTCCTGAGCACACCGTCTTCCACAAGCCGGGAGGCCTGTCCCGGCACGCATTCCTCGTCGAACGGATAGTACCCGTTGAGGTCCTGCCCGCGGAACGTCCGCTGGGACGGGTCGTCCACCACGCTCAGGAAGTCGGGAAGGATGGACTCGTTGAGCTTCTTGGCGAAGGTCTGGCCCTCATCCACGTCCTTCTGCCGATGGCCCTCGATGCGGTGCCCGAAGATCTCATGGAAGAACACCGCCGCTGCCCGGTTTTCCAGGATGGCCGGCCCGGTGTACGGGTCGACGATCGGCGCCGCCCGCAGGGCCAGCACTTCCTCGATCACCTGGTCCACCGCCTCCGCAACCGTCTTGTCGTCGGGCAGCCCCGTCGGCGTGTGGGCGTCAAACGACGTCTGCTGGGAAAGCTCCATGCCGTCCTCGGCCACAGTCCCCGCAGAAATGCTGATGCGCCACCAGCTTTGTCCGAACTGGATCCGGCTCCCCTCCGAGTTGACACTGAGCCGGTTCACCGTTTGCACCGAGAGACTGACCTGCGAGTTGTAGATCAGCGGGTGCTCCCGGAAACGCTGCGAATGCGCCCGGATTCGCTGCCTCCAGACTTCCTGATCCACGGCGTGGGAGAGCCAGGGCTCAATCCCCACGGACGGCTCCTCGCGGGAGAAGTCGTCCGAGGGGTCCTCCTCCTCCACTTTCACCTTCAGGTTCGCCTGCACCTGGGCCAGTCGCTTCGCCGCGGATTTGAATTGCTCGTCCGTCTTCAGCCAGATGGCCTGCCGGGCGGCCAGAAGATCGTCCGTCACCGGCAGGCGAGCCACCCCGCCGCCCGTGTCGTACGAGCTGCCGAACGAACCCCGGATCTGCCGCGTGTTGTCCAGCGAGTAGTCGCCGCAACGAACGTCGACATCCAGCACCCGCTGGTGCGTGTCACTGTCGTAGTGGATCGCACCCAGCGTGGCCGCAACGCTCGTGTTCTTCGTGTCCGTCACCGAATACTGGAGAAAGTACGGTTTCGTGCCGTCCGGCGAAACCAGCTTCTCCATGGACAACGCCAACTCGTCCGCCATGACCGGCAGCAGCGCGTGCTCCGCCACCTCCGCCCGGGACGAGTGGACCAGAACAAACGTCACGACCAGGACCGTCACCGTACAGAGGCGCCCAAGAGTCCGACGAGAAGGATGAAGCGTGAGTAACATGATCGGTTCCTCGCTACGGGGTACGCCGGGCCCCGACGACCCGGTACGCAAGAGTATACCCGTCCCCTGTGCCCACGGCCAACCGGTCCGATCCCTTCCGATCGTTGTGGCCGACTGGCGGGGGCCGATTCCGCGGTTACAATCCGGTCGACCGGCCGGCGTGTGCGACACGAAGCGCGATGCGACGCTCGCCGGCGTTCGTTTGTTGTCGGGAATTGTACAAAATGGACGTCGCGTTGTTCATCACGTGCCTGACCGACACCTTCGCCCCACGTGTGGGAGTGGCCGTCGTGCGGGTGCTCCGGCACTTCGGCTGCACCGTCCATTTCCCGCCGAATCAGACCTGCTGTGGCCAGCCGGCCTACAACAACGGTTTCCTCCGCGAGGCGGCGGCACTGGGGCGGCGCATGGTCGACGTCTTCGAGGGATACCCCCACGTGGTGACGCCGTCTGGCTCCTGCGCCTCGATGGTCATCCATCACACCCCCGAGCTGCTGAAGGACGACGTCCGCTACGCCGCCCGGGCCCGCGATCTGGCCGGCCGGACGCATGAGTTCGGCGGGTTCCTGCGGGACGTGCTGAAGGTGGACGTGGCGGCCATTCCCGTGCGTTCGGATCGTCCGCTTACCTTCCACTACAGTTGTCACATGCGCGGCATCGAGCCGGCGGAGCGGTCGGCCCGGCTGGTCAGCGGCCTGGGCGGCGTCGATTACCGCCCGGTGGAGCAGATGGAGCAGTGCTGCGGGTTCGGCGGGGCCTTCTACGCGCTGTATCCGAACATCAGTCAGGCCATCACGCAGGAGAAGGTTGACCGCCTCGCGGCCACCGGGGCTCAGACCGTGATCTGCAACGAAGCGGGCTGCACTTTTACGCTGGAGGGCGCCGCCCGGCGGATGGGCAGGCCGTTACGCTTCCTGCACCTGGCCGAGGTGTTGGCCGAGTCGCTGGGCCTCATGGAGGACGAGCCGTGAGCTACCTGCGACGCTGGTTCGCGACAAACGTGGACGCGGCCCTGGCCGACGAGGCCCTGCGGGCGGCGGTGGGCAGCGCCGCCGGGCAGAAGATTCTGGCCAGCACGGCCGCCAAGGCGGAGGTGGCCGATTTCGATTCTCTCCGCGACGTGGCCGCCCGCATCAAGCAGCATACGCTGGATCATCTCGACACCTACCTCGAGCAGCTCATCGAAGCTGTGCAGGCCCGTGGAGGCGTGGTACACCAGGCGGCCACCGCGACCGAGGCGAACGAGATTATCGTGCGCATCGCTCGCGAGAACGGGTTGAGCCTGTGCGCCAAGGTCAAATCCATGGCGACCGAGGAGACCGGGCTGACCCACGCGTTGGAAGCGGCGGGCCTGCGAGTCCTGGAGACGGACCTGGGCGAGTTCATCGTCCAACTGGATCACGACCGGCCCAGCCATATCGTCACCCCCATCATTCACAAGGACCGCCGCATGGTGGCCGCGGCGTTCGCCCGGGAGCTGGGCGTTGACTACACCGAAGATCCGCAGGCCCTCACCATGCACGCCCGGCGGTACCTCCGCGACGTGTTCCGGCGCTGCGACCTGGGCGTCAGCGGGGCCAATTTCGCCGTGGCCGAAACGGGCACGCTCTGCCTATGCACCAACGAGGGCAACGGACGGCTGACCACCACCCGGCCGCGCGTACACGTGGCCCTGGTCGGAATCGAGAAGCTCGTGCCACGACTGGCGGACCTGGCCGTGTTTCTGAAAGTGCTGGCCCGTTCCAGCACCGGCCAGCCGATCACGGTGTATACGTCGCTCATCGCTGGCCCGCGGCGGCCTGCCGACCCGGACGGCCCGGAGCAATTGCACGTGGTGCTTCTGGACGCCGGCCGGCGGGCCATCCATGCCAGCGAGTATCGGGAGGTGCTCCGCTGCATCCGCTGTGGCGGGTGTCTGAATGCCTGCCCCGTGTTTCGACGAATCGGGGGGCACGCGTATGACAACGTCTATCCCGGGCCGATCGGCAGCCTGCTCGCGCCCCTGATGAACAACTTCGAGCGGTACGCCGACCTGCCCCAGGCCTCCAGCCTCTGCGGCCTGTGCCGGGACGTCTGCCCTGTGAAAATCGACATCCCGGACATGCTGGTTCGCCTGCGCCGCGACCAGGTGAGGCAATCCGTTGTGCCGTGGTACCGGAGAGTGGGCTTTCGGCTCATGAGTCGGATGCTGTCAGCCACTTGGACGTACCGCATGGGCCAGGGCCTGCTGCGCCTGGCCACGCGGCCCTGGGCCGACGGCCGGTGGCTGAAGCATCTACCCGGCCCGGGCGCCCGCTTGACGCAGCATCGCGATGTCCCGCGCCCCGCTCCGCGATCGTTCCGCGACCTGTGGAAGCGCGGTGAAGTGGAGTAGGGTCCGCCGCACAGGAGAGTCAGGAATGGCCGCGATCGGTCCAAAACCGCGCCCCGACTGGGACCTGTCCGGCACTCGCCGGCTGGGCCCGCAGGCCGACCGGGTTTCCGTCTTCGCGCAGCGAGCCGGGCAGTTGGGGATGCTCGTTTCCCATTGCGACGAGGCTGCTCTGCCCGCGCACGTCGCCGGCCTGATCGCCCAATACCGGCCGCTGAACGGCTGCGTGAAGGTCATCCTTGAGCCGGCGCTCTTCTGTCGCGTCTCGATAGCCGCGGTCCTGGAGGCGGAGGCCAGGCTGCTGGATCCCCACGACGGCGACGAAGCCGTGTTCTCCGCGGACGTGGGGATCACCGGCGTCGCGGCGGCGGTGGCCGAGACGGGCAGTCTGGTCTGCACCAGCGGCCCGCAACAGTGGCGGGGGCTGAGTCTCATTCCACCCGTGCATGTGGCCATCGTCCGGGCGGACCAGATTGTGCCAGACCTGCTGGACGTTCTGGCCACGGCGAACCCTGACCCACCCGCCGCCCTGACCCTCATCAGCGGTCCCAGCAAGACGGCGGACATCGAAGGCATCCTCATCACGGGCGTCCACGGCCCCGGCCACGTCCACGTCGTCGTTACGGAGCCTTCCGAGCGACCGAAAAACCGGGCCGCGACCGATGCTGTTCACAGCGCCCCGGGTGAGGAATAGAATGGGTCGCGGAGGTTGGGGCTGGTCGGGCGTCTGCGTCATGGAGCAGATGCGGCGGCCGAGGTGCGGATTATGCCTGTGGACAAGGAAAGCCGGCTCGCCCTTTGGATCGGCGCTGTGCGGGAGTGGGCGCCCACCGTCCGACCTCGTCTGGTCGAGTGGTGGGAGGTCATCCGCGAGAACCCCGTGCTGATCTGGCAAACCCCGGCCGTGCGATATTCAGTGTACGGCCTCGGGCTGATCGTGGCCGTGCTCGTTCTCCAGTGGGGCGCGTCCCTCCTGCTCCCGCCGCAGATGGTCGGCAGTGAGCCGGCCCGCACGGCCCAGTTTCACGTGCTCTGCTCAAACCCTTCCTGTGGACACCATTTCGTGATCGAGCGGAAGTTCAAGTTCAAGGACTTCCCCGTGCAGTGCCCCAAGTGCCACCAGCAGACCGGCCATCGCGCCGTACGCGTCAACACCGGCCCCGACCGGGGCAAATGGGTCATTCAGCGTTGAATCGAGTACACGAGTGGGCTCGCCCGTCCTGGCGGGAGTGCGGAAGGCCGCAGAGACCGCGTGGTCGCGTCTTCTCTGCGGCCTTCGTTCGGTTGAGCAGGCGTGCTCCTCACGCCGGCGGATGGGCGTCCATACATGTCCCACCGGCGGCGACCGTCAGCGAGCGACGCGCACCATTTCCGAGAGAATCTGCTCCGCGCGTTCTCCGGTCACCCACTCCACGTGGCCGTCCGCGAAGGCGACGTTGAGCCCGCCGTCGCGAAGCTCACGCTCACAGAGGACCGCCTCGGTGGGCGCCGTCTGCGTGCTCACGCCGGATCGATACAGGTACGAACCCATGCGGTCGACGGTGTCGGCCGTCAGCACGATCGGGCCCTGCTCATACGGTGCGATGAACTGCCGCTCCGTCAGCATCCCCTGCCGGACCAGTTCACTCAGGGTGGCCGGCCACTGCCCCTTGTGCTCGTTCGAGTAGATGATGCAACTCGTAACAATCCCCCTGATGTTCGCCGCCGAAATCGCCCGCCGGGCCTGCTCCCGGCTGGCCTGCAGACTCTCGCCGATGGACTGCACCATCACGTCCCGAACCGACTTCACGCCGGGAGCACGAATGACCAGGTCCAGCGTCAGCGTGTCGACTCCGGACGACAGCGTGCAGCCCAGGCCGGCGTCCGAGGCGGCAATTTGCTCGATGGCCGTGCGAATGCCGGCCGGCACCTCCGACTCGAACTCGGGCTGCGCCTGTGCCAGCCTCAGCAACCCGGCCAGGTCCACATAAGCCAGCTTGCACGGCTCCTGAGGCAGAGACTTCATGACGGTGGTCATGCCTGGCGAATTCGCGAAGGACTGTCCGTCCACCTGAGCGTCGACGACGGTTTGAATTGCCTTTCCGTCTTGGCCGATCACCAGATAGTCGTTCACGACGGCCATGCCGAACGACGGTCCGCTCCCCGCGACCGGCGTCTGGATGATCACGCCCTCGTACGTCTGGGACGCAAACGGCAGATCGTAGGCCTGGGTCAGTGCTCCCAACTGCTGCGTGAACTTGATCGGCTCGGCCAGCCGCACCGCCGCTACCCAGTTCTCCGGGCCGTCCATGCCGACCTTCAGCGCGACCAACCACTCGTCGACCAGGTTGCCCAGGAAATCCTGGTGCGGATCGAAGCCCAGGTCCGTTCGCCATTCCGCGCATTCCTCACGGAACTCCGCGGCGATGGCCGGATCGATGCCGTCGAGCAGGGCATTGACCTGGTCCAGCGAGTCCGCCGCGCTGCAGAACGCGCCCCGCACGAAGCCCGTGTAGCCCGACGGCACCAGCCGCGTGATCTCGGCCTTTCCGTTTCGCGGGACGAGCATCTCCGGCAGTCCGCCCACCCCCTCGTCCAGCCCGACGGTGACGCGGGCCCGAAGCTCCTGGTCCGACTGCCATGACACGGTCAACGCGGCGGCCTGCACGCGATCGAGCCCCAGAAGGTCGAACAGCGCATCTGCGCCTTCGCTGCGCGCCTCCTGCTTCAGCAAGGGGTGGAACGGCCGGTAATCCAGATAGAACACGGCGTCCGTCGACACTCCCGGCCGGCCGACCAGCCGCGCGTATGCGTCCGTGCCCACGAATCGCGGTTCCATCTCACCACCGGCCAGCCACGTGTCGACATCCGACTTGCGCGTGCTCGCGTAGACCACGCCGTCCTTTACGCCGGTCAACAGGCCGATGGGCATCGGCCCGGGCAGCCGGATGACACGCAGCGGTCCGGCTTCGCTGACTCCGGCCGTCGCAGACGCCGGCTCCAGCTCGCGAAGCATGCCGAAGACATCCTCGTCGAGCCGGCGGAAGAACTCCGCCTCGTCCACGGTCAGCCGCGTGGCGAACTCGATCCGCATCTGCGGGCCGGTCAGCGGTGTGCCCACGACCGCCACCATGGTGGGGCCGCCGAAGATCGCGGCGGCCGGCGTCAGGGGCGTCCTGCCTTGGCAGTCCCCCGCCAGCATCGAGGCCAAGTTCAGCAGGTCGGCAGGTTTGTCGAGGTACAGCAAGAACGATGGCTCGGCCGGGGCCAGGGAAAGAATGGGCGGGGCGGCCGGTTTGGCCGGTTCGGCTCCCACCACGGGAACCACCATCAGCAACCAGGGGATCAGAATGTATGGCTTCATCGGATGTACTCCGTATGCAGGCGTTCAGGCGTCCGGGCCTACTCGTCGCTTGTCTCAGTCGGCTCAAAGGGCTTCACGTCGGGTGCGGGGAACTGGAGCACGTAGTCGAATCTCCACGATCCGGGGCGTTCACTCTTGCCGCCGTCATCCACCTCATTCTCCCCCACGCTGTACAGCAGCCACCCTTTGCCGTCGACCTTGTACTTGAACTCCCTGCCGCAGAAGGGATCGATCAGGTCTTCGGCCGCAAAAGCAGGGTCAAGGCTCGACAAGCGTTCCGCCGGTTGACCCTTGTTCTCCAGCATGTGCAGGCGCAGTGCGATGGCGATCCGCGTCAGCATCGACTGTGTCCTCAGCCTTTCACTCATGACACACGCTCGCGTCAGCGAGGGCAGCAGCATCCGGGCAAAGATATCCCAGTGGGGAATGGCCATCACGGCTTTCTCTTCGTCGAAGGTCCTCCACATTTCGGAGTACAATGGGTGCTGAGTCAACTCGTACTGTCGGTCATAGAACTCCGTGAAATGCTGCTTGATCGTCCGGTCCGGCAGGATCAGTCGCCCCACGCGGGCTTCCAGCTTCTCCCAGCCGGTGTCCTCCCGGTTGATCTCGTAGCCGCCGCTCATGCCTCCGATGCTGTCGAGGTTCTGGAACAGACGTGTCGGCTTCGTCACGATCTCGTCGACGATGCCTCCGCCGAAGATGCGCTCGTAATACAGCCCACGCTCCACCGTCGGACGCCGGGCGTCCAGCTCCTTCAACGTCTTCTGTATCTCGCGAAGCTGGCTGGCGGAAATACCCTCGCGGAGGGCAAGCTCACAGGCGGCCCGGTCGCCCAGGGACCAACAGGCCACGCCCACGAGGTTCTCGATCAGAGTGATCCCGCCGCCGACGTGGCCGCCCAATCGCACGGCCGCGACGTAGTTCTCGAACGCCCGGTCGTACGCCCCCTCCGCCTCCAGGCGCCGGCCGTCCACCACCAGCAGCTTGCACAACTGCCGATGGCTGCTGAGGCTCGGCAGCAGGATGGAGGTGATGCTGCCCTTCGGATCGCCGAAGTAGTAGCCCTGGAACGTCTCCATCTTCGCCGCTCGGCGTCCCGCCGCCATGGCCTGTTGATTGGCCGGGTCCATGAGGAAGGACTTCAGCGTTTCATCGTGGCCCTTCGGCCAGGACGAGGTCAGGGCGTAGTCGAAGGCTTCCTGCAACTCCTCCGGCACGTCCTTGTACGCGTTGATCGCCTCCAGGCAGACCCAGAACGCGTTCTCCTCCCGCGGCGGCTCCACGACGTCGTATCCGCGACGCCGCAGCTCCTCGAACGGCCAGACCTTCATTTCTTCCCCGCGAAAAGCGATGACCTCCGGTGCATCATCGCCGCCGGTTTGCGCCGAGGCCGGCGGGCCCGCCAGTCCGAGAGTTACGCCGGCGATGACCCCCAGCGCCGCCAATACTGACCGTGTCATTCGTGGTTCCTCCTGCGCCCCCGGGGGGTGATCCCGCGGGACGGATGCCGCACCTGCCCGGCCCGGACATTGCCCGGGGGTTTCTTGCAGCGGCACTCGGCTTTCTTACAGGGTGGCACGGATTCGCAGGGTGGCGCTTGCTATTTGCTGTTCCGCCGTACAATGCGCCCGTGGACCAGACCCAGACCAGCTTGCTGTGGGCCGTTCGCGACGGGCAGGACACCCGCGCCTGGGCCGATTTCTACCGCATCTACGCCCCCCTGGTCCGCAACTACACGCGTCGTTTGGGCCTGCCGGACGCGGATGCGGACGACGCCGTGCAGGAGATTCTTCTGGTCGCCCACGACGGGCTGCAGCACGGCAGCTACGACCCCCAGAAAGGCCGGTTTCGAGCCTGGCTGTACGGGGTCGCCCGCAAGCGGGCCCTGATGACCCACCGGGCCCGACGCCGACCCTCCCGAGCCCAGGCCGTTCCGTTTGACACCGGCGTCGATCTGCTCAGCAGCCTGGAAGATCACCACGACGAGGCGGACCGCGAGATTTGGGAGCAGGAGTGGCGGTTCGCCATGCTGGACGAGGCCCTGCGCCAGTTGCAGGGGACGCTGGGCCAGAAGGTGTATCAGTCGTTCATCCTGTATGCCATTCAGGGCTCGCCGGTGGAGAGGGTGGCCGACGAGCTGGGGATCTCTCCGTCCAGCGTGTACGTGTATAAAAGCCGCGTTCTGGATGCCATAAGGGAGTGGGTTTCGCGGTTTGAGGATGACGCCCATGAACACGGGCCTGCCTGATCCATCCATCACGCCGGCCGGTGCATTCGAGCCGTCCGACGAACACCTCATCGGGGATCTACGGGTGGTGCTCGCCCGGCGCGCGGACGCCACCGTGGCCGCGGTATGCCCGGCGGACTCCCTCATTGGCCGAAGGCTGGGGCACTACGAAATTCGCGACCGATTGGGCGAAGGCGGCATGGCCCGCGTGTACCGGGCGGCGGACCTGGACGCGCCGCGGGAGGTGGCCCTCAAGCTGCTCCTGCCGGAATACCAGGGTCGCGACGACGTGCGGGCCCGGTTCGAGCAGGAAGCGCTCAGTATGGCCCGCGTCCAGCACGAACACGTCGTCCGCATCTACGACTGCCCGAAAGACGCGGACCTGACCGCCATCGCCATGGAACTCGTGTCCGGCGGCAGTCTGCGCGACCTGATCGAGACCGGCCGGCGGCAGAGCCAGCGGTTCACCGTCGACGCCGTCGTGCGCTTTGCCCGGCAGGCGGCCTTGGGCCTGGGCGCGGCCCACCGCGCCGGCATCGTGCATCGGGACATCAAGCCCGCGAATCTCATGCTCGACGAATCATGCACCGTGAAGGTGGCGGACTTCGGCGTGGTCCTGGCCCTCGAACGGGCGACCTGGCTGACCGGACTCGGGCGGCAGATCGGCACGCCCGCGTACATGAGTCCGGAGCAGTGCCGCGGCGAGCGCGTCGGGCCGGCCAGCGACGTCTACTCGCTGGGCGTGACGCTGTACGAACTCGCCACGGGGCGCCTGCCGTTCAGCGAAGACGCCGGCAGTCCGTTCGCCATCATGCTCAAGCACATCCACGAGATGCCGCCTGACCCGCGCACGTACCGTGATACGCTGCCCAAGTGGCTGGTGTGGGTCCTGCTCAAATGCCTGGACAAGGACCCGCAGGATCGATATCCCGACGGCGACGCCCTGGCGGAGGCACTGGTCACCGCCCCGAACGAGCCGGACCTGGAGGAGACGGACGAGGGCCCCAAGACCGTCTGGCGGGTGAACCCGGTGGCCATTCGCGAGCAGCTCAAACAATTGCCGCAGCGGGCGATCGTGGCCTGGGCCTGCCGGTGCGCCCGCCGGGTCCAGCATCTCAACACCGATCCCCGGCTGGACCGCTCCATCGCCATGGCCGAGTCGACGGCGTTCGGACCGGCCGGCGATGCCCCGCAGGAATCGCTGATGCACGCGCTGCAGCGGGTGCAGAAACTGCGGACCGCCTCGTTCCGGGCGGCCTACACGGGCGGTCCGGCAAAAAAACAGGACCCCGCCTCGCATGCGGCGCTGGCCGCGGCGGCGTCGGGCGCCTGTGCCGCCGCCCGCTGCGCGGAAGATGCCGCGGCCGACGCGGCGTTTGTCGCGCAGAACGCGGTGGCCGCCCTGGAACTGGCTGAAGGGCCGGTGTCAGAGTTCTGGCAGTGGGCCCAGCGTGACTACCAGCATCTCGTCACCGCCAGGCTCGGCGAAAAAGGCACCGTCGGCCGCCCCATCCCCCCGGGCTTCTGGCAGGAGCGGACCTGAAGCAAGGTCATGGGGCCGGTGACGTGGAGCGCTGCAACACGGTCCTTCTGCACAGTGCGATCGGGCGCGTGGGCGACACGCCATGCTCCGTGGGCCGCTTCCGGTTGCTCACGCGTCGGGGTCGTTCGCCCGGTACTTGATGACGCGCACGCGTTCCAGGGTGACCAGGCCCTCCTGCACCGCCTCGTCGATGAACGGCATCAGCGTGTTGATCTTCGCCTCGCTGTCCACGATCTCGATCACGATGGGCAGATCCTCGGACAGCCGCAGAATTTTCGCGGTGTGCATGCGGCTGTGCGCGCCGAAACCCATCGGCCCCCGCAGGACGGTGGCGCCGGCCATGTGCAATTCCCGGGCCTTGATGACGATGGCCTCGTACAGCGGCTTGCCCTGCCACTTGTCGCTTTCGCCGATGAAGATGCGCAACAGATGGCCTTCTTCGGGGATCTTCATGGTGTCACACTCCCAGCCAGTTTTCCGCCCAGCGATACCCGGCCCCCACACACACCAGCCCCAGCACGATGCTGGAGATGATGTTGAGCAGCGCTCGCCACGTCTGGCCGGCGTTCAACAGGGCGAACGTCTCCAGGCCGAACGTGGAGAACGTGGTGTACCCGCCCAGCAGGCCGATGAACAGCGCGATGCGGTACTCTTCACGCACCAGCACGCGCCCGGAGAGCGCTGCGGCCAGAAAGCCGACCAGCAGGCAGCCGGAGATGTTGACGAGCAGCGTTCCGATGGGAAACGATCCGTTGGCCAGGCGCTGCGACCAGCCGACGACAGCGTAGCGCAGCACTCCGCCCGCACCTGACCCGATGAAGATGAGCACGACCTTTGTCATGGCGACTCCTACCTGTACGCGGCTAGGGCCTTCTCACGCTTGCGTAGGAGTCATCAGCCCCAGGCCGGGGGGCAGTTCACGGTGAACTCCATCACCATCTGCATTGTAAGGCGAACCGGTGGACAACAGAAGACCGGGTCCATGAGCCCACGGCCACCCCAGGCAGGCCGTCATGTTCCCGGTGCGTTCTCCGGATCGGCGGGCTCCGCAGGGGCATCGCCCGCGCGGCGGGCCGGTGAGATGTGGATGAACGCGCGGTCCACGGTGTCGATCGCCTCGACCGCCTCACGGACGGACTCGCACACGTCATGGGAGTCGATCGTGGATAAGTCACCGTCCACGCGGGCCGTCAACTCTACGTGTACGAACGTCCCCACGTAGTGTCCCTTCACATCGCCGACCGAAACCACGCCGGGCACGTCCCCGGCCGCGGTCCGGATGCGGTCCAGCAGACCCGCGCCGGGCGAGCGGCCCATCAGATAGTCGATGTTCTCCATCCCGATGCGGTGGCCGCTGTAGAGGATGTAAATGCCTACCAACAACGCCGCCACCGTGTCCAGCAGCGGCAGCCGCAGTTCGGCCACCACCACCGCCACGAGCCCCTGCATCGCCACGAACACATCGTTGCGGCAATCCACGGCCGTCGCCCGCAGCGCCGGGCTGCCCAGGAAGCGGCCGCGACGGTGGAAATAGACGGCCAGCCCCGCCTTCAGGCACGCCGTTATGCAGAGGGCCACGATGGGATACAGGCCGATTCGCTCGGGCAATCGGCCCTGGACGAGGTTCACCACGGCCGTCTTGCAGACCTCAAAGCCCAGGATGCCCGTAAAGATCGCCACAACCAGCCCGGCGATCGGCTCCGCCCGCCGATGTCCGAAGGGGTGGTCCTCGTCCGGGCGCATCCACGCCCAGCGCACGCAGAGCAGGACAACCACGGACGACACCACGTCGGCCAGCGAGTTCAAGGTTTCGGAGAAGATGGTCAGGCTGTCGGACAGGCTGGTGGCGCTGGCCTTGAGGGCCAACAGAAACAGGTTGGCCGCAATCGCCACCTTGGTCGCCCGCATGGCCACCGACCTGGGCATCACCACGTCTCCATCGCAGACCGATCGCCGGCCCGCATGCGTCCGGGCGTCTGCGTTCGGCGGCGTATCCTACCGCCCCGAACAGCCCTTCGCGACGGGGCCTTCCGGTCGGCCGGCCCAATGGTACCTCCGCCGGGAATCCAATGGACGCCGGATGGCACGTCGGACATAATGCCGCCGGGCCATCGGGAGGCAATCGTATGACAAAGAGCTCTCAACGCCGTGCCGTTCCCCGCTGGCTGTGGCCGGTGGCCGCGGGAACGGCGTTCACCGTCGTGGGTGTGTTGCTGATGCTATGGCTGGCCGGCGTGTTCCGGCCGAAGATCGACCCATCGGTGTCGTCGGCTCCGCCCCCACGGCCGGTCGGCAGCCGACCGGTGGTTGACGTTCGGACCGTCCGCGTGCCGAACATCGAATCGGCCGTCGGGACCATTCGCGCTGTGCATGAGGCGGCCGTAGCGTCCAAACTGCTGGCGCGGGTGGTGGAGGTGAGTGCACAGGCCGGCCAGGTGGTGCAGAAAGACGACATCCTGGTTCGCCTGGATGACGCCGACCTCCAGGCGCGGCTCCAGCAGGCCCAGGCGGCGGTGGCCGCGGCGACGGCCGCGCGGGACCAGGCGCAGGTGGAGTTCGATCGCATTGCAAAGCTGAGAGAGCTGAACCAGTCCGCCCCGATCGAGTTCGATCGGGTCCAGTCCGCCCTCAAAGCAGCCGAGGCCGACCTCATCCGCGCGGAGCAGGCACGGACGGAGGCCGAGACCATCCTGGCGTACGCGACTATCCGGTCTCCGATTGACGGCATCGTTGTCGACAAGCGAGTGGAGGCGGGCGACACCGCTCAGCCGGGGCAGGTGCTGCTGAACCTGTACGACCCGACTCGCATGCAGCTTGTGGCCCGGGTACGCGAGACGCTGACCCAGCGACTGGCGGTCGGCCAGGACATCGAGGTCCGCATCGAGGCCCTGGACAAGCAGTGTACCGGGCGGATCAGCGAGATCGTGCCCGAGGCCCAGACGGCCAGCCGGAGCTTCTCGGTCAAGGTCACCGGGCCGTGCCCGCCCGGGATCTATTCCGGCATGTTCGGACGGCTGCTGATCCCCCTGGACGACCAGGACGTGCTGGTCGTGCCGAAGGATGCGGTCCGCCGCGTCGGCCAGCTCGACCTGGTGGACGTCGTGGACCCGAAGGCGAACGCGCTCCGGCGGCGCATCGTGCAACTGGGTGAGCCCGTCAATGGGGACATCCAGGTGCTGGCCGGTCTTCGGGCCGGCGAGAAGGTCGCGCTGCCGGGCTAGCCGCCGGGGCGTGCATCGGTCCGGAACCCAGGTCCGCAGCGGGAAGAGCCATGAACCCTACGCACAACCCGACCGTCGAGAAACACGGATTCGTCAACGCGATTGTTCGCAGCTTTCTCCACTCCAACCTGTCCCTCGTTCTGGTCCTGCTGGCGGCGGCGCTCGGCGTCACCGCGCTGTTCGTGACGCCGCGAGAGGAAGAGCCGCAGATCGTCGTGCCCATGGCCGACGTGTTCGTGTCGTTCCCCGGCCATTCCGCCCGCGAGGTGGAGCAACTGGTTGCGACTCCGCTGGAGAAGCTGCTCTACGAGATCGACGGCGTGGAATACGTCTATTCCATGTCCTACGAGAACCAGGCCGTCATCACCGTTCGCTATTACGTGGGCGAAGACCGCGAGCGAAGCCTGGTCAAGCTGTACAAGCGGATCGACGAGCACATCGACATCGTGCCGCCGGGTGTCACCGGCTGGGTAGTCAAGCCCGTGGAGATTGACGACGTGCCCATCGTGACGCTGACCCTGACCGGCTCCACGGCCGACGAATACACGCTGCGGCGGCTGGGGGAGGAGATGGTCCGGCGCCTTTCGGCCGTGACGGACATCTCGCGGACCTACGTGGTCGGCGGCCCGCCACGCACGGTGTACGTGTACCTCGACGCCGATCGCCTGCACGCGTACAACATCTCGCCGCTGGAGGTGCAACGGGCCATCCGAGGCGCCAACGTCACCGCCACCGCGGGCGAGTTTGCACGCAATGACGAAGGGATCCGCGTCGAGGCCGGCGTCGCCTTCGCCCGGCCGGACGAGCTGCGCGAGCTGGTCGTGGGCGTTGCCGACGACCGGCCGGTCTTCCTGGCCGACGTGGCCACCGTGCTGGACGGACCGGCCGAAGCTGACAACTACGTCCGGCACGGCTGGGGCCCCGCCCGCGGCTTCGAGACAGAGGCCCGCTTCCCCGGCTCCGTCATCGGCGGCGCCCGGCACGACGCGGCAGAAACCGGCGCGGCCGGGCAGCCGGCGGTCACCATCGCCCTGGCCAAGAAGAAGGGCACGAACGCCGTTTGGGTGTCTGATCGCATCCTCGAAGCCGCCGCGGAGCTTCAGCGAGAGATCGTTCCCCACAACGTGGACGTGGTCATCTCCCGCAACGCCGGCCTGACCGCCGACGACAAGGTCACCGAGCTGATCGACGCTCTGGCCGTGGCCGTGTTCATCGTCGTCGCCCTGCTGACCCTCAGCCTGGGCTGGCGGGAGGCCCTCATCGTGGCGGTGACCATTCCGGTGGTCTTCGGGCTCACCCTCGCCGTCAACCTTCTGTTCGGCTACACCATCAACCGGGTGACGCTGTTCGCCCTCATTCTGTCGCTGGGCCTGCTGGTGGACGACCCGATCGTGGACGTGGAGAACATCACCCGGCACTTCGTGATGCACAAACGGGCCACCCGGGCCATTGTGATGGAGGCCGTGGCCGAGATCCGCCCGCCGCTGATTACGGCCACGCTGGCCGTCATCGTGTCCTTTCTGCCCATGTTCTTCATCACCGGCATGATGGGCCCGTACATGCGGCCGATGGCGTTGAACGTGCCGGTCACTATGGCCATGTCCATGTTTGTGGCGTTCACCATCACGCCGTGGTTTGCGTATCACCTGCTCCGCAAGCGCTTCAGCGGGGGTAAAGCCGCACCGGCCGTGGAAGATCCGCACGACATTTCCAACGTGAAGCAGACCGCGCTGTACCGGTTCTTCTATCCGCTGATGGCGCCGCTGCTGCATTCGCGAAAGGCGGCGTGGGGGTCCCTCGGCGTCATGGCCCTGTTGACCGTGGGCGCCGCCGGACTGGCCGCCACGCGCCACGTGCCGCTGAAGATGCTTCCGTTTGACAACAAGAACGAGGTGCTCCTGGTGCTTGATTTCGACGAGGGCACCACGCTGGAGCGGTCCGACGCCGCCGTCCGCGACTTCGAGACCTTTCTGCAGCAGGTCCCGGAGGTCATCGACTATACCGCGTACGTCGGCGTGGCCTCGCCCATGGACTTCAACGGACTGGTCCGGCACTACTACCTGCGGCAGGGCCCCAACGTTGCGGACATCCGGCTGAACCTGGTCCACAAGACCGGCCGATCGCTAAACAGCCACGCGCTGACGCTCCGGCTGCGGGACGAGCTGACGCGCATCGCCCGCGAGCACCGGGCCGTCCTCTCCGTGGTCGAACTGCCGCCCGGCCCGCCCGTGCTGGCCAGCGTGGTGGCGGAGGTCTATGGCCGGCCGGATCAAAGCTATGACGTGCTGATCACCGCCGCCGATGTCGTCCGCCGGCGCCTGGAGGCGGAGCCGGGCGTGGTGGACGTGGATAGCACGGCACAAGCCAGGTGGCAGAAGCTCGTTTTTGCCACCGACCGGGAGAAGGCCGCTCTTAACGGCGTGGATGTGGAGCAGATTGCCGCCACGCTTCAGACTGCGCTGGCCGGCGCGTCCGTCGGCACCATTCGGGAACCGGCCGAACGGAATCCGCTCGAGATCGTATTGCGCCTGCCGCGTCCGGATCGCTCCAGCGCCGCGGACCTGGCTCAAATCCACGTTCGTGGGCGGGACGGGACACTGGTGCCCTTGGCGGAGCTGGGTCAATGGCGTGAATCCACGGTCGACCAGACCATCTACCACAAAAACCTGGTTCCGGTGGTGTACGTGTTCGCGGAGACGGCCGGGCGACCGCCGGCCGACGTGGTGGTGGACGTGCAGGCCGACCTGCAGGCGGATTCCCATCACTCCACCGGCTACGTTGCCGACGCCGCGCCGCGCCCGGTGGACGAGCGGACTTTCCTCGCCAACGGAGGAGGGATCGGCTGGTCGCTTCCGCCGGGCACGCGTGTGGACTTCGCCGGCGAGGGTGAATGGAAGATCACGCTGGATGTGTTCCGCGACCTGGGGCTTGCGTTCCTCGCCGCACTGGTGGGCATTTACATTCTGCTCGTCGGGCAGACCCGCTCGTTCGTCATCCCCGCCGTGGTCATGATGGCCATTCCCCTGACCATCCTGGGCATCATGCCCGGCTTCTGGCTGCTGAACGCAGTGGCCGGCGGCACCGTCGGCGGCTATCAAGACCCGATCTTCTTCACGGCCACCGGCATGATCGGAATGATCGCCCTGGCCGGCATCGTCACGCGTGACTCCATCATTCTGGTGGATTTCATCCACCTGTCCCTGCGCCGCGGGCGGTCGCTCTTCGACGCCATCATGGAAAGCCGCGTGGTCCGCTTGCGGCCCATCCTGCTGACGAGCGTAACGGCCATGCTGTCGGCCGCGCCGATCACGATTGACCCCGTCTTTTCCGGGTTGGCCTGGGCGCTGATCTTCGGGCTGTTCGCCTCCACCGTGTTCACGTTGTTCGTGATCCCCGTGACTTATTGGCTGCTCTACGCCCACAAGCCCGGCCACGGCCTGCCCATGGAAGATGAGGAGTCGTGAGGCCCTCGGCTCCTCCATGTTGGGACGGGCCCTCGAGCCAATCGCTGCCGGACTGACATATCCAGTTTGGCGCGTCGGGCCGAGAAATTCTCGCCCAGCGAGAGCTCGCATGTGTGGGACCGGCTTTCCAGCCGGTCTGACCTTTCCTGTGGGACCGGCTTTCCAGCCGGTCTGGCCTTTCCTGTGGGACCGGCTTTCCAGCCGGTCTGGCCTTTCCTGTGGGACCGGCTTTCCAGCCGGTCTGACCCGGGAGGCACGCCACATCCGCCGGATGGCGGATGCGGCATGTTCCCGCGCGCCACGGACTACTGCCCGGTCAGATCATGGACTACTGCCCGGTCAGATCATGATCGGCTTGCCGAGCTTGCGCCGCACCGGTGCAAACTGGGCCGCGTGCATCAGCTCATGCAGCCCGATGAGGTTGAACATCGCGCCGATGGTCGGCGCGTAGCTGCGCATCGCCTCGGGCGAGGGTTTGTCCAGGTCCGCATCGGGAATCGACTCCAGAGCGGCCAGCGTGGCGGCCCGCTGCCGGGACAGCCACGAAAGGTACTGCTCCTTCCTGTGGACCTTGGCCGGGTCGTCGCTGCGGCAGGTCTCCGGCGTGTACGATTCCACAAAACCATCCGGCAGAGTCGGCATGAGATACCCGGCCTCACTGGCCATCTGGTGCTCAGAGGCGATGAGGTGTCCGAGTTGCCAGGCCGTATGGTTCGCCTCCGGGGTGGAGCGAACCATCAAGTCCGCGTCCGTCAGGTCGCTGACGTACGCGGTCAGAACCTGATGGCACGTCTCGATCGTGTTTCGAATTACATCCTTAGGTGTCATAGCACTTTTCTCCGCACAAAAAAGCCCCGCGCCGGCGCGGGGCGGCCTCCGCGCGATCAGGATTCGCGCGTGTAGGTGATTTCCATGCACTTCTGCTCTTTGCCGTCTGGACCGCTCTGGTACATCTCGAATACGCACTTGCCCTTGGACACCTCGCGTAGAACGCCGCGCATCTTGGTGGGCCCCGTGATCGGGTCATCCGTCTGGCCCGTCATGGTCAGCGTCTTGGTCGCTTCGTCGTAGGTCCCTTCCATCTGGGTGATGCCGGTGGACATGCTGTCGATCCAGACGGAGACGTGTTTCTTCTTGATGTTGTCATACCCCATCAACTGGATGCCCTCGAAGGGCATTTCCTCGCTCAGGCAGCGGTAGTGCTCCTTCAGGTACCGTCCGTCAAGGACGAGCTCCATCGTGCTGACGCCCGGGCTGATCATGGGCTCGCCCGGTCCCATCCACATCTTCGACTCGGTCTTCCACTTGCCGACGGACTCCTTGAATCGTTCGTGGTGCGGTCCGGGCGCGTTGAGCTCCGCCCACTGGGCCATGATGTCCTTCACGCTGGGCGTTGCCGGCTTGTCTTTCTCCTCTGTCAGCGTTTGGGCCGTGGCCAGCGCGGCCGCACCCAGCGCCGCCATCAGCACGCACTTCACTACGGTCTTTCCCATGTTCATTCTCCTTTTTCCGACCCGATTCTTGGTTTGCCAGCGGCGGCGCGCCACGCGTCGCCGTCACGATGGGACACCATACCCGATTCCACAGGTTTGGTCAATGTTTGGTTCACGAATTCTCTTCTCGCGGCTGCGCCGATAGTGACAACTACCTTGATAGCAGCAGGTTACGAACGCGGCCCGCTGCCATTCCCGTGCCGAAACAACGTGGTTCCGGCGGTCTGGACGGGCTCGCGACTCCGCTGTGGCGGCACCCTTGCCCCTGCCCTTCGCGGTCGCCACGGCTGCGGGTTATGGTTATCGTTCCGGTGCAATTCGATCGGGGCTCGGCAAGGCGGGCGCCCGCGCGATGTGTGATGTGCGCAACTAGGAGGCGATTGGGATGTTCGATGCACTGCCTGGAGCCATTGTCGCTGTTCTGACCGTCGTTCTGTGGGTCGGTTTCTGGGCCGCCATCTTCCGGAAGGCGGGTTATTCGGGACTGCTGGGGATCTTGATGGTCGTACCCGTTGCCAACGTCATCTGGCTCATCGCGTTTGCAGCTCTGGAGTGGCCGGTTCATCGCGAAGCGGCCCGCCTTCGCTTGATGCTGGGCCAGGGCCGCGAAGCGGACGCAACCAGCGTGCTGGGGCAGGCCACTCGGCTGGAGCAACGCGGCGACTGGAATGAGGCCATCGCCCTGTGCGAACTGGTGGCCGAACGTATGCAGGGTCAACCCGACGCCGATGACGCGCGCCGGGTCAAGGAGAGCATTCAGCAGAAGCAGCGGCTGGGCGGGTCGTGAGTTGTGGCACATCGGGCGGCATGCTGACCCCGCACAGAACGATCTTCGGCACGCCGCGTTCCTCAAAACTCCCCGCGGGATCGTGAACCCCCGACTGAAAAGCATGGCTTTGCGCCCAACCAGTCCATCTGGCCCGTTCTGAACTGCCGATCGACCGGCACTCGCTCGGCTGACCATGCCCGGCATACAAGCCCCAGGTGCAGCCGCGGCCAATTGTACAATCTTGCACGGCTCCTATTGCGGGACACCTGACGCGATCTTAGGGTTGTCCATGCCCGGGGCGGCGGAACCGCATCTGCAAAGCGCGGTCTGTTGGCGGCCGGAGAGCGCAGGCTGCATATCCCCAGGATCATTCCACGTGTCAGCGCGGTCAACGTGCCAAGGAGAAGAATCATGCATCCCCTCACGGTCTGCGGAGCCCTGCTCCTGCTTGTGATTCCGACTTGTCAGATTCCCATGGTCGGCGGCCCTTGTGAGTATGCGGACACGCCCGGCGTGGCGACCATCGTGTCCGTCGAGCCCGCCCCCAGCAGCGCCCTGAACTGCACCAACAACCCGGTCGAGGTCGTCTTCGACTTCACGCCGGACGATACCGCCCAAGCCGGTCGGGCGGCCACCAGCCGGACGCTCACC
Source organism: uncultured Phycisphaeraceae bacterium (assembly GCA_964586145.1). Classification (GTDB taxonomy): domain Bacteria; phylum Planctomycetota; class Phycisphaerae; order UBA1845; family UBA1845; genus JAFGJQ01. Next base: position 2,071 of record CAZPHH010000049.1, on the reverse strand, counting down.
ATTGGTGAGGGTCTGAACCCACCGCGTTCGTGGGTGCAGGCGGAAGGCCTGACCGTGGGCTCCCAACACACGTGCATCCGGCGTGACATCACCAAGGGAGCGTGTACGCCCGTGATCTACCGCTTCCCGGACATTGACACGCAGGCCGGACTGACCGCCTGTTATGCCACACCAGAGCCGGCGGGCTTCACCCTGACCGTCGTCCCGCAGGAGATGAACGACGCCATCAGTGGGCAGGTTTGCGTGCTTCTGGTCACGGTGGCAAACGAGGAAGGGGAGGATTCGGACGAGCCCGTCCGGATTTCGGCGACGGCCAACGACGCCGCAGTGACGGTGGAGCCGGAGGCGATTCTCCCCGGCGAGGTGTGCGAGATCACGGTCATCCCGGCCGTCACGTTCCCGGACGACTGGGAGCCGCAGCCGCAGGAGGCGGACGACTCGCCGTACGGCGACGGCGTGGAGGTGCGGGTGTCCATCGTCGGCGAACGGGACGGCGGCGAGCAGACGGCGGACGTGAGCATCAACGTGCTGCCCGGGGAGGACCTGGTCGAGGAGTACGCGACGGAAATGCGCGACCTGTTCATCCCGTGGCTGGCCGAGGAGCATCCCGAGTTCGGCATCACCGCCGACACGGAGTGGACGCCCACCATCGTCAAGCCGCACATTCTGGTGGTCACGCACTACCTGTTCTTCAGCGAGGAGTGGGAGATGAGCGTGATGTGGCACGTGATGATTCCGCCGTACAACTGGGCGCACATCTACCTGCGGCCGCGCTACACCAGCACCGTGCCGCAGTATGCGTACGAGATCCCGTCGGTCACCGCGGATCCGCTCCCGGACCCGGTGCCGATGGAAGTGCCGACCGAGATCGACCGCTAGGCGACGAGCCTTCCGAGTAGCCGCGCAGGGTCCGCCCAAGCAGAGGCGGACCCTGTGCGGCTGACTCTGCCGGTGTCAAAGTGGCTGGCCGTTCCTGCTTGCGACCGGAGCCGGACAAGAAGGACGCGTTGCCAACGCTGTTTGTAAACTACTGTATGCCAATTTGTTATGTGTATTCTCCGATTCCTGTTTGCCTCTTTGGCCGTGTAGTATATACTGCAATATATACTAATCGGAGATTCTGAATGGTTGCCATTGCGAAGGTGTTCAAAAACGGAGCCAGCCAGGCGGTTCGCCTGCCCAAGGAGTTTCGCTTCGACTCGGACGAGGTCTGTGTGAAGCGTATCGGGGCGGCCATTCTTCTGTTTCCCCGGGATGCCGCGTGGGAATTGATGGCGGATGCCCTCGGCAAGGCGGACCCCGATTTCCTGAGCGATCGCAATCAGCCTTCGCGCGCCGAGGAGCGCGAACCGCTGTGACGCGCTTCATGCTGGACACGGACATCTGCGTGGAGTTGCTGCGAGGCCGCGCGCCGGGCGTGTTCGATCGGATGCGTCAATGTGATGTTGACGCCGTGTCGATCTCCACGATCACGCTTGCCGAGTTGTACTACGGAGTGAGGAAATCGGCTCGCCCCGCGCATCACGAAGCCCTGCTGATCCGGATTTGCGCGCCGCTGGCTGTCCTCCCTTTCGATGCCCGGGCTGCCGAGACCTGCGGCAGAGTGCGAGCGGCGCTCGAACAGGATGGTACACCCATCGGTCCGCTTGACACACTCATCGCGGCGCATGCCCTGTCGCAGGGACTGACTCTGATTACGCGTAATGATCGCGAGTTCCCTCGCGTCTCCAACCTGCTCGTGGAGAACTGGCTGTCCGCATGAGTGCCTGAAACATGCCCTGCCCGTCGGTTCCTCTCGTGCTTATGCCGCTTGCGGGAGGCCGCAGGCCCCTTCGGGCGAAGCTGTCGTGATGGGCCTTGTTGCGTTCGGCCACAGAATCGGCAACGATTGCGGCGGGGCACTCGGACGCACGGACGAGCCCGTCCTGCAAGGAATCGCCATGCGCTGCCCAACACGCACATTGGCCCCCGCGGACCCTCAATGCCGCTCAACCCTCGGACTGCCAGCCTTTTGGCCCCGTGTGCCCAGCAGCCCCCGCAGCCGCCTGGGCAACCCCTTCGCCCACCAGGG
>CAZPHH010000048.1:10054-34898 GCA_964586145.1 uncultured Phycisphaeraceae bacterium | reverse complement strand
CACGGTCTTATTCCGGCCACCCCGGTGCCCCGGGCACGGTCGGGTGGCGAAGCGTCCCGCGGCAACCCGCTACGGCCGGCCGCACCGGGCGGCATTCTGGCGGGGTTTTCACGGGAATTCAACAGCCCGACGGCACGACCTTGCTGAGGCGGACGAGTCACAGCGACACTCATCCTGTCGATCGCAAGCCGGGTCTCATGGCGTCAGCCACAACGACGCTTCCGACGGGTTCTCGTCATTGACCGTCCAGTCCGGTCCCCAGTCGTTGCGGGTATCGGCCTGGGTGTACGCGACGTGTCCATCCAGGTACGCGAAGTTGTGACGCGAAAAGCCCCGATGGTATCCCTGGGCACGGGTCTGGTATTCGTCCACCACTCGCAGGCAGGCATCTGCCGGATCCTCCACCATGGTGACGAATCGGTTCGCCCCTCGCCGCAGGTACTTGTGCATGATTTCCCGTCCCCGCCGCAGCTCTCGCTCAAAATACACGAGCGTTTCCAGTTGGTTGGGTGGAACATTGACCAAATACTGCCTGCCGCGGCTATACGGGCGCCACCAGAAGTAGTTGATTTGAAAGCTGGTCCCGACGTCGTTGTACGCGGAGTAGCGCGAGCGCCCGCGGAAGACGAGCGTTCCGTTGTCCCGAAGCATCGTGATCTGGTTCCCTTGCGTGGAGAACGTATCCGCCGGACATCGGAACACGGGCAGTTCGGAGTCCGGCGCCAGCCGGCTGCGCGGGTACATGTACACACTCAACGGTCGCCTCGTCGTCGGGATGTGGAACAGCCCCCCACCGTACGCGGATCCGTAGTGCGCCTCGTTCTTCCCGATCCACCCGCCGTAGCTCCAAGTGCACCACCCGAACTCCGTGTTCGCGGCGTTCCAGGAAAGCAGGATTGGGATCGAGTTGTAATCCAGAATGTACGCGATCAGCGATTTGTTCACGTTGGCCATGTTCGCCTGGCAGACGACCAGCCGGGCCTGGTCACGAGCACTTTGAAGCGACGGCAGCAGAATCGCCAGCAGCAGGGCTATGATGGATACCACAACCAGCAACTCGATCAACGTGAAACCGGCCGTTTGACCCAACCGCCGGTACACAGGGGTGTTGGCCACGACAGAACCTCCCGACTCCACACTCGGACATGCAAGCCCGCCAATCCGGAACGGCTGATAATCACCTCATGGTAGACGCTGGGGAAGGGGGGCTCAACACAGCAAACCGGCCAGTCCCGCAGCGATTCATCGTAACACACGTGTGGAAGGCCGGTTAGCAAACCGGGCGAGCGGGGGTTTTCGTGGGGAAGCCTCCAAGTCGTACTGCAACAGCGCCCCGCGGCGACCGATAGAAATCGCATGCGGCTGCGCGGACCGGGCTGTTGGTCAGCGTGGTTGTCCTGGAGTCGAGACCGATGAACACTCGGACCGGGCTCTCCATCCCCGCGAGGGTCGCGCTGGCGGCCTTTCTGGCTGCCTCCTTGTGCGGTCTGGCGGCCCTCGTGCTTCACAAAGTGCATCACGACGCCGGACAGGTCCGTGAGTATCTCGAGCGTATCTGCGCTTGGGCGCAGATCGGCGCCCGTCAGGTGGCCGAAGCAGACGGCACGCTCCCCTTGGGGAGTCAGGCCGGGCAATCGGAGTCTGCAGACTCCACCCGCATGGCAGAGCAATTCCGACGCTGGTCCTGGGCGATGCTCCAGAACCCGGAGGTCGTGGCGGCCCTTTTCGTGGATCGCGGGGGTCGGATTGTGGCACAGGCCCCGCAAGGCGTGGGCGTCGGAGACCTGGATGGGCTTGTCGATCCCGGCACGCCGCCCGTTCGCCGGACGCTGCGAGTGGCCGGCGTCGATCGTGACGTGTACGGGGTTTCCTCGCCAATCTGCAGGGGACCGGAGGACGCGGCCATCGGTCACGTTGTAGTGCTGGCCCTGGCGGACGGTATCCCGATGACCGCCGGGGGGATCATGCGTTTCATGCTCCTGGCCGGTGTGGCGGCGGTGATGACGGCGCTGGCGGTTCTGGCGTGGGCGCGTCGATCCCTGGGCCAATCGCTGTCCGTGCTGATTCGCCATGCGGCGGATCCGGGCGCGGACGGTGCAAAGGGCTTGCCGATCCGGCGCAGCGACGAGCTGGGCGAGCTCGCGCGTGCGGTTCAGGACCTTGTCGACCGTCTCCGGCGTGCGGAGACGCGGGCCGACGTGCTGGAAAGCACGCTGCAGACCCGGGTGGCGGACCGGACCCGCCGCATCGAGGCGATGCTGAACCAGGCCCGCAAGGAAACGTGGGTGGAGTCTTTGACGCAACTCTGCAACCGGCGGTTCCTGGACGACCAACTCGAGATCCTGGTCCGGGAGCAGCTTGCCGCGGGGGAGGACCTGGCGGTCATCGCGCTGGACATCGACCATTTCAAGCAGGTCAACGACACACTGGGCCATGCGGCCGGTGACGAGCTGCTGGTCTTTGTGGGAGAGCTGTTGCGGGCCACCCTGCGAAGCTCCGACATCGGCGTTCGCCTGGGCGGCGACGAGTTCGTGGTATTGCTGTTCGGCGCATCTGTGACCGACGCCGCGGGGCTGGCCGAACGCCTGGTCCGCCTGTTCGGCCAGAGGGCAGGGCTGCTGAACGTGGGGGCGCCCGTAAGCATGAGCGGGGGCGTGGCCTCGCTGCGGGCCAGTCGCGTTCAGACCGGCCACGAGTTGCTCCAGGCGGCAGACGCGGCGCTGTATCGGGCCAAACGCGGCGGCAAGGATGCCGTCGAAACCGCATCCGCCCTCCCCTGATCCGTCGACCGGTTGCGACACACGCCCGCGCAAAGTACGCTTCCGCCGGAAGTCCCGGCGTGAACCGGGCGCGTCCCCCGTTGGAGTCGTGCCGTGTTTTTCAGCCGCAAGCAGAAGGCCGTGGAGGCCTTGATCGCCCGATACCTCGAGTGCGTGGAGGAATGCCTGGCCTGTCTGGCCGCGTGCCTCGAGTGTGCGCTGTCCGGCGCGCCCTATGATCAGGTGGTCGAGAAGGCCAAGGCCACCCACCGGGCGGAGTCTCGGGCAGACGACACGCGACGCGAGGCGGCCATCCTGCTGTACGGCAAGGCCCTCTTTCCGGAATCACGCAGCGACCTGCTGCGCATGCTGGAGGGAGTGGATCGCGTCGCCAACGCGGCCGATTCCGTCGCCCGCCGCATCCGGTTCGAGCGAACGGAGGTCCCCGCCGACTTGCGGGACGATTATCAGGAGCTCCTCCTTCGCGTGCAGGCCTGCGCGCGGGAAATGGTGAAGGCCGTTCGCATGCTTTTTGACGACTACAACGCCGCCGTGCATATCTCCGACCGGGTGGGCGACCTGGAGAGCCGCGCGGACGAAGCGGAATCCCGCATCATCGAACGCGTGTTTGCGTCCGACCTCGAGACCGGCCACAAAATCCTCCTGCGCGATCTGGCCGTCAAGATCGGCGACATCGCCGACCGGGCCGAGAAAGCGGCCGATCACGTCCGGATCACGGCCATCAAGAGGACGGTGTGACATGCTCGCTCTGGGCGGCGGGGCATTCCTCGGCTGGGCCCTGGGGGCCAACGACGCGGCCAACGTGTTCGGCACCGCCGTGGCGGCCCGGGTTGTCCGGTTCTCGACGGCCGCCATCGTCTGCGCCGTATGCGTGGTTCTGGGAGCGTGGCTGGAGGGCCGGCCGGGCATCGAGACGCTGGGGGCCCTCGCTCCGAACGACCTGCGGGCCGCGGTGGTGGCGTCCCTCTCCGCCGCGATCGTGGTGACGTTCATGACGTGGCGAGGTGTCCCCGTCTCCACGTCACAGGCCGTGGTCGGCGCAATCCTCGGCATCGGCCTGACCGAAAACGCGCCGAACTGGGCCGGACTGCCCAAGATCCTTATCTGCTGGGTGGCCACGCCCATCGGTGCGGTCGTCATTGCGTGCATCCTCTACACACTGGGCAGTCAGGTCCTCAAGCGCACCCGAATGTCCATGCTGACGCGGGACAACGTGTTGTGGGGGCTGCTCGTGGTGGTGGGCGCGTACGGGTCGTACACGCTGGGCGCCAACAACGTCGGCAACGTCACCGGCGTGTACGCCGGCACGGAGCCCTTCCACGATCCCGGCCGTCTGGCCCTGTTGGGGGGCGTCTTCATCGGCGCGGGTGCGATCACGTTCAGCCGGCGCGTCATGATGACCGTGGGGGCCCGGCTGGTGCGGATGGATGCGTACGCGGCCCTGGTCGCCACGTCCGCCCAGGCGTTCACCATGCACGTGTTTGCGTGGATCGGGGTGCCCGTCTCGGCATCTCAGGCGATCATCGGCGCGGTGGTCGGCGTCGGGCTGATGCGGGGCACCCGGGCCGTTCACGCCACCGAGCTCAAGCGGATCGGCCTGAGCTGGCTGCTGTCGCCGATCACCGCCGCCGCCCTGGCGGCCCTTCTCTACCGTGTCCCTGCGTGAGCCGGCCCGGGGGTGCCGGCCCTCGGTCTTTGTTACAATGTGGTTACCCCACGCTCGCCCCGCGGGTGGTACGATAAGGGAGTGTTCCGCGGGGCGGCGCGGGCGCACGTCCCGTCCAGGCAGCCGGGGGCGTGGGAAGCCGACCGCCCGTCTTCGAGGGCCAGTCGTGAGGAAACGCTGCGTGGTCGTCATCGAGGATGAAGCGCTGATCCGTCGCGGCATCGCCGACGCCCTGACGGCCGCCGGCTACCAGGCCATCGAAGCGGCCGACGGCCCCACCGGCCTGGTCGAGGCCCGCCGCCTCGGCGTGGATCTGGTCCTGCTCGACCTGCTTCTGCCCGGTCTGGACGGTCTCGACGTTCTGACCCAACTCCGCCAGACGCACACGCACCTGCCGGTCATCATCCTGACCGCACGCGGCTCCGAGGAAGACCGCGTCCGCGGCCTGCGCCGGGGTGCGGATGACTATGTCGTCAAACCGTTCTCCGCCCGGGAATTGCTCGCCCGCGTGGAGGCCGTCCTCCGCCGCAGCGGTGGGCGACCCCCGGCCATCCGGGGCCTGACGGGACCGGGGGCCGCGGTAGACTTTCAGCGACGAGAGGTCGTGTTCGCCGACGGTCGGCGCGCGGCCCTGACCGAAATGGAATCGGGCGTGCTGCTGCATCTGGCCGCCAACTACGGCCGGACCATCTCGCGTGAGGAACTGCTCACCCACGTCTGGGGCATCAGCGCCGAGTCACTGGAGACCCGGGCGATTGACATGCACATTACGCGGCTGCGGGCCAAGCTCGCCGGCGAAGATCGTGAGACCGGCGGCGATTGGGTGGTGACGGTCCGCGGCCAGGGCTATATGCTGGGGCCGGAGGTCCGGGCGGAGGCCGAGCCCGCGGAAACTGGAAGCTGACCCATGTCCACTGCCTCCCGAAGTGCAAAGCTCGCAACGCTGTGCTTCGGCCTGATTGCCCTGCTGGTGCTGGGCGGTCTGACCTGGGCCAGTGCCGTCTCGCTTCGGCTCCGGAACGCGGAACGGCTGGGCGAGATCAAGGAGGACCACCAGCGGCGGTTGCGCCTGGCTCTCTGGCGGATCGACCCGCTTGTGATGAACGTGCTGGCCAAGGAAGCGTCGCGCCCCTACTGGGAGTACGCCAGCTACTACTTCGCCCCGAGAGCGTCGCTCATCACCGGCGAGGATCTGACCGGGCGCGTGATTGAACCGTCCCCCCTGCTGGACCGCCGAAACGTCGAGCACTGGATCCTCCTGCACTTCCATCTCTCGCCGCGCACCGGCTGGAGCTCTCCGCAGATTCCGATCGGCGACGTGCAGGTGCAGTGGGAGCCGCAGACCGCAATCAGCGAGCCCGTCGCGCAGCAGGGGCTACTGGAGTCCCTGTCCGAGTCGTACACCTACTCGGACTTCGCGGAAAGCGTTGCCCAGACGCCCCGTCTCTGGAGCATCGGAGAAGGCCACGCCGACGTGGTCGCGGACCGTCTGGCCGGCGCGGAAGTGGTCCAGTCCGAAGTACGAGCGCAGCGACCGGCGGACGTCTCGTCGAAGTCGTCCGCGGAGACGCCTTCGCCGCACCCCCGAAGCCTGCAACCGCAGGCCGGGCAAATGCGACAGGAACCCATGGCACGCCTCAGTCAGACCCAGGCGTTGCAGGAGTTCAACCGCCCGCCCCAGGTCTGCGATCCGGCGGACGTGGCCCTGGGAAACATCCACAATTTCGCCCTCTTCAACGATTCGCCTCGGCAGCTTGCCCAACTGGGCTGCGTCACCGTAACCGTCAGCCCGATGAATGCTCTCTGGATGACGCACCCCGGCGCGGACACGCCGATGCTCGCCATGGTTCGCACCGTCGAGGCAGAGGGCTACACCGTCTACCAGGGCTTTCTGGTGGATTGGCCGGTGCTGTCCGCGCTGCTGCTGGAGGAAATCCACGACCTGTTCGACTCCGCGCGACTGGAGATCGTCGAACCCGGCGGCGAATACGACCCCGAAGTGACCCTGGCCTCCATCCCGGTGCGGCTCGCCACCGAACCGGTCGCCCTGGCCGGCCTTTCGGTCTGGCAGGGGACGGACACGACGCTGTGGTTTGCGTGGGGCGCGGCCCTGCTGGCCCTGGTGGCCGTGGGCATCGGCATCCGCAGCCTGCTGGTCATGAGCGAGCGCCGTTCGCAGTTTGCGTACGCGGTCACCCACGAGCTGCGCACGCCGCTCACCACGCTGTGCCTCTACACGGACATGCTCTGTGACGGCCTGGTGCCCGAGGACCGCCGCGGCAGCTACATCGAGGCCCTGCGCGGCGAATCCCAACGCCTCTCCGACCTGGTCTCCGGCATTCTCGAATACTCACGCGTGGAGAATCAGACCGCACGGCTCAACGCGCGCCCCGTGCAGGTCCGCGAGCTGATCGACGACGTGAAGCAGCGGTATGAGGAGCGCTGCCGGCGGGCCGGCCTCACCCTGGAGGTCGACCTCAACGGCATGGGGGATCGCATCGTGCAGACCGACGTGCAGCTCGTCACGCAGATCCTGGGAAACCTCATCGACAACGCCTGCAAATACGCCGCCGACGGGGACCCGCCACGGGTCGTGCTGCGCGCGGCTGCCGACAACGGTGACCTTCGCCTGGACGTGCAGGACAACGGCCCCGGCATCCGCCGCCGCGACCGGCGGGTGATCTTCCGACCGTTCCGACGCGGGCGGTCCGCGACCGCCGCCCAGCCGGGCGGCATCGGTCTGGGCCTGGCCCTCGCCCGAAGCTGGGCCCGCCTTCTCGGGGGGAGGTTAACCCTCTGCCCGTCCACGTCGTCCACGGGGGCCTGCTTCTCTCTGACGTTGCTTCGTTCGGAGGACCCGCAAGAGGATCGGACTCCCGGCCCCGCCTGAGGCCGGTGCCACACCCCGAGAGCACCGTCTCAGGGTGCAGGGCTCCCGGACTGCGCGTACGCAGAGGCTGGAACTGACGTGGCTGGAAGGCCGGACCGGCGGAACGGATCAACTCAGCAGCCAGCGGTTGACCACCTCCGCGATGGCGGCGCTGTGCCGCGACATCATCCAGAGGGGCAGCATCATCAGGCCGACGCCCAGCAGCAACAGGCACGAGCCGGTCACCGAGGGCAGCAACTGGTGCGTGGACAACAGGGCGGAAAACCGCTCGCGAAAGGCCGCCGCAACCCGCCGACCCTCGTCGTCATTCGTCTGCACATGCACGGTGACGTTCCGCAGCACAGGCAACGCAGAGAGCCGCAGGCTCACGCGGCCGTCATCCAGCCGCAGCGTGCGGTCGTCCCACGAGCAGGACCGGCCTAACTCACGCGCGGCCCGGTCCAGCAGGCGGATCGCCCGGCGGTCGGAGATGTTGTAGACCACCCACCCTTCCCCGACCCGACTCAGAAACGACTGGAACACCGGCAGCAGAACGGCCAGCCCGAGCAGGACGACCCACCACAAGCCGCTCTGGACCAGACCGGGCACCGGCCAATACAGCAACGGGCAGAAGACGAAGGTCAGCGCGAGGAAATCCGTCCGGGCGTCCACCATCTTGGGGCTGGACTGGCTGTTCACCAGACCCAGCGTGATGAAGTACGCTGCTACGGGCCCGACGTGCAGCAATACCTTCAGAACCAGGATGACCTGTCCGGCCGGATCCATCCCGTGTCCGTCTCCTTGCATGCCTCCGAGGACCCCGCTCCCGAACCGTGCCTATCCGCCGCCCGGTCGGTTGGGATCGCTGGGCGCGTTGACGTGGGTCGCCCGGGGGGCCACCTTACGATACCCCAGATAGTGTACGATCTCAAAGACTTCCGACCAAGAGGGGAACGGCCGCTCGTTGACGCGTTTGTACTCGTCGATGGCCATCAGGAATTCGAGCAGATCGCCCGAAATCTCCCCCTCCTCGGCCTCCCGACGCAGATCGCCGCGCCGGCGCCCGGGTCCGCGGCGCCGGTCCAGCCCGCTGCGGCGTTCCACGCCCGCTCGGCGTTCCGTCCGGCGGCGACGCTCCATCGGCGGGCGCGCGGGGTCCGTACCCGCCCCGGGCCCGTCCTCTGCACTGGTCGGTATCGAATCCATGATGCTGTTATCGGACAACCGGAGGGGGTACTTTGAGTCCGGGAAGCGGTTTGGCCCCGCCGGGGCGATTGCCTGCGAGGCCGGACGGCTCAATCCTCGTCGAGATCTTCCTCCTCGTCGTCGTCGAAATCGTCGAAATCGTCGTCGAAATCCTCGTCGTCGAGGTCGTCCTCGTCGTCGAGGTCGTCTTCGAATTCCTCGTCTTCATCGTCGCCGCTGCACTGCAACCCGGCCGCCCCGCTGCGCTCGGCCTCGGCAATCAACTCCGACGCCCGGTCGTGCATGCTGTCCGGCACCAGCACGGGAACGGACCGGGCGAACGCACTGTAAATCTTGTCGAGGCCGCGCTCGCTCTCGAGAACCACGGGAATGTTGTTGGCCTCCAGCAACGCCTTGCATGAGCGTGCCTGCCCCATTCCCGCCGCGAACAGCACCGGAACGAACTCACTATGAAGCGTCTCAACTCCCAGAGCAGGTTGTCCGAACTCCTGATGTACCATAGCTTCTCGCTCGCTTCGAAAACGCTGAACTTGCCTCACCGACAATCCACCTCGCGTGCCCGACGGGCGAATCGCGCCAGCAGTCTAGTAGGACGCGCCCCCTCGTCAAGCCGGTTTCACGGGGATTTGTTACATCGGCCGGAAGGGTTCCGCAACCCGAAAACAACCGCCGAAAAACCGGAATTCCCACGTCGTCACGCGCCTCCCCTCGCCCGGACGGCGACGGGCCGACACACCGGCGTGGCCCGGGGGCGGCAACGCAGGTGCCAACCGGACGGCTCCGCGATACGATAGGCCCTCGCGTTCGTCAAGGCGATCCCAGACACTCTTTTAGGGGCACCCCATGGACCCGGAACCACAGATGAACGAGACTCGCGATGAGCCCCGGCTTGCACCGAGCCCGGCCGCCACCCCCCCCAAGGCGCCCGAACACGACCTCTGGGCGGGACGGACCCACTGGCTTCACCATGCCGGCGGCATCGGGCTCTGGTTCGCCGCCGCCATCCTGTACACCCTGCTGATCGCCCGGATCGACGCCCTCTCGGGCGCCGCCGCGTGGTACGTCGCAGGGGTCCCCATCACCCTGTCGGCTCTGTTCATCGCGGCGCGCCTGTTCCTGCGGATCTACGGATCACGCTATCGGGTGACCGCGGAGAGACTTTTCCTCGACCGCGGAATCCTCCGGCTGACCATTGACCAGACCGAGCTGATCCGCGTGGATGACGTACGTGTCCACAAGACCGTCATTGATCGGCTCTTCGGGCTCGGGTCCGTTGAAGTGCTCTCGACCGATGCCTCCCATCGATCCGTCACGCTCTGCGGTGTTCGAGGGGCCGACCACGTGGCCGAGATCATACGTACCCGGATGCGCGCGCTTCGCGGCAGATCTCTGTTCATTGAGCACCTCTGAAGGACGTGGCTCGGGGCAGGCCGGCTCGCCAGAAACCGCGGGGCGACGGAGGACCCATCGCAGAAAAAAGAAAACACCGGGCTGTCCTTTGGGGGACAGGCCCGGTGCTTTCCGGAGGGGAAAAGCGCTATGGTTCACGCCCGAAGGCGAACGTCCGCATAAATCGTTCCATAATCACCATAGGCACGGTCCTCGCGGAAGGCAAACGCCAGACGGGCACGCGCGATCACGCCATCCATATCCATGGACAGGCAATCCGATTGTAAATCCTTTCCCAGCAGTGAGTTGAACTACATATTCCGCCAAGTTGGGAACCTGGGAACAATGCAGAGTACGGGTCAAATATGTGGATTATGCGGGCTGCCTAGTCTCCTTCCTTCTTTTTCTGAGCCGCCGCCACCACCTGTTGCTGGACGTTCGACGGGACCTGCTCGTAGTGCGACAACTCCATCGAGAAGCTGCCCTGGCCGCCCGTAATGCTGGACAGCCGGGAGTTGTAATCCGACACCTCGGCCAGCGGGACCTTGGCCTTGACCACGGCCAGGTCACCCGGGAGCGAGTCCTGCCCCTCGGGCCGGCCGCGACGCGACGCGATGTCGCCCAGAATGTCGCCGACGTACTCGGTGGGCACCGTCACCTCGATGAAGACGATCGGCTCCAGGAGGACGGGCTTGGCCTTCATGAACGCCTCTTTGAAGGCCCCGCGCCCGGCGATCTGGAAGGCGATGTCCTTGCTGTCCACCGGGTGCGTCTTGCCGTCGATCAGTTCGACCTTCACGTCCACGACGGGATAGCCTGCCAGCACGCCCTCTTCCAACTGCTGGCGAACGCCCTTGTCCACGCTGGGCCGGAAGGACAGATCGATGGCCCCGCCGAAGATCTTGTCGAAGAATTCGTAGCCGGCCCCCCGCTCGTTGGGCAGCAGGTTGATGATGACGCGGCCGAACTGCCCGGCCCCGCCCGTCTGCTTCTTATGGGTGTACTCCACATTCATGGCCGAGCCCATGATCGTCTCGCGATACGGAATCTTCTGCGGATGCACGTCCACGTGGAGCTTGAACTGCCTGGCCATCCGGTTGAGGACGGTCTGCAGGTGCAGCTCGCCCACGCCCTGTACGACCAACTCGTGCGTCTGGGCAATTCGCTCGATCCGGAAGCAGGGGTCTTCCTCGGTGAATCGGCGAAGGGCCACCGACACCTTCTCCTCGTCGCCGCGGCTTTGCGGCGTGATGGCCTTAGCGCACATCGGGGACGGCATCGGCGGCATCTCGATCACGCCTCCCGGACCCGTGAACAGGGTGTCTCCCACCTTCACGTCCAGCTTCGCCAGCGTGATCAGGTCGCCGGCGACGCCCTCCGACAGGTCGCTGAGCTGGTCGCCCTGCGAGCGATGCAACTGGCCGGGCCGCAGCCCTCTTTTCTCCTCGACCGTGTGCAGGGAGATGTCGCTGGTCAGCTTGCCGGACAAGATGCGAAGGGTGATGTACTTGATGTTGGCCCGGTTGGTGACCTTGAACACCTGCCCGACGAAGTTGCTGTCTGCGGGGTTGATCTCGACCTCATCCGCCTCTCGCTTAAGCACTCGCTTCAGGCCCGCCTGCGGGCTGGGGACAAACGTGCAGATCGCGTCCAACAACTCGGCGACGCCGACATCGGTCCGGGCGTCGGTAAACAGGATGGGGATCAACTCCCCGGCGGCCACCGCCTTGGCCGCCGCGGCCCGAATCTCCTCATTCGTGGCCTCGCCGCCGAGGTACTTCTCCATCAGGGCTTCGTCGGACCCGACGATGGCCTCCACGAAACCCTCATGGGCGGCGGCCACGTCGCCGAACGCCGTGTCCCCCGAGTCCTGGCCGAAGCAATCCACGACGCTCTTCATCCCGGGCGCCGGCAGGTTCAACGGCTGGCACTGCGGCCCGAACATCTCCTGAATCGCGCCGAGCAGTGGCTCGATGTTGACGTTCTCCGCCCCGATCTTGTTGACGACGATGAACCGCCCCAGCCCGTACCGCCCGGCCCGCTCCATCATCTTGCGGGTGTTCACCTCAATCCCGGCGCTGGCGGAGATGACCAGAATCGCGGTTTCCGCGGCGATCAGGCCCGCAATCGCCTGCCCGCAGAAGTCGATCCCGCCCGGGGTGTCCACGATGTTAATGTGCTTGCCGGCATGAGTTACGTGACAAACCGCCGAGTCGATGGAGCACAGTTTCTCCTTCTCGTCCTCCGCGGAGTCGAGAACGGAGGACTTGTCCTGCACGCTGCCCAGCCGGTTGGTCGCGCCGGTCTTGTGGAGCATGGCCTCGGCCAGGGACGTTTTCCCGGCGCCGCCGTGTCCCACCAGCACCACGTTGCGGATATCCTGAACGTTCAAAGCAGCCATGGACGCCTCCCGCGGAGAACAGGGGTTTTCGGGACCTCAGGGTCAATCGAAGTCCCGAATTGTAGCCGGGATGGCGGCGGCTCGCAAAGCGCGATTTGCCGTCGGAGCGGGTACCGCCGGACGTGAGAACCAGTCGAAAACGGGCAGGGAAAACTGCTGCAGAAGCCGCTGCCGCGTCCGGTTCGCGTGGACGGGGGACATGTTGGCGATGACCAGGGCGTTCGGCGCCAATCCGTCGACACGCTCCAGTGGAACCACCGGCGTGCCGCGGTAGGACCGACCGGCAGCCGCAAAGCCGTCGTCCGCGATGGCCGATACCTGTATCCCCGCCTGGGCGGCCCCGGCGTGAAAGGCGTACACGTTCTTGCCCAGGTCGGCCAGCACGACCCGCCGGACGCCCTCCGCGTGCAGCTCTGTGAGCTTTCGCCGCACGAATTCCAGGCGGAACAGCGTTTCCAGGGCCGCCGGCCTCAGTTGCTGAGGACGCCAGACCTCATCCTGTCGGTCACGCCGGCCTCGCATCGCGCCGGCCACCCAGCCGCGCAGGAAGGCCGAACGGTGACCGGCCGAGCGGGCCAGCCAGCCATACCGCTGACGCCAGTCTTCCGCGTAGATCGTGTAATATGGGTCGGGCAGATACCGGGCGGCCAGCAGCAGGTTGTTGCGCGTGTCCAGGAACGTCGTGCGGCGGCGACGACGGGCCCGCGGGGTCTTCAGATGCTCCACGTGCAGATCGTCAAACAGGCGAATGGACCAGCCGGCATTCACGAGTCGGAACGCCAAGTGGTATTCCTCCGCCTGCATGAACAGGTCGCCGTCCAGCCCGCCCGCGTCCTGCAGGGCCCGCGTCCGGAACCCGACACCGCAGCCGACGAACACCTCGGGCAGCGCGGCAGACTCCTGCGAACCGTCCGGCAGATGCACGCGGAAGCCGGCCGCGCCCAAGTCGGGGTTCGCCTCAAAGTGATGCAGCATCTGCGAGAGCGAACCGGGACGGGGGTGGCTGTCGTCGTCCAGAAACACGACGTATTCCCCTTGCGCATGGGGAATCCCCAGCGCCTTGGCGCAACTGCCCAGGTTACGCGGCGCACGCAACACCGTCACGTCGGAAAAACGCTGCTTGATCGCTTCGGCCGTGCCGTCGCGCGAGCCGTTGTCCACCGCCACGACGTGTACGCCGTAGTTCGGCCCCGCGGAAGCGACCACCCGCGCCAGCGTCGACAGTGTCACCTCACGACGGTTGTACGTGGCCAGAATGACCGTGATGAGCGGTGGTTCTCTCATTCAGCGTGTCCGCGGTACGGCGTACCCACGTTTATCGGTCGCTTCTGCGCCCGGTCTGAACGCTCGTCGCTTCGGCTGACCCGTGGGGAGGCGTCTCCATGCGGCGCGTAAGGCACCGTATTCCCGGTCTCCCTCGATCGCCTCGGCCCATTCTCGCTCGGGCGAGCCTGGTCATGATGATTGCCCTCTGCGGCCTGCTGGGGGGCGTCATCGCATGGCCGATCGTGCGGACGGCCTACTACGCTCGGCTGGCGCGAAGTCCCGACGAGACAACCCGCTTAAACGCACTTAACATTCTCTCCAGCTTGATCTTACGTGATGCGGACGCCTCCGCCGTCTGGATTGACGCTGCGCTCCGGGAACAGACCGTCGGCACCCCGGAGACCCGGGCCCTGGTGGACCGCATGGCCATCTGGGCGATGGAACGCTCGGATACCGTCCGGTCGGTGGCGATGGACCGCCTCTCAGAAGCCGACGACGCCGCGTTCGTGTTGCTGTCCGAGTGGCTCAGCCGGTCCGGCGCGTGGCGCCCGCCGCACGTGGGCTGGAGCTTCCTGGTTCGACGCGAGCGACTGCGACTTGGAAGCACGGAAGCGGCCACTCGACAGGCAGCCCTCCGAAAGCTCGCCGACTATGGCCGGCCGGCTGGCTCCCTTATGGACGAGGTCTTCGAGTCCGCTCTGGCTGATCCGGTTGAATTGGTTCGCCTGGAGGCCGTGCGCGCGGCGGCACGTTGCCTGGAAGATGATGCTTTAACCCGTTTATTATCAGCAGGTTACGCGGATTCCTCCGGCGATGTGCGTCGAGAGGCCGTCCTGTTCGCCTCTGCCCGGGGGCGTGCCCTCCCCCCCGAACTGCTGTCCGATCCGGCCACCCCCGTCCGGGAGGCGGCTGCCTGGGCGTTCGGCTGGAGGCCGGTGCCCGCGGCAGCCCCGGCGCTGGTCTGCCTGGTGTCGGAGGACGACGACCCGGGCGTCCGGGCGATGGCCGTCTGGGCGATCGGACACCAACCAGGCCCGCCGGACGCGGCACCCGCAGCCTTGGTCGAGGCGGTGAAGTCTGCGGACCCCGTGCTGACGTCGCGCGTGCTCGTCGCGGCTGGACGGCGGGGGTGGGCCGACGTGGTGGAGCAGGTTCTTGCGGGCGGGCCCATTCCGGCCGGCGAGGCGGAGCCGGCTGCCTTGTATGCCATCGGCCGATGCGCGGAGTTGGACGCGGCCGCATCGGTTCAAGACGTTCTGGAGGCTGGATTGGAGAGCGGCAACGGTGCCGTGGTCGCGGCGGCCAGCGAGGCTCTGGCGGTTCTCGGGGATCGTTCGGTTCTACCGCTTATGCACGACATCGCGTTGGAGGAGACGGACCAGCCGATGGTTCAGTACGCGGCCGCGGCGTCGGCACTCGCGCTGGACCCGGCCGTGGGCGCGGACGCCTTGCTGCACCTGCTGGATCATCCGTCGGACGTGATTTGCGATCTGGCAGCGTTGCGCCTGGCGGCTGCCGCCGATCCGCCGGTGGCGGCCCTGTCCGCCCTCCTTGTTCAAGGCAACGAGCGATCGCGTGCCTCGGCGGCCCTGGCGCTGGCGTTCGCCGGCCGTGCGGACGTTGCCGTCGAAGGCCGGCCGTTAAAGGAATGGCTCGCCGATCGCACCGACCCGAATTCCGACCGTCTCGAAGACCAATGGAAGCCGCACGGCTACTACCTCTGCGCCCGGCTGGTGCTGGGGGATCGTTCGGTGCGTGATGCGCTCGATCCGTTCATCCGCAACGCGAGCTTCCCCCGCGTCGGGCTGTATGCCGCGCTTCTCCACGCGGGCGACACGCTGCCGATGGACCTGCTGCTGACCCGCCCCGGTCGCCTGGACGTGGAATCATTCCTCCGCAACGCCCGCTTCATCGACATCATCCGGCGTTACCATCCCGAAGCGCCGACCTTCGACTGGTTTGAAGACGAGCCCCTTCGCCGCTGGCAAATCGACCGCCTGCGCGAATACTGGCGTGTCCGGCGGGAGCAGGCGACATCGACCCGAGGAGCACAATCATGCGACGGATAATCATTTGTCTGGTGGTGGGCGGTGTCGTCGCGTTTGCGCAGACGGAAGAAGGCCTCGGTCAGGCGGCGGAAACAGCGGACACACTCGACGTGGCCACGGCCGCGCGGTTTGCGGAACTGGCCCTGGCCTGCATCCACCGGGAGTATCCCAACAAGATCTCGCACGTGATGAACTCGGCGGAAGATGCGAAGACGCCGCATGAACTCACGCCCGTGTTTTTCGGCTGCTATGACTGGCACTCGGCCGTCCACGGGCACTGGCTGCTGGTGCGGCTCTGCCGGATGTATCCGGAGGCGCCGTTTGCCGATCGGGCGCGGGCGGCGCTGGCCAGGAGCTTCACGAAGGACAAAATTGCGGCCGAGGTCGCATACATGCGGGGCGAGGGCCGGGCGCTGTTCGAGCGGCCGTACGGCCTGGCCTGGCTGCTGCAGCTCTGCGCCGAGCTGCACGAGTGGAGCGATCCCCAGGCGCGGGAGTGGGCCGTCTGCCTGGGGCCGCTCGAACAGGAATCGGCGGGGCGGTTCAAGGCATGGCTGCCCAAGCTGTCGTATCCGGTGCGGACGGGCGAGCATACGCAGACGGCTTTTTCGATGGGGCTGGTGTTGGATTGGGCTCGTTCCCGGGGCGACAAGGAAATGGCCGACCTGGTGGCGCAGCGGGCACGCCACTACTTCCTGCACGATCGTGGGGCAAACCTTGCGTATGAGCCGGACGGGCAGGCGTTCCTCTCGCCGATCCTTGCGGAGGCCGACGTCATGCGGCGAGTTCTCGGCCCCGCGGAGTTCGCCGCGTGGCTGGATGGGTTTCTTCCGTCCCTGGCTACCGCAGACCCCGCGGCATGGCTGCGGCCGGTGATGGTCACGGACAAGCGGGACGGACACCTGGTCCACCTCGATGGTTTGAATCTCTCACGGGCGTGGATGCTGGAGGGCATCGCCGCCGGACTGCCTCCCTCCGACCCGCGGATCACCCGCGTGCGCGCCGCGGCCCGAGAGCACCGACTGGCCGGCTTGGCCGGACTCCGCGACCAGCACTACGAGGGCGGACACTGGCTGGGGAGCTTCGCCGTGTACCTGACGACGGAACGATGGAAGACCTCGAACGTCAAATAGCGAATGGACCGGATTCCCGCACCGCTCTTTCGCAATCCCGGCGCGCCGGGATTCGCAATTCCAGACGTCGCGTCCCTCCCCCAACTGCTATTCCCACTCAATCGTTGCCGGCGGTTTGCTCGAAATGTCGTAGACGACCCGGTTGACGCCGCGCACTTCGTTGATGATGCGGGATGAAATGGCCGCCAGCACGTCCGAATCGATGCGGACCCAGTCGGCCGTCATGAAGTCGTGCGATTCCACGGCCCGGATCGCGACCACGTGCTGCCCGGCGTAGGAGCGGTCGTCGCCCATTACGCCGACGGTGCTGATGGGCAGCAGCACGGCGAACGCCTGGGCGATCTTGTCGTACCAGCCCGCCGCCCGGATCTCCTCCAGCAGAATGGCGTCCACCTCGCGAAGCAAATCGAGGGCCGGACGGGTGATGGGTCCGATCACGCGGACGGCCAGCCCGGGACCGGGGAACGGGTGCCGCCACACCATGTCTTTCGGCAGCCCGAGCAGGTGGCCGACGCGTCGAACCTCGTCTTTGAACAGGTCGCGCAGCGGTTCGATCAACTCGAAACCCAGCTCGGCGGGCAGCCCGCCGACGTTGTGGTGCAGTTTGATGTTGGCCGCGGTGCCGGCCAGGCTGTGGCCGGATTCAATCACGTCGGGATACAGCGTGCCCTGGGCGAGGAACTTCGCGTTGTGGATGGTGCGGGCCTCCGACTGGAACGCCTCGATGAACTCCCGCCCGATGATGATGCGCTTCTGCTGCGGGTCCGCCACGCCGTCCAGCTCGCGCAGGAAGGCGTCTGCCGCGTCCACCACGCGCAGGTCCATGCGGAAGTGCTCGCGGAAGGTGGCCTCCACCAGCCCGACCTCGCCTTTGCGCATCAGCCCGTTGTCCACGAAGATGCAGACCAGCCGGCCCCCGATGGCCTGGTGCAGCAGGGCGGCCGTCACGCTGGAATCCACGCCGCCGGAGAGCCCGCAGATCACGCGGTCGTCCGGCCCCACGCGCCGGCGCGCGTCTTCCACCGTCCGCTCGACCACGCTGGCCGGCGTCCACGTTCCCTGGCAGCCGCAGACGTCGTACACGAAGTTGCGCAGAATCTGCGAGCCGCTGGGCGTGTGCGTCACCTCCGGGTGAAATTGAAGCCCGTAGATCGGACGCGTCCGATGCCGAACGGCGGCGAACCGGCACGACTCCGTGTGGGCCATCGCCTCAAAGTCGTCCGACATCCGGTCCACCACGTCCCCGTGGCTCATCCACACCGTGCTGGGCGACGGGACGTTGGCCAGGATACCGCCCGCGTCATCGACGTGCAGCCGCACCCGGCCGTACTCGCGTGAATGCGCGGCCCCGACCTCGCCGCCGAGTATGCGGCAGGTCAGTTGCATGCCGTAGCAGATGCCCAGCACCGGAACGCCCAGATCGAGAATGCCCGGGTGGCAGGCGGGGGCGCCGGCCGCGTACACGCTGGACGGCCCGCCCGAGAGAATCAGCCCCGCCACGTTCAGCCGGCGCAGGTCGTCCGGCGACACGTCGGGCGGGCAGAGCACGCTGTGTACGCTGTTCTCACGCACGCGGCGCGCGATCAACTGAGCGTATTGACTCCCGAAATCCAGAACGGCAATCGTCTGTGGTTCCATGGGGCAGGGGCTACCAGTGCAGATTCAACGCGCCGAATACCCACCTCGTGCCGTAATGCACGCCCAAGACGGCGGCGACGGTGACGGCGGCGCCGGTCAGCGGCATCCACAACGCGAAGTACAGGACCGCGCGGGAGCGGGTCGGGCCGGGGCCCGTTCCCGCGGACCGGATCAGCCAGAACCACCAGGCGAGCATCCCGACGGACGCGATCACCGTCACGGCACTGTACGCGCCCACGCGAGACGGGGCAAACGACCATTGGGTGACCTCTTTCACGTGGGCCGACAGCAACAGCACAGACGCGATGCCCGCCGCCAGCAACCACAAGACCCACGCGGAGCTGTAGCGGATGGCGGCCGCATATCGGCCCTGTTCCCGGCACGGGTCGGCCAGCGCATGTGACGTTCCGCGCGTCGCGAGGCTCAGCAGCAGCCAACCGCCCAGGCAGGCGATCACAAACGTGGCGGCCGCCCCGATGACGGCCTGCGGCAGGTTCCACCAGATGGCGGCCGGAGTCAGCACGCCCCGTCGTAGCGGCACGTCGTCCGCGTGACTGACAATCTTCACCCATCCGCGACCGGCGGGCTGCGCCGTGAGGCTGTTCCCCAGGGCCGGGTCCAGGTCCACCTCATGCCAGCCGAAATGGGCGACGGCGAACACCGCCGCGGCCAGCGCCAACAGAATCAGGTTGATACGGAAGAACCGCGTGGACGCCGCGGAGGGCCCGATGAGAGACAGATACGTCAACCGCTGCTGCTTGGCCCCGAACACCCAGAAACACATCGCCAGCCAGCCGCGGCCCCCCGCGCGGGCGTAGGGAGTCGTGTCATCGGCGGTTACCGGCGCCGCGGGGTGGCCGGCGTCCTCGTCGGCGTCGTCCAACGGCCCGGTTCCGGCCATGCCGGAGGTCGGCGAGTGCTTCACCGTCGACATGCCCAACTCCCGATTCGGCTAATGACCACCGCGCGGCCCGTGCATCCGGCCGACGGAGGGCAAGCAAAAACGCAAAGCGGTTAGCGTCCGCTACGAATCCTGATCTTCCGAAACCGCCGCATCCCCGTCGGCGGAGGGCGGCAGGCCTTCCGGCAGGGTGCCCACTTCCAGGACGTCGATCGGCGGCTGCACCCCGCCCGGCAGGCGCTCTGCGTCGTGGTCGTATCCCAACGCCTGCCGGCTGAGCACGCCGTTGCTGCCCATCACCACCCAGGGCGGCGTCACCACGACGCTGACCGGCCAGCCCATGGTGTTCAGGATGAACCGGCCCAGCCCGTACGGCATCGCGAGGTAGTCTTCCTCCGTCCACGCGAATTGGTCATCCTCGCTGCCCTTGTCGACGAACGGATCCTCCCACCACAGCGGCCAGTGGGCGACCGTCCCGTCCTGTGCCCGGACGTACTGGGGCTCATAGTCGGTAGACCGCTGAGCGGCCGGCACGCCGGATGCCTCCACGCCCCGCGTCGAGGGCGTGGACACGTCCGCGGCCCGCGGCGTGTCGTCCCGCCAGGGGTTGATCATCCCGGAACAGCCCACCGCCGGCAGAACCGCCAGAGCAACCGCACACAGCCGGCTATGGCTCAGTCGTATAATCGATCTCATAGTTCGGCGACTCTTTCGTTATGATCACGTCATGGGGGTGCGATTCCACCACGCCGGCGGACGTCACCCGGCAGAAGGTAGCCTTCTTTTGCAGTTCGTCAATTGTGGCGGCCCCGCAATAGCCCATTCCCGCCCGCAATCCGCCCACCAACTGGTACACGAAATCGGACAGAGGGCCGCGGTAGGGAATCCGGGCCTCCACCCCCTCCGGAACCAGCTTCCCCCGTGGGGAGCCGGCCTTCTGGCCGTATCGGTCGGCAGAGCCCTTCACCATGGCCCCCAGCGACCCCATGCCGCGGTATTCCTTGAATCGCCGGCCTCGCCAGGTGATCGACTCGCCCGGGGCCTCCTCCAGCCCGGCGAACAGAGACCCCATCATGACGCTGGAGGCCCCGGCCGCCAGCGCCTTGACGACATCGCCCGACCGCCGGATGCCGCCGTCCGCGATGACCGGGATGCCCCGGGGCGTCGCGACGTGGCAGCAGTTCAGAACGGCGGTGAGCTGGGGCACCCCCACGCCCGACACGACGCGCGTGGTGCAGATGCTGCCGGGTCCGATCCCCACCTTCACCGCGTCCGCGCCCGCCTCGATCAGGGCCTCGGTCGCGTCGGCCGTCGCCACGTTGCCGGCAATCACGTCAATGTCGTGCCGCCTCTTCAACTCCTGCACCGTGGCGATGACGTTCTCGCTGTGCCCGTGCGCGGTGTCCACCACGATCACGTCCACGCCGTGCTGAATGAGCGCCTCCACCCGCTCGAAATCCCGAACGCCCACGGCCGCGCCCACCCGGAGCCGGCCACGATCGTCCTTGCAGCTCTGCTGGTAGTCGCGGCTGCGATCGATGTCGCGCATGGTGATCAGACCGGCCAGCCGGTCCTGCTTGTCGACCAGCAGGAGCTTCTCCACGCGGGCCCGGTTGAGCATCCGCTCCGCTTCATCCAGGGTGGTGCCCGGCGGGCCGGTGACCAGGTTGTCGCTGGTCATGACGTCGCGGATTTTCAGGTCTTCCCGCTCCAGGAACTTCAGGTCGCGGCGGGTGAGAATGCCCACGATCCGCCCGCTCTCCTCCACGACGGGCACCCCGGAAATGTTGTGCAGGCTCATCACCTCACGAGCGCGGGCGACGGGGTCTTCCGGGCGGAGCGTGACCGGGTCGAGAATCACGCCGCTCTCCGACCGCTTGACCTTGCGGACCTCACGGCACTGCACGTCGACGGCCATGTTCTTGTGGATGATGCCGATGCCGCCCTCCTGGGCCAGCGCGATGGCCAGCGCGGATTCGGTGACCGTGTCCATCGGCGCGGACAGCAGCGGCATGTTCAGCCGGATGCGCGGCGTGAGCTGCGTGCTGACGTCCGCCTCTTCCGGCAGAACGGACGAGTACTGCGGAACGAGCAGCACGTCATCAAATGTGATGCCTCGGGAAAACTCGGAACCGTCCACGAAACGTGGATCGCGCGGCAACAATGTCATGCGGGCTGCCTTTCAGCGGGGACCCTTTTGCACTCTCCTATCGGACCCGGGCTCGGCCGTCAAGTCCAAAGTGCAGCGAGAGACGTGGAATTGGCCCCGCCGGGGCGGCGGGCGTAGAATTCCGGCGCCATGAGATCGCGCGGGATGCTTTCATTCCTTCTGCTGTCCGCATGCGCGGGGACGGTCGGCTGCGCGCCCGCCTGGCGGCCTCCGGTGGAACCGCGGCCCGTCGCCGAGATGGCGATCAGCGTCGACCTGCGACCGTACCTGCCTTCGCCGACACCGGGACCCCGCGTATTCGCCCGTCGCGACCTCAAACGCCCGACCGTGAGCCTGACGGACTACGTGCAGATCGTGCGGCGCGACGGGATCGTGGAAGGAAGTTTCGCCTGGCCGGGTGGGACCGCCGGAGCGAACGAGGATCTGGCACGCTCGGCGGAGCAACCGCGGGACGGGGCGGTCTTTGCGATTTCGCTGGACCCTCCGTTGCCCCGCATCCCGGCGGCCATCGATGCAGTGGAGCCTGCACGCATGCAGGCGAACGCCCGCGTCCACGACGCCAGGGGCCGCGAACGCTTCCGCGGAACGGTCGATCGCGTCGTGGCGTGGGAAGGGTTCGAACGCGTGGAACTGGACGGACGCGCGCCGGCGGATTGCGCACGACTGCGCTGCGTGACCCGCATCCGCCTCTTCCTCGGTCCCTGGATTGAACTGACCGAATACATCTGGCTCGCCCGCGACCTTGGCGAGGTTCGCCGCATCGAACGGTTCCGCGGATGGGCCTGGATATGGCCGTTTGACGAAGTCCGGCAGTATGACCTGGTTCGTCCGCTTTCCCCCGTCCGCCGGACGGCTTCCCATCCCGCCGCGATCCCCGAAGCCTGGGCCCGCCTGCGGATTCATCTCGAGCGCGTGCTTCCCTCGCCGCAGTTGGGTGGCATCGCCGTGGAGTATGCGATGGAACCGACGGCGCCGCCCGAACGGCTCGCGCATGCAGAGCGGGGGCGTATCCCCGAGGGGAACTGAGCTTCGCACGCTCCCCTGCCTCCCGTGTACAACTTCCCACAACTACGCACACGGCGGGACTGGTTCGCCGCCGATGCGTTCGATATGCTCCAGTTGGATGCGCGGCGATGCGCCCGGCGGACTCGGACACGCCCATGTCTGCGGCCGAGATCCACGCCGGGGCGCTGGCCGCGTTCGTGCTTTACAGGAACCCGCGCCATGAAAATCCTCAGAGCCATTGTGCTGACCGTCGTGCTCTTCGGCCTGTCGGCCCCGGCGCCTGCGACGTCTCTGCCGGACAGCTTCACCCTCGGCCGGTACGTTCCCGGCGATTGCTGGCTCTACGTTCACGGCGTGGACAACCCGGAGGCCCGGTTCATCGACGAACATTGGGCGCGCGTGCTCGTCGCGGTCCGCGACTCCGGCTTCGGCCGGGCCCTGAAAGATGTGTTCGTCAACGAGCTGCCCAACGGCACGGAGCGGGAGTCGTTCCATGCGATCTGGTCGCGGACGGGGGAGCTCGTCTCCGCCGTGAAATGGGGCGATCTGCTGGGCCGCGAGTTCGTCTTCGCCGAGCGCATGTCCGGTCCCATGCTGTTGCCGGATTTCATCTTCCTGTCGCGCCCGAACGCGGAAACGCTGGAAGAGAACCATCGCGGGCTCGTCGCCATTCTGGACAGCCTGCAAGGTCTCAGCGAAAGCGTGACCGTCGCCGATCAGACCGTGCATGGCGTGCCCGTACGTTCCATGAGCATTCGCAATGCGCCCGTCACGGTGCATGTGTTTCGCAAGGATGACGTTGTGGGCGTGGTCATGGGCCCCCGGGCCGTCCAGGAGGTGCTGAGCCTGCTGACCGGCGGCAAGGGTCCCGCGCCGATCGCGGCGTGCCCGCGCTTCCGGAAGGCCCTGGCCGAGGTGCCGCCGCCGGAGGACATCGTGACCTGGTTCGACGTTCGCCGACTGATGTGCGACATCCAGGACGGCTGCCGGCAGCTTGTCCCCGGCGCATTCCCGGCGCCGGAGGCCATGGCGACCGCTCACCCCGGCACGACGAAACCGGCGGACGACCACGCGGTCCAGACCGTCGTGAAGCTCCTGCAGGCCGGCGATGTCTTTGACTACATCATCGGCGCCCAGCAGACGGACGGACTGCAGCAGATCACACACAGCGTGGTTCGCCTCCAGGCGGAGTATCGCGACCGGCCGCTGGGTCGGATCCTCGCGTCGCAGAAGCGAATCGAGCATTTCGATCGTTACATCCCGGCGGACGCGACGGCGTTCAGCGTGTTCAGTGGGCCGGACTGGGCCCTGGCCTACCGCGAAGCGCGCGAGTTTGTGAAGTCAACGATCCCCGGCGGCGCGGGGCTGCTTGCGCGGTGGGATGACTTCCAGAAGAGCATCGGGTTCAACGTGGAAGCCGACGTGCTGAGCTGGCTGGACCAGGAGTTCATCTCCGTCCAGATGCCGGCGTCGTTTGTCAGCCCGTTCGGCGCCACGTCGGAGAATGTCTGGTTCATCCGCACGAAGGACCCGGCCCTGGCCAGGCAGAAGGCGTTCAGCGCCATGGATCGGGGCAACGAGATCCTTCAGCAGATCATCGGGCAACCTCTGCTGATCACGCCGGCGGAAAATGTTCAGGCGGAAGGGTTCCGGTCCGTGACGCACCCGGCGCTGGCGCTGCTGGTGCGCCTGGTGGTCGGCGTGCATGACGGATGGCTCATTATCGGCTCCTCGGACCGCGCGGTGAACAAGTGCCTCGACTGCGCGGCCGGCAAGGGAAAGTCCATCCTGGAAAACCCGCGCTTTCTCGCCGAAGGCGTCCAGCCGACCGGCGCGGTGACCTCCGTGTCCTTCCAGGACCTCAGCGGGCTGGGACAGGAGCTGGCCCAACTGTTCGGCGTTCTGGGGTTCGCCAGCATGGGCATGCCGGACGACCCGGGCGCCCGCCCCGTCAAGGCGCTCCTCAACGCCGCCATGAAGCTGGGTCCCGCCCTCGCCCAGATCGACTTCTTGAGTTCTTCCGCGTCGGCCACCACCTTCGACGGCCAGGCCTGGACCGTGCGCCAGGTCACCACGTACAAACCGGCCAAACCCGCCCCCACCACGGCGCCGACACCCGCGTCACCCGCCCCGCCCACCGCAGCCCCCGCGCAACAACCGTAGCGCCCCGGCCACACGGGAACTCCCCGGGGTTCGTCCGCCCGCAGCGGTGTAGGGTCCGCCGTGCGGACCATCCGTCCCACTCCCCGGTTTCTTGCCTCCCGACGGTGGCCGGCAGGGTATGATGAAGGGCGGCCAACGGACTGATTCCGGCCAGGGGGTGCCCGATGGCACAGACCGATCTCGTTTCGTTCTTCAGCAGTGAATCCGGC
>CAZPHH010000048.1:0-9954 GCA_964586145.1 uncultured Phycisphaeraceae bacterium | reverse complement strand
GGGGTGCCCGATGGCACAGACCGATCTCGTTTCGTTCTTCAGCAGTGAATCCGGCCACGGCCTGCGACCCATCACACGTACGCATCCGCGCACGCGACAGACGGGCCGACGCCGGCTCGTCCGTTCGCTCTGCATGCTCATCGCCTTCGTACTGGGGGGCGTCGCCGTGGCGCTGTGCACGTATCTTGATACGGGCCGCGCGTTGTTCATCTTCACCCGGATGCAGGCCCCGCACTCGAAGAGCTGTTCCGGTGCGATCCCGGCGTCTAACACCAGCGACGCGCAAGGTTTTCGCAGACCACTGGCCTTACGATCCCGAATTCCCCTCAGTTTCGTCAGTTTGCCGTCTCGATGCCGCTCTGGCTGGTCTACGCAATTCTGGCGTTGTGGCCGGTCGTCTGTGTCATCCGGGGGCCGATGCGCCGCGCCGTCCGGATGATGCGCGGGCAGTGCGAAAGCTGCGGATACTCGCTGCGCCTCTGCCCGTCCGACTGTTGTCCCGAGTGCGGTTCGCCTGTCAATCCGGCCGGCATCGAAACGCTGGGCGAAATCACGGCCGGCGACGCGGAGCGGACCTGAAGACCCATGGGCTCCTGTTCGTCCCACCGCTCCGCCCTGGTTCCAATCTCCAGTTGCCAGTATCGAGTTTCCAGTTCTCCAGCGTTTGCGGGACCGGCCTCTTGTGTGGGACCAGCTTTCTCGCCACGGCGAGTCGCCTGCGGAGACCGGCTGGAAAGCCGGTCCCACAAAGAGAAGGCCGGTCCCAAAGAAGAAAACGAGCCTCGCTCAACCTCCGCGGGCGGATGGTCCCACTGCAGCACGATCGTCGACCAGGCAATGGTGGGCAGAAAAACGATTATTCCTTGACACCAGACCGGGTTTGCCGATCCTTCGAGGATGGCCCTTCGGTGCACCGGCATTGGGTGGAGGTGTTCGCGTGCTCTCGAGCGCACGACCAATCGCAGTTGTCGGCCTGATGGCGGCGATGCTGGCCAGCGGGCCGGGCTGCCGACGAGCGCAGCCCGAGACCGGCACGCGAGTGGTCACCGTCTGGGCGCACCACGGCCAGCCGGCCGAACGGCAGGCCATGAAGCGGATCATCGCTGCGTTCAACGAGGCCCATCGCACCGAGGGCCTCCGCGTGTCGATCGAGTTCTTCCCGGATCGGCAGTACGCCGACAAGGTGTCCATCGCCTCCGCCACGCGCCGGCTGCCGGACGTGCTGGAGATGGACGGGCCGTGGGTCGGGCCGTGGGCGGCCGAGGGACTGCTTCGTCCGCTGGACCCGTTTGTGACGAGCGAGCTTCGCGCGGACTTCCTGCCCTCCATCCTCGCACAGGGCACGTTTGACGAAACGCTCTACGCGCTCGGCGCGTTCGATTCGGCCCTGGTGGTGTACTTCAACCGCGACCTGACGGAGAAGGCCGGCCTGCACCCGCCCGAATCCGTGGCCGACGCCTGGGATTGGCAGACCTTTGTCGAGGCCCTTCGGCGCGTCCGGCCGCACGCCGCCGTGCCGCTGTCCCTGCACATGGACGAGCAGGGCACGGAGTGGTTCACGTACGCGTTCAGCCCGCTGATCTGGTCCAACGGCGGCGCGCTGATCGACACGGCGCAGAATCAGGTGGCGGGCGTGCTGGACGGGCCGAACAACGTGGAGGCGATGTCGCGCTGGCAAGCGCTCTTTTCGGAGGGTCTGGCGGAGGCCACCACGACAAACCCGAACCCGTTCGCGGCAGGCCTGGCCGCGTTTGACTGGACGGGGCACTGGATGCTGCCGAGCTTCGAGGCTTCCGGCATCCGGTTCGGGGCGATGCCGCTGCCGCGGATGGGCGGGCGGCCTGCGGCGGCTTCGGGCAGTTGGTGCTGGGGGTTGTCACGGGAATGCCGGCGCCCGCAAGACGCGTGGAAGGTGGTCGCCTGGCTGGTGGACCCGGAGCACGGGGTGGAGCCGATCGTGCTGGCCAACGGCGCCGTTCCCGCCCGGCGCAGTGCGTTCGCGTGGTTCCCCGAGTACGAGCATATGCCGCGGCGGCTGTTTCGCGAGCAACTGGAAACCGCCGCCCACCCTCGACCGAGGACGGGCGTCTATCCGTCGCTCAGTGTCGAGTTCGCACGTGCGCTGCGCGACATCGCGCTGGGGCACGACGTGCCGGAAACCTTGACGAAAGCGGCCCAGAGCGTACAACGCGCATTGGACCGGATGTAATCCTTCGGGCGTGCGGGCGGACGCCCGTGCTGCAAACGCTGTGAGGCAGGTCTGTCGTGATCGCTCGCGAGAGGCTCATCGCGCTGCTCTTCGTTTTGCCCGCCGTGCTGCTCATCGGGCTCTTTGTGTTCTGGCCAACCGTGTCCATGGCACGCACCAGCCTCCACCAGCAGCGACTCACGGATGCACAGACCGGTCCGTTCTGCGGCGGCGAGAACTTCCGGGCGGTCTGGGACGACCCGGATTTCCGCACGGCGGCCCGAAACACGGCCTACTTCGCGGTGCTGGTGGTGCCGCTGCAGACGGCGCTGGCCTTGGCGCTGGCAGTCTGGGTCAACGCGCCCGGCCGCTGGACCCGCGGACTGCGGCTGGCGCTGTTTCTTCCGACAACGCTGTCTCTGACGGTGGTGGCCGTTCTGTGGGACCTGCTCTATGAACCCGCGCAGGCGAGCGGGTCGGGCCTGTTCAACGGGCTGCTGGGCGCGCTGGGCCTGCCCGGCCAGCCATTCCTGACCAGCCCGGCGCAGGCCATGCCGTGCCTGGCCGCAATGAGCATCTGGCAGGGCGTGGGCTTCCAGATGATGATTCTCCTGGCGGGGCTTCAGTCCGTCTCGGGCGAGTTGTATGAAGCGGCGGCGCTGGACGGAGCTCGGCGCTGGGGCCGGTTCGTCCACGTCACGCTGCCGGGCATCGCTCCCACGCTGGCCCTCGTGCTGATGATCACCACCATCTTTGCCCTGAAACTGTTCGTGCAGCCCTACCTCATGACGGGCGGGGGCCCGCAGGGCGCAACGCGATCCGTCGTGCAGTACATGTTTGAGGCGGCGTTCTCGCGGCGAGACCTGGGGTTGGCGTGCGCGGCGGGGGTGCTGTTCTTCGTTGCGGTGGCGGTGGTCGCCGGCGTGCAGCGGCGTTTGTTCCGGTCGGCGGAGGCCCTGACGTGAACCGCGGGACCGGCACGAGTCGACTGCGCCGCACGCTGCCCGGCGCCGTGGCCGCGGCGGTGGTGGGCCTGCTGTTTCTCGCCCCGGTCCTCTGGATGATCGCCGCTTCGTTCAAGCCGGAGTCCGAGATCCACCGCGACGTCTCGTCCCTGCGAAGCTTCCTCCCGGCACCGGCCACTCTCGATAACTACGCGGCGGTGCCGCAGCGGACGAATCTGGTCACCGTGCTGGTCAACACGTTTCTCGTGGTCGCGGCAATCGCAATCGGAGGCATCCTGATCAACGGGCCGGCCGCGTACGCCTTCGCCCGAATGCGATTTCCCGGCCGCGATGTGCTGTTCCTGCTGCTGGTGGTCAGCATCATTTTGCCGTTGGAGGTGATCGTCATTCCGCTGTTCATGACGGTGGCGGGCTTCAGCGGCGCGGTGGACCTGGTGGGCGACCGCCTGTTCGCCCTCAGCGCACTGAGCGTGCCCTTCATGGCCAAGGCGTTCAACATCTTTCTGCTGCGGCAGTATTTCCTGTCGTTGCCGCGGTCGCTCGAGGAGGCGGCCTTTCTGGACGGGGCGGGCTGGTGGCGCGTGTTCTGGCGGATCGCCCTGCCCAACGCCGTGCCCGCCGTGGTCACCGTCGTGCTGCTGGATTTCGTCGTGCACTGGAACGACTTTCTCTGGCCACTGGTGGTCTGCACAGGCCAGGACACCCGAACGGTGCAACTGGCCCTGGGCAACTTCTTCACCGAGCCTCCCATCTCCTGGGGCGCGATCCTGGCGTATGCAACGCTCGCCACGCTTCCCGTCATGCTGGTGTTCGCCCTCGGGCAGCGCTGGATCGTCCAGTCCGTGGCGGGCACGGGAGTGAAGGGATAGCCCCCTCACCCGGGTCACGCTTTCATGGAGGCGCGGCGGACAAGTTGGTCGGCCAGGCGGGTGGGTTCGGGGAGGCGGTAGCGGGTGGTACAGGCCAGCACAAGGTTGGCGGCAGTGGTCAGGTCGATGCGGTGGCCGACGCTGACATAGACGGGCTTCACGCGGTCGCGCGTTCGCAACACCAGGCCGATCTGCTCGTTTGCGTCCCACAGCGGGGCGGCGGCGCCGCGCTGCGACGCGGGCTCGTCGTGCGTGCCGGTCAGGCGGCTCTTCGCGCAGCCGAGGCTGGGGCGGTCCAGCCAGAGCCCCACGTGACACGCCAGGCCGAACCGGCGCGGATGCGCGTAACCCTGCCCGTCGAACATGAAGGCGTCCGGTTCCGTCTCCAGCTTTGCGATGGCGGCCAGGACGGCCGGTGCCTCTCGGAACGACAGCAGGCCGGGCACGTAGGGGAAGCACACGCGATTCCGCGCGGTCCGCTCCTCGACGACGGCCTTCGCATCCACGTCCCACACCACCACACCCGCTACGCAGTACCGTTTGTCCGGCGTGAAAGCCATGTCCGCACCGGCCACTCGGCGAATGCGCAAGCGTGATCGCCGCACAATGACCCGGCCTGCCATCGCGCGCTGCAGTGCAACGGCCTCTTTGGGCGTGAGGTCCCAATCGTGCAGTGGCGCAGGCAACTCCACCGGAATCCCTCCGAGCCGCGGCCGGCAATCGACAAACGCCCGTCCAACGTAACGTGCCTGGGGATCGTGTCCAGCACGAGCGGTTTCGCTTGCGTCGGCCGTGGGCGACGAACATAATCACCCAACCGGTTGCCGTACGGTTTCTGGAGCGAACGTGAGCGTGGTTGTGACGTGGCACAATCGAACGGTGTGCTGGCTGGCCGTGTGCTGGCTGATGCTTCCACTGCCGGCGGTGGGGCAGGCGGCCGAACCGCCGTCGGGTCGGGAACTGGTGGACCTGGTCAAGCGCGACCCGGTGGCCATGGACCTGATCCGCCGGGACGACGCGTTGAAGGAGGAGATCAACCGGCGTCCGACGCTCACACAAGTCATGCGTGAGATTCGCGATGACCCGCGGATGTTCCTGCATCGGGTGCGCAAAACGCTGACGAATCCCTGGGTGCTGTTCGGCTTCGGCGCCCAGGCGATGTTCTTCATGCGTTTCGTGATCCAGTGGATCGCCAGCGAAAAGCGGAAGCGGTCGCACATTCCGGTGTCGTTCTGGTGGTTCTCGCTGGCCGGCGGTGTTACGCTGTTCATCTATGCCGTCAGTCGCTTTGACCCGGTGTTCGCGTTGGGGCAGGGACTGGGATGTCTGATCTACGTGCGGAACCTGGTGCTCATCCGCCGGCGGTCGGCTGAGTATCGCAGCCGCCAGGCAGACCGGTCGGGCCGCAACGGAGGCGGCCCCGACCTCGACCCGCTGGACCCGTAGGGAGCAGCCGTGAGCACGAAACCAAGCAGTCCTGCCCCCGAGCTCTGGCTGTCCATCGTTGTCCCGGTGTTCAATGAGGCCCAGAACGTCCAGCCGCTGGTGGACGACATTGTTCGCGAGGCGGACCGGCTGGGCTACACGTACGAGGTGATCCTGGTCAACGACGGGAGCACGGACGGCTCCGAGGCCGCCCTGGACCGCGCGGCGGAGGGTCGCCCCCAGGTGAAGGTCATCCATTTCGCGGCCAACCGCGGACAGACCCTCGCCATCCGGGCCGGCCTGGAGGCGGCGAGCGGCCGGCGGTGGGTGACGCTGGACGGGGACCGGCAGAACGACCCCAGCGACATGGGCCCGCTGCTGGAACGGCTGGAACAGGGCTTCGTATGCGTCAGCGGCTGGCGTAAGGATCGCCAGGACAGCGGGTTACGAAGGATGGTGTCCCGGGCGGCCAACGGCTTGATCCGGAAGATCGCCCGGTCGCCGGTGCATGATCTGGGCTGCACGCTCAAGGCGTACCGGCCCGATGCGCTGGAGCCGCGGGAGCTGTTTGGGGAGATGCACCGGTTCCTCGCGATCCTGGCGGCGGCCCGGGGCCCGGTGGCGGAGATGGTTGTGAAGCACCACCCGCGGACGGCCGGAACCAGCAAGTACGGGCTGAACCGGACGGCCCGCGTGGTCACGGATGTGCTGCTGCTGCGGATCCTGCTGAAGTATTCCACCCGCCCGTCGCACTTGTTCGCGAAGATCGCCCAATGGCTGGTGATGGTGGGCGGGGTGATGTTCGCTCTGGGCCTTTTCGACGCGTGGGTGTATCCCTTCGCCCACTGGCTGGGAAGCTGGTTCGTCCCGGCCATCCTTCTGGGGATGGGGGCAGTGGTGGTGCTGTCCGTGGGGTTGGTGGCCGAACTGGTGGTTCGGAATCGTTACCTGATCACCGGTGAGCGGCCGTACCGGATTGCCCGACGCGTGAACTTTGGCGACGGATAGACCGAGGGCCTGTTCTGTAACCGGCCACCACGTAGTAAGTTATGATTCGCGTTGCGACGACGCGTCTTCCTGTCAGGTGATGCGGGTCGTTGATCGTCCGGAAACCGGCCGCTACGATTGAACGAAGATCGGCGGTGTGAGAAAACGGTGCTCGGCATGACCGTGATCGCGGTTTGGAGCCCGCTGCTGGCGGCCACGCAGAGGGACAAGTCGAGTCTCTGGGACGTGGCTATCTATGGTGCTGTCGTACTCGGGGCCGTGCTGCTCATCGTGTTTGTGGCGCATTGGTATCGGGCGCGGGCACGGAGGCCGGAGGAGTCCGGGCCGACGTTCACGCTGGCCGATCTGCGTGCGTTGCGGGATCGGGGCCAGTTGACGCCGGTAGAGTACGAACGCCTGCGGGCGACGATGGTGGCAGAGGTGCGCGAGGAGACGGGGGGCGGTTCTCAGCCCTGACAGGCGGTTGCGGCCCTTTGCCGGTGGCGTCTCGGAGGGGGCAAGTGGGAAATTCGGTGTTCGGTTGCCTGGAGGGCGGTCGATACGAGACCACAGCGGGCCGTGATGAGCCCCGCGTACAGGCAGAGGCAGGAGCATAGGTCCAATGCCCCAGGATCGTGGCGGAAGCAGTGGTGGCGGACGGAAGCGGCGCGAGGCGGTCTGCAGCTTCTGCGGCAAGACGCAGCGCGAGACCGGCCCGATGGTGGAGGGGCCGCGGGACGTGTACATCTGCAAGTCGTGCGTGGAGCTCTGCCACAACATCATCCGGCAGGAGGTCCGCAAGTCTGCCACGACGCGGGCGATGCTGGGGACCATCCCCAAGCCTCGGGAAATCAAGGAGTTCCTGGACGAGTACATCATCGGCCAGATGCGCGCCAAGAAGGCGATCTCCGTGGCCGTCTACAACCACTATCGCCGGCTGGCCCACCTGGACACGCTGGTCAAGGGCGACGTGGAGCTGGACAAATCCAATGTTCTGCTGATCGGCCCGACGGGCTCGGGCAAGACGCTGATCGCCCGGACGCTGGCCCGCATTCTGCACGTGCCGTTTGCCATCGGTGACGCGACGACGCTGACGGAGGCGGGGTACGTCGGCGAGGACGTGGAGAACATTCTCCTGCGGCTTCTTCAGAACGCGGACTACGACCTGGAGGCGGCCCAGCGGGGCATCGTCTACATCGACGAGATCGACAAGATCGGCCGGACGACCTCGAACGTCAGCATTACCCGCGACGTGTCGGGCGAAGGTGTGCAGCAGGCGTTGCTGAAGATGCTGGAGGGCACGATTTCCAACATTCCGCCCCAGGGCGGCCGCAAGCATCCGGAACAGCAGTACATCCAGATGGACACGTCCAACATCCTGTTCATCTGCGGCGGCACGTTCGTCGGGCTGGAGAACATCATCCGCAAGCGGCTGGGCGGCAACATGGGGTTCCATTCGTCCAGGGCGAAGGACGGGGCCGACCTGGACGACGTGGGTGTGGCCCTGCAGCATGTGATTCCGGACGACCTGGTCGAGTTCGGCATGATACCCGAGCTGATCGGTCGGCTTCCCGTGGCGGCGACGCTGGACCCGCTGGATCTGGAGGCCATGGTCCGCATCATGACCGAACCGAAGGACGCCCTGATCCGGCAGTATCAGAAGTTCTTCGAGTTCGAGGGGTGCGAGCTGGAGTTCACGCAAGAGGCCCTCAAGGCCCTGGCCGGCCGGGCGCTGGAGCGGAACACCGGGGCCCGTGCCCTGCGTGCGGTAACCGAAGAGATCATGCTGGAGTCCATGTACGAGCTGCCGGAGCGCAAAGACAGCGGTCGGTGGGTCGTGACGGACGAGGTGGTCAACGGCCAGGTCCGGCTGTTCGAGACGCGTCCTCGGCGTCGGCGCGAGTCCGCATAACCACGAAATATTCCGCTGTCCGCGTCAGGGCTCGCCGGGCACAGATGTTCTCGGGCCGTCTCGGGCAACACCAAATCAAGCCGTCTTCCCCGGGTGACGATACCTCCACTGGTGAATCGGAGCTGTGGAGTCGGCCGGCGACAGCGGACCGACGGCGCCCCCTAGAGCGATCCTATGCCCATCACACTACTGTGTCCGAACCTGCGTTGCCGAGCGATTCTGCAAGTGCCCGACGCATGCCGCGGCAAGCGAGTGCGGTGCGGTCAATGCGGAATCACGCTGTCCGTTCCCGCCACGGGGACGACCGGCGGCAAGACGGACAAGCCCGTGGCGGTGGAGCAGGCCGGCCCGGGGGACAAAGGCAAGGGGAAGAAGAAGTAAGGCCTCCATCCGGTCATTTCCAGTCTGACCGGCTGAAACCCAAAGCGAAAACGACTACCATCTCCCTGCTGCTGTGCTGCGCGCGGCGTCGGCACGTGGTGACCGGATCGCCCGCGCATGCCTGGCGCGGGCAGGAGAGATTCCTTGGCGATTGACGCGGTACTGCTGATGGCTCTGGGCGGGCCGGGAGCGATGGATGAGGTCCGGCCGTTCATTCAGAGCGTGCTGGGCGGTCGGCCTGTTCCACCCCACCGTATCGACGAGGTTGTGGGGCACTACGAGGCGGTGGGCGGCCGGTCGCCGCTGACGGAGTGGACGCGCGCGCAGGCTCGTGCGTTGGAGGATCGGCTGGCCGTGGAAGGGCCGGCGGTGCCGGTGGTGGTGGGGATGCGGTGCTGGTCGCCGTGGCTGGCGGACGCGGTACGGGAACTGGTTGCCCGCCGTGCGAAGCGCGTCGCGACGATTCTGCTGAGTGCGTTCCGCGATGCCTTTACCGCAAGTCAATACCAGGCGAGTCTGACCCGAGCCACGCAGGATGCGGCGGCGGCGGACATCGAGTTTCAGGAAGTTCCCGCCTGGCACGACCATTCCTTGTATACGGAAGCGGTGGCGGACCGTGTGAATGCGGCGGCGGAGGTCGCGAAGGGGATCGATCGCGCGGTCACGCCGTTGTTGTTCAGCATCCACAGCCTTCCGCTGAAGGCGCCGGGCGTGCAGGACCATGTTGCGGCCGTTCGCGCGACGGCCCAGCGTGTGGCCGACCGGCTCGGATGGCGGCACTGGCAGGTGGTGTATCAGAGTCGGACCGGCCGGCCGGACGAGCCGTGGCTGGAGCCGGACGTCTGCTCGGTGATTCGGGAGCTGGCCCGGCAGGGGCACCGAAGCGTGATGATCGCGTGCCCGGGGTTTGTGTGCGATCACGTGGAAGTGCTCTACGATCTGGACATCGAGGCGGCCGGCGTGGCCCGGGAATGCGGAATGACTTTTGCCCGGGCGGGAACGGTGGGCGTGCATCCGAAATTCATCGAGTTGCTGGCCGGCATCGTTCGGCAGATGGAAGCGGACGGATAGGTTCTTTTTGCGGAAGAGGTGGAGGGGTGGTTGCTCTTGATTCCGGCGCGGCAGGGCACGGAGTGGGTCGGCTTCAGCCGACCGGCCAGTGCCCCCACCTTCCGGCGTTGGAGGCCACCAACAACCGCGCGGAGCGGGCACTGCGCCCGCCGATCA
>CAZPHH010000047.1:0-37787 GCA_964586145.1 uncultured Phycisphaeraceae bacterium | reverse complement strand
GGCGCAGCCACGACAAGGGAGGGTCTGACCTATCTAGTTAATCGCCAAACTCCAGGGACCGGCTTTCCAGCCGGTCATCGTTTCGCAGTCTCCTCATCGTCATCGGGATGCTCGCCGCCCCGCTCTGGAGTTCGCGGGGCGGGAATTCCCAACCGGGTTCGGGCCGTGTACGATCCTTGTCATCGTGGCGGTTCTTGACGCACTTCCGGGCACGAGGCCGAAACGCTATGTCACAGACGGCCCGGCACTATCATGAAAAGACGCTTCAGATGCTATCGCCGCGCCCAGTCTACTCCTTGACAAACGCGGCCATCCTCGAGGAGCGCAAACGAATCTGCAGAGTCGGATTCCCCGAGGCGCTCCGGCAATGGTATTCACTCGAGAATGCAACCGCGCTGCTGCGCCAGCACAGCAACGATGACCACCCCGTACCGCTGCAGGAACTTGGCGAACCGGTCGTCGACTGGTACGGCGTCAAACACCGCGACTTTCTCTCGAATTCACTGCTGTGGATAATGAGGGAGAATCAGGGTGTCTGCAACTGGGCCGTCGACCTGAACGGCTCGGACGATCCCCCCGTGCTGGTGGAAGTGGATTCGGCTCCGAAGGACAACTGGGTGCTGCACGCCGGGACTTTCAGCGAGTTTATCTACTGCCGCGTTTGGGATTCTCCTCTATGGGGTTTCTCCTGCTCGCCCCAGGAGCCTGTGCTACGCGAGTACGACCTGAAGTTGCTCCGTTCACGTTTCTTGGCTGAGCCGACCACGTACGGGTGGCCGGGCGACGCGCAGGTTCGGTTTACCGCCCCCCAGGGTCGGATTCTTCTGTGGATCACCCAGTCCTGTGGAGTGGACTGGAAGGTGTCCGCAAGGACGGCTGACCAGTTGGAGTCGCTCGTGCAAGCCGTGTGGGATATCGGTACACTGGCAAGTACGTTGTACGGCCCGGGAGCGCCCGGCGAGAGCGTGCTATCCAAGCTCCGTCGCTGACGTCCCGTTTCGTGGCTCTCGGATTCACTGCTTCCTGGCGCCGCTTTGTCATCTCTCAGAAAGCTTCTCGGTCGGCGTCAGATCATCGACCAACGGGGTCCCGGCACGCAGCTTTCGTCGGAAGAGCCGCGTCCTGTGTCTCTCCAGAGGCCGGCCAGGATCATGTTGCTTGCTCAGAGAGCTGGCCTCCACGGTGAGCGGCCATACCATCGCGATGCGCTCCGCCATCGTGCCGGGCACGAAGTTGTCGTTCGCGCGGTCGGCCAATCGCCTGAGTGCCGTGCGTGACCGGTCCATACACCAACTGTACTCGTTTGGCTTGGCGCTCACAATGAGACGCTGACCGCCGTGAGGGTCGGGATCGGGCACCACCGTTCGGCCACGTGCCACTACTCGTGAGCAGTGCTCGCACTCTCCTCGGTCTCGTGCGTGCGCGTGTCGGCCGGACGTGACCTGGCGGATGGGACGAATCCGATGCCCTGAACGTCAAGACTTCTCAAGAGCAGTGGCACCCCCGGCCCCTCCGCGTCTCGGGTCGCCCCTGAGCCCTGGCCCCCGCCCCCCAGCTCCGTTGACAGGAACCGGCGCCGTCTTGCGTCCGTAAAAAGATACGGCTATCGTCACCCCCCGCGGGGAATTCAGCCTAAATTCACAGGAGTCGTGCCGGATGAGTGTCTCACAGGTGGATGTCAAGCAAATCGCGGCGGAAGTTGAAGCCAAAAGCGAACCGTTTCAGCGCCTGCTGAACGAAATGCAGAAGGTGATCGTCGGGCAGGAGGATCTGCTCCGCAAGATGTTCGTCGGGCTGCTGGCCAACGGCCACATCCTCATCGAGGGCGTGCCGGGGCTGGCCAAAACGACGGCCGTCTCGTGCCTGGCGGCCGGCATCGACACCGGCTTCCAGCGCCTGCAGTTCACGCCGGACCTGCTGCCGGCCGACCTGATCGGCACGCTGAT
The DNA here is from genome assembly GCA_964586145.1 of uncultured Phycisphaeraceae bacterium. Taxonomy (GTDB): domain Bacteria; phylum Planctomycetota; class Phycisphaerae; order UBA1845; family UBA1845; genus JAFGJQ01. Next base: position 35,841 of record CAZPHH010000047.1, on the reverse strand, counting down.
CTACCGACCATCCGACGGGCAGTTCACCGTCAAGAAGGGGCCGATCTTCTCCAACATCATCCTGGCGGACGAGGTGAACCGGGCACCGGCCAAGGTCCAGAGCGCCCTGCTGGAAGCGATGCAGGAGCGGCAGGTGACCATCGGCACGGACACGTTCAAGCTGGACGAGCCGTTTTTGGTGCTGGCCACCCAGAACCCCATCGAGCAGGAGGGCACGTACCCGCTGCCCGAGGCCCAGGTGGACCGGTTCATGCTGAAGCTGATCGTGACGTATCCGACTCGCGAGCAGGAGCGGCAGATTCTGGATCGGATGTCGTACACGCGGCCAGCCACGACCATCCGGCCCGTGATGAAGCCCGCCGACGTGATCGCGGCACGCAAGGTGGTGGACGAGATCTACATGGACGACCGGATCAAGGATTACGTGGTGGACCTGGTGCAGGCCACCCGCGACCCGCGTCCGCTGCGGTTGGGCATCGAGGATTGGATCCAGTACGGCGGCTCGCCCCGCGCCACCATCTACCTGACCTTGGGTGCCAAGGCATCCGCCTTCCTGGCCGGCCGGGGCTACGTAACGCCGCAGGACGTGAAGAACGTGGCCCTGGACGTCCTGCGCCACCGCGTGATCGTGACGTACGAGGCGGAAGCGGAAGAGAAGAAGTCCGACGACGTGGTGCGGGCGATACTGGAACACGTTCCGGTTCCCTGAAAACAAAAAACAAAAAGCAAAAAAGACGAAGACACAACCGCGAGAGCAGACGCGAAGTGCATGAAGAGGAGTGGAGTGGGCGGCAGCGGTTCCTGAATGAGAGCCGTGGGGATGACGTTGGAGAGAATGGGAGGTGAGCATGTCACGGGTTTATGGGGATTGGCGGAACGATCGTTTGAGTTCGCGGTGGCCGTCATGAATATCGCGAATGACATTCCCCGTACGGGGAAGGGCTGGATTCTCGCGAGGCAGTTGCTGCGGGCGGGCACGTCCGTCGGTGCGAATGTGGAGGAGGCCAACAACGCGTTCTCCGATGGCGAGTTCGCCCATTCGTGCAACATCGCCCGCAAGGAGGCCGCAGAGACTCGTTACTGGCTCAAGCTGGCGCGCCGGACGAGCTTGCTGGCGGGCGATGCCCTCGAGAAGCTCACCCGGGAGGCCGACGAGCTCGCACGAATCCTGGCTACGATTGTTCGCGAGACGCGCCAGAGGCTTCGCAAAGGGAAAGCCGAACCTGGCGGGCTATGAATTACGACGGCGAGGCACCATTTTTGTTTTTTGCTTTTTGTTTTTTGTTTTCTTCTTGTCCGCCGGAGGCGGCATGATTCCCAAGGAACTTCTCAAAAAGATCCGCCGTATCCAGATCCGCACGTCCCACATGGCGAACGACGTGCTGGCGGGACAGTATCATTCCGCGTTCAAGGGGCGCGGGATGGAGTTTGAGGAAGTCCGGCCATACCAGATCGGCGACGAGGTGCGGACGATTGACTGGAACGTGTCCGCCCGGTACGGGGCCCCGTTCGTCAAGCTCTACCGCGAGGAACGCGAGCTGACGGTGATGCTGCTGGTGGACGTGAGCCGGTCGCTGCTTTTCGGCTCGTCCGGGCAGCTCAAGCGGGAGCTGGTGGCGGAGGTCTGCGCCACGCTGGCCTTCTCCGCCATCCGCAACAACGACAAGGTGGGGCTGATCATCTTCTCCGACGAGGTGGAGAAGTTCGTGCCGGCCAAGAAGGGCACCCGGCACGTGCTGCGGGTGATCCGCGAGGTGCTGTACCATGAGCCGAAGGGGCAGGGCACGAACGTGGCCGGCGCCCTGGACTACCTGAACAAGGTCACCACCCGCCGGGCGGTGGTGTTTCTGGTCAGTGATTTTCTGGCCGCCGGGTATGAGCAGGGCCTGCGGGTGGCTCGCCGCCGGCACGACATGATTCCGGTGGCCGTCTCGGACCGATGGGAGTCGGACCTGCCGAACGTCGGGCTCATCGAGCTGCTGGACGCGGAGGCGGGTGACGTGATCGTGGTCGATACCGGCAGCCGCAGCCTGCGGCGACAATACGGGACGGACGCCGCCATGTTGCGGGAGGCGCGAGACCGGATGTTCCGCCGCATGAACATGGAGACCATTCGCGTGCAGACGGGAGAGTCGTTTGTGGAGCCGCTTGTGAAGTTCTTTCGGGCCAGGGAGGCAAGGTTGTAACCATGACGAGAAGTCCGAACCTGCAGCTTCCGCAGCGTCCGCCCCGCACGGGGTCGGGGGCGGCCGTCGGGTTGACCCTGGCCCTGGTGCTCACTCTGCTGGTGCTCCAGATGATCGTCGTGATGACGCTCCCGAAGCAGAACCGGCCCGCCTGGCCCGCGTCGTACCGGCTGCTGACGCCGGACGACCAGCGGGCCCTCGCGCTGCGTCTGGAGGACAGGAACCTCCCCCAGGCCGCCGTGTTGGCGTGGGAGGCATACCTGCAGGAAGCGGCTCTCACCGGTCCGGAAGCGGCGAAGGTGATGCTGCAGATCGGCAAACTCAAGCAGGATTCCGCCGACTACGACGGGGCCATCCACGAGTACTACCGGGCGGAGAGGTTGCTGGAGCGGCAGGGCCTGCAGGATGAGGATCTGTCGCGCACCATCACCGTACGCGTGCGGGAGTGCTTCCGGGCACTGGGGCAGTTTGGTGACCTTTCCCGCGAGATGGCGGAGCGCGCGTCGCCGACACCGGGCGGACAGAACCTGGCCGGCCGGCAGGTGGTGGCGGAGATCGGCGGCGAGAGAATCACGGTGTCTGATTTCGATCGGATCGTGGCCGCGCAGGTGGAGTTGGCTGTCCGATCCCAGTGGGGCCTGACGCCCGAGGAGGCCGATGCCGCCCGGCAGCGTGCGTATGAGCGGTTGGCGGACCCCCAGGCCAAGGCCCGGCACCTGCAGCAGATTGTAATGACGCGGGTGATCGCGAACGAGGCCCGCAAGCAGAACCTTGAGGAGTCGGCGGGGTTCCGCGAACGGCTGGTGGCCACCGCCGACGCCATGCTGGCGGACACGCTGATCGGTGAGGAGGTCAGCAAGCGGGCGACGGTCACGGAGGCCGACATCCAGCGGTACTACGAGGCGAATAAGGACCGCTACGCAGACCCGGCCACGACCCGTGTGGCGCGGATTCTCTGCGGGACCCGGGAGGAGGCCCAGACCCTTCTGGAGCGGGCCCGAGCGGGCGAGGACTTCGCGGAACTGGCCCGCGCGAACTCGGGCGACGCCCAGACGCGCGGCAACGGCGGCGAGCTGCCCCGTGCGGTGCCCGAACAGGGCGACCTGGTGCCCGGCATCGGGGTGGACGCGGAGTTGCACGGTCGCATCTGGGCGGCGAGTCCGGGCGACGTCCTGGCCGAGCCATACCGCAGCGCGGCGGGGTGGGAAGCGATCAAGGTGCTCGATCGGACGCCGCGAAAGGAACGACCGCTGGAGGAGGTGCGCGACCGCGTGGAGTACGACACGCGCCTGGCACGGCGACAGGAGGTGACCGAGCAGTACATCACGGAGCTGATGAACGACGCGGGGGTCAAGGTGTACCCGGAGGCGTTCACTCTGGGTGGGGCAACCCCGAGACCGGAGGCCGCGTCGCCGTGACCAGGCAGATCGGACATTCACGACACGCGGATCGGTGGCCCAGGGGCGCAAGCCTCGGATGGGTTGGCGCGCTCGCGGTGATCCTCTGTCTGCCTGGCGGCTGCGGGGAGAGATCGACGAAGGAAACGGCCAAGGCTGATGCAGCCACGCCGGTGACGCGAAAGTCCGAACGCGGACCGGTCAAGTTGACCGTCACGTGCGACAAGGACAAGGTGAGCATCGCGGAGTCACTGACGCTGACTCTGGCCGTGGAGGCGGAGCCAGGCGTCGAGGTGACCCTGCCGCAGTTTGGCGAGAACCTGGGTGAGTTTCAGATTCGCGGGTTTACGGAGTCCAGGCCGCAGCCGGATGTCGCGAACCCCCGGTGGGAGCAGCGGTACGACCTGGACATCTTTCTGTCCGGGCAATACAGCGTGCCGGCCATGTCCGTGCAGTTCCGCGACGCGCGCAAGGCGGCCGACGACCCGTCGGCGGAGCCGATCGAAGGCACGCTGAGCACGGAGGCGATTCCCGTCGAGGTCCGGTCGCTTGTCGAGGGGGACGTGGACCCCAGGCAGTTTCGCGACATCAAGGGCGCCGTGCCACTGCCGGTGCCGCCCTGGACGGCCGAACGCTGGCAGGCGATTGCGCAATGGGGCGGGCTCGGCCTGGCCGTCATGGCTGTGGGTGTTGTCGCGGGGGTCTGGTACGTTCGCCGGGTGCGACGCAGGGCTTTGCGGCCGCAGGCGCCGCACGATTGGGCGTTCGATCAGCTTCGCGCCCTGTTGGACGAGCAGTGGATCGAGCAGGGGCTGGTGCGGGAGTTCTTCTACCGGCTCAGCGAGATCACCCGGATCTACATTGAGATGCGGTTCGGCCTGATGGCTGCGGAGCAGACAACGGAGGAGTTTCTGCAAGCGGCGCACGACAGTCCGCAGTTGCGGAGTGAGCACAGGTCGCTGCTGGCCGAGTTTCTCCAGGCATGCGACCTGGTGAAGTACGCCCGGTACCAGCCGGTGAGTGAGGAGATCGAGCGGGCGTTCCATTCGGCGCGCGACTTCGTGGAGCAGACGCGCCGGCCGGATGTGGAGGCAGATGCGCCGCAATCGGTGCAGGAGGCGGCGGCATGACCTGGTGGTCCGACATCCGGGAGCTGTTTGGCTCGCCGTGGTTCCTGCTCCTGTTGCTGCTGGTGCCGGTGATCTGGTGGCGGTGGTGGCGGCGAGGGAGCCAGGCGTCCGTCCGTTTCTCGTCGCTGGCCCTGCTGCGCGGGTCGAGAGGAAGCCTGCGCACCCGGCTGCGATTCCTCGTGCCGTTGCTGCGATCGCTGGTCGTCGTGCTGCTGGCGGTCAGCCTGGCCCGGCCGCAGGCGGAGGACGAACAGGCCCGGATCTTCTCGGAGGGCATCGCGATCCAGTTGCTGGTGGACCGGTCGGGCAGCATGAGGGCGATGGACTTCAGCATCGGGGGCAAGCCGGTGGACCGCCTGGCCGCCGTGAAACGCGTGGTGCAGGAGTTCGTGGAGGGGGACGGCAAAGAGCTGCGCGGCCGCGGCGATGACCTGATCGGGATGATCGTCTTCGCGGGCTTCGCGGACAGCCGGTGTCCGCTCACGCTGGACCACGAGTACCTCCTGGAAACCCTTCAGCAGACGGAGATTGTGGACGCTCGCCGGGAGGGACGTGAGGAGGACGGGACGGCCATCGGAGAGGCGATCGCGCTGGGAGTGGAGAAGCTTCGCGACCTGGAGCGGCGTCAGAGCCGCATGGAGGCGGCCCGGATCAAGAGCAAGATCATGGTCCTGCTGACGGACGGGGAGAACAACCGGGGAGACATTTCTCCGGAGCGGGCGGCGGAGATGGCGGCGGCCTTCGGCATCAAGGTGTATGCCATCGGGGTTGGCACCAAGGGCATGGCCCCCATGCCCGTTATCGACATGTTCGGCCGGGAGCGGTTGCAGCCACAGATGGTGAGTATCGACGAGGATGCGCTGAAGGAGATCGCCCGCATCACTGGCGGCCAGTACTTCCGCGCGACGGATACGGACTCGCTCAAGCAGATTTACGCCCAGATCGACCAGTTGGAACGGGTGAAGCTCGAGGAGAAGCGGTATGCGGCGCGGCGCGACCTGGCCACGGCGCCGATCACCCTGGGCAAGGTGCGGTTGCCGTCGCTGCTGCTGATGGCGTTCGGCCTGCTGGGCCTGGAAGTGGTGCTGGCCAACACGGTGTTCCGGCGCGTGCCGTAGCACGCCGGCGGATAACGGGGTTTGAGACGGTGTCGGAGACGTTTGAACATCGCGAACTGCTTCACCTGCTCTGGCTGGTGCCGGTGCTGGGGCTGGTGTTTGTCTATGGGTTCGCCCGGAAATCCCAGGCCCTGCGGCGGTTTGCCAGCGCGCACCTGCTGGGGCACCTGACGCCGCACGTGAGTCCCGGCCGGCAGCGGCTCAAGGGGGCCCTGGTGCTGGCGGCGGCGGCGATGCTGGCGGTGGCCGCCACGGGTCCGCGTTGGGGACAGGAATACAGGGCCCTGCCGCGCAAGGGCATCGACCTGATGGTTGCCCTGGACGTGTCGCGTTCGATGCTGGCGCAGGACGTTGTGCCCAACCGCCTGGAGCGAGCGAAAGAGGAATTGAAGGACCTGGTGGATGTTCTTTCGGGCGATCGGATCGGCTTGGTGACGTTTGCCGGGGCGGCATCGCTGGCCTGCCCGCTGACGATCAACTACGGCGCGTTTCGTATGGTGCTGGACGAGGTGGACGTCAAGAGCGCTCCGCGCGGCGGGACCCTGATCGGCGACGCAGTCCGGCTGGCAGCGGACAGCTTCGTGGACCGCATCAAGGAGCACAAGGCCATCCTGGTCATCACGGATGGTGAAGACCACGAGAGCTACCCGGTGGAAGCGGCCCGGTCGGCGTACGAGACGCAGGGCATCCGGGTGTTTACGATCGGGCTGGGTGACCCGCGACAAGGCGCTCGCATCCCAGCCGGCGCGGAGGAGCGACAGTACCTGGTGCATGACGGACAGGAGGTCTGGTCCCGAATGGACCCCAAGGACCTGGAGGAGATGGCCGCGGTGGCCGGCGGGGCGTACTTCGGGGCGGCGACGCGGGACATCGATTTCCGCGAGGTGTACCGGGTGATCGACTCGAAGGTGAGGGAGCGAGAGCTGGAAGTCTCGCAGAAGCAGGTGTTGATTCCGCGGTTCATGTGGTTTGCGGGGGCGGCGCTGGCTCTGTTGATGCTTGAGATACTGATCGCGGAGCGGCGGGCGCCGCGGAAGGTGGGTTGACGTGGAATTGCGAATTGCGAATCACGACTTGCGAAAGGGCGTCGCGACCCCCAGGCGATGGATCGTCGTGCTGGCGGTGATGGTGGCGGCGATGCCGGCGCGGGGGCAGACCGAGGCGGACGCACGCAAGAAGGTCGATGCGTCGCTGGCCGCGTTGAAGGCGGGAGAGTATGAGAAGGCGCTGGAGGGGTTTCGGGACGCGGAGGTGAGCTTTCCGGAATCGTCGGAGCTGGCGTACAACCGCGGTGTGGCCCTGTATCGACTCGGCAACTTCGATGAGGCGAAAGCGGCCTTCGCGTCGGCCCTCTCCACGCGCAACCTTGCCTTGGAGCAGAAGGCGAAGTTCAACCTGGGCAACTCTGCGTATTCGCAGGCCCTGCAGAGGCTCACGGACCATGCTGGGGCGATCGAGGATCTGCGGCGAGCGATTGACTACTATCGTGACGCGCTGGAACTGGATCCGAACGACCAGGACGCCCGGGCGAACATCGAAACCGCGTATCTTCTGATCAAGGACCTGCTGGACAAGCTGAAACAGGAAGAAGAGAAGCAGCAGCAGGAACAGCCGTCTTCGCAGGATTCACAGTGCGACCAGCCCCCCGAACCGCAGGACCAATCGCAGGACGGGCAACAGAAACAGGAAGACTCGCAGCAGCAGCAGCAACAACAGCAGCAGCAGGGCGACGAGCAGGAGCAGCCGTCCCAGCCGGAGAACGGCGAGCTGGAGTCGGCAGACCCGCAGGAAGAGCACGAACAGCCGCAGGCGGGCAGGCCCGAGCCGCAGGAGAGGAAGATGACACGGGAAGAGGCGGCCCGCCTCCTTCAGGCGGTTCGCGACCGCGAGCGGGAGCGGCGGGACGAACTCCGGCGGCGAGAGATGCTCGGCCGCCCGCCGGTGGATAGGGATTGGTGATGAACCAGATGCAGCCAGGTTGGCTACTGGGAGTGGCCGTCGCGCTCGCGGGCACGGGCGTCGCCCGCGCCGGCGACGTGACCGTCCAGCTTTCCAGCCGAGAGGCGTACGTGGGCCAGCCGGTGCGTGTGCAGGTGATCATCCGCGATGCAGAGTCCCACGAGTTGCCGGAACCGCCGGACGTGGATGGGGCGGACATCCGTATGATCGCCGGGCCGCAGACCAGCTCCCGTACGACCATCATCAACGGCAGAATGTCGCAGGAGAAGACGGTCGCATACGTATTCGCGGTCACCCCGGAGCGGGCGGGTACGATCCGCATTCCGCCCTTCTCCGTGAAGGTGGATGGCCAGAGCCGAAAGACCGAGCCCATCGTCCTTGTGGCCGTCCAGTCGGAAACGGGCGACCTGCTCTTCGTTGAGGTGGAGGGATCGCGAGATTCCGTATACGTGGGAGAGAGTCTGGAGCTTGTCCTCAAGGTGTGGGTTCGGCCGTACACGGATCAGGCGCTTGGGATCCGACTGACCGAGGATGACGTGTGGTCTCTCGTGGATGAAGAGACGAGCCGGTGGGGTGTTTTTGGCGACTCCCTGATGGACATGCTGCGACGTCGCGTTCGACCGCGAGGTCGGGAGGTGCTGCGTGCCGATTCCGAGGGCGCCGACCGTGGATACTACCTCTACGAGGTGCGCACGACCGTCTGGCCGGAGCGCCCCGGCCCGGTGGACGTCGGCGACCTCCGCGTGGTGGTGAAATACCCGCTCGGGTTGCGTCGGGATCGCGGGCTTTTCGGAGACCAGTACCGGTTGACCGATGCACGGCCGGTGCAGGCGTCGCCCGCCGTGCCGCGCATTGACGTGAAGGCCGTTCCGACGGAGGGGCGGCCGGCGTTCTTCCGAGGAGCGGTGGAGCCATACACGCTGACTGTCGAAGCCAGGCCGACGGAGGTGCGCGTGGGAGACCCGATCACGCTCACCATGACCCTCCGCGGCAAGGGACGGCTGGACCTGCTCCAGGCGCCGGCCCTCACCGAAGTGCCCGAGCTGACATCGCAGTTCCAGGTGCCGGACGAGGTGCTGGCGGGGTCGGTGCAGGGCAACTCGAAGGTCTTCACGCAGAGCATTCGGGCGAAATCGGAATCCGTGACGGAGGTTCCCCCCATTCCCTTTGCCTACTTCGACACCAAGAAGGAGAGGTTCGTCGTGGTGCGCAGCCGGGCGATTCCGCTCAAGGTGGGGCCGGGCCAGCGGATGGCCGTCTCTGAAGTCGTGGAGGCCCGGCCGGGCCTCGCGGCACCCACCCATCTGACGGAGGTGAGCGGGGGGATCGTCGCGAATTACTACGGCAGCGTGGACCTGCTGGCGGACCACTCGTTTGCACCGGGCCCGGCTTCTCTCGCGGTGGTGGCGGCGCCGCCTGTGTTGTTTGGCGTGCTGTGGGCAGGCCGGCGGCGCAAGGAGCGGCTGCGGACGGACCGGTCCTACGCGCGACGCCGATCGGCCCGCCGGAATGCATCCCGTGCATTGGCGGCGGCCCAGGACGGCGCCGGCGCGCAGGCCGCAGACGCGGTGGCCGGTGCGCTGATCGGGTACGTGGCCGATCGATGTAATCTTCCCGCCGCCGGGCTGACGCGGACAGATGCGGTGGAGGCGCTGCTCCAACGCGGCGTCCGGACGGACGTGGCCGACCGGGTGGATGCATTGCTCCGGCGCTGTGATGACGCTCGCTACGCGGGCCGCGGCGTGGACACGGGCGATTCCCTGGTGGCCAGGGCAGAGGAATGCATTCGAGAGCTGGAACGACAGTCTTTCTAGCCGGGCGCACGCTGTTGCTCCTGGGGATGGCGGTGGCCGCGGCATTGGCGGCCGACGTGGCCCGCGCGCAGTCCCTGACTCGCGACCGGCAGGAGCGGCTGCTGGCGGATGCCTCCACGGCGTTCAACCGGGGTAAGGAGCTGGAACGCTCGGACCCGGTCGGTGCGAGTGAGGCCTTCGCGGAGGCGGTGAGTCGGTACGAGGCCCTGGTTCACTCCGGCGTTCAGAACGGCCGGCTGTTCTACAACCTGGGCAACGCCGAGCTTCAGCGGGGCCGGCTGGGTGCGGCCATTCTGAACTACCGGCGTGCGCAGGAGCTGATTCCCGGCGATCGGCGTCTTCAGGAGAACCTGCGCGTCGCCCGCGAGCTGTGCCGCACGCAGATTCCGCCGCGCGGCGCCAGTGAGTTTGTCCGGACGCTGTTCTTTCTGCACTTCCAGACCTCTTTGCGGACTCGGTTTGCGGCAGGTCTGGCGTGCTACGGGCTGTTCTGGCTGGTCCTGATTGTGCGCATGTACGCGCCGCGGGTTCCCCTGCGGGCGTTGGCCGGCGTGCTCGCGGTCGCGTGGGTGGGCCTGGGAACCTCCGTGCTCATGGGTTGGCAGGTGGAGGGGCGACGGGAGGTCGGCGTGGTGCTGGCGGAAGAGGTGATCGTGCGCAAGGGAAACAGCGAAACGTACGAGCCGAAGTTCCAGCAGCCGCTGTACGAGGGGACGGAGTTCGCCGTGCTCGAATCCCGCGGAGACTGGCTGCTCATCGAGCTGGCCGACGGCAAGACGGGGTGGATTCCGGCCGATCGGGCGGGCATGGTGCGCATCCAGGCACGGGTGCAGGACGCGCCAGACGCAATCGCCCCCGTCGTCTCACAGCTTCACGCCGAAGACCGGCTTGAGCAGCAGGGCGATCACGATGGACAGCACCAGGAACCAGAGAATCCACCAGTCAGCGCCGTGGAACCACGAATCGCGGGGGGGATACGTGATGGCGATGGACTGGATGACGGAGTCTGAGCCGAACGGGCGTTCGGCAGGGTAGAGAATGCGGTCCAGCAGGCTCGGGCCGGGCCGCATGGGGCTCACGCGGTCCTGATCTCTGCCCACCACGAATTCCTTCGTGACCGACTCGCTCCCGTCTCGCAAGGTCAGAACATATCGGCCGGCCTTGCGCCCGGTGAGGTTCCACACCACGGCCTTCTTATCGGCGTTGATCCGAACGCCCTGGGCGGACGGGGCGGCCTCCACGCCGGCGGGGGCTTCCAGCACCCAGTTGAGCGCGGAGTCCGGGGCGTCCGGGCGAAGCAGGACAGTCAAGTCTGTGGTTTCGTTGGTTTCGACGGGGCGCCACTGGTATCGCAGGCCCATCTGGGCCGCGACGAGCACGAACGGGATGAACATGACCAGCAGGGGCGGCACCATGTAATACTGCATTCGCAGCCCGGCCCAGACCAGCCGAGCCTGGGCCCGCAGCACCACCCGCAGTTCGTCCTTGAACAGCTTCAGGCTGAGCATGTTGGCCTTGATGTCGTCCTTCACCCGGCCGATGGCCGCCTGGTTGGAGCAGTACCGGACAACGATCAGGGCGATCACGCCCACCATGCCGGAAAGGACCGTCAGGGACAGCCAGCGCGGTCCCAGCCCGAGCACGGCGTACACCGTGTCGAACAGGGCGGTCAGAATGCTGTTGAGAACTCCCATGCGATTCTCACCGGCGCGACACGGTTCTTCACTCGATGTAGCCCAGTCCGCGGAGCCGATCCATCACTTCCTGGTCGCTGACGTTGTCCGGGGCGATCTTGTCCAGCTCACGCTCGATCACGTGCGTGATGAACTCCTCCGGCGAGGCGTAGCCGGCGGTGTCGGCCACCCGCTTGACGCGGTCGTACAGGACATCGTCGATCTTGATTTTGGCCACGTTGTCCACTCCCTTCCGACCCGGCCGAACGCAACCGCAGCGGGCCGGGCACGAACCTATTCAAACACGTCCCGGCCTTCCAGCGTGGCCGGCGGCGTGATGCCGAACCGCCGAAGGATGGTCGGCGCCATATCGATCAGCCCGGGTTCCTGCGCGGTCAGCGGGCGATTGCAGACGATGATGCCGGGCACCAGGTGCGTCGCGATGCAGTGGTCGGCCCCCCACGTATTGGTGTTGTCCTCCACGACGGAGTCTCCGAACGAGGCCAGCCCGGTGGCCCAGCTCGCCCGGTAGCCGCGAGCGTAGCCGACCTGCAGGTCCGGCGCCAGCGTCTTGACGTACGGACCGCTGTAGACCCGATCAGACTGGTACACGGTGTCGACGATGTGCCGGCCCGTCTTGGGGTCGATCTCGGCCAGCAGCGTGCGGCTGATCTCGTCCAGCAGGGCCTGCTTGTCTTCGGGTTTCACAATGCCCCGGCTCTCCCGGCCCGCGAGGTTCACGTAGATGCCGTTGATGCCCAGGGCGTACGCCCGGCTTTCGGCCCAGTCGATGTTGAGCGGTTCGGAGGGGCGAAACGGCCCCATCTTTGCGAAGCCGTGTTCCTGGAGCCAGTTGTTGACGTTGAGGCCGCGGGAGAACGTCTCGAAACCGTGGTCGCTGATCGCCATGATAATGGCGTCCGGCGCATTCTCGGCCGCCCAGTCGAGCGTGCGGCCGAGCATGATGTCCGCATCGATGTAGTAGTGCTCAACTGTTTCCGCGTATTTCACCCGCTCCTCGTCGGTGACGCCGGGGTGCTCCGGGTCGCGTACGCCCCAGAACATGTGCGAAACGAGATCCGTCCCCCCGTAGTAGAAGAAGAGCAACCCACCGCGGAAATGGTCCAGGGCAAAACCCAGCAGCTTCTGACGCTCTTCCTCCACGATGTCCGCCTGCTGGAGAAACTCGTCGCGCGTCAGGATGTTCTCTTTCAGCGCGTTGAAGTTCTCGGGCATCCCCTGCGTGTAATACCGGCCAATCGCGCTGGCGACCTCCACCGAGAAGTCATCCGGCGAGCAGAACGTGATGGCCGGCTCGAACGGGTCGAAGTTGATCGGCGACACGTAGAGTTCAAAGGTCGGTCGCACGCGGCGTAGGTACAGCCGGCACATCGCGGGTACCGGCGGCAGCAGGGCCGGCGCCGTCAACCCGTACGCCATGGGGAACTGAACGGGCTGCCATTCGCTCCACTCGCCCTCACGCATCACGACGCGCCGGCCGCCGATCTCGATGCACGCCGCCGGCTGCTCGGGGTCCACATAGGCGGTCCAACTGGCTTCCAATGCCGGCTGTTCCTTCGCAGCCACCGTGGTGTTCGCGGGGCCGTACAGCTTGCACGGCGTGAACACCTTGACCAGGGCCTCCGGCTTGAGATCAAAGTCGAACGGGGCTTCCAGCGTGATGGTTCGCGTGACAGGATCCAGCGAGCGGATGGCACGGATGCACTCGCCCCGTCCGGACCCGCGGCTTGCGACGGCCGCGCACCCGGCGAAGCCGTCGATTCGCGCCTCCAGCGCGTGCCAGCCGGGCAGGATGAACTCGGTGGCAGACAGGACGGTCTTCACCGTTCCCGTGAGCACCGCACGTTCCGGCAGCACCATGCCGTTGATGATCTGAACCGGGTAGGCCCTTCCGCCCCCGATTTCCCGCCGGAAGTTGAAATCCTTATCACTGGTGTAGAACGAGAAGTTTCCACCGACGGAATCGCTCAGGTCGGGCGTGCCCATGTCGGTCAGGGCACGAAACGACACGCCCTGCATGTGGACGGATGGGAAGTTGGCGGGCAGCCGGTAGACCGCGGCGGGCACGCCGGCCTCCGTCAGGTACTGCCAGAACGGCGTTCCGTGCCGCAGCAACTCGTGCCGGGCGGATACCAGGGGGATTCGGTAGTCGCCCCACGCGATGGACTCGCCCAGTACGGCGATAAACGGCTTGGCATACCACGGCCGATCCTCGACGGTCCGGGCCATGGCGGAGTACGGCGAGATCGGCGGGGCTGGCGGCGGCGGGTTCGGGTCGCGATGGATGAAGTCGAACAACCCGTGGCCCCCGGGGTTCAGGCCCGTCGCAAAGGTCGCCCAGGCGACCGGGCTCTGCGGCGGAATGACCGTCTGCAGCGGCCCGAAGTTGCCCATGTCCCGCAGTCGCGCGAAATTCGGCAACCGGCCCTCGTTCATCATCTTTTCCGTGAGGGCGGGGTCCATGCCGTCGAACCCCAGCACGATAACGGAAGTCTTGTGGGCCCGTGGTTGGCGGTCGCAGCCGCCCACAACAAACAGAACCGCGATCAGGAGGGCCGCGCTGCAGCGGAGCCAGGAAGGGTCGAAACGGAATGTCGAGACGCTCGAATTCATGGCCTCAGCCTGCCTGTTCCGTTTCCGGTTTGATCGTGACCTTCAGTACGTGACCGTCCATGTGCTTCGGCACGTCCACGCCGAACAGATCGAGCGTGGTGGGGGCCAGGTCCAGGATGCGCGGGTGCTCGGCCTCGATCGTGCGATTGCAGAAGAGGATGCCGGGGACCAGACGCGGGTCCACGCAGTGATCGGCGCTCCACGCCTTGTGGTTGTCCGCGAAAACGTGGCTCGTGATGTCGCCGATGGCCGCCTCCCAGGAGACGCGGTACCCCTCGTTGTAGCCGACCATCAGGTCCGGGGCCTCTTCCTTGAAGGGCCCGCGGTAGTACTTCAGGCTGTTGTAGACCTCCAGGATGGCCGTCTCACCGGTCTGGGGGTCCTTCAGCCCGCGGAGCTTCTCACACAGCTCGTCGCGCAGGCGGTCGGCCTCTTCGCCCGGCTCGACGATGCCCTGGCCCTCCCGATCCTTGAGGTTGAGGTAGATGCCTGCCAGGCCGCTCGCGTACGCTCGCGTCCGCGACCAGTCCACATTGGCGAGATACCGCGCCCCGGGCTTCGCATCCGCCTTGAGGGCCATGTAACCGTTGTCAATCAGCCACCGGTTCACGTCGATGCCGCGGCGAAATGACGTTGCCCCGTGGTCGGACAGAATCATCACGACCGTGTCCGGGCGGTCGCAGCGCTGCAGCACCCGGCCAAGCATGGCGTCGATCCGGGCGTAGTGGTCCGGAATGGCGGTGGCGAGCTTTTCGTCGCCGAAACCGTGCCGGGCCGGGTGCCTCGGGTCGATATAGCGCCAGTATTGGTGATTCACCCGGTCGGTGCTGTCAAACACGCACACGACCAGGCCCTGGCTCACCTTGTCCAGGGCGTCCATGAGCATGCGCTCGCGTTCCTCGTCCGCCTCGGTGCATTGGTGCAGGAAGCCGGGATCTTCCAGGATGCACTCGTTATGTGCCCACGTGTCCTCCGCCAGGCCGAGCGTGGCGAACTTGCCCTGGCTCTTGGAGAGGTACATGCTGAACACGGTGGGATGCGAAATGGGAAACGCCGGGTTCTCCGGATCAATCTGGATGGGCGAGACGTACAGCTCGAAGTGCGGCTGTGTCTGGATCAGATGGAACTGGCAGATGCCGCGCACCTTCCGGCGGAACCCGCCGTCAAACGTGACGGTGATCCACGGGGTGTACTGCCGCCGGCCCAGTGTGAAGCTCGTGTCGCCGACAGTGACAACCACCTGTTCTCTGTCGTCGTCGATCTCTACCGCAAACGGCGCACGAAGTGCGGCTTTGCTGCCGTTCCGCTCGATTTCCGGGCCGACCAGGTGGGACCGGATGCGGTTGCCCTCCCGTGTGACCCGCACCTGCTCGCCGCCTTCGTAGATGGACTCCTCGCGCGGACGGGTCGTATAGAACGAAAACGTGCCCTGGCTGCCCCGCACGTCCGGCACGCACATGGCCGACAGCAGCACCCCCCGGAACCGCTCCGGCGGAAACGTGATCGGCACCCGGATGATGTTGCTGAAGATGCCGTGCTCGCCCAGGATGTTCCAGAACGGCTTGCCTTTGCGCAACAGGCGGATGCTCGGCTTGCGGCCGCCGGAAATGTGGACCGAGGAGAGCACCGGCAGGTAGCTCCGCTTGTCGCGGGTGAGAAAGTCAAAGATGCTGTGCTTGCCCGGGTTCGTGCCGGTGAGAAACGATGACCACGCCGTCGGTGTGATGGCCGGCAGCGTGGTGCCCAGCCGGCTGTAATATCCTCTCTTCCGCAGGGCGGCGAGGTTCGGCAGCCGGCCTTCTTCCATATACCGCTCGACCAGCCCGGCGTCCATGCCGTCCAGCCCCACGAACACCACCCGACGGACCTTCGCCCGGGCGAACGCCCGCCGGCCCCGGATGGCGCGGATCACCCAGCGTGCCGGCCAGGTGAAGAGGGTGAGAACGGCCGACAGCATCGCGGTCAGAATCACCAGGGCCGACGACAGGACGGCGAACCCCGCGCCCGGCCCGATGTAGGCCTGCGCGGGTTCGGCCAGTGCGATAAACAAGCACCCGGCCAACAGCACGACGCGTCCCGCAGACCGGCGCCGGCTTGAATTATGTAGGATTCTGAACCGCAACCTGGCACCCCGGCGGTCCCATAACCGCCGTTTCCTCGCTCTAGTCGGACTGGCTTCGCCCGGAATCGCGAATGGGACATGCTACTCGACGGCCGGGGCGGGTTCAAGCGAGGGCAGGCTTCTTCGCGCCGGCGCGGCCGTTGACGCCCTTTGCAGTGCTCTCGGCGTAGCGGCGGACTTCCCGGGCGACGCGTTCCTCATCCCAACCCAGCGAATTGGCCATCCAGCGGGCGACCTGCGGGGCCGTTTCTCCCGCGTCGCGGTAGTAGAATCGCCAGCTTGTACGCCGGGTCATGACGTCATCCAGGTGTACGGCCCATTCGTTTCGGCAGCAATGCCGGACCACTTCGCGGCTCACGGGCGGCGGAACGATGCCGCTGACGCCGTTTGCCTCCTCGGCACGCACCAGCGGGACCGTGGCCGTCGTGCAGGGGGGGAGCTTTCGCCCGATGTGCCGGCCGATTCGGTCCACCGTCTGTTCGGCCATCAGTCGATACGTGGTGAGCTTGCCGCCGGCTACGTCCCACCAACCCGGCGCGGGTGAACGAATCTCATGGGATCGCGAGATGTCCGACGGGTTTCCATGAGGATCGGCGATCAGGGGCCTGAGGCCGGCCCAATCGCCGATGACATCCTGCGGTCCCAGTGCGACGTCCGGAAAGGCATTGTTGACGATGTCGAGAATGTACTGCGTGTCCTCGGGATCCGTCTGCACGTCCTCAATCACCCCGTCATAGTCCGTGTCCGTCGTGCCCAGGATGACCCGTTCACCCCAGGGGATCGCGAAGAGAATGCGTTTCTCATCTGTCATGACCACGGCGCAGGGCACGGGCAGCCGGGCCCGCTCCACTACGACATGCACGCCCTTCGTGAGCCGGAGCCGCACGCGGCTGTGGCGGACTTGCGGGGCCCACGGCCCCGTCGCATTGACGACGCAGCGTGCGGTCACATCGAAGCGGGTGTCCGAGAGACGATCCCACAGGCGACATCGCCAGCCGTCGGCATCCGGCTCAGACGACTCCATGCGGCAGTAGTTCAATACCATGCCGCCGGCGTTGGCCGTGGATCGCAGCGTGTCCAGGACCAGGCGTCCGTCACTGGTGAGCCCGTCGTAGTAGTACACGCCGCCGGTCAGCCGGTGCCGCCGGACCCCCGGCAGTCGCTCCAGCATCTGGGCGGCATTCAGGGAGGTGGATTTCCCCAGATTGCGCCCGCCGCACAACAGGTCGTACAGGCGGACGCCGACACCCAGCTTCCAGCGAGCCCAGGTGGCCCAGGGCGGGCATTCGTAGGTCGGAAAGAGAAAGGGGAGCGGCCCCGCCAGGTGCGGCGCAATCGAATGCACGACGCGCTTCTCGATGCTGGCTTCGCGCACGAGTCCGACCCGCCCCTGGGCCAGGTACCGCAGTCCCCCGTGCAGCAGCCGGCTGGAGCGGCTGCTGGTGCCGTACGCGAAATCGTGCTGTTCCACCAGGCCGACGCGCAGGTCGCGCATGGTCGCATCGCGGGCGACGCCTGCCCCCACAATGCCCCCGCCCACGACCAGCACGTCCAGGCCGGCGGCGGTCAGTCCTGCAATGGTCTGCGAGCGATCCATGATCCCGTTCTTCTACTCCCCGTCTGCGGCCGACGAACTGCCCCCGCGGGCGCGGGCCAGCGAGTCTCCCAGTTCCTTGAGGCTCGGCACGACCACCGTGGGCAGCGTCGGCCACTGCACGGCGTCCTCGGCTGTGGCCTCGCCGGTCAGCACCAGCACTCCCATCACGCCCGCCCGCTGGGCCATGACCATGTCCGTGTAGAGCCGGTCGCCCACCATCGCCAGTTCGTGCGGCGCCAGCCCGTAGCGCTGCAGAATGCCCGTCAACATGCGGGGGTCCGGCTTGCCTAGCACCGCCGTCGGTTCCACACCCGTCGCGCTTTCCAGACACGCGCACACCGCGCCGCAGTCGACCAGCACCGTGGGCAGGTCGGTCGGGCACACGCGGTCGGGGTGCGTCGCGATGAACGGCTTGCCCCGTTTGATCCACCAGGCCGCCTTGCACAGGCGGGTGTACTCGAGCGCCGTGTCGAACCCCACGATCACCAGGTCGGGCTCCGCCTCGCTCTGGGGGTCGGTGACCACCTCGAAGCCCGCCCCTGTGAACTCATCGGCGAGGCTGGGCGTGCCGATCAGATAAAGCCGGCGGCTCGCGGGATAGGCCTTCCCCACGTGGTCGATCGTGGCCAGCGTGGACGTGTACAGTTGGTCGGCGGTCGCGACGATCCCCATCTTTCGCAGGTGGCGCAGGTAGTCCTCCCGGCTGCGCGACGAGTTGTTCGTCAGGAACGTGTGCCCGATGCCCAGCGCGTCAAGCCGGGCCAGAAACCCCGGGGTCCATGCAAACAGGGTTTCCCCCTTGTAGATCGTTCCGTCCATGTCCAGCGCGACGTGCCGGATGGAGCCGAATGCGGCGCTGTTCTTTGTCATGGATTGGTTTCTCCCCTATCGGCCGGCGCCGGCCTGTACTGCGCATTCCGCTTCGGCACGCACGGCGCGCTCGCGCATGGGGTTGAAGCCGGCGGGCAGACGTCGGCGATCCACGCCCCGTCCTGGCTGAACAGCCTGTCCAGGCAGGACGGCAACATCCCTGACTCCACCGCCAGGTCCAGCACGGTGTATCGGCGGCGAATCTGGTACGCCTCAACATACGAACGGCGCAGGCGCCGCCGGTCGATGCCGATGCTGTCGGGGTCGGTGGGCGCGCCCGCATCCGTCAGCATTTCTCGCAGGCGGTCAGACCGGATCAACCGGCCGGCCAGTCGCCCGCGCAACTCGGGCCACACTTTCTGGAGGCGGTGCAACCGTTGAGACAGCGCATAGCGATCCACATATTTGGCCTGGCTTTCCCGAATGGCCACTGCTCGCAGCGCCAGGGATTCGTGGGCGTGCGTCGCCAGGCGCGCGATCGTGCCTCCCTCAGGCCATTCCGCGCACACGCGCTGCACATCGATCGTCTGGATCGGCGCCTCCAGCAGCACCTCGTACAGCAGCGTGGAGGCCAGCGTGCCGATTGCCACCTTGTGCCCGTGGAGGGGTGTGCGGCCCTCGTGTTGATGATTCTGCATGTCCCACAGGTGACTGAACTGGTGTTCCGCCCCGGAGGCCGGCCGGCTGGATTGGCACCGCTGCATGGCAAATCCGGTCATCAGGAGCCCCTCCATCAGGCTTCGAATGGCTTGCGGACTCCGGCTCCGAACGCCCGCGGGGTCGCCGAGCCAGTCCTCCAGTTTGTTCTGGACCATTCCCCAGGCTTCCGGGGTGATGGCCTCGATCCCGAGGGCGTCAGCCAGAATCCAATCCGCCCCGGAGGTCGTCTTGGCGGCCAGGTCCGCATAGCCGGCGGCGTTCAACTCGGCGGGGGACTCACAAATCACGTCCAGGTCCGCGATCACCGCTCGAGGTGCCGGACAGTAGAATGTCTGCTTCGATCCGGCGCGGTTGATGGACGCCCCAAATGCGGTGTAGCCGTCCATGGACGCCGCGGTGCCCGCGACCATGTACGACCGACGGCAGCGGTGCGCCGCCAGCTTCACCAGGTCGTTGATGGTTCCCGATCCGACCGCGATGGGCACCGCTTCCGTCAAGCCGAGGTGCTGCTGAAGCCGCACGACGTAATTGTGGCGGGCGTGCAGGTCGGGATCCTCGAATACGAATGCGTCCGCAGGGTTCAGCCCGGCCCGGCTCAGAACGTCAAAGGTCTTCCGCCCGGCAGCCTCGAACGTGGCGATATCGGCGACAACAATGGGGACGGCGTCGCCAAAGCACCGGCCGAACGCGTCGGCGGCTTCCTGAATGGCACCGTGGCCCAGCCTCACCTCCTTCGTGTCGGAGGCCAGGCTCAGCGCCTCGCGGACCCACGGATTCAACGGTTCACACGTCACCGCAAAGGCACCGGAAGAAAACGTAGCGGGCCAGGCGGCACGCCCGCGGACGGCGCGAGAAAAAAGCCCCGCGATCCGCGTACGGAAGAACCGTACGAAGCATTCTCGCGGGGCCTTTCTCTGTGTTCTCTGGCCCTGCCGGCCACCACCCTTGCGATGGCCTTGGATGTGCCTCTATAGTACGGACAGTGCGAGGTCGTTGTCAAGTCGGCCGGACTGCCTGCCGCTGAGTGTGAGAGCATTGAAGAAAAAGCACGAGCGTCCCAAGCCGATCCGCGACTGGCTCCGACAGCCCGTCATCCCCGTCGTTCACGAGGACGAAGCCGACCCGGCCCTCCTGGCCGACGCAAGTCTGATATTCCTCCAGGGCATTCAGTTGGCACAGCTTTCCGAGTGCATGGCCCGCCTGCGGACGGGCCCGACCGCCCACACGCCCGTGATTCTGCACCTGGACCTCCTGGCGGGGCTCAGCAGCGACGTGGCGGGCCTGGAGTACCTCGCCGGGCTTCAGATGGTCGATGGGATCATCACCGTCCGATCCCATCTGGTCGCGGCGGCCCGGCGGTTCGGCCTGGTCTCCATTCTCTTGGTGTTCCTGCAGGATGGGCGGTCCGTCGAACGCGGCCAGCACGTGATTGAGCAGTCCCGGCCCGATGCCATTGAGCTGGTGCCCGGAGTGGCGGCCCTGCACGAGATCCGGCAGTTCCGCGCCCTGCCCATGCCCCTGATCGCCGGGGGCCTCATCCGCACGCCGGATCTGGCCAGGCAACTGCTGGCCGAGGGCTTCCGCGCGGTCAGCACCAGCGCTGCGCACGTATGGGGCCTGAACCGGGAGGCCCGAAGCTGACCGCCGGCGCGTTAGAGGTCAGTGGGTGTCCAGTCCGTCTGTCGCTGCCGCCGGGCCGGACGGCGGCACGAACGGCACGGCCCGCGGCGACCGCAACGGCAGGTAGCGATACAGCACCACGAGGAAGAGGATCCCAAACACGACCACGCCGATGCTCACCGCCTGGGAAATGGTGACGCCGAAGCTGTCGTGCGGGTTGTCGGTGCGGATGACCTCCAGAATGATGCGGGAGATCGGGTACAGCACCAGCATCACGCCCATGACGACTCCGTGCCGCTGCCTCCGGTAGAAGACCAGACTGAGCAGGAGGGAGAGAATCAGGGCATTTACGATGCCGTAGAGCTGCGCTGGATGGACGGGAAGCGTCTTGTGCGCTGCCGCCAGGTCCTGGAGTTCCGAGTACGTGATGGTGCGCGACGGGTCGGTTCGTGACGCAAAGCGCAGGGCGTGATGCAGCGCGTCGTGCTGTGCGTTCAGTGCGTGGACACGGTCCCTGGCCACCTTGATCCGCCGCTGGAGCTTCTGGAGGTCCGCCGGCTTGGCCTGCGCCGCTTTGGCGTCCTCGTACTGCTGCTCCAGGTCTTCCAACTGGCGGATGGGACCGAATCGCTCCTCCGGCGTGAGGCTCAGAAGCTCGCGTGCCAGCGGGGCGTTGGTCCCGGGCAGGAACTGCGGCGTGTACAGCAACTCCGCCGGGGCCGTCACACGCCGTTCCTCCCACTGACGCATGTACGCCGGGCTGCTGAAGGGAAACTGGACTGCCCAGGGCAGGGCCGCTTGGTTGTGGGCGTCGACGCACAGGCCGCCCCAGCAACAGCCGTTCAGCAGGCAACCCAATCGCCCGAAGGCCAGCCCCAGCATCACCGACGGGGCGACAATGTCCATGTACATCCGCCAGGACGCCCGCTTGATCGCCAGGTAGAGCGAAGCGCCGGCGATGGCGCAGAGCAGGCCGCCGTAGTACTCCAGCCCGCCCGCCGTGAGGTTGATCGCGGCCAACAGAGGGTTGGGCTGCGGAGCGAACTGCGTCTTCCAGTAGTGGGCGACATAGAACACCCTCGCCCCCACCACGCCGCAGATCAGCGCCACGAATCCCAGGTTCAGAATCAGGTCCGGATCGCCCTTCACTCGCTCCGCCCGGCGCATCGCAAACCAGATCGCGGTGAGAAAACCCACCATCAACATGAAGCCGTAACTCTTGATGGGGTAGCCCACAATGGGCAGACGGAATAGTTCTGGATACATTCGCCTTGTGACTTCCTTCTGTAATGCGATCTCGCAAACGGCCCCGCGCCGCGCCAACCACCCGGGGCCGCGCGTATCCTACCCCTGTGCCGCCGGAACGTCCACGGGCATGTTGTCGATCAGCCGACAGTCCCCGATGCGGACGGCTACGCACACCCGGGCCGCCCGGTCCACCGTTTCCAGCGCCTCCAGCGAGACCGCGTCCACGATGGTCACGTAGTCGATCCGCGCCGGTCCGCCCGCCAGGATGCGCTGCCGCATCGTGTCGCATAGCGTGGCCACGTCCCGCGTTCCCGCGGCCACCGCCTGCTGTGCCTCGGTCAGGGCCTGGTACAGGCGGAGGGCCTGCCGACGCTGTTCGACATTGAGATAGCGGTTTCGACTCGACATCGCCAGGCCGCCTGCCTCCCGCACCGTCGGGCAGCCGACGATCTCGACCGGCATGTCCAAGTCCCGAACCATCTGCCGAATGACAACGAGTTGTTGATAGTCCTTTTCGCCGAAGTACGCCCGGTCCGGCATCACGATGTGGAACAGCTTGGCCACCACGGTTGCGACACCGTCGAAATGCCCGGGCCGAAACGCTCCACAGAGAGGTTCGCTCAGTTTCCCGACGTGGACCGTGGTGACAGCGTCGGGGCGGTACATCTCACAGGCTGCCGGCGCAAAAACAAGGTCTGTCCCCGCCGCCTGGCATGCCCGAAGGTCCTCGTCCAGCGTCCGCGGATAGCCGGCCAGATCCTCGCTCGGCCCGAACTGGGTCGGGTTCACGAAGATACTCACCACCACGCACTCGCACTCTCGCCGCGCGGCACGGATGAGCGAAACATGCCCCTCGTGCAGCGCTCCCATCGTCGGCACGAAGCCAACGCGCCGGCCAGCCCGCCGACCCGGCCCCAACTCCTGTCGAACCGCTTGAATCGTCTGCACCGCAATCATGGGTCGCATCATCATAGGAACCACGCAGGGTCCGGCAACCGCAGTACGGAGTTCGTGCGCCCCATTCTCGGAACACACTGTCCGCTCGGACGGGAATCCAACGACTGGCCGGAGGATGCAGGCGTTTGACACGGTCCCGCAGCGGCGCTACCTTGCGACCGCCGTCCGTCGCCCTTGTGGATCGCTAACCTGTAACCGCCTTGAAGTGTCAAAGGTTATGGAGACGCAATTACCGGTGGGAGCCCCGGTCAGCCCAGGAGAAGAGGACCCGATCCTGATCGCTCGAACGCTGGCCGGCGACTCGACCGCGTTCGACGATCTGGTTCGGCGCTACCATCGGCAAGCGATGGCCGTGGCCTACCGGCGTCTCGGCTCCCTCCAGGACGCGTCGGACGTCGCCCAGGACGCGTTCCTGCGGGCCTACCGAAGCTTGGGCAGCCTGAAGGATCGCGGTCGATTCGGCCCGTGGCTCATGCGGATCGTGGGGAACCTGGCCCTGAACGCGTTGCGGTCCCGGCGAAGTGGGGGAGTGGGGTCGGCGCTGTCTTTGGACGACGTGGGGGACAAGGTCGGGGAGCTGCGCAGTGCCGACGGAGCGGCCGTGTTGCAGCGTCTGGCCCCCCACGACACGTCGGGGTCGCAGGAAACCCAGGAGGCGGTGCGGCGGGCCTTGGAGGCCTTGCCCGACAAGCAGCGGCTGGCCTTGGTGTTGTTCAGCATCGAAGGCCTTCCGCAGAAGGAAGTGGCGGACCTGCTGGAGTGCACCGTGGAACTGGTGAAATGGAATGTGTTCCAGGCCCGCAAGAAGCTGCGTGAAATGCTGGCCGAATATCTGTAGGCCGGCCTGTGGAAACGAACGCCGTGTACGGCGGCAAAGATGAAGTGGATGATGTCGACTCCCGCTGACAATCGTGAATCTCTGGAATACCTGCTGAGCCGGTATTTGGACGGCCAGTTGGACGACTCCACCCGCGCGGACGTGGAGCGCAGGCTGGCGAGTGACGCCAAGCTGGCGTCGATGCTGGCGGACCTGCGCCGCGTGGACGATTGGGTCCGCGAATGGGGCGAGCGGGTCCCCGTGGTGGATGCGGAGGCGTTTGTGGCCGGCGCTCGCCTTCGGCGCGAGAACGCCAAGGCGGGCCGGCGTGTGATTCGCCTGCACCGGTGGATGGCGCCGCTGGCGGCCGCGGCGGTCGTGGCGCTGCTGGTGACGGGCCTTCGGGTGATGCGCTCGAGTCTGCCGCCCGGATCAGACAACGGCGGCGTGGTGGCCGTCACGCCGCCGCCGGATGCCGTGATCGTCGAGCCCGCGCGGCCGCAAGTCCTATCGGAGTCCGTGGTGATCGTGTCCTTCTCCCGGGGGGCCGTGCCCCTGGAAGAGGCACGGGAAGAAGAGCGGCCGCGGTTGATGGTGACGTCCGACGCCATGGTCTCGGCGGACGAGGTCCTGACCTCGGCCGAATGGTCTCTGTTCTGACGCTCGTACAGCGAGAGTTCCGATGATTGGAGGCAGCGTGTTGAGGAAGCCTGACATGTACGTTGTGAGTGGATTGCTGTGGCTCAGTGCGGTGGCGGCGACGGCCGCGCAGACCGATCTTCAGCCCCTCATCGAGCAGGTGCTGGACGAGCCGATCGAGCTGACGGTGGAGAACGCCCCGCTGGCCGACTTCTTTTCGCAGGTTTCGGACAAGACCGGCGTCTCCATCCTGATGCCGGACGAGGCGTACGGCCTGCTGCCCTACGGTCGGGCGACGCAGGTGACGGCCACGCTGGGAAACGTGACCCTGCGCGAGGGGCTCAGGCAGATCCTCGCTCGCCTGGGCATGGTGTACGTGGTCACGCCGACCGGGCTGGAAGTGGTCCCCACCCCCGGGCTGCATCGGCTGGGGCGGCGGGCGTCCTGGCCGGATCTGGACACCCTCCAGTGGTTGAACGTAACACAGTTCGTCGACCAGGAGGAGTCGTTGGCGATCCTGCGCAAACAGGTGCAGTTCCACGTGACGGAGGCGGAACCCTGGGACCTTCTGGTGGGTGAGATTCGCAAGGTCGGGGCCGGCTCCGGCGCGGAGGTTCTGGAAGTGGCGTGCGAGGCCCTCGGCTGGTCCTGGTACGTGTGGGACGGCGGAATCGTCGTCGTATCGCTGAAGGAGCAGATGAAGCGCCAGCTTGACACGATGATCAGCGTGCGACTGACGAACCGCCCCCTGACGGAAATCCTGAGAAACGTCGGACGGCAGGCCGGCATCCTCATTCGGCTGGGCCCCGGCGTGTCCGACGCGCTGCCCGTGCAGACCCGTAGGAACTTCTCCCTCCTGGCGGACAACGTCAGCGCCGTGGAGGCCCTGGAAGAGATCGCCGGCCTGACGGGCCTGACGTATCGCGTGGACGCCGAAGGCGTTGTGTTCGAGCTGCCCAGCGGCTTCATGGGCGAAGGGCGCACCACCCGGTCAAACGATCCCTTCGTCGGCAAGATCTGCGTGCCCGACCCGACCGGCACGTTTCAGATCGAGCTTGTCGTGCGGGAGTCGGACCTGTCACCCGAGGTGAACGAGCTGCGCAAGCTGGTCCTCAAAGACGCCGACGAGATCATTCGGAAGGCCCTGATGGACCACATGGCCAAACAGGAGTCGCGTCAATAGTCTGCATCACGCGGGCCAGTTCAACCCATTGAGCCGGGGCAAGCGTCTCCGCCCGCACCGACAGGTCCAACACGTCGCCCGCCCGGTCACACATCGCCTGCCCGAAGGCATGGTCGAAGTTGAATCGCAGCGTCTTGCGCCGGTGCCGGAAACCAGCCTGAACCAGGGCGACAAACGCGGCCGGCGCCTCGCCGGCCACACCCGGATCCTCGAGTACGTCCAGGCGATACAGGCTCGACTCCACCGCCGGCCGGGGCCAGAACGCCTCCGCCGGAACGCGGGCGATCCGCTCGATGCGGCACAACGTCTGCAGAAGAATGCTGAGCGGCCCGTAGGCCTTCGTGCCCGGCCGGCCTTCCATCCGCTCGCCCACCTCACGCTGCACCGTAAAACAAAGCCGCTTCACGTTCAGGTCCGATAGAATGAGATTCACCAGCAGCGGCGTCGCGATGTCGTAGGGAAGGTTCGCCACCAGCAGAAGCGCGCCCGACGCTCGCTGCCGGCCGGACCCGATCGCCTGCAGCACGGCCGTGGCGATCCGGTGCTTCGTGTCCAGAGCGTCGCCGCGCACCAGGGTCAGCGACGCTGCCTGCGCAAAACGCTCGGACAACAGGGCAAACAGGTGGTGGTCGATCTCGACGGCCACCACCCCCCCGGCCCGCTCCAGCAGCAGGTCCGTCAGTCCGCCCGTGCCCGCGCCCACCTCCAGCACCAGGTCCGCCGGGTGAATGTCCGCGACCTCCACCAGCCTCCGCATCAGGTTCCCGTCGATCAGGAAGTGCTGGCCGAACCGCCGCTTGGGACGGATGCCGGCCGCCGTCAGCAGGGCTTCGATTTCTCGTTTGGTCTGGACCAACGGGCGTCTCCCGGGTGGGGCTGTCCATTCTCCATTTTCGCAAGGCGTATAATACCCCCCACGCGGCGAATCGCGTATGCTCTGTCGTGCAGTCGAATGGCCAACTCGGGGCCTGTCCAGGAGCGATCAGCCATGCAGTCATACGAGGTGTTACGCGAGGCGGTGGAAGAGGTCGGGGCCAAGGCGCTGGCGGCCGAGCTACGGCTGTCACCCGCCCTGGTCTACAAATGGTGCCAGGAGCCCAGCCGGGGCGACGTGGACGCCAGCGGGGCCCGCAACCCCCTGGATCGTCTGGCCGACGTGATCCGGCTGACGGGCAGCGTGGAAGTGGTGAACTGGCTCTGCCACGAGGCCGGCGGCTTCTTCGTGTCCAACCCTCGCATCACGAATGAGGACCTTCAGACGGCGCTTCTGGTCAACACGCAGAAGCTGGTGCATGAGTTCAGCGAACTCCTGCTGACGGTCACGCGGTCGGTGGAGGACGACGGCAGCATCGAGCCGTCTGAGGCAGACCGCATCCGCCGCAGTTGGGAGCGGCTCAAGTCGTCCGCGGAGGCCTTCACCGTGGCCTGCGAGCAGGGACTCTACGCCGATTGCCGTCCGGCGGGCGATGGGGACGCTACGGGTTCTTGACAGGCTCCTCAGGGGGGGGTCTTCGATAAGGTCGACCTGCGATGTACAGATCCCGGCGGTCCCGCAATGCACTCTCAAGTTGGGTCAGGCTTCGCGCCTTAGCGAGGTTCAGGGCTCGATCGGCCGCGTCCACCGCGTCCTCAAACCGCCCGGCCGCTGCGTACGCCGCAGCCAGTGTGTCCAGCACGTGAGGATCGTCCCCGGCGAGTTGGAGTGCCCGTTCGGCCGTCCGCACGGCCTCCACGCCGTCCTGAAGGCTGCCGTCCGGGGTGGTGGCGAGCACCCAACTCAGCATGTTGTGGATGGGCATATCGTCCGGGACCTTATCTTGCCCGCGGCGGAGCAGGTCAACCACGTGCTTCTCGGCGTGCCCAAGGCGGGCCATGAGTTGGGCAGATACCAGGTAGGCAGAGCCGGTCTCGGGGGCGATCCGAAGCACGATCTGCCAGGCGTCCAGCGCTTCTGCATCCTGGCCGGTGCGGGTCAGCAACGTAGCCAGTTCCATCGACGCCCGCAGGTAGTCCGGGTCCAGCCCAACGGCCTTGCGAAAGGCCTCGACGGCCTCCGTTGATCGGCCTACCTGCACGAGGTTCAGCCCGTAGTTGAACCATGCTTGCGGGATGTCCGACTGAAGCTCCGCGGCCCGCTGGTAATGAACGGCCGCCTGGGCGTGTTCACCGCTCTCCGTAAGCCATTCGCTCAGATACCGGTGAATGAGTGGGTCATCTGGATGTCCGGCGGCAATTGCCGACATCGTTCTGATTGCCTCCGGCAGTCGGCCTGATTCCCGCAGGACTTGAGCCAGGTAGATCGGGTAGCGTATGTCCGATTCGTTCAGCCCGCACGCTCTTTGCAGCTTGTCGACGGCGTCCTTCGGCCGGCCGGCAAGCTGATACGCCATCCCCCACTTGAGGAAGACATCTGCGACGTTGGGGGCCAAAACGGCGGCGGCCTCGTATTCGATGAACGCCTCCTCAAAGCGCTTCTGCTCGCTGAGGACTTCGGCCAGACCGAGGTGGGGTCCATATTGATCGGGGGTAGCTCCGATCACTCGTCGGTAAAGCGATTCGGCTTCCGCGAACTCACCGCGGACCGCCTGAAGGCGGGCGACTCTGCCCAGGGTCTGATCGTCGTCCGGGGCTCGCTCCATTGATGCCTGGTACGCTTCCAGAGCATCCTCCAGCCGGTCCTGCCCCGTGAGGGCGTCACCCAGATCTCGCAGCACCCGAGGGTTGTCCGGCTCCAGTGCCAGCAGTTTCCGAAAAATGCCTTCCGCTTCGACGAAATTCCCTCCATACAGAACGCCGATGCCTTCGCAGAGAAGCTCGATGGACTCCATGTGGTCGCGCGGGTTGGCTCCCCGCGGCTCAAAATGGTCCAGCTCACTGCCTTCCGCGAGCTGCTCCTCGCGGCCGCCGGAGACGCCGGCGCCGACGTAGCCGAGGGCACGCAGCTTCTCCATCTCCGCGGGATCGGCCGCCATGTGGGAGACCCGGCCGGCTGGCGGCGGGGGAGATCGCTCGATGATTGAGCGGAGTTCTTCCCGCATGGCCTGCACGCGCGCCGGCTCTTTTGCGACCAGGTCGGACAGCTCGTTCGGGTCGGCCGCCACGTGGTACAGCTCCGGCCGGGGTGCGTGAATGTACTTCCAGCCGTCCACGCGGAGGAAGCGAAGCGGGGCGTAGCCGAAGGACAGGGCGGGACAGAGTGTGTCTCCGTAACACGCCAACTGGACTTCCTTCCTCGGATCGGCAACCAGGGGCAGAAGGTCCCGGCCCTGCATCTGCCGCGTGGGTTCGAGGCGGGCGAACGACACCAGTGTGGGAGCGATGTCGATCAGCCGCACCTGCCACGGCACCACTCGGCCCGCCGGCACGTGTCCCGGACACCACAGAATCAGCGGTACCATCTGCGTGGTGTCATAGACGAAGAACGTATGCGTGGCCTCTCCGTGCTGCCCCAGACCCTCCCCGTGATCGGAGGTGAGGACCACAAGCGTACGCTCGGCCAGCCCGCACGTTCGCAGGCTCTCCATCAGCAGGCCGAACTGCTCGTCGAAAAACGCGATCTCGGCCAGGTATCCGTTTGCGTAGCGGCGAAGGAATCGCTCGGGCGCGGTGTAGGCGCGATGCGGATCGTAATAATGAAGGAACAGGAAGAACGGACGGTCTCGGTTCTTCTCGAGAAACGCAATGCCGCTGCGCGTGACGTCATCGGCCTTGCGTTCCATGTACTCGATCAACGGCAGCTTGGCGTCGGTCTTCTCGTCCAGGACCGACGGGGCGTGTGCCTGCACCTCGCCGTATGTATCAAAGCCCTGGTCAAGCCCGTATTTGCTGTCCATCACCTTGCTGGCCACCTCGGCATGGGTGACATAGCCGGCGGCGCGGAAGATCTCGGCGAGGGTGACGTTCGCTCCTTCCAGGCGAAACAGGCCGTTGTCGCGGACGCCATGAACGAACGGGTACGAGCCGGTCAGCATGGTGGCATGAGACGGCAGCGTGACCGGCGTGGACGCCACGCACTGGGCAAAACGCGTGCCCTCCGCCGCCAGGCGATCGATGTTCGGCGTATGGCGGGCCGGGTGACCGTAGCAGCCCAGGTGATCCGCTCGGGTGGTGTCGACGCTGATCAGCAGCACGTTCAGCCCGGCCCCGCCGATGGATGCGGCATCGCTGCTCGCATCGGTCTTGTCCGCGGAGCGGCGGCATCCGGTGACGAGCAGAGAGGCGATGATCGCGGCCACGAGAACGCGGAAACGCCAGCATTTCCTGCGAGAGGAGACTGCTCCTGCGGCCGACCCTGGCGGATTCTTCGGATTCGGATAGGTGTGTCGGCTCATGTCTGGAACCAGTATCAACGGATGGCACGCAAACGCAAGCGCGCGAAGACCCCAACACAAAGCGCCCTGCCAGACCCCGGCAGGGCGCTTTTACCCGTGTTGGTCCTTCAAGGCCGATCCGAAGGGCGGATCGACACCAGCCGATTGCCTAGCGACGACGGATCAGGGCCAGTGCGCCTAGACCCAGCAGCGCCAGCGTCGCGGGCTCCGGGACCTCTGTCATCTCGAACTTGTGGTCCAACTGGACGGGCGGATCCCCAGCGGTGTAGCCCGGGAACGCCGTGGTGGTCCCGACCGTCGGAGCGTCCGGGGTCATGAACCAAGTGCCGGTGCTCGCAATCAGCACGCTGCCGTCGTCCGCCCACATCTGGCAGTAGCCGTTGTCAGCCACCGTTACCGGTGAACTCAACGTGATGGTCCAGATGAAGTTGCCGCCCTGCGAGAACTGAACACCGAAGCTGTCCACGTAGGCGCTCGCCGAATCGTAGAACGTGAAGAAGAGCACCTCGCCCGCGTTGGCCACGCCACCGACGAACTTGAACTGCTCGATTTGGGTCGTCGGCCCGGCGGTGCTGATGCTGTCATAGTCGTCGATGCTGACAACACCTCCCATGACAGTGACGGCGTAGTTCGTGCTCAGCGTCATGTTCGAGTAAATGACGCCCGCTCGCAGCCCATCCACCGTGTCCAGCGGCTCATAACTTACCGCGGCACCGCTGTAAATCGGCGCGTCCGCGAAGGCAACGCCCGCGAACGCCAGAACCATTAACATCGCACACAGTTTCCTCATAGATTATCCTCCTCCAGTAAGAGAGCCTCCGGCACCCCGGCCAGACTGAACCGGTGGATGCCCATCAGACACGTTTCCAACACAACCCACACTTCGTCCGGCCAACGCGCCTCGCTCGAGAGAACAGCTTGACACGTCAACCGGCTGAAAATCACCGAAAATGACAAAGAGCACACACCGACAGCCCCACGGGCAACACGGTGCCTGCTCTCTCTACTCTCCCATCCCAATGATTCGATCGTCAGTATACCAGTTCGTGCGGTCGTGTTTCAAGCGGTCCTGTCGAATTTGGCGTCCTTCCTCAGATACCGCTTGACAGCAAAGGGTGGCGCGACCACGTTAATTCCTGTGGCACTGACATATGTAACCTGTGGCTTACAATAGCCCTGGGGAGTGCGGGAGGGCCTTTGCCCGCCGCCGCCTTTCGGCCATCATTCCGGGGCCTGCCGGGTGTCCACCTGGCTCCGGCTGGAGAAGAGGCGAAAGGGGCAGGGGCTGGCGGAGGGTGCTTGTGGGTCTGATCTGGAAGTCGGCGCGGCGGGCGGTCGTCGCCGTGGTGGGGTCCACGGTCCTGGCTCTGGGGGTGGCCATGCTTGTGCTGCCCGGCCCGGCCGTTGTGGTGATTCCCATCGGGCTGGGCATTCTGGCGACCGAGTTTCTGTGGGCCCGTCGGTACCTGCGGCGGATGCGGGATCAGGTGAATCGGCTGCGACCGGGGAGCGGCAGGGGAGTCGACGGGGGAAGCGGGGCGCAGGGGGGCGATTGAGGGCGGTCTGAGCGGTCGGGGAGGATGAAATGGCCCTTGCGGCGTGGTGGAGTTCCCCATTGGCGAGTAGACTTCCGCTCCCGGGGATCGGGGCGGCCGAGGGAAGGCGTCCGGGCGGGGCCCCACGGGCGTGAACGGGGAGGTCAGGCGTGTTCAGCATCGTGCCACGAGACCTGAAGTTTTTTGATCTGTTTGAAGAGATCGCCGAGCTGTTGTCGCGGGGGGCCCAGGCGTTCGTGGATCTGCTGAGCGACTACGGGAACCGGGAGCAGCACCTGCTCGTCATCCGCCAGTTCGAGCACGACGCCGACGCGGTGGCGCATCGCACGTACGACCGCCTGGACCGGACGTTCATCACGCCGTTTGAACGCGAGGACATTCACTCCCTGATGCGGCGGATGGACGACGTGATGGACGGCATCGATGCGGCGTCCAAGCGGTTGATTCTATACGAGATTGCGGCCCCGAAGGACTGGCTGCTTCAGCAGGCGGACATTCTGCGGCGGGCGACACGGTGCGTGCAGCAGGCCATGCCGGGGTTGCGCACGGTACGCAGGCCGGACCGAATCCGAAACCATCTCATGGAACTGCACGACCTGGAAAACCAGGGTGACGACATCCATCACGCGGCGGTGGCGGAGCTGTACGCGGGGGCCGGAGACCCGATTGAGGTCATGAAATGGAAGGAAATCTACGACCTGACGGAACGGGCCATCGACCGGTGCGAAGACATCGCGGACGTACTGGAACGGCTGCTGCTGAAGAGCGCGTGATGAGCGTCGTATGATCACCTACGTCGTCGTTCTTGTCATCATCGCCCTGGTCTTCGACTTCACGAACGGCATGAACGACGCCGCGAACTCGATCGCCACCGTGGTGGCCACGCGCGTGCTGTCGCCGCGGCTGGCCGTTCTGTGGGCGGCCTTCTTCAACTTCCTCGCGGCGTTCTTCTTCGAGACACACGTGGCGTCGACCATCGGGAAGGGTCTGCTGGACCCGCACGTCGTGAACCCGGACCTGGTCGCCGCCACGCTGCTTGCGGCGATCTCCTGGACGGCGTTTTGCACGCACAAGGGCCTGCCCATCAGCGTCTCCCATGCGTTGATCGGGGCCATGGCCGGCGCGGCGCTGGTGAAAGGCGGAGTGGCGGCCCTGACGTGGTCACGACTGAGCACGGTGGCGTTGTACATCGTCTTGTCGCCTTTGATCGGTCTGGTCTGTGCGGCCATCCTGATGGTCATCACAATGTGGATTTGCCGGAAGCGGTCACCACGGCAGGTCGACGGCACGTTTCGCGTGCTGCAGTTGTCGTCCGCGGCCGTCTACAGCCTGAGCCACGGACTCAACGACGCACAGAAGACGATGGGAATCATCATGGCACTGCTGCTGAGCGTGCCGTCCCTGCATCACCTGGCCACACACGACGGGACTCCCGAAGGCTCGCTTCGATGGTGGATCATCCTCTCCTGTCACGCCGCCATTGCACTGGGGACGTACACCGGAGGCTGGAGGGTGATCCGGACCCTCGGCCACCGCGTGACACGGCTGACCCCGTTCGACGGCTTCGCCGCGGAAGCGGGCGGGGGCGCGACGATCATCGCGTTGTCACTGGTGGGCATTCCGGTCAGCACGACACATACCATCACCGGGGCGATCTTCGGTGTGGGCATGACCCGGCGCCTGGGCACCGTGCGATGGGGGGTCGGGGTGGAGATCATGACGGCCTGGGTGCTGACCCTGCCGTGCGCTGCGGCCATGGCGGCGCTGATGTATCCCATTGTGGCGTGGCTGGCGCGTCTGACGAGAGGCTAGCGCCGACCGTGATGCGTCTTTGAACGGTCCGATGGGCACCAACGCCACGCGCCGGACACCATCCCGCATCTTGGCAGGCCTCCGCGCGGCGCACCCGGGGCCCGTGGGCGGGCCTCAGCCCTTCGGCGCCAGCCTGCCGAGCGAAATCGTCGTCATGAAGCCGAGCACCAGGGCAAACAGGGCCGCAACGACTTCCCGGGCCGAAGGACGGCCAGCCTGCAACGGCTGCCACGACCGGGCAATGTGCTCAGCCAGGGCGGCCCCCTGCAGGTCGGCCGGCACAAACAGGCCCTCCCGCTCGGCAAACGCACGCAGGAGGGCATCCGGGTGCTTGCGGGCCACCATCACCGGGGATCTCCCCGTCAGCGACCAGGCCACCAGCAGATGGTCAATGCGCTCGCGGCCGTCGAGCCCCGCCGCCACGGGAAGACCGATCGATTCGGCATACAACCGCAACTGCTCCGGCGAGCGCTTTTCGAGGATCTTCTCGGTCGGGGCGCGCCCGAACGGCCACAAACCCAGCACCGAGCCCAACAGCAGCCCCATCAGGAAACCCAGCGTGGCCTTCTGGTATCGATGCAGCAGATACCGCAACGCGTTGGCGATCCCCACCATGCCGGCCACGACGCCCACGCCCACCGGGATCACGATGCGCAGGGCCGACCAGTTCATCTGCCGCAGGTCGTCCACCGCCCCGATTACCCGGTCGTACTGGTTGAGCGCCAACAGCATGTACGAGCCGCTGATCCCCGGCAGCACCATGGCCATCGTGCCGATCACGCCGCTGACGAAGTCCATGGCCATGTTGCGAGGCATGTCCGCGGCCTGCGTCGTGAAGGCGAGCGCGGCCATGACGGCCAGTCCCGCCAGCATCGCGACCCCGCAGGAGAGGTTCACGCGCCCGATCATCCGCAATAGCGTCGGCGTGCCCCCCAGCGTCAGCCCGATGAACAGCGCGAACATGAACGACGGGGCGATGAACAGCAGGTAGAGAATCAGGCTGGCCAGCAGCACGACCGCGAGGCCCGCCGCCCCCAACAGGACCATCAGGAAGGCCAACCGGGCCGGCCGCAGACGAAGCGCGGTGACGTCCGCCACCGCCTCGATGAACTCCTCGTAGAGCCCCATGGCCAGGACCATGGTGCCGCCGGATACGCCGGGAATCAGGTTTGCCGTGCCCATGAGCATCCCCGTCACCGCAATGCGCAGGACTTTCAGGGGCGCCAGGACGCTTCGAAGGGGAACATCACTGGGCATGGCTTGGATCATCCCGGCCGCCGCGGCTCAAGCCCTACGCGGCTCAGAATCGCGGCGTGGCACCTCTCACTTCGGGGCCGGACGGTAACATACGGGGGTGGGCCGTCAAGGGCGCCGCTCGTCTTTGTGTCCCCGGCTTTCCATGTGGGACCGGCTTGACTGTGTTGAACCGGCTTGTCTGTGTGGGACCGGCTTTCCAGCCGGTCTCTGGAATCTGGCCATTCCAGCCGGTCTCCCCTCCGTCCAGTCTCGAGTCTCCAGTTTCTGCTTTCTTGTCTCGGGTGCCCGTATCCGCCGAAGGCGGATCGGGCATGACGACTCGCGACGTAGCCGTTGCTCTTCACCCACGCGCCCCTCGCCACAGCGAGTCGCCGGGGCGACCGAAGGGCCGCAGGCCCGGCCGAGATGAGCCCGCGGTTTCAACCGCGGGTCCGCGCCACCCCACCCCAACCTGCCGGTCCTGAAGGGACCGGATGAGGTGCCCGCTCGCCCGAGGCCCGTTCACGGGCCTTCCCCGCGGAAGGCGTGTGGCGTGTAGAAGCCGCCTCGCGGGCCAGCAACCCTGCGGGGGCCGTCCTGCCGGCCAGGCGGTCGGTGGCGTGCGCGCCGTCGGGTCGCGGTGGCGTATGCAGCAACTCTTGCCAGGTCGGCGCCGCGGAGGCAGCGGGCCGCGTGGACGAGGGGTTGGGCTCGGATCCTTGCTCGGCAACAAGTAAGTGAGACGCGCGCGTGCTTTGGCGGGGGGCGAAGGCCGCTTTGGGGGACATGCATTTCGGCTCGCGACAACCGTGGGCATTGAATGCTCTGCGAACGTGTTCAACCACAAGGCCCGCGTGTGGGGTGCGCGCGGCGCCGTGCAGAGATGGAACATGGAGGGAGGTTGCTGAGGGAATTGCGAGTTGCGAACGAATTTCCAAGGTCAAATGTCCAATGGCAAAGGGCGGACGAATGGCGGATGGCGGAAGGAATTGCGGATCGCGAATCCCGGCGCGCCGGGATTGCGAATGATGGACTGCGGATGGGGGCGAAGCGCCGGTTGGCTGCAAACCACGCGTTCGCTTGGGGGCCTACCGTGCATGACCGCCCATGATTATGCGTCAGGATGCGGCAGAAAACGCGTTGCCCAGCTTGCCTGGGTGGCCGGGCTTGCCCGAAATTTCGTGACCAAAAGGTGAAATGTGGGGGTGGGGAGGGCAGATGCTCGGGCGAAAAGTTGAAATGAACGAGGGATCCAGGGACCAAGGGATCTGGGGATCAAGGG
>CAZPHH010000046.1:0-37960 GCA_964586145.1 uncultured Phycisphaeraceae bacterium | reverse complement strand
AAGCCGCACCGGGCATTCGTACAATACCGGGCGGAGTTGGGCAGATCGATTCGTGGGTGGACGGATTCGGGACGAGGCGAAAAGAAGGGTTTGTCATCATGCACCACGTGAACCTCGGACGAACCGGATTGAAGGTCAGCCGCCTGTGCCTGGGCACCATGAACTTCGGACCCCAGACCACCGAGCCCGACAGCTTCGCCATCATGGACCGGGCGCGGGAGATGGGCGTCAACTTCTTCGACACGGCCAACGTCTACGGCTGGAAGAAGGGCGAGGGCGTCACCGAGCAGATCGTCGGCCGCTGGCTGGCCCAGGGCGGCGGGCGGCGCGAGTCCGTCGTGCTGGCCACCAAGGTGTACGGCGCCATGGGCGACGGCCCGAACGACCAGGGCCTGTCCGCCTGCCACATTCGCGGGGCCTGTGAAGACAGCCTGCGCCGACTCCAGACGGATCACATCGATCTCTACCAGATGCACCACATCGACCGCTCCACGCCGGTCGACGAATGGATGCAGGCGATGGAACAACTCACGCGAGAAGGCAAGGTGCTCTACCTCGGCACCAGCAACTTCCCCGCCTGGGCCATCGCCGAGGCGCAGGTCACCGCCCGCGGACGCCGCTTCCTCGGCCTCGTGTCCGAGCAGTGCATCTACAGCCTGGCCGACCGAATGGCCGAACTGGAGGTGCTGCCCGCCTGTCAGCATTTCGGCATCGGCGTCATTCCGTGGAGCCCGCTGGGCGGCGGAATGCTGGCCGGCATTCTCGAAAAGACCGGCACCGGCCGACGGGCGCAGGAGTGGGTCCAGAAGAAGCTCGGCAGGCATCGGGAGGCCGTGGCGGCGTACGAGGCCTTCTGCAAGGAGCTTGGCCAGCCGCCGGCCGACGTGGCCCTGGCCTGGACGCTGGTCCATCCGGCCATTACGTCCCCGATTATCGGCCCCCGAACCGTGGATCAGTTCACGGGAGCGCTACGAGTGCTGGACTTACGCCTGGACGAGGCCGTTCTCAAGCGGCTGGATGAAATCTGGCCCGGACCCGGCGGGCCGGCCCCGGAGGCGTATTCCTGGTAGGCTAAAACCCCGGCGGGATGGGCTTCCACATCTGGAACACCGTCCGTTATCCGACCGCGCGCCGGAACGCACCGGCGCGTTCGCCAACGCCGCCCTGTTTCACGATCGCGTCACCAGTCTACGGCTCGAACATCCGTGAGGGCCGCCCGCGCGCCCGCGCGCCGCAATCTCCGGCGGATTCCCAATCGAACATCCCTTCAGACCTAAACGATACTTGAAGCGTGTGCCATTGGGAAAGTTCAGCTTGGACGGGACGTGGAAGTCAACGCACATGAAGCACAACGCACGACGATGGCGATCGATCCGGCGGGCCTCCCAGCGACGCAGCCAGCATCCGGACGGCCTGGGCGTCAGTGAGCTGTTTCTGGCGACACCCGACGAGGCCGCTACCATCCTGCAGGTGCGCGACAACCGGCTGCGAATGTACCTGCTGGGATTCACACAGGTCTTCGGCCGCGGCGCCATGGCCGGCCGGTCGGCCTGACGCCCGGATTGCTTATCCGCCCGAGGTGAAGGAACGATCCTCTGCTCTCGCGCGGACCGACCTGCGACGGGAAAGGGCACCCCACAACCGATCTCGCAGCGGCGCTGCCAACGAAGGCCGGCCGGGATTTGAACCGAATGGCAGCCCGGGGGAGGCCGGGGCCTGTGCCTGAAGTGACTCCCACTCCTTCGCCCACCACACCAGCTCGATTCGGCCGTCTGCATGTTCAACCAGGGCCGTGCAATGTTCGACCCAGTCACCCGTATTGCAGTAAAGAATGCCCTCGATCTCCTGGATGGCGGGCTGATGCGTGTGGCCGCAGATCACGCCGTCCACGCGGCGGCGCCGGGCTTCGGCGGTCAGCAACTGTTCGAAGCTGGTCAGGTGCTTGACCGCGGACTGGACCTTGCGCTTGATCGCGCCCGAAAGGCTCCAGTACGGCCTGCCCAGGAGCCTGCGCACCCAATTGACCATTCGGTTGATGGCGATGAGGTACCGATAGGCCCAGGAGCCCAGGTGGCTCAACCAGCGGCGATAGAGCACGATGGTGTCGAACTCGTCGCCGTGCAGCACAAGGAGACGCCGCCCGTCGGACGTCTCGTGAATACGATCTGAGACGATTCGCACGTCACCGAACTGGTAGCCCACGAAACCGCGGAAAAAGTCGTCGTGGTTGCCCGGGATGTAAAAGACCTTGGCCCCCTTGCGAGAGCGTTTGAGCAGCTTGTGGATGACTTCGTTGTATTGAGGCGGCCAGTGCCATCTCTGCCGCAGGGCCCACACATCCACGATGTCGCCGACCAGGTACAGGTAATCCACCTTGATGGAATCGAGAAAGGTGTAGAGCAGATCCGCACGGGCATCTTTCGAGCACAGATGCGCGTCGGATATCCAGACGCTGCGGTAGAATCGTTTGGGCGTCCGGGGGCTCAAGCCTGTTCCCCTCTGCCGCTCCCCTGGGGCAATTCCGTTGCGAACCGTTCGATCGCTTCCAGGGCCTCCTGCGCCCCATCCCGCGACGACCCGTGGAAGTTCGCCGCGAACTCCGCCTCCCGAGCCAGGAATCGCTGTACGACGTCGGCCGTCACACGCCGCGGCGGGACCTGCATGCCGACACCCATCCGCTCGATGGCGTCCGCGTTCAGCCGCTGCTCCAGGCAGGACATGGGTGTGCCCAGCATCGGCTTGCGAAAATGCACGACCTCGCCGCAGAGTTGATTGCCCGTCGTGGCGATGACGCCGCGGCAACCGGCCAAATCCTCAATGAAGGGAAGGTTGGCGATCTCCCTGAACTCCAGCGTGCCGTCAACGCCCCGACGCGGCGTGCCGTAGATGCGGATGGGGCAGCCCGCCGATCGCAACGCGTGTTCCACCTGCGGCGTGAACTCGTCCGGCTTCGATACGTACGCCAGCAGGTAGTCCCCGCGCGTGGCCGTCATGCGCAGCACTTCCGGGCGAATCACCGCGCCGACCATCTGAATGCCCGGCCGGCGGGTCGGCGCATCGGCGAACCAGGACACGACCGCTCGCTCGGGCTCGCCGAACAGCCATCCGTATACGAAGGCGTTGCCCCAGCGGATCAACCGGTCGCCGGCGGACAGCTCCAGCCGGCAGTAGACCAGCAGGCCGAAGTGGTCAAACGTGATCCGCGGGATGCTCAGGTGCGCCGCGACGCGGTGCGTGTACGCTTCGGAATCCGTCAGCACCACGTCCGGCTTGAAATCACGCAGCGTCTGCTCGATGGTCTGGAACGTCGGGCCTTTGAGCATCAGGTCCAGCACCATTGAGAGGTTCCGCTTGACGTTCTGGTAGTTCGACAATCGTCCGCGGCGGTTGTAGTGATATTTTAACGTGGGGATCCGCGTCACGGCAAAATCCGTCGACAACGCGTGGTACGCATCACCGCCGGCCAGCACCAGCATTTCATGCCGCCGGAACAACTCCGGCAGCACCGCCCGGGCCCGCATCGCGTGCCCCCGTCCGAACCCGTGCACTCCGTATGCGATCTTCACTGTTTTATCTCAACCTCCACATTGTAAACACGTTGCGCAAAGACGAGATGAAGAGATGGTCGTGGAATCGTGAAGATTTCACAAGGGGGCCCCGCCGCTTTCCGCCCGGCACGGGGGGTGGAAAGGGCCGGCAACGCCTCTACAATGCGTGGATCATCAGGGCCTGTGACGCAGCCGATCGGCCGGGGAGTGTGAATCGCGCAGCACCGCAAAGACGTGAAGGGAATTGGCCGTCATGCAACGTCAGCTTATCGAATGCGTGCCGAACTTCAGCGAGGGACGCGACCCGAACGTCATCCGGCAGATCACGGACCAGGTGGAGACGGTGGAGGGCGTGAAGCTGCTGGACGTCGATCCGGGCAGGGCGACCCATCGCACGGTGGTCACGTTTGTGGGCACGCCGGACGAGGTGGTGGAGGCCGCGGTCCGGGCGGTGCGGAAGGCGTCCGACCTGATCGACATGCGCAAGCACCACGGCGAGCACCCGCGGTTCGGCGCGTGCGACGTGTGCCCGCTGGTGCCGGTGTCCAGCATCACGATGGAAGAGACGGTCCAGTACGCGCGCACGCTGGCCCGGCGGCTGGGCGAGGAGTTGGGGCTCACCATCTATTGCTACGAAAACGCGGCGCTCTGCGACGAGCGGCGCAACCTGGCCGCCGTCCGGGCGGGCGAGTACGAGGGCCTGAAAGACAAGCTGGCGAAGCCCGAATGGAAACCGGACTTCGGACCGGCGACGTTCAACGCGAAATCCGGGGCGACGGCCGTCGGGGCGCGCGATTTCCTGGTCGCGTACAACGTGAACCTGAACACCACCAGCACCCGCCGGGCGAACGCCATCGCGTTTGACATTCGCGAGAAGGGCCGGGTCAAGACGGTGGACGGCACCCCCACCGGCAAGCCGGTGCTGGACGAGAAGGGGCAGAAGGTCTGGCAGCCGGGCAGTCTGAAGTGCGTGAAGGCCATCGGCTGGTTCATTGAAGAGTACGGCGTGGCCCAGATTTCGATCAACCTGACCAACATCGGCGTAACGCCCATCCACACGGCGTTCGACGAGTGCTGCCGGCGTGCGGAGGCCCGCGGGGTGCGGGTGACGGGCTCGGAAATCGTGGGCATGGTGCCCCTCCGGGCCATGCTGGAGGCCGGCCGGCATTACCTCCGCAAGCAGCAGCGATCGCTGGGCATTCCGGACCGCGAGATCATCAAGATCGCGGTCAAGTCGATGGGCCTGGACGACCTGGGGCCGTTTGACCCGGACGAGAAGATCATCGAGTACAAGCTGGCGGACAGATCGAAGAAGCGTTTGATCGACCGCACGCTGGTGGATTTCGTCGAGGAGACGGCCTCGGAGTCACCCGCGCCGGGCGGCGGGTCCATCTCCGCGGCCATGGGGGCGATGGGGGCGGCGCTGGCCACCATGGTCGCGAACCTCAGCAGCCACAAGCGGGGCTGGGACGCCCGCTGGGAGGAATTCTCCACCTGGGCGGAGAAGGGCAAGGCACTTCATGACGAGTTGCTGCGGCTGATCGATGAGGACACGGACGCGTTCAACCGGATCATGGACGCGTTCGGACTGCCCAAGGGCACGCCGGAGGAGGTGGCCGCCCGCAAGCAGGCAATCCAGGAGGCGACCAAGGGGGCAATCGAGATTCCGCTCCGCGTCATGCAGGTGGCGTCCGACGCGATGGAGGTGGTTCGGGCGATGGCCGAGATCGGCAATCCGGCCAGCGTTTCGGACGCCGGGGTGGGCGCCCTGGCTGCCCGGTCGGCGGTGATGGGCGCGCACTTGAACGTCCGGATCAACGCGAAGGAC
Source organism: uncultured Phycisphaeraceae bacterium (assembly GCA_964586145.1). GTDB lineage: Bacteria > Planctomycetota > Phycisphaerae > UBA1845 > UBA1845 > JAFGJQ01. Next base: position 32,584 of record CAZPHH010000046.1, on the reverse strand, counting down.
GTGCAGGACCGCGCCTGGGTTGCTGACATTCTGTCGCGTGCCCAGGGCATCGAGGACCAGGCCGTGGCGCGGGAGCGGGAGATTCTGGCGATCGTCAACGCGAAGCTGCAGCCCCCGGCGGCATAACAGGGCGCGCAAACCTGGCAATCATAAGAGGAAATTTATCCGGGCCGGCGAGCGTTACAGGGCGATTGTGAAAGAAATCACTGCCACGATCCGCCATCAAGCGCCGATGTCGTGATATCTGGGCGCGCCGCGCCCGGGTCCGTTCAATCCTGACGATCGCCAAGGAGGATTCTGCGATGACATCCATTCGCACGGGATGGCTGGTGGGTGGCGCTTGTGCATTCGCCGCGGTCTTGCTCGTTCTGGTGCCGGCTTGCACGTCCGGTGGCGGTGCGCCCGCCAGTGACAACGGGGTGGAACAGCCGCTGGAGACCGGCTCGTTGCGCGTGCTGGTCACGGATAAACCGTTCCCGTTCGAGTTTATCACCGAGGCGCTGGTGACGGTCACCCGCGTGGAGGTGCATCGCGTTGGGGATGTCGGGACGAATGGCATTGTAGATGACGATGACATCGACACGAACGGCGTTTCCGCATCCGGCGCGTACGGCTACGGCATTGGGCAGCAGGAAGCGGCGCAGGGCGGCATGGGCAACGGCCAGGGCGAGGGCGCCGGGCCGGACGGGGACGGCGGATCCCAGGATTGCGACAGCAACGGCGTTTGCGATGGGGACGGCGAGTGGATCACCGTGTTCGAGGGCGAGCAGGTGTTTGACCTGCTGCAACTGCGCAACGGCCAGACGGACGTTCTGGCGCTCGCCGAGATTCCGGCGGGAACGTACAACCAGATTCGGCTCCTTGTGACCGAGGGAGAGATCACCCTGACCGACGGCCGCGCGTTCCCCCTGCGGGTGCCCAGCGGCGACGAGTCGGGCATCAAACTGCATCTGTGGTTCGAGATACTGGCGGACGAGGAGACGACGCTGCTGCTGGACGTGGATCTGGGCCGGGCGTTCCAGCCCGTGCCCGGCGGCCACATCTACGGCGCGGGCGAAATCCGCGAGTTCCTCTTCCGGCCGGCATACGGGATGCGGATGGTCAACCTGGTCCAGACCGGAAACGTGTCGGGCACGGTAACGGATGCGGAGGGTGTCCCACTGCCGGCGGTTTCCGTCACGGTGTATCAGGAGGATGTGGAGGTCACGTCGACCGCAACGGGTGAAAACGGTACGTACACCGTCCTCGGCCTGCCGCCGGGCACGTGCACCGTCGAGTTTTCTCTGGCCGGCTACGAGGATGCGGTTGTCGAGGGCGTCATGGTGACGGCCGGTCAGACCACGGAGGAGGTGGACGCCGCCCTGAATCTCGATTCATCCGGCAGTTCCTGAGCGGAATTATCTGTGCGTCACGGCGCACCCGGCAGGGGCTGCTCAGGGTGAAATCAGCAAGGGTGCTACGAAGACGACCATCGCGTTGTACAGCCAGTGCGTCACGATGGAGGGGATCAGCGATCGGGTCAGGCATCGCTGAAGCGTCCAGAGAGTGCCCATGACGGCCACGATCGCCAGGCCGGTCCACTCACCGGCTAACTGAAATGCGTGCATGCCGGCGAACCAGGCGGACACGATGATGACGGCGGCAACCGTACCGGTGTACTTCTTGAGCACGGAGTAGAGAAACCCCCGGTAGTAAAGCTCTTCCAGCGGCGGGACAATCACGGCCATGGCCATGAAGGCCAGCGCGCCGAGCGGCGTGCTCACCATCTGCGACAGCGGCGAATCGCCCGGCTCCTGGTCGCCGATCAGGCACACAGCCACCAGCATCCCGCCCACCGCGAGCAGAATCGAAACGAGGATGCTCCGGAGCCGGACCGCCCTGAGGGCGAATTCTTCCGCGATCCGGTTGCGGTACTTGCGGCAGAGAAAGTACCAGGCAACGACCACGGCGAAGACGAGAGATATCAGGCTGAGCGACAGCATAAGGACCGGGTGCTGCGTGAGAACGTCGGTTGGGTCCGATCCGGGGTTCGCCACCATCAGGGCAACCCCGATTCCGAAACCGCCGCCCAGCTCAAAGCCCCAAATCAGCGCGAGGGCGATCAACAGATCCCATCCCGTGGGTGTGCGGACGGAGGGCGGCGGCGCGGGCCGTGCCCAGGGGATGGACGGCTGGGCTTCGCCGAGCGCGTCCGGCAGCAGCGGCGGAAGCTGCGGCGGAAGCTCTGCGGGAAGCGGGTTTGTCGAGTCCGGTTCCATGTCGGTTGCTGCAGCATAGCGCGCGGACCGGGTCGCGGCAAGGGAAGCATGGTCTGGGCTTCGTACGGGACGGCTACAGTTTTTCGCCGATCTCGGCGGTGCGGGTGATTTTGAGGGCGCGGCTGTCCTTGTGTTTGCCCAGGCGGCCGGCGAATTTGTTCTTGCCTTCCACCTGGAGAATCAGATCGGAGGTGGCGGGCTTGAGGGTCTGGATGATGTCGCCGGCCTGGAGGCTCAGGAGCTCGCCGACGGTGACCTCCGTTTCACCCAGGTAGACGGTGATGTCGACCTTCGCGTCCTGGAGGGAATCCACGATGTCCTGGGAACGGTCCTCGACGTTCGCCCGCCGCTGGTAGGCCAGCCAGCCTTGGGTGGCCAGCTTGGACACCACCGGCTCGATGACGTTGAACGGAATGCAGAGGCTCATGGTGCCCGCCCGCTGGGTCATTTTCAGCTCAAACCCGATCACGACCACCACTTCGTTCGGGGCGACGATCTGGACCAGGTGGGGGTTGCTTTCCGTCTCCATCAGCTTGAACTTCACGGGCACCAGGTTTGACCAGACCTCGGTGAGGCAGTTCAGGGCCCGGTCGATGATCCGGCCGACCAGCCTCAGTTCGATCAGGGTCAGCGGCCGCTGCGGGATGAAGAGCGTGGAGTTCGTGCCGCCGAGCAGCCGGTCGATGATGGGGTAGATGATCAGCGGGCTGATTTCCAGGCACATCTGGCCTTCGAGCGGCTCGGCGCTGAGCAGGTTGAAGTTCGTGGGGTTGGGCAGCGAGTGGATGAACTCGCTGTATGTGAGCTGTTCGATGGTGGCGACCCGCACCTCGATGATGGTGCGGAGCAGGCCGGACATGGCGGCGCCCAGGCTTCGGGCGAAGCCTTCGTGGATGCTCTCCAGGGCCCGCATCTGGTCCTTGGAGACCCGCTCCGGACGCTTGAAGTCGTACGTGCGTACGTCCTTCGTCGTCTGGGCGGGCCGCCCGATGTCGATCGGCGCGTCCTCCGACTCCTGGGCGTCCATCGCCGCCAGCAGGGCATCCACTTCGCTTTGATCGAGTACGTCTGCCATTGTTGCCTGGTCGTGCCGGGCCTGCGTGCCCGGGCGCACGGGGTCCGTGCAGGTGTTTATCGGACAGTGGACAGGCGGTCTTGAACCGCAGCCCGAAAGGAATCGGGTGAAGTTCCGCCCCGGGGCTTTCGGACAACCCGGGGTCCGGCCTTCAACCGGAAACGCACCGCGGCTGGTCCCGGGCCGACGGCGGGGCTACGATCAGGCGGATGGTCCGATATCTCTACTTCGACAACAACGCAACGACGCAGCCGCTGGAGGCGGTGGTGGAAGCGATGCTGCCGTTTCTGCGCGACCAGTATGCCAATCCCTCCAGCCTGCACGCGTTCGGGCAGGGTGTCCGACATCGGATCGAGTGCGCCCGGGAACAGGTAGCGGCCCTGATCGGGTCGGATGCGCGCGAGATCGTGTTTACCAGCGGTGGGACGGAGGCCATCCACTTGGCCGTTCGGGGTACACTCAACGCAACATCTGACCGGCCGAAGCTGGTGATCTCGGACGTGGAACACAGCGCCGTTCGAAAGCTGGCCGACCGGTTGAAGCGTGAAGGGCGCCCCGTGGAGACAGTGCCGGTGGACGGGTTGGGTCGGCTGGATCTGGACGCGCTCGCGTCCGTGCTGACGGCGGACACGGGTCTGTTATCTGTCATGTGGGCGAACAACGAAACGGGGGTGTTGTTCGATATCGATCGCGTCGCGGCGATCGCGCTCGATCGCGGAGTGCCCTTGCACGTCGACGCGGTACAGGCCGCGGGGAAGGTTCCCATAGACGTGTCACGTGTCCCGGTGTCGCTGCTGAGCGTATCCGGGCACAAGTTGCACGGCCCCAAGGGGGTCGGTGCGCTGTACGTCCGGAAACGACGCCGGCTCGAGCCGCTGCTGACCGGCGGCGGGCAGGAGCGAAACCTTCGGGCGGGAACGGAGAACGTGCCGGGGATCATCGGGCTGGGGGTGGCGGCGGAGGCGGCGGTCCGGGAGGGGCCGGCGGAGGCGGACCGGACCCGCGATCTGCGCGACACGCTGGAACGCGGGATCTGCGAAGCGGTCCCGTCGGCCCGGGTGAACGGCGCGGAGGCCCCGCGGATCGGCAACACCACGAACATCGGGTTTGCGGGGCTGCAGGCCGAAACCATTCTGCTGTTGTTGAGCGAACGGGGCGTGTGTGCATCCGCGGGTGCGGCCTGCAGCAGCGGGTCGCTGGAGCCGTCGCACGTGCTGCGGGCGATGGGCGTAGACACCCGCTACGCGCACGGATCGGTCCGGTTCAGCCTGTCCCGGTTCAGCACGCCGGACGAGGTGCGGGAAGTGATCGGCCTGATGCCCGAGATTGTGTCCCGGTTGACGCCCGTGCATTCGCGCTAGACCATGACGGCCGGCTTCATTGAAGAGCGTGAAACCGAAGGGACCCCCTATGATCGGCATCATCGGCGGCACGGGACTGGGCGCGGCGCTGTCCGCCTCCCAGAAGGGCGACGCGATTGAGCTGGACACGCCGTTCGGGCGGCCCAGCGGGCCGTTCCTCCGTGCGAAATGGGAGAACGCGGACGTCGTGTTCCTGAACCGTCACGGGGACGGACACTTGTTGAACCCGTCGGCCGTCCCCTACCGCGCGAACCTCTTCGCGCTCAAGATGCTGGGGGTGGACACGGTGATTGCCAGCGGGGCGACGGGCAGCCTGCGGGACGAAATCGAACCCGGTCATCTGGTGGTTTGCGACCAGGTGATCGACAAGACCTTCCGCCGGCCCGGCACGTTCTTTGACGAAGGGCTGGTGGCGCACGTGGAGTTTGCCGAGCCGTTCTGCCCGGCGCTGCGCCGGGTGATTCTCTCCGTCGCGGACAGCGTGTCCACGACGGTCCATCCGCGCGGAACGTACGTGTGCATGGAGGGTCCACAGTTTTCCACGCAGGCGGAGTCGCACATGCATCGCGGCTGGGGCGGTGATCTGATCGGGATGACCTGCATGCCGGAAGCCAAACTGGCCCGGGAGGCGGAGATGGCCTACGCCCTGATCGCCCTGCCGACCGACTACGACTGCTGGCGTCCGCACGAGGGCGGCGATCGTCAGAAGCTTCTGGAGGAAATTCTCGGCAACCTCAAGCGGGCCACGGACAACGCCATCACTCTGATCCGGGCCACGGTGGCGAAGCTGGCGCGCGAACCCGTCGCCGACTGCGATGCGTGGCACGCCCTGGAACTCGGCATCTGGTCCGACCGGAACAAGGTGAATCCGGACGTGGTGAAGCGCCTGGCACCGCTGCTCGGTCGGCAGTTCCTACAGGCCCGATGATGAGGCGTGACCCGGTTGCGGGCCGTTGAGTGAAATCCGTTCGATGAACAGGCTCCATTCGATGTGTCGTTGCTTGTTTCCGGCTGTGCTGCTGGTCGGAGCGGCCCTGGTGCCCGCCCGGGCGGATGAACCGCCGCCGGCCACGCAGCCGGTCGAGGCGGTTGCGGACACGTACCTCAATGAAAGTCTGGAGGCCCGTGAAGCTCTCTCGGCGGCCGGGTCGCTTGCCGAGGTGCAGCAGTGGTCTCAGGCGGCGCGGACTCTCCAGGAAGCGTCGCGGTCACATGGCGACACGCTGGTCCGGGCGGGCCCGGCTCTCTACATACCGGTCCGCCTGGCGGTCAGCCGCACGGTGGCCCTGTGGCCGCCGGCGGGACTCGCTGCCTATCGTGCGCTCTACGAAGACGAGGCTCGACAAGGCCTGGAGCGTGCGGGGGTGCGGTTCGATCTGCCCGCGCTGCTGGACCTCTTCGACGAGTACTTTTGCACGGAGTCGGGCGTTGCCACCGGCGAGACGGCGGCGGAGCTGGCCCTTTCGTCGGGCGAGTTCGCGCTGGCGCAGTCGATCTACCGCCGCCTGCTGGATCTGCACCCGGACCGCGCTTCGCTCCGCGAGACGATGGCGCCGCGGCTGGCGGTCACCCTGGCCCTGATGGGTCAGAGCGAGGCCGCCCGGCAGACCGTGGAAGAGGTGCAGGACGGCGCCTCAAACGTCCGGTGGTTGGGCAACGTGCAGCCGCTGGCGTCCGTCGTGGAGCAGTGCCTTTCCGCGTTTCGACCGCAAACGGCCGCGGAACACGCTTTCGACTGGCCGGCGTACGGCGGCGGTCCGGCCCGCGATCGCGCGGTTGCATTTGATCCGGATGATCTCGGTCTTCTCTTTCACGCATCCGGAGGTTCAGATGCGGCCACCGAGGACATCAATCACGACTCGGCGGCGAGCGTGGCGTTTCCCATCGTGACAGACGGACGCCTGACGGTGGCGGACGGATCGTCCGTCTGGGCGGCGGATGCGCGCACGGGCCGGCTCCTCTGGCGGTACCGGGGGGTGCCGGCGGATTTCGCGGAGTCGTGGGGCTCGCTGCGCCGCTCCGTACCCTGGTCCGCGCCGTGTGCCGCGGGCGATCGCGTGTACGCGGTGATCCACGCGGAGCCGGACATCGGCTGGGGCGTCGGGCTCGAGCGGCCGCACGTCAGCCGATTGGTTTGCCTTCACGCGGACGACGGGCGGGAGCTTTGGCGGGCCGACGGGGCGGACCTGGCCGAGGGCTTCGTTGAGGTGCGATTCGACGGAGCGCCGCTGGTGACGGGCGGGAATGTGTACGTCGTGGTGCGGCGGCAGCGATCGTTCGGTTTTGAGGATGCGATTCTCTGCCGGTTTGACGCCGAGACGGGCCGGCGGATGTCCCGGGCGCACCTGTGCGGTGCGTCCACGGGCGAGTATGGCCGGCAGCGCAACACGACGTCCATTCCGAGCCTAGTGGACGGGGTCCTGTACGTGGAGAGCAGTCTGGGTGTGGTCGCGGCGGTGTGCCCGCATCGGGGAAAGGTCCGCTGGGTTCACGCGTACGACACGCTGTCGCGGCGGGAGTGGGGCCGCGGCCAGGGGGCTCGTGCCGAAGTCGCGGGCGGGTGGCAGTTCAATCCCGTGTTCGCGGTCCCGGATCGATTGATCGCGCTGCCGTTGGATTGCGAGAGCCTCCTGGTGCTGGACCGCTCCGACGGCGGGCTGGTGCGGTCTGTTCCGCGGAGCGAGCTTGCCGACGCCAGGGCGGTGGTGAGTGTTCGCGGGTCGCGGCTGTACGGGCTCGGGGCGGCCGGGGCGTTCTGCTACGACCTGGCTGAAGCGGCCCTGATGTGGACGGCGCCGTGGCCGGCAGAGGCGGAGATTACAGGCTATGCGGCGCTGACGGAAACGGAGTTGCTCATTCCGACGAGTGCCGGCCTCTGCCGAGTGGACTTGGCGGCGGGTGACCTGAAATCGGTTGCGTGGGACGAGGGGCTGGGCGGCAACCTGCTGCCGATGCCGGATCAACTGGTGGTGGCCGCGTTCGACGGCGTGCGTGTCTACGCGCGGCGGGCGGACGTGTGGGCCCGGCATGAGGCGGAGTTCCATGCGCGTCCGCAGGATCCCGGCGCCGCGTTGGATCTGGCGGACGTTGCATTTCGGCTGGGTCGCGACGGGGAGGGCGCGGCGGCGGTGGAGGAGGCGGTTCGTCGGGCCGGCGGGTTTGCCGGACCCATGCGTGCGGATGTGAAGCGCCGTCTGTTCGAGGACAGTCTGCGTTTTGCGGCCAGGTTGCAGAGTCGCGAAGGCGTGGACCCGGTCGTGTTGAGCCGACTCTTCGCGGTCGCGACCGAGACGCCGCCCGATGTGGATGCTCACGTTCGCCGGCGATTGACACAGGCGGCGTGGGATGAATCTGCGGGCCGGATCCGGGAGGCCGTGGCGCTGTACCAGCAGGTGATCGCCGATCGCTCGCTGCGTGAGCACGTGTCGGCGGCGTCGGAGCCGGCCGGCGAGCTGGCCCGGCGGCACGTTGCCCGACTGATGGAATGGCACGGCCCGGACGTGTACGCCGCGTGTGAGCGCGAGGCCCGGGAGCTTCTGGCGGCGGCCGATCGCACGGGAGAGGTCGGGCTGCTCGATCGCGTGACGGACACGTATCCGAATTCGCAGGCGGCCGGGGTGGCGCTGGTGGAGAAGGGGCGCCGGCTGGCGGGCCAGGGCGACGCGACCGGTGCGGCAGAGGCGTTTCGCGCGGCGCTGGCCCGCTACGCGACGACGGTGGACACGCCCGCGGTGATCCGGGCGCTGGCGGATGCGTACGTGCAGGATGGGCGGCACGAATCGGCGTTCCGCTGGATGGTCCGGGGCGCCCGGCAGTTTCCGTTGTACCGGTTCGAGGTCGACGGAGAGCGGCTCGACTTCGCCGTGTGCCGCGATCGCCTGCATGCGCAGTGGGGACCGTTGGAACCGCCGCGGCCGGCCCTGGGTCCGCCGTTGATCGCTCTGGCTCCCCGCACGTTCTTGTCGGAACTGACGCTGCTGGCCCCGCGCTTCACCGACACGCGGCGGGCGTCCTGGCGGCAGTATTACGTCTTTGTGGAATCCGGCATCCAGGCCTTCGGCGCCGGGAATCAACCCGTCTGGCCCACGCCCGCGCCCTGCCGGATGGCGCCGGAGCTGCTGCTGGCCACGGACGACGTGGCGGTTGTGGCCACGCGGCACCAGGTGCTGGCCGTGGACGCTTCCACAGGGACCGTGCGCTGGAGCTATGGGGTGTACCCGGCCGACCTGCTGGATCCGAACACCGATCACGAGCAGTTCACGGAATTTCGTGCGTTCGGATACGGAAACGACCGGCTGGTCTGCGTGCAGGAGGACGGACAGACCGTGTGCCTGGACGTGCGCGACGGGCGCGTGGTCTGGCGCCGGCAGATTGAGGGCGAAGCGGTCGGCGACGTGAACATGTCCGAGGCGTGGGTCATCGTGCGGGCGGCGCGCCTGGGCCGGCCGGTGCTCGAGGTGCTGGATGCTCAAACCGGGGATCGGGGCCGGCAGCTTCGTCCGCCGGTCAACGAGGTCGTTGTCGCTTCCGCCCTGTCGCTGGACGGCAAGGCCATTGCGGTGACGCCGCGGAATCTCTGCGCCTTTGACGTGTCTTCGGGCCAGTTGCTCTGGCAGCGGAGGCTGGACCGCGTGGTGCTCCCCGCCACGGTGTGCGCAGACGTGGACGGCCTCTGCTTTGCCACGGCGTCGGGGTTGCTGGAGAAAGTGAGCCTGGACAACGGCCGCCCGATCTGGTCGGCCCCGTCACCGGTGCGCGGCGCCTTCGACGCCCCACGGGCGCACCTGGTGGACGGGCGACTGCTCCTGACGTCGGAGCGTCAGGTGTGCGAGGTGGACAATCTGGACGGTCGACTGCTCTGGGAGCTGAGCGGGGTGGAACGTCCGAACTTCCAGGACCGGTTCGTTGCCGAGCGGCACGTGGTGGCCGTTCATTGGCCCGGGCGGGCCAGGCGTGAGGGATTCAAGGCGTACTTCTTCGATCTGGCGGAGGGGGGCCGGCCGGCGGCGGTCGGCGGCGTGCTGGAGCTGGGCGAGTTCGAACGGGTGCGCCGGACGGTGCTGTGCGACGTGGGACTGGTGCTGCAGGAAGGCAATACCCTCCACGTGTGGGCGCCGTAAGGAGTCCATCTTCTGCGCGCCGCCAGGCGGTGGCGGCTCAGGCGTTCATATCCGCCCATCGTTTGGCCATCTGGCCGAAGATGGCCAGGGCGATCATGGCCACTACGCCGATGGCCGCGAAGGGGAGCCAGACCTTGTACTGCGGGTCATACGTGGTCCAGAGCAGGCGGGTGGTTGCGTTCGCCGCGCCGTTGATTTCCGCAGCCGCCCGGGCGCGGGCCTCGAAGGGGTTCAGCCGCAGCAGACGGGCCGCCTGCTCCGGCGACCGGGACCAGTCCTTGCCGGCGAAGGCCGCTCGAATGATCTCGGGCTTGCGGGCCAGCCGGGCGAAGGGAATGCCGGATGCCGACTCCTCTTCCGGCACCGGGCTTTGGAAGAGCCGGAAGAACGCTTCGGACGCCCGAGTCGCCCATCCTTCGTTGGCAAACGCTTGCAGAACGGCCTGAATCGCCTGCGGGTCCGGTTCGATCAGTTCGCGCAGGAGCTGCGTGTTCCTCTCCCAGTCTGTTGTGGCCGCGATCAGGAACTGGTAGTGCGGCTTCTCCATCAGGTACACGTACAGGGCGGCATCCGGTACGGCGTCCGGCACGTTCTGTGTCGCGAGCACTGCATCGATTTGGGCGTCGTCGGCGCCGCACGCGCGGCTCAGCGCGGCGAACGATTTGGTTCGTCCGATGCCCACCCGCTTCTCGATGAGTTCGACGCGGGCCTTTACGGGCAGCGCCTGTGCTTCGGCCAGCAGTGCCGCGACCGGCGCGTCCAGAGCGGAGGTTCCCTGGGCCAGATACTGCAGGGCGAGGTTGTTCAACGTGGCCGGATCATCGCCGAACCGGGCCCACAGATGTTCCTTCACGGCGGCGTCATCCAACGTCGCTGCGTCCGTCCGCTCTTTCATCAGCGCGTCGCGTGCCATGACGAACGCATCGGCTCGGTTCACCCCCGACGCCTTGGGAAGCAGATGCACGAAGCGGGCGATCCCGACGGGGTCTGATCCGTCTTTCCGCTCGGCATCACGGCGGAGTTTCTCGGCGTCGGCGCGGTCGAAGGCGGATGCGTCCTTGGTTTTCTCGATGGCCGACGCCAGTTCCTGGAAGGTCTTTGCCCGGCGGTCCGAATGCAGCGCGAGATGCTGGAGGGCCAGGTTGGTGATCTGCCCGGCGTCGTAGCGGAAGGTGGCCCGCAGTCGGTCGGTCATGGCGTCCGGCGCCTGGCTCTCCCGCGCGCAGACCTGGCCAAAGGCCTCGTTGCCGTCCACCTGGAGCAGGTCCGGGAGGAGTTCCAGCGAATCGCCCCACTCCGTGGCGCGGGCGGCCTGGGCCACCAGCGCGGGCCGATCCGCCATGTACTTCAGGGCCAGCGAGGCCTTTTCGCCGTAGCGGTCGTAGACGAAGCCGGCAACCCACGAGCCGACGAACAGCCCGATGCCCACCGGGATGTTCACGTACCCCAGGTACAGGCCCTTCTTGCCGGGCGGCGCGATCAGGCCGAGGTACTGGTTCTTCTTGGGCCCGGTCAGCATCTCTCCCAGGGAGAAGAAGACGATGCCCAGCAGGAAGATCCATCCGTTGCCGGTCAGGCCGGCCACCAGGGTGCCCACCGTGCAGGTGGTCATGCCGATGAGCATGGCGCTGAGGGTCCGCATTCGCCGGACCAGCCAGGAGATGGGCAGCACCAGCAGAATGATCAGGCCGGCGTTCGCGGACAGAAGGATTTGCTGGGGCACGCGGAGCAGGCCGCGGTCGCCGAATTCCTGCGTCAGGTCGAAGGGCAGTTGCCGGGCGACCATGGAGCTGTCGACCCAGTCCTCGATGAAGTTCGGATGCAGGTCCCAGACCTGGTACATCATCAGCCAGAAGGCCGCCATGATGAGCAGAAACACCGGCAGGCGAAGCTGCCAGATGAAGTGGCCGTTCTTCAGCCACAGAATCAGCACCCCTCCCGCGACCAGCAACCCCAGTCCGAGCACCCAACAGAGCACGTCCGGCAGAGGCACGCGGCCCCAGGTCAGCACCACGATTCCCGCGGCGGCCAGGGCGGCGCCCAGTCCGGCTCGCGGGCCGTGCAGCCGGCCGCCGCGGAACCAGTAGGGCCAGATGTTCTCGATGGTGATCCAGAAGACCCTGGCGAGGCTTTGGGTTTTGTCGGCCCCGGACGGCACGTCGCGAAACGTGAACAGAATGAGCAGATTCGCCGCGGTGAAGCCGGCCGAGATCAGGAACAGGTTCTGCCAGCCCTCGGCGCTGTGAGGCTTGCCAAGCACGATGGTGGAGAAGAAGGGCGCGGCGAACCCGCCGATGTTGACGATCCAGTAGAAGATTCCCCAGCCCAGCGACGAGTTCTCCTTCGTGAGATTTTGGGCGATGGATCCCTGCAGACTCGGTTTGAAGAACGCCGTGCCGAGGGCCAGAATAAGCACGCCCGCGAAGAACCCGGCATAGGAGTGCAGGTAGGCCATCAGCAGATAGCCGATCACGTTCGTGCTGATGGCGAAAAACAGCACCCGTTTGTATCCATAGCGGTCGGCGATGCCCCCGGTGAACAGGGGCAGAAACGACTGCACCGCGCCCCACCAGGCGTAGATGAGGCCCTTGTGGGTGGCGGTCAGGTGCAGGCCGCCCGGCTCCGTCGCCTGCATGATGTAGATGGGCACGACCGCGCGGATGCCGAAGTAGGCCAGGCGCTCGAACGCCTCGATCCAGTTGAGCATCCAGAAGGCGCGGCCGAAGGCGCTGTGACGCGCCGGCTCCGGCGACACGGCGGGCGGCTGTGGGTTTGCCATGGTCAACCTCTGTGCGTGGGGTCCATTCGGCCCAAAGAAAAAGCCGCGGGTTCCAACTTTCGCGGCGTACCGGACCGGTTGAAACCAGCGGCTTGGGCAGAACTCTGCCGTGGCGCGGGCTTCAGTCTTACACAATCATCGTCAAATGTCAACAGTCTTTTTTCCCGAATCGTCGCCGCCTCTGCACGGATCATCCCTCGAACACGCTGAGCACAAGCGAGTCGTTCTGCCCGCCGAAGCCGAAACTGTTGGACAGCACGTGGCGCAGTTCCGCCTTGCGGGCCGCATTGGGAACGTAGTCCAGGTCGCAATTCGGGTCCGGTTCGCGGTAGTTGGCCGTGGGCGGCAGAATTCCGTCACGGATGGCCAGGACGCAGGTGATCAACTCGACCGCACCGGCCGCCGCGATGAGGTGTCCGAACATGCTCTTGACGCTGCTGGCCGGCACCTGTGGGGCCCGCTCGCCGAACAGCGTGCGGATGGCGAGCGATTCGATCTTGTCGTTCTCCTCCGTGCCCGTGCCGTGCGTGGAGATGTAGCCGATGTCATGGATGGTCAGTCCGGCGGACTCGATGGCCGCCCGCATGGCGGCGATTCCGCCGCGTCCGGTCTCGTGGATGTCGGTGATGCGGAACGCATCGGCGGTGGATCCGTACCCCGTGATCTCGGCCAGGGGTCTCGCCCCGCGGGCCCGCGCGTGCTCCAGCTCTTCCAGGATCAGGATGCCGGAACCTTCGCCCAGCACGAATCCGTCGCGCGTCCGGTCAAAGGGACGGGAGGAGGTCTTGTACTCGTCGTTCCGCGTGGACAGGGCAGTGAGTCGGTTGAATCCGGTGGTGCCGAGCGGGTGGATCATGCTGTGGGCGCCGCCGGAAATCATCACGTCGGCGTCTCCGCGACGGATGATCGAGTAGGCCTCGCCGAGCGCCTGCGTGCTGGCGGCGCAGGCGGTAAGGGTGTTGAAGTTGGGCCCGGCCGCCTGGAACTGGACGGCGATGTGCGCAGCGGCCATGTTGGGGTCCTGCTCGATCTCGCACGTGCAATTGAGATGCTCTGCGGCGGCCGCCGCCCAGCGGACGCAATCCAGCCGGTTCTCGTCGTCGTTCCAGCCGTCCACGGCGGCGCGGACGAAGTTGTCGAAATCGATCGGCCCTTCGCCGCCGCCGAGGTAGACGCCCACACGCTCGCGCCGCGGCGGCGGGTCCTGGTCGAGTCCGGCATAGGCCCAGGCCAGTTGCGTGGCGGCCAGGGCGAACCGGGAGTTGCGCGCGGCGTCGGCATGACGGGCCGCATCGGCCCCGAGAAAATCCTCCAGCCGGAAGTTCTTCACCTCGGCCGAGAACGTGGTGGGGAACGTGCGGGCGTCAAACAGGGTGGTGGGCTCGATGCCGCTCTCGCAGCGAAGCAGCCTGGCCCATACGTCTTCAATGTCACAGCCCAGCGGCGTGACCCATCCCATCCCGGTGATGACTGTTCTGCGTCCCACGGGGCTACTCCTCGTACTTCCGGATGATAAGGGCCGCGTTCTGTCCGCCGCTCAGGGCATACCCCACGCTGAGCAGGCAGCGGATCCGCGCGTCGGCCGGGTCCTTCGTCGCGAACGCCAGGCGGCATTCCGGGTCCGGGTCGTCGGTGTTCCGCGAAGGGGGCAGCGTGTTGTGGGCCAGGGCCATCACGCTGACGGCCAGGTCCAACGCACCGGCGCCGGCGCCGGCGTTGCCCAGCGATCCCTTCGTGGCGATGGCGGGCAGGCCGTCGAAGCGGCTGCCCAGGGCGTTCTGCAGGGCCTTCAGCTCCGAGGCATCATGCCCCACCAGCCCGCCGCCGAATGTGCCGACCAGGTCGATCGCATCCGCCGAAACCCCCGCATCGTGCAGAGCGGCCCGGATCGCCGCTGCCAGCCCGGCGCCGTCCGGATCCGGCTGCGTCCAACTGCTCGTGTTCGCGCTGGCGCCGAAGCCGATCACCTCGCCGTAGATACGGGCCCGACGGGCTCGGGCGTGTCCCATTTCCTCCAGGATCAGCAATCCGCCGCCCTCGCTGACCACGATGCCGCGGCGACGGGCGGAGAAGGGACGGCAGGCGCGGTCCGGGGTGTCGTCCCATCCTGTGGCCAGGCGGTTGAGCAGTTGCTGCCGCAGGACGCCCATGGGGTTGATCTTGCTTTCGGCCCCTCCGCAGATGCATACGTCTGCAGCGCCCCGGGCGATGGTGCGGTACGCCTCGCCGACGGCCAGATGGCTCGAGGCCTCGCCGCAGGTGATGGTGTTGGAGGGCGCCTGCGCGTCGTGAACGATCGTCACGTGGCAGCCAAGCATGTTGGGCAGAAACTTCAGCAGCCACAGCGGCGTGAGGTTGTTCATTCCTTCATGACCCCACCGGGCCAGGCTGAACCGGCCGTTCTCGGCCGCGGTGTGCAGGGCGCCGGCCAGTTCCGGAAGATCGGCGCAGATCAGGCCGGCCCCGATGTTGGCCCCGAACCGCGTGGGATCCACATTCACGGGGCCGGTCGCCTCGCCCCGTTCCACGAGGCACCGGGTGTTCAGGCCGGCGTCCCGCACCGCGGCGTGGGCGGCGGCCACGGCGATCTCGATGTCGCGGGCCATCACCTTGACGCTTTTGCGGTAGCTCTTGGGCACGTAGTCGGCAGCCTTGAGGCCGGGGATCTCGCCGCCAAGCCGCGAGGCCAGGCCCGAGGCGTCGAAAGCCTCGATGGGTTTGAGTCCGCAGCGCCCGGCCATCAATCCCTCCCACAGGGGTTCGATTCCGATTCCCAGGGGGGTGATGGTGCCGAGGCCGGTGATTGCGACTCGTCGTTCGCCGGTCATGGGAATTCCACTCGGTCGGCCCACCCGTCAGTCCGCAGTCCTGACGTTGAAGGCCGTTAACAGGTCCATGAACTGATCCGTGAATACGAAGTTGTGCCCGGGCAGGCCCAGGTCGGTGGCCGCGTTGTCGGCGTGGGAGAACATCAGGTCCACTTCCCCGATGGGCCGATCCTCCTTGTAGACGATCCCGCGGGTGGTGGCGGCCGCTTCATCGATCGCCTCGATGAAGGCTTCGTAGCGGATGCGATCCCCCGGGGTGCAGTAGTCGTCGAAACGGGCACGGCGGATTTTGGCCAGCAGGACCTTCTCCCGGAAGCGCCGGGCCTCTCCGACCAGGACGCCGGCGGTTTGGGCCATGCCTTCGATCATGAGCGACGCGGGCATGACGGGGAAACCGGGAAAGTGGTCGTGCAGGTGATCCTCCGACCGACTGACGTTCTTGACGGCCATCGCCCGCTTGCCGGGCTCGAACGCGACAAAGGTGTCAATCCACATCCAACGCATGCGGAACTCCGCGTGGGAAACGGGCCGCTCCGAGGCGGACTCCGTCCGCTACCCGCTCTGGTTCAGCTTCAGCGCCACGAAATCCACGATGGCCTTCACCGTGAACAGGTCAGGCATCCGCGAGACGCTGGGGTCCTTCTCGAACTCCGAGAAGTTGGCGTGCGGCATGCTTCTCTTGAGCTGGGTCAGCCCGGCTGTCGTCATCCGGCCGTTCTCGACGAAGTCCGGGTTGTTCAGGATGTCGTCGGGAAAGAGCTCGCCGCGCGGGATCTTGATCTCGAACGCCTTCTCCAGCCGGAAGACGATGTCGAGAAAGTCGATGCTCTCCGCACCGAGATCGCCGGTGAGCGTGGCCTCTTCCGTCACCTCGTCGTCGTCCACCCCCAGCGCGTCCACCAGCACGGACTCGACCTTCTTGAACACCTCGTCGCGACTCATCGCCATAGGGTTTTTCCTCCTTCACTTCGACCCGCCGGACCGGCGGTCCATCGGACTACGCCGCAGAGTCGGCGCTCGCTTCGTCGTGGTGGTTGCATAACAAGCCGTACCGCGCCCGCGCCGCCTGAATGACCCGCCGGTCGAGCGAGGCCAGCGCCGGGTTCTCATCCGCCAGATTGAAGTGCCTCAGGACAAAGCGCCCCTTGACCACCTCGACCGGGCCGCAATGGCCGGTTCCGGCGAATTCGCCGTCCGCCTCGCCCAAGCGGCGGCACGCCACGTCCAGCCGCATCTGTTGGCCGGGCTTGACGAAACTCTTGTATGTAACATTGCGGACCTCGGTCAGCAAGATCAGGCTGTGGGCGAAATGGGTGCTGACGCGGGTCAGCCACGACGCGGCGTCCACCATGGCCTGGAGCATCAGCACACCGGGCAAAATCGGAAAAGTGGGGAAATGGTCGGCCAGGTACTCTTCGGCCAGCGAGACGGATTTGGTGGCCACGATCCGCGTGTCCGGCTCCAATTCGATGATTCGGTCGATCAACTCGAACTTCATGCACGCACCATGCGCTTGGATGCGGATTCCCCGCGCCGGGGAGATCGCCCCGGCCGGCCCGATCCCTCCCACCGGCGGCGGAAGTGTACCCGCCCACCCCCGCAAACGCCAGCCCGGGGCGATCCGGCGGCTGGATTCGCCCAGGCGGACCCTGCGTCCGGGCACCGGACGCGGGTTGAAAATTCCGTGGCTTACGGTATGGTATCGAGCTTGCGCGGCGCCGGTGGCGTCGGGAGAGTGGGTCCAGATGGCCAAGCCCAAGCGTGCCCCGCTGTACGAGGTTCTCAGCAAGTCCAAGAACCCGCCCCTGTGGACACAGGGCCGCGAGGACAGCTCGGACGGCGAGACCGACTCGACCCCTTCGCCGCCGCCGGCCGTTCCCCCGGCTCCCGAGACTCCGGGTACCGCACCGGAGGTGATTCGGCCGCCGGAACCGGTCGTCGGGGACGCCGGCGGCACGCGGGACGCCGTGTTGCGGATTGACGGGCGGGTCATACGCGTGGCCCTGGACAGTACCTGGGCGGCTGCCGTCCTGTTTGGGATGGTGGTGTTGATCGGCGTGGCCTACGGGCTGGGGCACGGAAGCGGCAAGGAGGCGGGAAAGGACGAGGTTCGCAAGGCGCTCGCAGCGGACGGGAGCGGCCTTCTGGACGAGATCGAGAAGGCTCGCCAGGGCCCACCGCGGCCTGATGTGACGCAGGGTCTGGGGCCTTCACCGTTGCTTCCCGCAGAAGGGCCCGCCGAGTCCACGAAAGTGGCGCCGCCGTCCACCACGCTGACGTCGCGGGATGACGCAGCCCAACGGACTTCGTCGGGCGGCTGGACGCCGGGGCTGACCTACGTGGTCGTCCAGAATTTCGCGGGGTCCGCTCGGGACGACGCCGTTCGGGCCCAGGTGTTCCTCCAGCAACTGGGGATCGAGACCTCGGTGGAGGCCTCGGGGGGTCGGTACCTCCTGGTGGCCACGGAGGGCTTCAACTGGGACGATCCGGCGGACCGTGACCGCTTTCATCGGTACCACCGGCGCATTCAGGCGGCCGGCCAAACGTATTACAAGGGCGGCGGTCAGTACAAACTCGAAGGGTATCCGAAAAAGTTGACCCAGGATCACTGGTAGGGAGTACGAACACGATGTCGATGGATAAGTCTCTGAAAACCAAGGCGGCCCTCGTCCGCCACCGGAATGTGCTCAGTCGGGCGGAGCGGATCGCCCGCATGCGCGACGAGGCCCGCTGGGAGGAAGGCCGGTCCCCGTTCGGCCTGCCCAAAGTCGCTCACCGCAAGGCGGCGGTGGGCGGCAAGGTGAAGAAGAAGGGCAAGGCCGAGGGCGAGGAAGGCGCTGCGGCCACGCCGGCGGCTCCGGCCAAGAAGTAATCCACCGGCGGGTACCCCCCCTGGGGATTCCGCGTACAATGACATCCGCTGCTCGGTTCGGTCCGGGCGGCGGATTTCGTTATCGGCACGTCAGACCGCGGGATCGGCAGGGTGTGCGGTCGCATTGGCCAGTGTACGGGCGAACGGAGGCCTCTCATGTCCGGCAGCGAGTTTGTGGCCCAGCGGATGGCGTCCATCGGTTCGTCCGGCATCCGGCGGATTTTCGACCTGGCCGCCGCGATGAAGGACCCCATCGACTTCTCCATGGGGCAGCCGGATTTTGACGTGCCGGAACCGGTGAAAACCGCGGCGATTTCGGCCATTCGGGAAGGGCGCAACAAATACACCGTGACGCACGGGATCGTGCCCCTGCGGGAGCGTATCGGGCAGGCCATGCGCGAGGAATTCGGCTGGGACCCCGCCGTGCTGATCACCTGCGGCGTTTCGGGCGGACTGACGCTGGCCCTGATGGCGTGCGTCAACCCGGGCGACGAAGTGCTGGTGGCCGACCCGTGTTTCGTCTCCTACCGCACGCTGGTTCGCCTGGCCGGCGGGGTGCCGGTGTCCGTGGATACGTACGACGACCTGTCCCTGCATCCGGAGCGTTTCGTGGCGGCGGTCACGCCGCGCACGCGGGCCCTGATCGTCAATTCGCCGGGCAACCCGACGGGCATCGTGTACTCCGAGCAGGAGATCCGCTCGCTGTGCGAGCTGGCCCGCCGGCACAACCTGTTGATCCTCAGCGACGAGATCTATGCGGGTCTGTGTTACGACGGTCCGGCGGCCAGCCCCGTGACGTTCGCCCCGGAGCGAACGCTTCTGCTTCGCGGATTCGGAAAGGACTACGGAATGACGGGCTGGCGGATGGGGTACGCAGCCGGCCCCGCGGCGATCATCCAGGAGATGGCCAAGCTGCAGCAGTTTACGTTTGTCTGCGCACCGCAGCCCGCCCAATGGGCGTGCCTGACGGCCCTCGAGACGGACGTATCCGCCCAGGTGACCGCGTACCGGGCCAAGCGCGACCTGGTCGTGAACGCCCTGCGCGAGCGGTTTGAGTTCGTCCGGCCGACGGGCGGGTTCTACGTGTTCCCCCGCGTGCCGCAGCGATTCCCGAACGCGACGGCCTTCGTGGAGGCGGCCATCGAGAAAAACGTGCTGGTCATCCCCGGCTGCGCGTTCGGCGGCCGGGACACCCACTTCCGCATCAGCTATGCGGTGTCTGACGACCGCCTGGCGGCCGGCTGCGAAGTTCTCTGCTCACTGGCCTGATGGCCGGGATCGGCAGATCAGACCGGCACCGGCTGCGGCTGTTTCTGCTTCGAGCCGCCGCCCACGGCGTCCGCGTAGGCGTCGACAAAGTGGTCCAGCGCCTGCTCAAACGCGCGGCGCGCCCAGGCTTCGTTCACCTCGGACAGCTCCACGTGCTGGTTGATCGGCGGCAGCTTGCCTCGGTTTGGGATGACGAACTCGCTGAGCAACTCGCAGTTTTCCAGGTTGTTCAGCCGGAACGTCATCAGCACGTACGCATTCTCGGTAAGCGAGAATTTGAACGTGCGAATGCCCGCCTTGGACAGCGGGGCCGACGCCGTGAAACCCTGCTGGGCCGTGAACTTCTGGAACTCCTCATACACCGGGCCCACGCAGCGTTCCACCGTCTCCTCGAAGCGATCGCTCGAGGCCCCGCGGACCGTCTCCAGCTTGCTGGTAAATCTCCTCTGCCAATCGTTCATGGCAACTTACCCCTTTCACGGGTGAGTCTGTTTACACCGGCCCCGGCGAACGGGCCCCATCCGCTGTTTTGGAAACATACGATACATTTTCCTGGCGTGTGGAGTGGGCAGGCGGGGGAGTCTGCGGATTCGAGTGGCCGATAAAACGGGCTCTGGCGGGCGGCGTCGAGGACAAGCCGGCACACAGTCTGCCGCTTATCGGGCGCGGGGCGGCACTCAGTCGCGCTCGTCCAGGAATCGCTCCACCTCGTCACCTTCCCTGTGGGACCCGCCGCCGGTGTGGGACCAGCCTCTGGTGTGGGACCGGCTTTCCAGCCAGTCTCCCTCCCTGTGGGACCGGCTTTCCAGCCGGTCTCCTTCCTTGTGGAACCAGCCTCTCCGCCGGTCTCCTTTCCCTGTGGGACCGGCTTTCCAGCCGGTCTTCCTCCCTGTGGGACCGGCTTTCCAGCCGGTCTTCCTCCCTGTGGGACCGGCTTTCCAGCCGGTCTTCCGGTCTCCATCCGGTCGTGGTCGTTCAGAAACCGCTCCACCTCGTCACTATGCGACGTGTATTGGTAGTGGCGGAGCCTGCCCGTGTCCTCGCCAAAGTGCTCAAACAGCCCGGCCAGAAGATATGGGAGCACGGCCCGCAGGTCGCGGTCGGTGCCGGTGCTGACCGCGGTAGCCTGCCAGACAATGGCCTGGTGGCGGGCGTTCTCGGGGGCGCTGTCGAAGCGCGGACGATCCAGCAAAGTGGCGTGAAGCTGCCGGTCGAACTCCCGCCATGATTCCTCGACGTACGGGGTGGCGTAGCCGTAGCCGTACATGCGGGATCGGTGCCATCCACCATATCCGCCGGCGCAGCACGGCGCGGCGTACAGGTCGGCGTAGCGGGGGACGGCCTGCGTGACGACCCGGCCGCCGCCCACGCGGATGAGGCAGGTCAGTACATAGTCCGCCTCATCCGGTTTCTCCACGACGGCGTACCCCCGGCGATCCAACTCCGCCTCGACGGCCCGGGCCGCCCCACGCGCCAGCAGCATCGGCTGGTCACCCGGGTGGCATTCCACAAAAACCGTCACCTGCCGCGAGGGGGCCGGAAACGGCTGGTCCCCCAGATACGCGTTGACATCGACGACCTCCGGCGCGCAGCCGGCCGCCGGCAGCAGCAGAATCAGGCTCAACAGTGGCATTGTCTTCACGACGAGGACCCTCCGGCCACCATTGTACGCCCCACCCGCGCATGACAAAGGCCAGCCCCAACCGGCTGGCCTGTCTGAAGTTACATCACTAGCGGCGGTGGGGGTCGAACCCACGACCTTGGGTTTATGAATCCCATGCTCTAAACCAACTGAGCTACGCCGCTCTACTCTGAATCTACCTTAGCCTCCCGAGGGGCCGGGTCAAGGGCGGCGGCCACCGCCCCTCGGTCGGTGGAACGAGTGGTGGTCGCGTCACGAAGTCGGTGCCACCTTCTCAAGCCGCTCCAGCCAGGATGCGAAGTGAAGACAAGCTCCTCTGAGGGTTTCGATGCCGATGCGCCCGGCGATGATCGGCCCGAGCGTCGCCTTCCGATACCCTCGCACCACTCGCAGGATGCGGCGAGACGGGCACGTATCATGCCCATCGTCAATCGCTTCCGGGTTTGCGGCCTCGTCGAGGACCGCCTGGAGTCTCTGCCTCAGAGTTTCGGATGGGTGATCAGAGACGGCCTCGCATGACCGGGCAAGCTCGGTTATGTTCGAGAAGAGCAGTGCTTCGAACTCGTGGACCTGCACGTATGGAACGAACTGCCGTCGATCGAAGCTCTCTCCGCATGCCGCCGCGATGTCGTTCGAGATTGCCTGTTCAACGTGCTCGCCTCGCTCTTCCCACGGAAGGGTTGCCGCCTCCTTCCTGCCCGGCCAATCGTCGGGCAGCGCGTAGAAATCGAACATCGTGGTGCAGTACCGTCCTTCCCGAAGAGTGCGGATGATGTCGCCACGGGCAGTCTTCCACTTTTTCACACCGCCCTTCCTTCGACTGCGGCCGGGCAGGACGGCCCAGATGCTCATCCCTCGCCCCCCGAGGTGTTCCGCGAGCACATCTCTCACAAACGTCTGCTCCGTCTGGCCCTCGACGATCGCCACGATTTCATTCATGGCCAGGGCCTCCCTGGACGACGTTCTTCTGCCAGAGCTCGCCGATGGAGTACTCTTCCAGCCAGTTCTTCAGCTCCGCTGGGTCCAGGCGGGTGAACTCAGACCCCCCTTTCCGGCGGTTGACCACGATCACATCGTCGGCGTTGACGTGGTCCAGAAGAGCGGGCGATTGCGTGGAGACGATGACTTGCGTGCGCTCGGCGGCGGACTGAACCAGATCGGCAAGGATGTTGATCGCGAACGGGTGGAGCCCCAGTTCCGGTTCGTCGATGACGATCGTCGCGGGGGGATTAGGCTGCAGCAACGCCGTGGCGAGGCAAACGAACCGGATCATCCCATCCGAAAGATGAATAACGCTGAATGGGTAGCGGCCGCCCTTCTGACGCCAATCGAGCCGGAGCTTCTCTTCGCCCCCCTTGGTCTGTGGCTTGAGGCGGAAATCATCGAAGAATGGCGCGATCAGCCGGACCGTGTCGCGAATCAGGTCATACGTGCTCGCGCTCCTGGTTTGCAGGTACAGCAGAAACGGTGCGATATTCGATCCGTCCGCGTGCAATTCCTCCTGGTCGATGGCCGGGTGCTCCCGCCGCATGCCGGCCTCCAGACTGGTGTCATGGAAGTGGTAAACCGTCCATTTCGACACGGATTCAAACACGTAATACGGGACCCCCAGCCCCTGCCCGGAGGACGCGGAATCGGATTGGTGAGCCTTCAACTGTGACTCTCGGTTGCCCCGGCCGAGCGACTTCAACCCCCCAAGTCCCCGGCCGCCCGTGTACTGAACGCGTTCGTCCAGGATCTGCAGCCCGCCGTCCGCCGTCGGCTCAAGATCGAA
Organism: uncultured Phycisphaeraceae bacterium; assembly: GCA_964586145.1. GTDB lineage: Bacteria > Planctomycetota > Phycisphaerae > UBA1845 > UBA1845 > JAFGJQ01. The sequence continues at coordinate 9,606 of CAZPHH010000046.1, read as the reverse complement.
TTCGTATGCGTTCTTGCCAAACTCCAGGTGAGCTTTGATCTGGCGGGTTCGTTTGGGTCCCATGAACAGAAAGCCGTCACCCCCGCCGAACCGCTGTACAAACTGCTGGAGCGCCGCATCGGTCATTGCCCGCAACATGCGGAAGAAATCCACGAAGTTGCTCTTGCCGGCGCCGTTGCCCCCGATGAGCACGTTCAGGCTCCCCATGTCGAAGTCATCGAGTGCTTCGATGGATTTGAAGCCATGAATGCTGAGCTTGCTTAATGGGCTTGCCATGGTCGGTGGGTCCTTCTCATGCGTGCGGCGCTGCTGAACTGTGCCTGCCTCCGGCGACTGCCTCTCAGGGGGCTCAGCCTGATTCGTCCAATAAGCATACCTTCATGGGTGGCGTTCTTCCATCCTCCAGCCGCGTCCGGGTTGCCACCGCAGGCGGGGGCACGTATACAGAATGGCGTCCTGATCGGCGTCTGGTTCGCATTCGCCATCGTTCGGCGGCGCGGTCCTGGATGAAGCAGTGGATGACAGGGTAGGCGTGATGAAGGTTCTTTTGGTCGGTGGTGGCGGGCGGGAGCATGCCTTGGCAGTGAAGGTGGCGGCGTCGGCGCGGGTGTCGGCGCTGATCTGCGCTCCGGGCAATGCCGGGACGGCGCTGCTGGGTGAAAACGTGCCGGTCGCCGCGGAGGATATCAATGGGCTGCTGGCCCTGGCCCGCGAGCGCCAGGTGGACCTGACGATCGTCGGGCCGGAGGCGCCGCTCTGCGCCGGGATCGTGGACCGGTTCGAGCAGGCCGGCCTGCGCGTCTTCGGCCCGACGGCCGCCGCCGCCCGGATCGAGGGCGACAAGGCGTATGCCAAGGAGCTGATGCGGGCGGCCGGCGTTCCGACGGCCTCCGCTCGCATCTTCCACCGATTCCGCGATGCGCGCGAGTACACCCTCACCCGCGACTGCGCCCTGGTGGTCAAAGCGGCCGGGCTGGCCGCGGGCAAGGGCGTCATTGTCTGCGACGAGCCGGCCCAGGCGGTCCTGGCCCTCGAGAGGATCATGGAGGACCGCATCTTCGGGGACGCCGGCGACACGGTGCTCGTCGAGGAGCGGCTGGAGGGGCCGGAGCTGTCCGTGCTGGCCCTGGTGGATGGCCGGACCATTTATGTGCTGGACTCCGCCCAGGATCACAAGCCGATCGGCGAAGGCGACACCGGCCCGAACACCGGGGGCATGGGCGCCTACAGCCCGACGGCCATCGCGGGCGACAAGGTGATGAGCGTAGTCCAGGGCGACGTGCTGGTTCCCATGATTGACGTGTTGCAGCGAGACGGCAATCCGTATCGCGGCGTGCTGTACGCCGGGATCATGCTTACACCGGCCGGGCCGAAGGTGCTGGAGTTCAACTGCCGGTTCGGCGATCCGGAGACGCAGGCGATTCTGCCGCGGCTGCAATCCGACCTGATCGAGGCGGTGGAGGCCGTTCTGGACGGCCGGCTGGACAAGATCGAGTTGCGGTGGGACCCGCGCCCCGCCGTGTGCGTGGTGATGGCGGCCGGCGGGTACCCGGGCAGCTATGAGAAGGGCAAGGTCATCACGGGCCTGGCGGAGGCGGGCGCACTGCCGGATGTCACCGTATTCCACGCCGGGACAAAGACGGTGGGGGATCAGATCGTGACGGCCGGCGGCCGAGTGCTCGGCGTGACGGCGCTGGGCGAGACCATCCGCGCCGCTCGTGACCGCGCGTACGAGGCGGTGGATCGAATTCAGTTCGAAGGGGCTTACTGCCGCCGCGACATTGCCCATCGCGCCATGTAGGCGCAAACCCGCCCCGTCGCGCCGCGCCCCGTGGATGTCGGCCCTTGGGACCGCCGTCTACCCCATGACCGAGGCCGGAGTGCAGGGCATCTTGAAGTATTCTGCGACGGCCTGGTTCGTCAACTTGCCCAACTCCATGTCCACGCCCTTGGCCAGGCCGCAGTCTGCCGCGCACGCCTTCTTATAGCCCAAGTTGGCGAGCTGAATGGTGTACGGCAGAGTGGCGTTGGTCAGGGCGATGGTTGAGGTCCGGCAGCAGGCGCCCGGCATGTTTGCCACACCGTAATGCACGACGCCGTCCACGACGTACACCGGATCGTCGTGCGTGGTCGGCCGGATGGTTTCACAACACCCGCCCTGATCCACACCCACGTCCACGATCACCGATCCCGGCTTCATGAGGGACAGGTACTCCCGGGGGATCAGCACCGGACAGCGGGCGCCGGGAATCAGCACGGCCCCGACCACCAGGTCCGCCGTGCGCAGCCCTTTGCGGATGTTGTACTGGTTGCTGTAGATCGTATCCACGTTGTCCGGCATCACATCGTCCAGGTAGCGCAACCGGTCCAGGTCGATGTCCAGGATAAAAACGTGGGCGCCCATGCCCGCCGCGATCTTGGCCGCACACGTGCCGACCACGCCGCCGCCGATGATCATGACCTCCGCCGGCTCCACGCCCGGCACCCCGCCCAGCAAAATGCCGCGCCCTGTCATCGGCTTCTCCAGGTACTTCGCGCCTTCCTGGATGCTCATCTTGCCCGCCACTTCGCTCATGGGCGTCAGTAAGGGCAGCCGACCGTGGGCGTCCTGAATCGTCTCGTACGCGATGCACACCGACTTCGTCTGGAGGCATCCCTCCGTCAATTCCCGGCTGGCCGCGAAGTGGAAGTAGGTGAACATCACCTGCCCCTCCTTCATCAGAGGCCATTCCGAGGCCTGCGGCTCCTTGACCTTGATGATCATGTCTGCCCGGCCGAACACGTCTTTCGCGGTGGGAACGATGCTCCCTCCCGCCGAGACGTACTCTTCGTCCGTCAGGCCGGACTCCGCACCTGCCTGCGTCTCGACCAGAACGGAGTGGCCGTGCCGGGTCAACTCCTCCACGCCCGCCGGTGTCATGCTCACTCGATACTCGTGCTTCTTCACTTCCTTGGGGATGCCGATGATCATCGAAGAACCGCTCCGTAAGTAGGGTCCATGCGCTTGCCCGGCCGGACGGCGGGCTTCCGCGTTCCGCTGCAATGCGCGTGCCATGCGGCTGCGTTGAATCCAATCTGCTGGAAGGGGCAACCCAGGCAGCCGGTATTTCACGGGCGAAGCCGTTGCGTCTGCGCACAAGACTCCGCCCAGCCTGGCCGGCAGCGAAGGTAGCGATGGCGATGACCGTGGTCAAGCGAGGGAAAGCCCACGGCCGGCTCGCGCAGAACCACGCAGCCCCACGCCCACCGTCGCGCTCGCCGGAACCCGAATCGCCCCGCGTCGACCGCCCGCACGAACCTCCAACAGCCCATCGGAGCAGAACCGTCCGAGGCTCCGCGGAGTCCCGTCGTCCGGAGAGGGCAGACAGAATCACTTCATGGAATCCGATGTCGCTTGTTGAACACAAGCTTGAATTGTCCTATCTTCACTTCTATAATGAAGCCCTCGTAGTGGCTCGTTCCGGGCCTGTCCGAGTCCAAGCAGCTCCATAACTGCTTTGCCAGAAACGAGTTGGGAGGCATTTGTGACGGCTGGGCATAACAACACCGGGTCCGGGCAATCGCGCTCATCCACCATTCTGATTGTCGATGACGAACCGATGGTTCTGTCCACCATTCGCCGCACGCTCGAATCGGCCGGCTACCGCGTGGCGTGCGCATCGAACGCCGACGAGGCGGTCCGCGTCCTCCGGGAGCAGGTGGAGGACGTGGACCTGGCCATCGTTGATCTGACGATCGGGGACCAAGGCGCGCCCCCGGTCGTAGCCGCGCTGAGGCAGGTCAAGCAGGCGCTGCCCGTGCTCCTGATCAGCGGCTATCCGCTGGACGAGCACTCCGAGGAGCTTCGAGCCGCCGGCGCAAACGGATTCGTATCCAAGCCGTTCCGAGCGGATGACCTGGAGCGCGTCATCCGGCGTGTGCTGACCACCATCGACCACTAGACGCGGACCGGAACCCCTCTTCGGCCCCCTTCCCGCAATCCGCGTGTTTTCTGAGTTGCCACGCCGACCGGTCTGGGGTCCAATCGTACCCAATGTCCCCCGCCACGCCGCCATCACAACGGTATGATCTGGACCGCGTCGTGCGGCTGGCGCTCGGCGCCCTGGGCGCGTTCTGTCTCATCTGGCTGCTTCGGTACCTGTCGGACGTGCTCATCCCGTTTGCCCTGGGCATTCTGCTGGCGTACCTGATCAACCCGGTGGTCAGCGCCCTGGAGACACGGCTGAGGAACCGGGTTGCGGCCACGCTGCTCACCGTGCTCGGCTGCCTGGTGGTTCTCAGCGCCCTGGTGGTGATCGCCATTCCCATCGCGGCCGGGCAGCTCGCCGATTTTACCACCGTCATCAGCGGATTCGGGGAGGACGCCGCCGCGTTCCAGGAAGCCAGACCCCTCCGCGAGCGAATCGACGATTACATCGCGGCGCAGAAGAATGAGACCGTTCGGCACGCGCTGGAGGTCGTACGAAAGGAACTGCGGGACGCCCTGACCCAGGAGCGCGTGGAGCAATACGCCGTGAACCTCGGCCGGAAGCTGGCGCCCGGCGTCCTGAGCGTGGTCAGCGGGACACTCAGTTTCGTGGTCGGGCTGAGCGTGCTGCTCATCGTCCTGCTGTACGTGGTGTTTGTCTCCATTGACTACGGCCGCATCGCGGGCGGCTGGAAAACGTACCTGCCGCCGCAACACCGAGAACGGATCGTCGGATTCCTCGACGAATTCTCGTTCGCCATGAGCCGCTACTTCCGGGGGCAGATTCTCATTGCCCTGACGGTGGGCGTGCTGTTCGCGATCGCCTTCTGGCTGATCGGCCTTCGCATGGGAATCCTGCTCGGCCTCTTCATCGGGCTGCTGAACATCGTCCCCTATCTGCAGATTGTCGGCATGGTGCCCGCCCTGATGCTGGCCGTCCTGCGAGCCGTGGAGAGAGGCGGCAGCGTCTTCTGGTCGGTCGCACTGGTGCTCGCCATCTTCGGGATCATCCAACTCATTCAGGACGGCGTCCTGGTGCCGCGGATCATGGGCAAGCAAACCGGCCTGCGCCCGGCCATCATTTTGCTGAGCGTCTTCGTCTGGGGAAAACTGCTCGGCTTTCTGGGTCTGGTGCTGGCCATTCCCCTCACCTGCCTGGGCATCGCCGTCTACCGCCGCTCCGTTCTCGGCCACGCGGACGCCACCGCCATTCCAGCAGATGACTTCAGTCGCGGTTGATGTCGGCGACCTGGCGAGAAGGCCGTTCGCTGCCGGCCGGACCCCGCGCCCGGCGAACACGCTCACTGACACGCGCCGGCGCTTGCCGTTCGGGTTTGTCGCCCTGTCGCCCACAGCAGGACGGCGGACGTGAGCTTGACGCCGGCCAGAAGGACGGCCGCGAAGGGAATGCCAAACGCCGGAACCAGGAGGATGCCCGTCATGAGGGCGCCCAGGCAGGCGCCGGCGTGGTCGGCGCCCACGATGGCGCCCGCGGCCGGGGCGGCCGGACCGCCGCCGACCATGCGCAACCCGCCCGCCAGGGCAAACGCCGCCCCCCCCAACACGCCCGTGCCCGCGACCATGAGCATGACCACCCATTCCACCCACACAAACGCCCCGGAGACGGCCTGCATCCGACCGAGCCACGGCAACACGACGGGAACAGCCACGGCAAGGCCGGCCAGCATCACGTCCACGACCACCAGCCGACGTCCCAGGCGGATCGTCGGGCTTGCTGCCGGCAGGCGCCTGGCCGCGACGGCGCAGCCGATAACCAGCCCGCCCATGAAGACGGCGATGATCCAGCCGATCCGCTGGTACACGTAGCCGTAGAGAGTCTGGAACGCAAACAGCCACACGAGGCTCAAGGCCATGGTCGCGAAGCCGGTCGTCCAGACGGAAAGCAGGACAGCCCCCCATCGCAACCCCAGCCGCCGGCCCGCCTGTCGCCGCGCCCCGGCCCAGCCACCGGCCAACGTCAGTGCGGCGGCAACGGCGAGCACGAGGACCGCGTCCGTCCGGCGGACGTGGCGCAGCCGCTCGAAGACGCGCCCGCCGGCGCGGTCCAGGCCGCCGGTCATTCGGTCCCAGAGATCGAGTCGCAGCAGGTACAGCCGCGGGCGAAGATCGGTGCTGACGGCAGGGTGAGGCACGGCGTCCAGCTCGGCCGTCCGCCGGGCGATCTTGTCCGGATCGAGCGGCTCCTCAAACAGCAGCGGATGGAAGTGGGCCGCGTTCACATCGCGCTGTGCGAATCGTTGCTCCAGCGCCTGGAACGTCGTTGCAGTCAGCCCCGGCCGCGTGGCCGCCAACACGTGGGCCGGGTCGCCCCATGTGATCGTCACGGCCGGAAAGTGTTGCGCGACCGTCGCCCGGATCGACGCCAGGTACTCTGCTGACAGCGGGGACAACTCGCCTGGCATGGCGGCTGCCGAAAGGCACAGGACGGCCTCACCCGTCATCGCCCGGCGAAGCTCACCGAAGAATTCCGTCGTGTACAGGCGGGTCCGCAGGGCGGACGTCGGTTCGGGCAATCGAGCGAGCACCAGGTCAAAGCGACCACGCTGGGTCTTGATGAAGTACCGCGCGTCCACGTGATGCACGACCCCGCGCGGGTCCCGCAGGGCGGCCCGGTCCGCCTCCGGCAGGAACGGCTCGACGATGTCGATCTGCCGCGGGTCCGGCTCCACGAAGTCCACGTGTTGAACCGGGTGCTTGAGCACTTCGGACAGCAGACCCTCCGCCCCGCCGCCCAGCACGAGCACGTTGCGGGGCGCCGGATGCTGGCACATCCAGAAGTGAGCCAGCGGCGCGAAGGAGTAGGGGTCGGGAAAGTCTGCCGCGATCTGGCCGTCGCAGTACAGAGTGTACTGGTCGGCCCGCTGCCCCACGGTGAGGTTCTGGTAGCGTGACTCCGCCTCCGCGCGGAGCGCATAGCCGGGGGCCAGCGTATTCCATCGCCGATGCACCAGCGCGCGGTCCCACGCGTCGCCCGCCCAGATCACGCACACCAGCCCCGCCCCCGCCAGGATGCCCAGAAGAGTGGCGGCCCACCGTCGCCGGCTCGCGATCATCCACGCCAAAAGCGCCGCCGTGACCAGCGTGCCGCCGGCCAGGGCCGTCTCGATCGGCGCCAGGCGATCCACGGCCCAGAAGCTGAACGCCGCTCCGCCCACCAGGCTGCCCGCCGACTCCCACGCATACACGCTGCCGAGCGACCCCGCGCCCCCCGACCATCCCCGCTCCGCCACCAGCCGACAGGCAAACGGAAACGAGAGCCCCACCAGGGCGCTCGCCGGCGAGACGAACAGCATGGCGGCCAGCGCCGTGCGCGGCAGAGGCAGCAGTTCGCCCGGCCGCGTGCCGAGCCATGCCCGCGCCCCGCGGAACACCCAGATCTCCACGCAGACCGCCAGGCTCAGCAACACCAGGACAACGACAAGCCCGGCATCCGGCCGGCGCAGACATTGGGCCAGCCGCCCCCCGATCAACCCGCCGACGGCCACTCCCAGCAGCCACGCAAAAAGCACAACGCCCCACGCAAACTCGCTGCCGTACATCAGGACCAGCGCCTCCCGCAGCAGCAGCGACTGGGCCACGATGGCCTGCACGCCCCACGCCAGCACGACCAGCCCGAAGGCCAGTCGGTCGGCAGAGATCCGGCGGGTGTCGGTCACGGTTTCACGTCCGTTTGACGGCCTGGACCACCGAGTTCATCCACTCGTCGCGGCGACAAAGGGCTGCGTCGGAAAAGCCCGCCCGCCGGAGGTCCTCGTCGATCTCCCGCAGGGTGAACGTGCCGCCGCGCGGCGTCCCCGTCAGCATGTTGACGGCGAACAGGGCGCCGGCCACGGGCCGGGTTCGCGTTTCGTCCATCACGATGTCGCGAATCAGAATTCGGCCGCCCGGTTCCAGCGCATCCGCCACCTTGCGGAAAAGGTCTCGGTTCTGCTCGCGGCTGTTCTGGTGGATGATGGCGCTGACCCAGGCCAGGTCCGCCCCCGCGGGCAGCGGATCGGCGTAGAAGTCGCCGGGCGCCAGGGTCACACGGTGGATCAGTCCGGCCTCGCCGAGCCGCCGCCGGGCGTGGCCGATGGCCGGCGGCAGGTCGAAGAGCGTGGCCTTCGTATCCGGCACGGCCCGCAGGAATGCCATCGTCCACGTGCCGGACGCGCCACCCACGTCCAGAAGGTGTCGAAACGCCGGCGGGCCGATGTCGGCCACGATCGCGGCGGCGCCGGCCGACGCGGCGTGCATGGCCTGGATGAAGGCCGCCTGGTCGGCGTCGGGGCCGCGTACGCTCGCCACTCGCTCGGCCGGCTCGCCGGACTGGACCACCCGGCCCAGTTGCGACCAGCGGCGCAGGCAATTGGCCTGGTGCCGCACCATGGCGAGCACTTCCGGCCGTTGCCCGCGATCGGTCAGCAGATCGACCAGGGCCGGCGGAACGGCGTACGTGTTGCCCTGCTTCACCAGCAGATCCAGCGCCGCCAGGGCATCGAGCAGCACGATGGCGGCTCGTGGATCGGCACTGGTTCGGCTCGCCACGTCCGCGGCCGATGCGGGTCCGTCGGCCAGCGCGTCAAACACGCCCAGTTCCGCCCCCGCGGCCAGCACGCACGCCGGCTGGGACCCGCGCATCAGGTCCATCAACGCATCCGCCGTCCAGACCCGAGTCATGATGAGGCTCCCTCAAGGACCACTGCAATTACCGGCGCCGCGACAGGGTGCAATCTACCGCAATCGGCTCGATTGGGGAACGCGAACCGCACCGCGGGCTGCGCCCGCAACCCAAACGACCCCGGCGCGCCGGGGCAGGCTCTGCGACCCGCCGCGGCGGGCAAGCTCCACGACGGAGGGGCGAAGTGATTCGCCTGCGGCGGCCGGAGACGCAGACACAGCGGCCAAGAGCCGGGGCGAGGATAGCCCGGCCTTTCAAGGCCGGGTTCGCCGCACAACACCCCCAATCTTCTTTCCGTCCCGCAGGGACAGGATGAGTCCCCCACGTTGGGTTCAGGCCCGTTGACGGGCCTTGCCCGCCGCGGCGGGCTCGTAGGCCGGCCCTTCGAGGGCCGGTTGACGTGCCCCCACGCACACCACCCTTCTGTCCCTCCCCACCGCAGCCCGTTTCCAACGGGCTTCCGGTTCGATGACGCTTCTCCCGGCCGCCGGGCCGACGCGAGGATAGACCAGCCTTTGAAGGCCGGTTTCGCTCGGCCTCCCCACACCCAAGTCCCGCGAGGGACGACTGAAGACCGCGGAGGTGAAGCACGAGATCATCCCTTGCTCTGCATCTGCGCGGGGCAGGTTGCGTTCAGTCGCCGGCTACGGGAGTACGTAGGGGAAATCACTCGGTTGGATTGGCGGACCGGCTGGGCTTTCGGCTTTGGGCGTGCGGCGGTGTGTGGTACACTTCGGGGGAGCGGTTTGTCCCTGGCCGGAAGGGGATGGGCGGCCCCGGCTCGCCGGGACGCGCCCTTCGGACGGCTGGGCGGAAGAGCGGGACGAGTAGAATGGAGGGGATTGTCGGGCGGAGACAGTTGGGAATGCGAGTGCCCGACGATGGCACTCTCGCGCGACACGGGCGACTGTCCGCAAGTGGGCTCAAACGCCCGGCGTGCCCACAAAAGTCATCCTGA
>CAZPHH010000045.1:4366-39054 GCA_964586145.1 uncultured Phycisphaeraceae bacterium | reverse complement strand
GCGGCATCACTCGCCGTAGCGGGCGATGATTTCCTCGCGCGTTTTGCCGAGGATTTCGTATTGGCGGCCGATCTTCGTGAAGGCGGCAATCGCCCGGTCGATGTGGGCGGGGTCGTGGCCGGCGGAGAGCTGGACGCGGATGCGGGCCTGGCCCTTGGGCACGACGGGGTAATAGAAGCCGATGACATAGATGCCCTCTGCGTAGAGGTCGCGGGCGATGTCCTGGGCCAGCTTCGCGTTGTAGAGCATGATGGGCACGATGGGGTGGAGGCCGGGCTTGATGTCGAAGCCGGCCTGCGTCATGCCCTCGCGGAAGCGGCGGGTGTTGGACTCCAGCCGGTCGCGCAGCTCCGTCGTCTCGGAGAGCAGGTCCATCACCGCGATGGCCGCCGCCGCCACGACGGGCGGCAGCGTGTTGCTGAACAGGTACGGGCGTGAGCGCTGCCGCAGCAGCTCGATGATCTCCCCACGCCCGCTGGTGAAGCCGCCGGACGCCCCGCCCAGGGCCTTGCCCAGCGTGGACGTGACAACGTCCACCCGGCCCATCGCGTTGCAGTGCTCGGCGGAGCCGCGCCCGGTTTTCCCGAGAAAGCCGGTGCAGTGCGAATCGTCCACCATCACCAGCGCGTCGTACTTCTCGGCCAGGTCGCAGATGCGGTCCACCTGAGCGATGGTGCCGTCCATGCTGAAGGCGCCGTCGGTGGCGACCATGCGGTAGCGGGCGTGCTGCGTTTCCTTCAGCTTCGCCTCCAGGTCGGCCATGTCGTTGTTGCCGTAGATGTAACGCGTGGCCTTGCAGAGGCGGATGCCGTCGATGATGGAGGCGTGGTTGAGCTGGTCGGTGATGATGGCGTCGTCCTTGCCCAGCAACGGCTCGAACAGCCCGCCGTTCGCGTCGAAGCACGCCACGTAGAGGATGGTGTCGTCCGTGCCCAGAAAGCGGCTGATTTTGTCCTCCAGCTCCTTGTGAATGTCCTGCGTGCCGCAGATGAAGCGGACGCTGCTCATTCCGTACCCGCGGCGATCCAGCGCGGCGCGGGCCGCCGCGATGACCTTGGGATGCGACGACAAGCCCAGGTAGTTGTTCGCGCAGAAGTTCAGCACCTGCGCCGGGGGCCGGCCCTGCGGATACACCACGCGGATGTCCGCCGCCTGCGGCGAGACGATGACCCGCTCCTCCTTGTACAGCCCCGCCTGCCGGATGCTCGCCAGTTCTGCCTGAAGGTCCTGCTTCATTCGCCCGAACATCAATCAACCTCCTGCAAGCCGGCCGCGTTCTCTCGATTCACCGGAATTGGTCCGCATGGCGGACCCTACGCCTGCTTCATTCGCCCGAACATCAATCAACCTCCTGCGGGCCGGCCGCGACCGTTCGATTCCCCGGAATTGGTCCGCACGGCGGACCCTACAGCCCACAGTCCATTCACGGGTGCGTGACCCGGCCGGTGATGTCCGGATCGTGATCCGCCGAATCCTCTCGCACGGGCAGCGGGGCCGGCTGGTCCGGCTTGAGCACGATTTTGCACGCCCGGCCGGCGGCGAGCAGCTCCATGGCCGAGTTGACCTCCTCAAAGCGCAGGGTCCGGGTGATGAGCGGTCGGACGTCGACCACGCCGGAGGAAAGGAGCCACTGGGTCTTGTACCACGTATCAAAAATCTTCCGGCCATTGACCGCCAGCACGGTCAGGTTTTTGAAGATCATGTTTTCGGCCACGTCCAGCTCCACCTTCTTGGAGGGGATGCCGAACAACACCACCGTTCCGCCGTTGCGGACGGCCTGGAACGCGGCGGTGATGGAGGCGGGCGCTCCGCTCATTTCGAGGATGATGTCGATGCCGAGGTTGCCGTTGGCCTCGACGAGGGCGCGGACCACGTCCTTGCCAGGCAGCTCGATCGGGTTGAAGGCGGTATCCGCGCCCATCTTGCGGGCCAGGTCCAGCCGGAACTCGTTGACGTCCGTGGCGAACACCACGGAGGCCCCCGAGGCCTTCGCGATGCCCACGCTGAAGCAGCCGATCGGCCCGCAGCCGAGGACCGCCACCGACTGGCCCGCCAGGTCGTTGCTGAGCGTGGCGAACACGGCGTTGCCGAACGGCTCCTGGATGGAGGCGATTTCCGGGGAGAGCTTTGCCCGGTCGTTGGTCCAGACCACCTGTTCGGGGATGGCGAGGTAGCCGGCGAACGCCCCTTCGCGGTCCACTCCCAGAATGCGGGTGTGGGGGCACAGGTGGCGCTGGCCGATGCGGCACTGGCGGCACATCCCGCAGGTCACGTGCGACTCAGCCGAGACGAAATCGCCGACCCGGGCGTGTTCCACCTTGGCGCCCACTTCGACGATGGTGCCGGCAAACTCGTGCCCGATGGTCAGCGGCGGCTTGATGCGGTGCCGCGACCATTCATCCCACGACCAGATGTGCAGGTCGGTGCCGCAGATGCTGGCCGCCTCCACCTGGATGAGCACTTCGTCGGGTTCGATCTCGGGGATCGGAATGTCTTCGATGACGAGTCCCTTTTCCGCACGCTTCTTGCGGATGGCGGGCATGGTCCGGGGCATACGGTTTCCTCTTGTCGCGCTTCCATCCTCCGCCTGCCGGTCAGTTGCGTACCGGGGCGGGCGCCACCGGCTCCGGCAGGGGTTCCTTGATTCGGTTGAACTTTTCCGTGTCCGGCGGGAGCCGGAACGCCTTCTCCACGTCGGTCGTGTTGATGCTCTGCTTTGTCAGGTCGGGGAAGACCGCCCGCATGATCTTGGCCGGCGGACCGCTCCGATTGCCGGGGTCCGCCTCGTACGCCACGATCTTCACGGGCAGGTGCAAGGTGCGGTCGACGAAGAACTCCAGCCGCGTGTACTGCTCGGCCAGCTTGCTGCCGGTCCGCGGGATGCAGACCAGGTGGTCCGTGTTTGCGGGATCCTCCTCCGCCGCCGCGCTCAGCGTGACCTGGAAATGCCGCAGGATTTCGTCCTTGCGCTGCCCGAACGGGACGGGGAATGGCGTCTTCTCCAGGCTGAACAGGTCGATGGTCTCGCCTTCGCGGACGACCTCTCGCTCGATGACGGTCTGACTGGCCTCCTTGGCCTCGTAGAGCCAGCGGTCGCGGAACAGGTACCACTCCTTCTTGCGGACGACGATGCCGCCTTCGTGCATCCTCTCGAACAGGATGAAGAACGTGGGGTTCGGTTTTTCCCGGCGGTAGCGGATTTCGCCGAACTTCGTGAAATCGGACAGGCCGATCAGGTCTTCGACCGTGTACTCGACGCGGCACTTGAGGTTTTGCACGCTGTCGCCGCGGGCTTCCATCGCCTCCAGAATCGTGCGGATCCGGGCCTCGTTCTCCGGCGTGGAGACGGCCGCCGGTTCCGTCGCCGCCGGCTGGGACGCCGGGGCGATCGCGGGGGCCGAATCGGCCGGCGGGGCCACCGGGGGTTCGCCGGTCAGACACAGAACCATCAGCCAGAAGAGCATGGGCAGCCTCCCCGGGGCGGGCACGGCATCGCTGCGGGCCAACGTCCCCCCGCTTCGGTACGACGCGCCGTCATGCTAGGGCGTTTCGCCTGGGCGGGCAAGCCGAACAGCGGCTTGCGCCCGTCCGGTGGGCGGCCGATCATCCGGAAGACTTTTCCAACACGGCCCGCGCCGCCCGCCGCCGCTTCCACGCGCCGTGGGCAACCTTCAATCCGGCCAACAGAACGAACACGGCCTGGATGGCAGCGATCTGCACCGGACTGAGGTTCAGCGCGGCCGAGGACCACGCAAAAAGCCCGTATCGGAACAGACGGCCCACGAAATACGCCGACGCGAACCGGAACCGATTATACCGAGCCGCCACGGCCAGCACGCGGACCACATCCACCGGAATCGGGATGAAACTGAACGCCGTGATGGTCCAGAACGGCGATACGTTGAACCAGCGCGCCGCGATGTCATACACGTGGGTCTGTCGGACCCGCCCCACCGGACCGTATCGCAGCAGGAACGTCAGGATGTGGTACTCGTTGAGATTGGCCATGGCCGTCGCCAGGGCACAGGTACTGGCCACCACGAGCACGCGCACCGGCACGGAATCGACCAGCCCCACGTCGTTGCTGGCCAGCAGAAAAACCATCCACGCCGTCGGCAACGGAAAGAACAGGCAACACAGCGACAGGTAGAACACCCCCAGCGCGAGAAGCCAGAGGCCCAGGTGGCCGTCGGATCCGGCTTCCGCCCGGCCGATCGCGGAGCGGCTGATGCCGGCCAGCAGCAGCAGCCAGGCCAGGTAGACCACAAACCATACCCGCAGGTTCTTCCGGTCACCCGCGGATTCCGCGGAAGGCGCCAGGATTCGGGCAAGCCACGGCCACATGGTGGAAACGCTCACCGGGCAGGTTCCAGGATGCCGTCTTTCATGTGCAGCAGGCGGTCCGCCGCGGCCGCACAGTCCGCATCGTGCGTGATCATGATGATGGTCAGGCCGTTGGATTCGTGGAATCGTCGGAACAGGCGAATCACGGCTTCGGCATTGGCGGAATCGAGATTGCCCGTCGGCTCGTCGGCCAGAAGAAGGGCCGGCCGGCAGGCCACCGCCCGGGCAATGGCCACGCGCTGCTGCTCGCCGATGGACAAATGCCCGGGCTTTCGGTGCGCGCAGTCCAGCAGACCGACGTCACGCAGGGCCTGGGTCGCCTGGCCGTCGGGAGGGCCGCCGCGCAGGCGCAGGGCCAGTTCAATGTTGGCCCGGGCCGACAGGGTGCGGAGCAGGTTGAATCGCTGAAAGACGAACCCGATCTTGTCGCGGCGGATGCGCGTCCGACCCTGTTCGCCCAGACCCAGACAGTCCACCCCGTCGATCCGCAGTCCTTCCGCCGCCGTGGGCGGCGTCATCAGGCCGAGCACGTTGAGCAGCGTGGTCTTGCCGCAGCCGGACGGCCCCATGACCGCCACGAACTCCCCCGCGCGGATGTCCAGGTCAACCCCGCGCAGCACGGGCGCATCCCGATCTCCGTCGCGATAGGACTTGCAGATGCTCCGGGCTGTTACCATCGACCGGGACAAGGAACTCTCCGTGGAACGCCATCCCCCCCGGGCCTATTCGTACGACAGGGCCGTAGCCGGGTCCAGCCGGGCGGCTCGGTAGCCCGGATACAACGCGCTGGCCGCACCCCCGACCAGTCCCACCCCCACCGCCAGCATCAGAAACCGAGCCTGGATGTCCACCGTGGACAGCGGCATGGCGACCGTCACGACGGCCCGTACGCCGTAGGCCAGGGCAATGCCGAACGCCGTGCCCAACGCGCAGATCAGCATCGACTCGCAGAGCACCGTGTGCAGCACGTATCGCCGCGTGGCCCCCAGCGAGCGCAGAACGCCGATCTCCCGGGTCCGCTCCAGGATCAGCGTGTACATGGTCAGCATGATGAACAGAAAGCACACGGCCAGGGCCACGCCACTGGCCAGGTTGATGTACGTGTACATCTGCGCAAAACTCTCTCGCAACAGGGCCCCGTACTGCGTCTTGAGTTCCACCGTCGCGTTGAGCCTGCCGGACAGCAGGTCCGCCATCGCCTCCGCCTGCTCGGGATCGCGCAGCTTCACGAAGAACATGCTCGACCACGGCACCCCCCCGTTGAGAATGTGCCGGATGGTCTGAATGGGGGCGAACACGCGCCCGGCCACGCCGGCCTCCACGATGCCCACGATCCGAAACCGGTGGCCGAAGATGTCGGTCTCGTCGCCGACCCGGTAGCCCCCCACCCGGGCCAGTCGACTGTCGATCATCAACTCGCAACCCCCCGACAGCGCCTCGGGCGTGACCCGTTCCGGATCATACCGGCGCTGGTCGCCGCGCAGCGCCTCCAGGCATTCCTTGAAAGCCCGGCCGCCGGGGAACACCTCCCCCGCCTCCAGACGCCGACTGCCCAGAAACCCCGGCATGTCGTCCGGGTCAATCCCGAACAGCCGCTGCTGCTGCCCGCCCAAGCGGATGGTGTCCAGAAACACCGGCACCGCCCGGGTCACCGCCGGCCCGCCGTCCAGTTCGGCGGATTCGATGAGATCCACGTACGTGTCCGGAAAGATGGCCCCGCCCTGGAAGATGACGTTGGCGTGGCGGGGCAGCACAATCAGCTCCGCGTCCACGCTCTCCATGCGGCCGGCCACCTCGTTCAGCGTGCCGTGCGAGAGGCTGAGCTGCACCACCATCATGCCCACGCCGATCCCGACGGCCGCAGCGCAGAGTGCGGTTCGCAGCTTGTGGTGCATCAGGTTCGCCAACGGCAGCAGCACGGGTTCGCGTCCTCCTATGGGTCCGGGCCGTCGTCCGCGGTTCGCCGGCGACGCCCAAAACACGCGGGCCTCAGTGTAGTCGGTGTGTCGATCGGTTCAAACGGGTGGGCGGACACGCGCGACCGGACCGCACGTACGGACGGACATGCGGCCCTCCTCAAGCCGGACCCAAAAAGAAAGCACCAAACGCCACGGGGGCATCCGGTGCTTTCCGGAGGGGAAAGAAGCGTCATTCGCTTCGTAGCGTGTATTGTGTGTCAGGGATCGCCGGCCCGGCGTTTGTGGCCCTCCTGTCCCGCCCAAATCCATCCGGCCCCATCCGTAAGCTACAGTATTCCGTTAGCCGGTGGGGCCAAAACCTTACACCTAGAATTATCGGCCGTTCTTGCCCAGTTCGCAATAGGGTATTTGCCGTAAAACTTTGCTGTACAAAGGGAAAGGATGGTACACGCTTTGCTCCCTTATCGAGAACCCCCACAGCCCCTCTTTCCCATTTTAACAGGACGCAAAGGCACGCGACAGGGCGAGCTCGTGGGCCTGCTTGTAGTACGAGTACAAGCTCGTCCAGTCGAACAGCCCGGACAAGCGTTCGGTGTGATTCCGCAGAGCAATCCGCTCCCGACGACTGAGGCGGGTGAAGTCGTGCAGAATGCGGGCGAGCTGGCCGACGGACTCGTCCGTGCTGACGTCACGCCGATTCACGACGAAAAGCCCCTTGTGTTCGTGGTTCTCCACGTGGGCCTGCACGTACGCGCCGAAGCCGGACAGGTTGGAGCAGACCGAGGGCACGCCCATCACCGTACACTCGGCCGGGGTGTACCCCCAGGGCTCGTAATACGACGGAAACACGCCGAGGTGGCAGCCCCGCACGAACTCCTCGTAGTCGATTCCGAACAGCGGATTGGTGGAGACGATGAATTCCGGGTGATACACCACCTTCACCCGGTCCTGCGCCGTGTTGAAGAGCCCTCGATGCCGGAGGTGGTTCAGGATGGGGTCGTGGGCATCGTCCACCATGTTGTGCGTCACGACGGCCGGGGGGACTGTTCGACGGCGTGAATAGATCATCCGCTTGAGACGAACGATTTCCGCGTCGTTGATCAGCGTGTCCGTGTCGGGCAGCCGTCCGCCGGCCACCGCCCGCACGATCCGTTCGCCCACCCGCTGGGTGATCTGATTGCAGGCCTTGCGCAGCTCCTCGATCATGAAGCGGTTCTTCAGCACGTCCACGTTCATGCTGTGCGTCGCCGCCGGCACCACCAGGAACGCCACGACCGTCGCGTCGCTGCCCTCCTGCCGCAGGATGCCGTTGAGCCGGGCCAGCGCCTCGATGAACAGGTCGATGCCCTTGTTGCGGTACTCATAGCGGCCGGCCACAAACGTGTAGAGCGTCTTGTCCAGGTCAAACGAGTACGACCCGAAGAAATGCCCGCGCACGAACTCGTGAATCCTCTCCTTGTACTCCGCGTGCAGCGTCTGGAACTGGTGCAGCGCCTCGAACCGCTCCACGCGAAGACCGTTCGGCAGCACCACCTCCGGCCGGCGGCCCAGGAGGTGCTCCGCCTCGCGGGACGTCACTTCCGAAACGGTCGTGAACACGTGCGATCCGTGGGCCGCCGCCCGCTCGATGGAGTGGCGATGGTGCACGTTCAGCCGTCCGGCCTCCGCATCCGGGTTCATCCAGGGCAGCCGGCGGTAAAAATCCCCGTCCGTGGCGCAGATGTACCGTCCCAACAGCGTGGCATGGGTCGTGAACAGCGTCGCCACCGGCAGATTGTGGTGGCGGATCAGTGGAATGGCCATGGAGGCCATCCACTCGTGGAAGTGCGCGATGGCCCGATGCCGGCCTTCGTGGCAACGGACGAACTCCTGAAAGAAGCGACAGACCATGGCGCCGAACACCACCGCGTCGTTCGTCTCCGGGTCGCCGCCGGGCGAGGACAACCGGCACGATTCCCAGAACCATCGCTTCCAGTTGTCGAGGTTGAAGTACGCATGGCCGACGTCCAACAGAACGACCCGCGGATTGCCCGTGATCAGCCACCGCCCGAAATGGGCCTGGATGCCCTCCTGCCGCAGCGTGGCCAGCACCGGCTTGAGCAGCTCGCCCGGCTCCAGAGGCTCGTACTCCACGCTGGCCGTCTCATGCACGTACGGCCCGATCAGCGTGTACCGATCGCCCCAGGCCTGGACGGCAAGGGGCGCCTTGGACCGCAAGACCGTGTAGATCCCCCCAATCTTGCGGCACGTCTCCCAGGAAATCTCAAAAAGAGCGGGTTGTGAGGAGTCGGTACTCATGCCCCGGATGTTGTAGGCTTCGGCCATTGGCGCGTCAAACCCCCGCTGGGCGGCTGGGGGGGGTGGGGGGCCGACTCGACTTCGTATCGGACCGCGGCCGTGGCTTGCTTGCTCCCTGCGTCCGTCAGGGCCAAGATGCGCCCCTGACGAACCGGGAGGCGAAGCGTGTTGAGGATTCAGGGTCTGCTGCTGGACGTGGAGGGAGTACTGGTCGCCGACAAGCGGTACCAGCGGGTGGCCGGCGCGCCGGTGTTCGTGTCAGACATGCGTCGACGGGGAGTGCCCCTGCGGCTGATCACCAACAACACGACCGACGCCCCGTCCGCCCTGCTGGCCAAGCTGCACGCCGCCGGCTTTGCATTCGCCCTGGAGGAGCTCCGCACGTGCATGACGGCAGGCGTCCGCCACCTGCACCAAGTGGGCGCGACGCGTTGCCTGGTTCTCGGTTCGGACGTGCTGCGGGCCGTACTGACTGATGCGGGCCTGACCTGTGTCAAAGACAGTCGGGTCGACGCGGTGGTGGTGGGGCTCGACACGCAATTCACGTATGAGCGGCTGCGGCTGGCATGCGAGGCGATCCTGGACCACCAGGCCCGGTTCGTGGCCCTGCACCGCAACCGGCTGTTCCCGGACGATCAGGGACGCCGCTCGCCCAGCGCCGGGCCGATCGTGGCGGCCATCGGCGAAGCCACCCGGGCCGAGCCCGTCGTGGTAGGCAAGCCGTCGCCGGAATTCTACGGCCTGGCCCTGGCCGGTCTGGACCTCCCGCCGGAGCGGGTCCTGGTGGTCTCGGATGATCCGTTCTCCGACCTGGTCGGTGCCCGACGTCTGGGGATGCAGGCCGCGTTTGTGATGTCCGGCAAGTATACGGACCCGGGCGTGATTCGTGAGATCGACCCCCGCGAACAACCGAATGTCATCGTCGCGGGCATCGCGGACCTACTCACGTGCGAGGCGGTGCAATTCGTTCGCCCGTGACCGCGGGATGATCGCGCCGCTTCCGGCGTTTGTACCGACCGGCGGCGCCGTGACTCAGAAGAAACCCCAGCCGGGTGGCGGGCTCCTGTCGATCAGGTCCGTCAGGTTGGCGCAAGTCGTTTCATAGACGTCGACGCAGTTCTTCCAGCGGATGGCCACGAAGACATAGATCAGCAATAGAGCGCCGGACGCGAACTCGGCGATGAACTTGTGGCGGAATATGTATAGCCCGACCGTGCCGATCGCCACCAGGGCGATCTTGTACGTCATGAGCATGGCCGGTCCGAGCGGAAGGATGCGAGCGGCGATGGGGTTGGACTCATCCAGCAGTCGATGCTGGTGAGCCAGGACGGTCATAATCAGGTCGAAGAGGTTGACGATCCACAGCCCGATCAGCAGCCAGCAGACGCGCCGGCTGCGATGCCGATCGAGCGACGCCATCCAGCGGGTCCACCCGCGCGTCTCTGCCAGCGGAGCGAGTGTGCCGGTCGGCGGAATGGAGCTGGGGATTCTCACATTCGGAACATCGTCCGGACGCGTCGCCATCTTGCATTGTCCGCCCGCCATCGGTACGTCCGCAAACCGCAGCGAGTTTCCGGACCCGGTCAGGGCCTGCGCCTGCAGAGCGCCCCACCCACGACGCTCGCGCAACTCGGTTATTATCGGTGCGGTGAGTTCCGGTCCGATCGCCAACCGGCCCACCCCGCTGACGGGATTGTGGGTCGCACCAGTCCCTCCTCACACGAACAGTAAACGCCGGTCCCTCGCCCCGATTGGGCACGCGTCACCATGCGAACGGACGCCGTGCGTGCCCGCGTCTTGACGACTCAGCGATTTGGAACCAGAATCGCGCCGAGTACACGCGACATGTGCCATGTGCGGAGCTGTTTGGGTGTCCCTGATCTGAATGCACAGGTCCGGGATCGTGGCGGGAGGGTTTCTGTGATGCGTATCAGACGTGCCATTGAAACGGCATTCGCCGCGGGCTTCGTGGGGGTCTTCGCCGGTTGCGCGCAGAACGACGTGGATCACCTGGCGATGCTCTCCCAGAAGGTCGACCAGGTCTCCGCGGAGAACGAGTCACTCAAGCGGGAACTCGCCAAGCGCGACGCGACCCTCGAGGGCCTGCGGACGCAGGTGAACAACCTGCTCGACCTGGGGCCCGGCCGGCTGGATCATCTCTTCGTCACCCACAAGATCGAACTGGTGCGACTGACCGGCGGGGCCGACTACGACGGGAAGCCGGGGGACGACGGCGTAACGGTCTACCTCCGGCCACTCGACGCGCAGGGCGACCCGATCAAGGCGGCGGGCGAGATCCGGATTCAGCTTTTCGACCTCAGCCGGGAAGGGCAGCCGCGGGAGATCGGGTTGTACGTGGTGAATGATCCGGGGCAGCTTCGGGCCGCCTGGCAAAGCGGATTCCTGACCGACCACTACACGATCCGGTGCGGCTGGCAGCCGGGTGTGGGCCCGCCGGAATCGCGGGAAGTCACGGTGCGAGCGGTGTTTCGCGACTGGCTGACGGGTCGGGAGTTCACCGCCCAGAAGCGAGTAACGGTTTCGCTGGTGGACGCCCCCGCAGGATGAGGGACCGGCCCGGCTCGGGCGGGGAACGGGGGTGCGGCATCTTGCCCAGGACCCGGGGAATGCCTATCCTAACAGGTGGTGGGCTGGCGGCGTATTTCTGAGGAGAGTTCGACCGCCGAGAGGTTTGTCGCGATGCCGGAGAATTCGAAAAGCGATCACGCACCGGAGCCTCCTTCGGAGCCACGCGGCGACGAGCCCGATGGTTCGGTGGCGACCGAGCAACAGCCGACTCGGATGCCGCCTCGCCTTCTGCCGCCGTACAAGGTGCTGCTGCACAACGACGACGTGAACGAGTTCGCGTACGTCATCGGCGCCATCGTCAAGCTGACGCCGCTGTCGCGGGAAGAGGCCATCCATCGCACGTTGGAGGCCCACGAAACGGGCATCACCCTTCTGATGGTCACCCACAAGGAGCGGGCCGAGCTGATCCAGGAGCAGTTCGCCGCGTGCAGTCTGACCGTCACGATCGAGCCCGACGAAGCCGGCTGACGGCGCCGCTCGGCGCGGTTTCCGGGGGCAAAGCAATTGGGGAACGACCCGCCGGGCACTCGCTGTGCCGCGTGCCAAGGCAGCCTCACCGCTGCATTTACACACCCACAGACACACCTATAATGGCCGTCCGAAGGCCGCGGAGCCTCCGGGTGCCGGGGGAAAGCCCTTTGCACCCACCCGCGGGAGATGGTGAAACGATGGCACGGCTGGGCGTGAATATCGACCACGTGGCGACGGTCCGGCAGGCGCGGCGCACGGACGAGCCGGACCCGGTCTGGGCCGCCGTGGAGGCGGAGCTGGGCGGGGCCGACGGCATTACGGTGCATTTGCGGGAAGACCGCCGTCACATCGCGGACCGGGACGTGGCCCTGCTGCGTCAGACCGTCGGGGTGAAGCTGAACCTGGAAATGTCCGTCGCGGACGAGATCGTGACCATCGCCCGCGAGGTCAAGCCGGACCAGGCCACGCTGGTGCCGGAGCGTCGGGAGGAGCTGACCACGGAAGGCGGGCTGGACGTGGTCCGACACCGCGACCGGGTTCGTGACGCGGTGAGCCGGCTGCACGAGGCGGGGGTTGTCGTTTCGGCCTTCATCGAGCCGGTGGCGGATCAGATTCGGGCCTCTCGCGACGTCGGGTGCGAGGCGGTGGAGCTCTGGACCGGGGCCTATGCCCACGCCGCGGATGCCGCGGCTTTCCAGAAGGCGGTGAATGACCTGCGGGCGGGAATCGAGTTGGGCCATTCGCTGGGTCTGGAGGTGCATGGCGGACACGGCCTGACCTATCGCAACATCGGCCCCGTTGCATCCATTCGGGGTTTCTCGGAGTTCAACATCGGGCATTCCATCGTGTCGCGGGCGGTGCTCGTGGGTATGCGGGAGGCGGTGCGGCAGATGAAGGCACTGCTGGAGCGGTACAAACCGCGGGAGACAGGATCATGAGAACGGCGTTTGGGCTGCTGCTGGCAGCGGTTGTGATCATTCCCGCGTCCGTCGCGCAGGGTGCATTCGCGCTGACGGACACCGATCGGGTGATCTTCTACGGCGGTCCGGCGGTGGAGCCTCCGTCGTTCGGATCGCAGGCGGAGCTGTTTGTGCGGGTGCGTTATCCGGACCTGAGGACCTGGTTCCTGCACCAGCGGTCCGGGCCGACGGGCACGGTCTCCGAGGCGCTGGCCGGGTTTGACGAGCGAGTCGCGGCCTTTTCTCCTACGGTCGTGGTCCTGGCGTTTGGGCCGCAAGACCTCGGAGCGCAACCGCCGGACCCGGCGCAGATCGATGTGTTCAGGGCCGATCTGGATCAGTTGATTCGCAAGAGCAAAGCGCTGGGGGCGCGGGTGTGGGTGCTCACGCCGCTGTCTCCGGACCTCTCCATGCGGCCGGACCTGCGAGAGATCGGCTTCGAGAGCATCGTGAGCGATTACGCGGAGGCCGTGCGCAAGATCGCCGAGGCGTGCGAGGCGTCGGTCGTGGACTGGCACGCCGCGTCCGGCGCATACCGAGCCGCGCACTCGACCAGCGCCCTGCTTCGCCTGACCACGAGAAGCGGCATCGATCCCACTCCCGTGGCGGCAGCCGTGGCGACGAATGCGCTGCTGGAGGCCTGGCAGGCGGAGCCCGTGCAGTTCCGCATCCGGGCCGACTGGGACGGCGAACTCGCGGATGTGACCGCGGGCTCCGCGACGGTCAGCAAGCCGGACGAGAACACGCTCGTGATCTCGCTGCGGGGAATCCCGCTGCCCTGGTACATCACAAATCGGCGGAACACCCTGGCGATGTACTGGCCGCCGGCGCGGTTCTACGAATACGAACTGCAGATTGAGAACGTGCCGGATGTGCGCGGTGTGGGCTTCACGATCGGAGAGAAAACCGGCACCGGCGTGCAGGGCCTCAAGCCGTTCCTGTCCATGATGCTGCGGGACGGATGCGACATGAGCGCCATCGGCCCGCTGACCACCGCTGCGGCCGTTGGCACGTTGCAGGCCGCCCTCGACCGGAAGGACCGATGGTACCGGGAGCTGGACCGGTTCCGCGAGAAGGCCGGCGAGGTCACCGAGCCGGAGCTGAAACCGGCATACGAAACGCAGATGCTCGCGTTTCGGCAGTACGCCGACGGAACGGCGGCGCTCGTACACCGCGTGCCGCGAACCATGGATATCGACATTGTCGTGCAGGCGGCCCAGGGGGCCGAGGCCCGACCGCTTCGCGTTCCGCCCGAACCGCTGGAACCGCCGGCCCCAACGACGCTGCCGACCGAGACAAAGCCCGAGTCGGACCCGACGGCCATCGAAACCCCGGACGCACCGTAGCCCAAAGGGGGCACGCCGCGAGCTCTGCTCATGACGGTTCCGCCGACATGCCCGTATCCCCGCCTGCGATGGCCGGACAAGGTGGCCACGCTCGCCACATGGGGTTGCGCCATCGCCGTTTTCGCAACGGTGGGCTGGATGGCCATCAGCCCGGCAGACCCGCGGGGGGTGGTCCGAATCACGGCGGGCTCCTGGCCGCTCATCCTCACCCTGGTGGCCCTGGCGGGCGTGGTGGCGGGTCTGTCGACGGCGGCCATCGGCCGAAAGCTGCCGGATGCGGGGACCTTTGCGGTGGCCGTCGGTCTGGCCGCCGCCAACCTCAAAGGCCAGTCCGTCGAAAATCTGCTGATGGTCATTGAGGAACCCGGCCCGCGTCGCATTCTCTGCCTGGAATTCACCGTCGAGGCCGTCATCTGGTTTGCCATCCTGCTGGTGGCCATGATCAGCTCCGGCGTGGTGATGCGCTGGTGCTTCGGGCGAGGCGAGCCGGACCCGCTGTGCAATGCTCGGTTGTCGGCGATGTGCATTGCGGACATGCCCGGCCTGCGACGGCTGGCCGGAGGCCCTCCGGAGGCCGGTGGAAGCGCCCGACTGCGAGTCAGCCTGATGCACGGGCTGGTGGTGATCGCGCTGGCCCTGGTCCTGGTCCGCGTGCTGGCGGCGGGCAGCACGTCTCCGAAGATTCGGCAGGAACAAGTGTATTTTGCGATTGCCGTCGCGTTTTACCTGGGTTCCTACGCGGCGCACCGCTGGTTCCCCGTGCAAACTCCCTTTCCCGGTTGTCTGACCGTGCTCGTCGTGTGTATCATTGGATACCTCTGGACCCTGGTGCGGATTCAGGGCCAGGGGCCGTATGCGGAGCTTGCCGGCGTGCCGCCCACCGCGTTCCTCCGGGCCCTACCGCTGGAATACGTGGCGGTGGGTACGGCCGGCGTACTTGCCGCGTTCTGGAGCCGTCCGAGCCATGCGATTGCCGGCGAGAGGGCGTCGGAGGCCCGGACCGGACCTCGTTGATCCGAAGTCATGATCTGGCAACCGGACGTTCGAGACCTGTACCGCGACCTGCGTCGCCGCATCCTGGCCGAAACCGAGCAGTTTCTGAACCACTGCCTGGCGCACCCGGAGCGGGTCATCCGCATTCCGCGCATCCGGGTGGGCGCGGGGAGTTTCTCCCCGGAACATGCCCGACAATTCTGGGCGCACGTGCTCGGCGAAGACGTGATCTGACGGACCCCGCCCGGGGGAACGGGCACGCCTGGGGCCCCCTCCGCGCGTCGCGAGCCGCATCGAGTGCCGTCCGGCGCGGCTTCGTTACCCGGCCGGCTCCGTGCGGGCGCGAATGTCGTGGACAATGTGGTCCAGCGTCTCATCCAGGCTGGTGCGCGGGTTGAACCCGACCAGCTCGGCCGCCCGTTCGATGCAGGGCACGCGGCGCATCATGTCGTCAAACGGCCGGCCGTACGCCTCCTCATACGAGATGTAGGCCTTCTGGCTGGTGCTCTTGGCCTTGCTGATGATCCTGTCGGCCAAACCGTCGATGGAGACCTCCTCGACGGACCCCAGGTTGTATACGCGTCCGGGGGCTTTCGGGTTGTCCATCAGGGCAATGACGCCGTCCACGATGTCGCCCACGTAGCAGAAGCAGCGAGTCTGTTTCCCCGTGCCGTAGATCATCAGCGGCTCGTTCCGCAGTGCCCGCTCCACGAACCGGGGGATCACCATGCCGTACATACCGGTCTGACGGGGCCCCACCGTGTTGAACAGTCGCACCACCACGACCGGCAGGTCGAACTGCTGCCAATACGCCAGCCCCAGGAACTCGTCGATGGCCTTGGAGCACGCATACGACCATCGCGAGAACCGGGTGGAGCCCAGCACCGTATCGTCATCCTCCCGGAAGGGAACGGCCTCGCTCTTGCCGTACACCTCGCTGGTGGAGGCCAGCAGCACGGGCTTGCGGAACTTGTTCGCGGTGGCCAGCACGACCTCCGTGCCGTGGATGTTCGTCTCGATGGTGTGTACGGGCCGATCCACAATGAGCTGCACGCCGACGGCCGCCGCGAGGTGATAGACCCGGTCGCACTCGCGGATGAGCAGGTGCATGGTCTCCACATTGCGGACGCTGTCGTAGACGAACTCCAGGGAGGGATTGTCCAGGACGGTCGCCAGGTTGCGCAGACTTCCGGTGCTCAGGTCGTCAATGACCACAACCTGATGGCCCTGGGCCAGCAAACGCTCGGCCAGATGCGATCCGATGAACCCGGCTCCGCCCGTGATGAGTGCTTTCATGCGCGAAAACTCCTTGGCTGGGACGAGAGATTGTGACGCAAGGACGGCGGATGGGCAAGCCGGAGACGGCACCGGCGGACCGGGCGCCCGCCGTCCCCCTGCCCCGCGCGGCTACGCCGGGGCCCGCATCCAGGCGATGAAGCGAGCGACGCCGTCCGCAAAGGGGGTGGCGGGGTTGTACCCCAGCTCCGTCCGGGCCAGCCGGATGTCTGCATAGGTCTGGTCCACGTCGCCCGGCTGCAGCGGCCGGCGGTCGATGATCGCCCGCCGGCCCAACGCGCGTTCCAGCGTCGCGATCATGTCGGTCAGGGAAACCGGCCGCGATTCGCCGAGGTTGTACAGGTGGTAGCCCTGGCAGCGGTCCACGGCGGCCAGCACGCCGGCGACGATGTCGTCGATGTACGTGTAGTCGCGCCGCATGCTCCCGTCTCCGAACACCGGAACGGGCTGCCCCGCCTCGATCCGCCGGGCGAACATGTGGATGGCCAGGTCCGGGCGCTGCCGGGGCCCGTACACCGTGAAGAACCGCAGGCAGGTCACGTCCAGGCCGTACAGGTGGTGATACGTGTGACACAGCAGCTCGCCCGCCTTCTTGGTGGCGGCGTAGGGGGAGATCGGATGGTCCACCGGGTCGGACTCGGCGAAGGGGACCTTGCGGTTGTTGCCGTAGAGGCTGGAACTGCTGGCGAAGAGGAACTTCCGCACGCCCGCCCGGCGGGCCGCCTCCAGCAGCACCAGCGTTCCCTCCACGTTCACCTTCTGGTACAGCAGCGGCTGCTGGATGGAGGGCCGGACGCCGGCCCGGGCGGCCAGATGCACCAGCACGTCCGCCCCGCCGGCCAGCACGTCTTGCACGAAGGCCGCATCGCAGATGTCCCCCTCCGCCAGGGCGAACCGCCCGTCGGCCAGACAGGATTGCACGTTATGCCGTTTGATCTGTGGATCGTAGAACGTGTCGAAGTTGTCCAGGGCCAGGACGTCCCATTCGCGAGCCAGCAGCGCCTCGCACACGTGCGATCCGATGAAGCCCGCTCCACCGGTGACGATGATTCTGGGCATAGGGGCGACTCCGGGAATCCACGCGCGAGGATCGGCGTCGGGGCCGTCACGCTTTGCTCTGCGGCCGGCCGATGCAATGGTACTGAATGCCCATCCGCCGCATCAGGGCCGGATCGTACAGGTTCCTGCCGTCGAAGATCAGCGGCTGTTTCAGCGTGGCGGCGATCCGCTCAAAATCCGGCGTGCGGAACTCCTGCCAGTCCGTGAAGATCACCAGCGCGTCGGCGTCGTGCAGGGCCTCGTACCCGTCCTCAAACGTGGCCAACCGATCGCCGATGACGGCCCGGGCGTTCTCCACGGCCTCCGGGTCGTGGGCGCGCACCCGGATACCCGCATCCAGAAACCGCTGCACGCCATACAGCGCGGGCGACTCTCGTACGTCGTCGGTGCGGGCCTTGAAGGCCAGACCCCAGACCGCCAGGCAGGTGTCCCGGCAGCGATCGCCGAAGTGCTCGATGACTCGGTCGGCGAAGATCTTCCGCTGCCGCTGGTTCACCTCATCCACCGCCTTGGCGATGGTCATGGGGTGACCCAGTCGCTCGCCCACGGCGATCAGGGCGCTCACGTCCTTCGGGAAGCATGACCCGCCGTACCCCACGCCGGGAAACAGGAAGGCCGGTCCCAGGCGTGAATCCGACCCCACCCCCTTGCGAACCAGGCTCACGTCCGCGCCCACTTTCTCGCAGAGCAGGGCGATTTCATTGATGAACGATATCTTCGTCGCCAGCAGGGCGTTGGCCGCATACTTGGTCAGCTCGGCGCTGGCCGGGTCCATGAACAGGAACTTCTCCTCCCGCCGCATGAACGGTGCATAGAGCTGCTTCATGATCTCGCTGACCGCCGGGTTGTCCGTCCCGATGACCACGCGGTCGGGCCGCATGAAGTCCTCCACCGCCATGCCTTCCTTGAGGAACTCCGGATTGCTCACGTAATCGAACTTGTGATCGGTGTGCCGGGCGACGGCCTCGCGGATCAGCTTGTGGGCGCCCACCGGAACCGTGCTCTTCATGACGAGAATCCGGTAACCGTTCATGAGCCGCCCGATCTGCTCCGCCACGGAGAGCACGGCGGACAGGTCGGCGGAGCCGTCCGGCGCGGGCGGCGTGCCCACGGCCAGAAAGATGATGAGCGAACCCGCCACGGCCTCGGCCAGATCCGTCGTGAAAACGAGCCGGCCGGCCTTCACGTTGCGCTGGACGATCTCCAGCAGGCCGGGCTCGTAGATCGGCAACTCGTCCTTCCGGAGCTTGTCGATCTTGCTCTTGTCGCGGTCGACGCAGATCACGTGGTTGCCGCCGTCGGCGAAACACGTGCCGGCCACCAGCCCGACGTACCCGACACCCACTACGCTCACCTTCATGAGGGGACCCTCTTCTGCAGGTTCCTGTGGTCAGACACCGGCGGGCATTATAGGAGCCGTCTGCCCGGGGGACCACCCGCCGGTCAGGCGGCGTACCAGGGCGGGTCGATCGGCTCGACCTGGTCCCGCAGCACCTCCACCGTGACGGACTGTCCGAGGATGTTCACGTTCAGCGCAACGCGGACGCGCGATCGCCAGCCGCTGACGACGCCCTCCACGCCGGCCAGTGGCCCGTCGCCGATGCGCACCCAGCGGCCGACGCGCAGACTGGACCGGAGCAGCACGGGGGCGTCGGCCGCCAGCACCGTGTGAAGGTGACGAAGCTCGGCGACCAGTTGGGTCTGCCGAGGCACGGTCAGCGTGCTGACGATCCGCCGTGTCGCCAGGGCTCGGAGCCGTTGGGCCTCGTCGGCCACGAAAAAAAGATACCCCGAGAACACGGGAACGACGGATCGGTGCAGCCGATGCGTGCGGGCATTCCGCGTCACGCGTTCGCGCAGGGGCAGGTAACAGCACAGCCCGAGACGGGCCAGATCGGCCGCCAGTTGCTTCTCCGCCCGGGGGCGGGTGTGGGCCGCCCACCAGGCGCCCTCCGTCGGCTCCGGGACGGCCGCGACGGCGGCGGGCGACCAGTGGGTGGCATCGCCTCCTGTTGAGGGTTCCGGCATGATCCTGGATTCCCGGCCGCGCTGCTTCCAATCCGGCCGCGGAGGCCCGACCCCCGCCGCGGCACGCTCTTGCCGGCGTGTCCCCGTCAGGCGCCGAGCAACTCACGGAAAAAGGCCACGGTGCGGGCCAGGCCGTCCCGCAAGGGGACCTGTGTCCGCCAGCCCAGGCGCTCGCGGGCCCGCGAGGTGTCCGCACGGCGACGCACGGGGTCGTCCGTGGGCAGCGGGTGCGAGACCGTTTGCAGGGGCCGGCCCAGCGTTTCGGCGAGGAGCTGCACCAGTTCCAACATGGAGACCTCTTCGCTGCTGCCCACGTTCACCGGCTCGTGGGCGTCCGCGCCTTCGTACTGCATCAGCGCCATCATGCCGTCAATCTGGTCGTCGACGTAGCAGAAACTGCGGGTCTGGCGGCCGTCCCCATAGATGGTGACGGGCTCGCCGCGCAAGCCCTGCACGATGAAGTTGGACATCACCCGGCCATCGCCCACCGCCATGCGCGGGCCATAGGTGTTGAAGATGCGCACGATGCGGATGTCCACGCGGTTCTGCCGGTGGTAATCCGTCATGAGCGTCTCGGCGATTCGCTTGCCCTCGTCGTAGCAGCTTCGCGGGCCGATGGGATTGACGTTGCCCCAGTACGTCTCCCTCTGCGGATGCTCCGCGGGGTCTCCGTACACCTCGCTGGTGGACGCCTGGAGGATGCGGGCCCGCACGCGCTTGGCCAGACCGAGCATGTGCAGGGTGCCCAGCACGGACGTCTTGACGGTCTTGACCGGGTTGTACTGGTAATGGATGGGGGAAGCCGGACAGGCCAGGTTGAAGATCCAGTCCACCTCCAGCAGGATCGGTTGCACCACGTCGTGACGAATGAACTCGAATCGCGGGTGGCTCATCAGGTGATGCACGTTCTGCCGACTGCCCGTGAACAGGTTGTCCAGGCAGAGCACGTCGTACCCGTCGCGGATGAGGCGGTCGCACAAGTGACTGCCCAGGAACCCCGCTCCGCCCGTGACCAGAACACGCATGGAAGGCCTCGCTCTCCCGGACCGGTCAACCGTCCGCTCTTCAGCGCTTCTTCCCATAGAATCTCGCGATCTCGTCGATCACGCGATCGACGTCCTCGGTGGACAGCAGCGCGTGCACTGGCAAGGCCAGCACGCGGCGAGCCGCCTCTTCCGCCCGCGGGAAGTCGCCCGGCTTGTATCCCAACCCCGAAAAACACGGCTGCAGGTGCAGGGGCAGCGGATAGTAGACCCCGCTGCCGACGCCCGCCGCCTTGAGGTGCGCCATCAGGTCGTCGCGCCGGTCACAGAGAATCGTGTACTGATGGTACGCCGAAACATTGTACTCGCGCACGCGCGGGGCCTGCACGGGCAGGTCGGCCAGGCGCTCGTTGTAGCGCTCCGCGTTGGCCTGCCGCCGGGCGGTCAGTTCCTGCAGCCGGCGGAACTTCGCCAACAGCACCACGCCCTGAAACGCATCGAGACGGAAGTTTCCGCCCACCGATTCGTGCTCGTACTGCCGGGACTGGCCGTGGTTACGCAGCACGACGCAACGATCCGCGAACGCCTCGTCGTTGGTCAGGACCATGCCCCCGTCCCCGCACGCCCCGAGGTTCTTGGTGGGATAGAACGACAGGCACCCCGCGTTCCCCATGGAGCACGCACGCCGACCCCGGTACGTCGCCCCGATCGCCTGGGCCGCGTCCTCCAGGACGGTTACCCCGTGGTGGTCGGCGACGTGCAGAATCTCATCCATGTCGGCGCACTGCCCGAAAAGATGCACGGGCAGAATGGCTTTCGTGCGCGGCGTCACGGCGGCCGGTATCCGGGAAACGTCGATGTTGAACGTGTCGCTCTCAATGTCCACGAACACCGGGCGGGCCCCGACCCGGTGAACGCAGCCGGCCGTGGCAAAGAAGGTGAACGGCGTGGTAATGACCTCGTCGCCCGGCCCGACGCCCGCGGCCATCAGGGCGCAGAGAATGGCGTCGGTGCCGCTGCTCACGGCGATGCCGCGGCGACACTGGGAGTACTCCGCCAGGCGGCGCTCCAGTTCCTCGATCTGCGGCCCCAGCACGAAGCGGCAGGTCTCCAACACCGTCTCGATGCCTTCGAGAATCTCCGTGCGGAACAGGGCCGTTTCGCCGGCCAGATCCAGCAGTCCGATCGGTTTCATGATGCGTTCCGTAGTGCAGCCCGTCGGCGGGCAGGCATCCGCTCGGCGCCGGTCGTCGACGGGAGTCGGACCGGCAGTATACGACCGCGGCCATGAGCCGACAACGGCGCCGTCGGCGTCGCGGTGAAAGACCGGCTGGAAAGCCGGTCCCACACCAGAAGCCGATTCCACAACGACTGGCCGGTCCTCCAAAACGGGAGTAGGGTCCGCCGTGCGGACCAATCCTGCAGCCCAAAGCCTCTCAAGACCGGCTGGAAAGCCGGTCCCACAAAGAAGCCGGTCCCCCAAACAAGGCGGTCCCACAAAGAGGCTGGAAGAGACCGGCTGAACGGCAGGCCCCCAAGGAGGCGCCGCCGCCGCCTTCGCCGGGGCCGGCAGGCGGTCCGGATCGTGCCGGCACTGACCCGTGCCATCCGGTCAGGCGGAGGCGGAATCCTCGTCTTCGTCGTCGCCTCCGCGCGGGCGTCCGTCAAGGGCGGACGCCTTCTTCCCCGTCGGCAGGGCCTGGCGTGAGCGTGACTCCTCGTCCTCCTCCGCGTGGTAATCGTAGAAGGTACGAAGCTGTTCGCGGAAGTAGCCGCCCCGTTGCGCCTGGGCGGCGTTCAGCACGACGCCGAAAACGTGCGCGCTGACGTGATGCAGCAGGTTCAGGGCTCGCTGGGCCACGCCGCGCGAGCTCGCCTTCGCCCGCAGAACCAGCACGGTGCCGTCCACCATGGTCCCCAGGGCGGCGGCGTCGCTGGCCAGCAGAGCGGGGGGCGCGTCGAGCACCACGTGGTCGTACCGACGAACCGCCTCGTCCAGGAACTGTCGCATCATGGCGCTGGACAGTTGCTCCGCCGGGTTCGGCGGCGTGGGGCCGCTCACCAACACGTCCAGGTTCCCCAGGTCGGTGTTGCGAACGTAGTCCTCCACGCGGCCCGCCCCGATCAGGATGTTGCTCAGGCCCGCCTGGTTGTCCTGTCCGTAGATGCGGTGCAGGGCCGGTCGCCGGAAATTGGCGTCCACCAAGAGCACGCGCCGGCCGCCCTGCGCCAGCGAACCGGCCAGGTTGCAGGCAACCGCGGTCTTGCCGTCTTCGGGGTGCGGACTGGTCACCACGAGGGTGCGCTGCCGTTCCGCCGGAGCGCTGAACTGCAGCGCGGTCCGGATCGCCCGGAACGCCTCCGCCAGCATGGAGCGGGGCAGATCATGCACCACGGTCTCGATACGATCGATGTGGACTTCCTCGTCATCCGCATCGGGAACGGTACCCAGAATGGGAACGCCCAGGTGCCGAACCACGTCGCGGGCGGTCCGCACCGACGTGTCCATCAGCTCCAACAGCACCCCGAAGCCGACGGCCAGACCGACGGCGAGCATCACGCCGACCACGGCGAAGTACAATCGCGGTCTGCTGCGCTCGATCGGAGGGACCGGCGGCTGCCGCAACTCGATCTGGACCGCGGACCGCTCCGCCACGATGCGCCGCAGTTCCCGCAAGTAATCGATCGTCTTCTCCCGCGTCGCCGTGAGAAACACCAGCTCATCCTGCATCCGCCGGTATTCCTGCAGCTTCCGCTCCACGTCTTGCTGCTGGCGGCGGACTCCCTCCAAGCGTTCCTGGGCCAGAAACGTCGCGTGTTGCGAGTTGAAGGTGGCCGTGCGAACCTGCTCGTGTTTCAACTCCATCGCTTCCTGGAACTTCTGCTCCCGCATCCGCTGGAGTTGCTGTTGACTTTGCTCGAGGCGGTTACGGAGGTTCTGAACGTCACGGTGATTCTCGCCGAGCTTGGTGAGCCTGGCCGTGACCTCCTGCTCCAGGGCCAGGGTCTGGGCAATCAATTGCTGCACCAGGGGGTTCAGTTCGACCAGTTGCCGGTCTTCCGTCATGAATCTCTGGTAATCGGGGCTCTCGTAGATTTCCAGAAGGCCCTGCAACTCCTGCGTCTGCAGTTCCAGCTCGGTGACCTCCTGTTGATTCTGGAGCAACTGGGCTTCCAGCACGGTCATGGCCTGACGGTGCTGCCCCGGGAGGACCCCCACCGGCAGCGTGCCGGCGAACATCGTGATCTGCTGGTTCTGGGCCTCGATCTGCTGGGTGAGTTCGCTGGCCTCGGCCTCCACTTTGGCCAGCTCGCTGCGGTACAGCGAGGTCGCTCGTTCCCTGGCCTCACTAAGGTACTCGTCCACGACCTTGCGGACGATCACGTGCGGGTCGGCCTTGCTTCGCGTGCCCATCGCCACGCGGATGTAGCTCGTGTCCCGAATCGGGCCGGCCGAGAGACTCTTGTCCAGCTCGTCGACGCGCTCATCAGGCTTGGTTCGTTGGTACCAATCCGTATTCCGCACTTCCGGAGTCTGAAGCACCCTCATCAGCAGGTTGGTCTGCTTGATGGACAGGGCCTGGTCCTGCAGAAAGCGGGTGTGCTCATCTTCGTACACCTGAGGGTGGCGCAGCGACGTGGCCTCCTTCGGCACGCTCGAAACACACTGAATGTAGGCTTCCGCGGAGTACGTCGGGTACTTGGTGTACCACAGCAGGAAACCGCCGACGGCCGCCGCGCTCAGGAAGATCGACAGCGCGACGATGAGCACGAGCCGGCTGCGGATCATACGCAGAATGTCCGCAGGGGTCAGACCGGCGGTCGCGGGCACGCCGGGCGCGGCCATGCCGGGCCGGGGCACGCGTTCCGATATGGTGGCAGGCAAGGTGGTCATGGTTCAGTTCCGCGGTCAGGAGCCGATGACGCCGGTGCTACGTCCGGCCGGCCCTGCGGTTCGTCTTCGTCCTCGGTTTCCTCAACCAAAAGGTGGTCCATGGTGTATCCGATCAGGGCGAACAACCCGAGCGCAACCGGCAACATGGCCAGACCCAGCAGCTCGTGCGTCGTCCCTTCCGCCCAGTCCCGGTGCCCGAGCACGTGCAAGAACCCGGTCGTGGACACCCGGATGACGTTGCAGAACACGGCGATGGGAACACAGCACACCAGCATGACGATGCGCTGCCAGAGCGGGCGGTCGCCCAGAAACGCCATGGCGGCGCCCAGCGTGACGAAGGCCATCATCAGCCGCATGCCGCTGCACGCCTCTTCCACGTTCAACTGCCCGGAGGTGCCCCGGTACACGTAGTCAATCACGACGCCGGAGGTGTCTACGTGCAGATCGGGAACAAACGACCCGAGCAGAAAAGCGGACACCTGTGACGCCAGCATCCGCAGGGGCATGGTCAGCGTCACGTACGCCGCATCCGGAATCGGTATGGCGAACAGGAGGAACACAATGGGAAACCAGACCACGCGCAGTACGCCCCAGCCGCCCAGAAAGAGCACCAGGGCCCCGAGCGTCAGGACCAGGGACAATGCACGCGGGTATCCCATCGGCGTGATGAACAGATGCCAGAGATACACCACCAGCGCAATCACCAGGACAAAAAGGCCGAACCAACCGGTCTGAGGGCGGACGCGGGCCAGGCGCTCGCGCTGGAGGTGCAGAAAGTACACGCTGAACAGCGGCACCAGCCAGCCGTGAGACCAGTCCCCGTCCGTCTGCCACTTGCCCACGATGCGATACAGCTCCGGCCAGTACGCCAGGGCCACGAGCAGGGCCAGAACGGTCACCCGAATCCCGTGCATCCAGATCGGCACCCGTTCGACAGCCATCGACGGCGCGTGCGTGGAGCTGGAATCGGATTGCAGCAGGGTCATCAGGAACATCTACCGGAACAGATTCGGGAATCGCCGGCCTGTGCCACGTAAGAATTCCGGGTTCGGCCTGGAGCCGTAGGAGTCGACGTCCGCAAAGTTGCGGTCATACACGAACCCGAAACCGTAGGTCATCCGGAACGCATTGCGAATGACGGCCAGGAACGGCGCGACCGGGTGCGTGCCCACGACAATCAGGTCATCCTTCTTCAGGAACACGTCCGCCTCTTTGCCCGCGAACATCGCGTCCAGATTGACCTGCTTCATCTCTTCCCGGTCGCCGTAGCGACGGTAGATCGTGCAGCGATCCGGCCACCCCAGCGGGGCGATGTTCCCCGCCGCCGCAACCGCCTGCTTGAGCGTGATCCGGCGTCCGGTCAAGCTGTACGCCCCCGGACGGATGATCTGCCCCATGATGTAGTATTCACCCACCTCGCCGGCAATCACGCGAATGGAGTCGCCCGGACGGACGATGATGTTCTGTCGAACGTCCCCGTTGCGCAGGGCGTCGCCGGAGATGCGGATGATTCGCTGGTCCACCTCACCGGCAATCTGGCTCCAGTCCACGGAGGGTTCGGCGTCCGGGGAGGGCGGCGGCAGGGTCGCATGCCTCTCCGGCTCCGCCACCACGCGAGGATCGGGGGCCGTCGCGGTTTGGGTCGTCGGTTTTACCTCGATCCACTTGCCGTTCAGGAAGATGAACCGGGGCTGTGCGGGCGGCTGGACCGTCAACTGCTCCGGCACCGGCGCCGAAACGGGCGCCGTAACAGTGGATGCGTCCGGCACGGCCGACTCGGGCGCCGGGACGGGCGCCTGGGAATCGCGGCCGCGAAGAACCGTATCGATGAGTTCCTGCTCGGCGCCCGGGTCTCCTAACACCGGTCGAAGCGGCGAAGATTCCACCGGGCGGGTCGTCGGTTCATCCGCACGCGGCGTAACGGACGGCGGGGCGTCGCCGAATCCGTCGGACATTGTGAGCCGGGCAACGGGGGTACTCCTGGTTTCGACTGCCGCCTGCCCCACCCCTACGTGGGACGGCAGCACCCCGAGTCCATCGGGGGTCTGGGGGCGGGCATTCCGGAAGACGTATATCTCCGTCACTGTCTCCACCAGCCCACCCGCCTGGGCCAGAGCCTCGATCAGCGGGAAGTTGGGTCGGGCGATCGGGTACAAGGACGGCTGGGCGATCGCACCGTACACCGTGTAGCTCTGGCCGCGCTTGACCACCGGCTCCACCTGAACGTACGCGTCCAGAACGATCTGCCGCTGACGCAGGATGTCCTTCAACTCCGCTTCCAGCTCCGCCGCCGTCATCCCGGACGCGCGGATGCGCCCGAGCACCGGCAGGGAGATCATCCCCTCTTCGTCCAGGAACACCTGAATGGAGGTTTCGGTATTGTCAATCACGAGATCCAGGATGCGGACGTTGAGGGCGTCGCCGGGGTTCAGCCGATACGCCACCGGACGCGGAATCAGGTCCTCGGGTGTGGGATCCGTCGCACCGGGAATGCCCGTCGGAGAGTCCTGGATGCTCAGCGACGTGCGAATTTCCATCGTACCCTCGTCCACGTAGTTGCCCACCTGGGAGGGATCCAGCCAACTGTTCCGGAAGCTGTAGCACCCTCCCGAAAGACACGCCGCCGCAATGCCGAAACAAACCAGGCAACGCCCGGCCCGCTCGCGAGGCTGCGGACCACGCCAGACTCGCGGCCAACGCATACGCGGCTTCTGCGATGTGGAAATCGTATGCAACATCTTTACAAAAAGGCGGTTAGGGGTTGCTTCCTTGTTGTTCCGCGCCCGGGGCTCCCTCCCGGCGGCGCGCCGCGCAACTTCGATCGTCGCCAGTAGTTATCGGCACTTCCCGCCCATCTAGTGCAGGCCCGGATCCAAGCCCGCAGACGAGCCGACTCCGGGGCGCGATCGGGGCGCATGGTACCGTATCTTCGTGTCAAGCGATAGGGGGGTTCGCGCGGACCTCCGGAATGCAACTCACAACCCCGGGAACGCGCTGGACCAAGACACATTGACGGGCGGGCGCGGGCGGGTACACTCCCCCTTGCAGGCACGAGTCTCGATCCCGGGTCGACCGCGCGGTGGCCCGCCGGGACCGAACAGAAACCCCGCAACCACCAGGATTCAGGCCAAGCCATGATGCGTCGACTCTGGACTCACGGAGCGGTAGGGGCGACATGTGCCCTTATGGTCACCACGCTGTCTGGATGCACCCAAGCGAACAACTCGGGGGTGCTGCTCCTGGAACTGGTGCAGACAGTCCTGCTGGGCATTACCGCGGCCGGCGGCTACGTGCTGATCCGGAATGCCTGACCCCGGGCGTTCGTGCCACCCGACCGTTTTCAGTGCTGGCAGCGTGCCTGGCCCCCGTGGCGACCGGGCCGGCACGCCGGCGGCATGACCGCCCGTGGTCCCGTTGACGGGTGTTCGGCCGCACTTATACTGCCACGGGTCCGACCGGGGGGCGGCTGGCGCGGCATTCGAGCCGTCCGTCCCAGGCGCTGACTCAAGCAGAACGGGTGCTCCTGCGGCAGCCCGCCTCGGCGGTTCGCGCGCCGCTGTGTTGTTTCCATCCTTCGGTTCTGGCTGTGGAGGGTCTCATGCTCCTGCCCCGCGATTCAAGCGTTGTCATTCCGTTCAGGCGACTGATCTGGGCGGTGACGTTGGCGATCCTGGCCGGCCTGGCGGGCCCGGTTCCGGCCCAGACCGGACCGGACGAGGCGGCAGACATGCCCGCCGCAGATACCGCTTCGGCCCGGCCGGAATACCAGGAGTTCCACGATTTCGTGCATTTCGCACGCATCGGCCGCTTCGATGCGGCCCAGGGGGCGGCCGCCCGGCTATTCAGCCTGCCGGATCTGGATCCGGTGAAGCTGCTCAAGGCGGCCGAAACGGATCCCCGGGCCATCGACACCCTGCTCCTGATCGTCAATCGGACGGAAATCAGCGAGACCGCCCAGAAGATCCTCGATGTCATTCGTCAGGGCGAGTATGAGTTGCGGCGGGACCCGGCTCGGATCCGGGAGAACGTCGACAAGCTCGGCGGCCCCCCTCAGATGGAGCACAACGCCATTCAGCGACTCAAGGAGTCGGGCGAATACGCGATTCCCTGGATGATCGACGCGTTGGGCGACGCCAATCGCAAGGCGCTGTGGCCTCGCATCGTGCGGGCACTGCCCCAGATCGGCCGCGGCGCCGTTCGACCCCTGGCCGAAGCGCTGGAAACGGACAACGGCGAACTGCAGCGGGTGGTGGCGCAGACGCTGGGCGAGTTGGGGTACGTGCAGGCGGTGCCGTATCTGCAGAAGCTCATGGGCCGCCCGGACGTGCTGGACGTGGTGAAGAAGGCGGCGGCCGACGCCCTCCGGCAGATCGAGCGGAGTTCGGGCCGGACCTTTCCCACGTCGGCCTCCATCAGCTTCACCCTGTTGGCGGACCGCTATTACAATGAGGACGGCTCCGTTCAGGCGGACCCACGACTCACCGAGGCCAACCTCTGGTACCTGCGAGACGGGTTTCTCCAGGCGGTCGTCGTGCCGACCGAGATCTTCGGCTCGGTGATGGCCATGCGCTGCGCCGAGCAGGCGCTGCGGCTCGCGCCGGACAACAGCGACGCGATCGCCTTGTGGCTGGCCGCGAACTTCCGCCGAGAGGCCCGGCTGGGCATGGACGTGGAAAGCGGCGAGCCGAACCCGGAACGGGCCGAGCGCGACCCGAGCACGCCCTCGGACTTCCCGCGCAGCATCTACTTCGCCCGGACGGCCGGCCCGCGTCACTGCCACGCGGTGTTGGAGCGGGCCGTGCGGGATCGCGATTCCGCGGTTGCGCTGGGCGCCATTGCCGCCCTGCACGCGACGGCCGGTGCCGCGTCGCTGGTCGGCACGGAAGACTACAAGCAGCCGCTGGCGCAGGCGCTTCAGTTCCCGGATCGCGTGGTGCGGATCAAGGCCGCTTTGGCCCTGTCCGACGCACTGCCCCAGGTGTCGTTCGCCGGAGCCGAACTGGTACCGCCCGTCCTGTCGGAGGCCCTGCATCAACCGGGCCCGGCTCAGTACGTCGTGATTGATCCGGATGAGGAGAACCTCAATCGCGTGATGGGCGCCTTGCGTGCAAAGGGCGCCACCGTCCTGGGCGAAACGGACTTCTACGACACTCTCAAGCAGACCCGCGAGACGGTTGACCAGGTGGCCGGTTTCTTCCTGGCCACCGACGCCGGAGCGCCGGACCTGCCGGGCGCCGTCCGGCAGATTCGCGACGAATTCCGGTTTGCCGCCACGCCGATCGTCCTGCTCGTCCGGCCGGCCCAGATCACACTGGCCGATCAGTTGGCACAGCAGATGAAAGCCCTGGAACGGATCGACGCGGGCGCGTCGGCCGACGAAATGGAATCCGCCCTGCGGATCGCGGAAGAAGAGACCGGCCGGATCCAGCTCGACCCGGCCACGGCGATGCAACTGGCGATCCAGACAGCCGAAGTGCTGCGGCGCGTGGCACTGAGCGGGCGTACGGTCATCCACGTGGGCGCCGTCGAGCCGGCTTTGATCGCGGCCCTGAGCAGCGAGAACGAAGAACTCCAGATCAAAACCGCCAACGTGCTCAGCCTGTGTCGTTCGGCCCAGGCCCAGGACGCCATCGCCCAGGCGGCCCTGAACGCGGATCGGCCCGAAGCACTGCGTATCGAGATGTTCGCGGCCCTGGCCGAATCCGCCAAGACCATCGGCAACCAGTTGGAGCCGGCGCGGGTGGCGAATCTGATCCGGGTTTCCGCAGAGGACCCTGTGATGAACATCCGGACGGCGGCCAGCAAGGCCCTGGGAGCGCTGAATCTCGCGGACAACCGGGCCAGCGAGATCATCCGGAAGTACTATCCGGCCGGCTGATCCCGCTCCGGCGAAGCGTGGATGGAGTTGAAACAGGCGTCCGGCCCCCGACCGGGGAGCCGGACGCCTGTGGCACAGTGAGGGTGATGCCATGAGCGATGAACGCTGGCTCATCACCGGTGCATCCGGGCAGCTCGGCGGGCACACGCTGGCGTCGCTCATCCGCGAGGTCTCCCCGCGAAGTATCACGGCGCTGGCCGGCGCGGGGCCGGTGGTCGAGTGCGGCGCCGCCGTCCAGCGTGTCGATCTGCGGGATCGCAACGCGGTGCGGGCCTGTGTGGAAGACGTCCGTCCAACACACGTTCTGCACCTTGGCGGCGTCACCACCGTGGCAGAGGCGTATGCCGATCCGCGTGTTGCACGGCGGATCAACGTGGAAGCAAGCACAACGCTGGCCGAATGCGTGGCGCGGCACGGCGGGCGGCTGGTGTTCGCGTCGACCGACATGGTGTTTGACGGAACGGCCGCGCCCTATCGCGAGGACGACCCGCCGTGCCCGGTATCGGAATACGGCCGATCCAAAGCGATGGCCGAGCCGGTGGTGCTCGGCGTGGGCGGCACACTGGTGGCCCGGCTGTCCCTGATGTACGGGTTCCCGCGGACGCAGCGAGCCACCCCGTTTGTGAAGCAGATCGAATCGCTGCGGCGGGGCGAGCCGATCCGCCTGTTCACGGACGAGTTCCGCACGCCGATGGGGTTCGGCGACGCGGCTGCGGCGCTGATCGCGCTGTGTCGCAGCGGACAGGAGGGCATCCTCCACCTGGCAGGGCCCGAGCGGCTCTCGCGATACGACATGGTCCGGCAGTTCGCGGACGTTCTGGGCATTGCAGGCACGAACTTCGTCGCAACCTCTCGGCTGTCCGTTGAATCGCCCGAACCCCGGCCGGCGGACCTGTCGCTGGACGTATCGCGGCTGCGGGAGTTGTTCCCGACCCTCGTCCCGGGCCCCATCCGCCCGGAGTCGCTGCAAGCCCACACCGGAAGTCGAATCGCGGATTGCGAATTGTGAATTGTGAATTGCGAAAGGGGGCAGGGGCAATCAGGCGACAGGGTGCGCGACGGCGCATCGCAACCGGGTTCGGCAGCCCATCTGAGAGCGCAATTGATTCGCGGAGCGGCGTGGAGATAATAGAACGAGCGCCGCCCGCGGCGAGGAACAACGGGATGGTTTTCTCTTGTGAGGACCTGATATGCAGGACATGACCGAACACCTGGTGGAGCTCATCCGATCGGCCTCGACGGACCTGTCCCCGGACGTGGAGCAGGCGCTGGCAGCCGCCCGCGACGTAGAGAAGGCCGGATCCGCCGCCCAGGGGGCGCTGCAGACCGTGCTGGACAACGTGGCGCTGTCCCGCCGGACGGGACGGCCCATCTGCCAGGACACGGGGACGCCGATTTTCCACGTCTGGTATCCGCCCGGGCTGTCGCAGCGGCAAATGCGGGAGCAGATCGCCGCCGCCGTGCGGACCGCTACGAAACAGGCGTGCCTGCGGCCCAACGCCATGGAAGCGCTGTCCGGCAAGAACTCCGGCGACAACACCGGCGTGGACTTCCCGACCATCCACTTCGAGGAGTGGGAGCACCACTACGTGAAGGTCGGCCTGCTGCTCAAGGGCGGGGGGTCGGAGAACTGCGGCGCTCAATACAGCATCCCGTCCGCGGAGTTCGAGGCCCCGCGCGACATCCGCGGCGTGCGCAAGGCCGTGCTGGACGCGGCGTTCAAGGCCCAGGGCTTCGGTTGCGCCCCCGGCATCCTCGGCGTCGGCATCGGCGGCGACCGGGGGACGAGCATGATCAAGGCGAAGGAACAGCTCTTCCGGCCGCTGGGCGACGCCAACCCGGACCCGGAGCTGGACAAGATGGAGAAGCAACTCCACCGCGAGATCAACGAGCTGGGCATCGGGCCGATGGGATTCGGCGGCAAGACCACCGTGCTGGGCGTGAAGATGGCCCAGCTCCATCGACTGCCCGCGTGCTTCTTTGTGTCCATCGCCTACATGTGCTGGGCGGACCGGAGGAAGATCCTGACCATCCGCGACGGCAAGGCGACGATCGAAGCGCCACAATAAGAGCAAAGACGCACGTGCCCTGGTCCCCGCACGGCGGACGCGCCGCCCCGTGCAGGGCTACGGCTCGCCCGCCGGCGGGCCGGTCAGATGGGATTCGAACAGGACGTAGTCGGCCAGGTCCACGCTGCCGTCGCCGTTCAGATCGGCGCGGTTGGCGGGGAGCTGGCCGGGGCCGGCCTCGAACACGTCGATCTCCTTGATGATGCTCGACACGTACGCGCTCGGAACATTCAGAAACGTGCCCTCGATGTTGGCCACGGGCCGGAACACGAACCGCAGGGACGCCACGTCCACAGCGATCGGTCCGCCGGCCGGATCGAAGACCTGCGTGAGCGTCGCACCCCGATACAACGGGTCCGAGGCCGGCCAGGCGTTCGACACGCCAAACGGCCCGGTGGTGACGTCGGAGGCCAGCACTCGATACGCCGCATCGCCGGCCACCCGGCACTCCACGTCATAATGCTGAAACACGCGGCCGTTGCCCGGGTCCGTCTCGTTGGCTGCGAAAACGCGAATGTGGCTTAGGTCGGCAGGCGCGGCGAAATCATAACGAACGGCCAGGGCCGGGTTCAGGTAATCCGCCAGAACGGCCTCTTCCTGCACCCCTTTCACGCCGTCGGTCAGGTCGGCCAGCCCGCCGGCGGCGCCGCCG
Organism: uncultured Phycisphaeraceae bacterium; assembly: GCA_964586145.1. Lineage (GTDB taxonomy): Bacteria > Planctomycetota > Phycisphaerae > UBA1845 > UBA1845 > JAFGJQ01. The sequence continues at coordinate 6,275 of CAZPHH010000045.1, read as the reverse complement.
GGTGTGGCGTCGTGGAAGCCGCCGGACTCCGCCACACCGATCATGCCCGCCAGCACGTCATCGGCTGAGATGGCCTGCGAGAGGCCCTCGACCGTCGCGGCGGATTCCCAGGCTAATTCCGCTTCCGGCAACGCGGCGCAGCCGTCGGGCGGCTCCGCCTCGCTTGTATAGCAGCGGGCGAAGATGGCGAAGTCGGCCAGGTCGGCATCGCCGTCGCCGTCGAGATCGGCCGGATTGGGCGGCGGGGGCGGGTCTTCAATGGGGATTCCCCACACCTCGAACTCGGGAATGCGGGCCCAGCCGTCCGCATAGTTTGCGTCCGTGATGTGCAGGCGGACGTATCGCAGTTCCTTCGGCTCTGCGAAGGTCAGGATGTTCAGCGGCTCCCGATTCGTGTTGGTGACGGAGAATTCGGTCGTCCAGGGGGCCAGGCCGTCCGGGCTGCTCTGGATGGCGAAGGCCTCTGTGTTCAGGTAGTCCGGCTCGTGGCCCATCTCGGCGTGAACGACGCGCACTTCATACACGAGGTATCGGCGCCGCAGATCCAGCGTAAGCGTGTGGTCGTCCACCGCGCTGGTGGACGCCCACTTGGTGAACGGCGTGCCGTCACAGGCCCGATCGGCCGTCTCGTTGGGGGTCACCTCACCGCTGGCGGAAACATCCGCCTGCAACGCGGCGTTCTGCAGGGCATCCTCCGCCAATCCCTGGAATGCAAAGAAGGACGGCTTCCTTGCGCCACCGCCGTTCACGACGCCGAACCACTCCTCCGTCCCGATGTGGAAGTCCTTGTAACAGAACAGGAATGTCTTCTCCACGTACGGCCCATATTTCGGCGCGGACGGATACGTCAGCGGCTGGGCGATGGCGTACGCGTGCTCCAGGTACGTGGCCTGCAAGGCCTCGTTGGCGGACTGGCTGCCGCCGGGATTGATGCTGGAGGGCGCGGTCCCCGACGTGTTCCAACCGTATTCCGTGAACCAGATCCGCTTGTACCCGTCGCCAAAGTGGTTCATCCGCCAGCGGACGCCCCACGTGGCGTTCAGGCCGCTGGCCAGGTACGTGTTCGGATCGGCCGTCCAGTGGTACGGGTGGAGGCCGAGAATATCGAACGGGTAGATGCCGTGGGCGCTCTTGTAGTTGGAGAACGACGAGGAGTTGTACGTGTCACGCAGATACGTGGACGCGGGCGTGTAGTAGCCGGTCAGCCCGCCCGAGATGACGGTGGCATGCGGATCGGCGGCCTTGATGGCTGGATACGTGATGGCCAGCAGCCGGCCGAACCGCGCGGCGGAAATGGAACCCATGGAGTCGGGCTCGTTCCAGATCTCCCAGAACCGGATTGGGCCGGAGGGGAAGGCCTTGTAATGGTTGACGATCTCCACGGCCCGGTCGCGGAAGGCGTTCTGCCACGCGTCAGTGGCCCAGTCGCTCGGCGCGGAGTAGGCCTTGGAGGCGTAGTCGATCAGCCCGAGCACCTGCAATCCGTGGGCGTTGGCGCGGTTCACGATCTCGTCGTAGTCGGCGTAGTCGATATAGTCGCCGCCGACGTCGTGGATAAACTCCATGCGAATCCACCGCACGCCCAGGGCAGCCACGTCGGCGGCAACCGCTTCCGTGAACGTCACGTTGCTCTGCCATACGGGTGCGCCGATGTTGATGGCGAAGTGCTCCGCGTAGTTCGTCTGGGCCGCGGCGGGCAGGCACCCGGCCAGAAGAAGGAAGACCACGGCCCATCGCATTGCAGTGCGTTCGCGCCCGGCCGTCCGACGGTCATATGTGCTTGAGGGGTTCATGCGGCCTCCGTGGATGTTCATCCGGAGAGACCGGCTGGAAAGCCGGTCCCACACCAGCGCCGGTCCCACACCAGCGCCGGTCCCACGCCAGCGCCGGTCCCACACCAGCGCCGGTC
>CAZPHH010000045.1:0-4266 GCA_964586145.1 uncultured Phycisphaeraceae bacterium | reverse complement strand
GGTCCCACACCAGCGCCGGTCCCACGCCAGCGCCGGTCCCACACCAGCGCCGGTCCCACGCCAGCGCCGGTCCCACACCAGCGCCGGTCTCACAGCAGTGACGATCCCCCAGCCGGCTAGTACGGGCCGAGCAGCGCCGCCTCGAACAGCAGATAGTCGGCCGTGTCCACCACGTTGTCGCCGGTGAAGTCGGCGATGTTGCCGGTCACCGGGCCGGTGTACTCGTATACGTCGATTTCCTTGATGACGCTCGACTCGAAAGCCTCGGCGTATCCGTCCTGGTCGCCCGGCTCGCCGGGGTCAAACGGGTCGCGAAACCCGCCGTCCGTGCCCGACACCGGATAGAACGTGAAGCGCAGGCTGTCCACGCTCACGGCGATCGGGTCGGACGCGGTGCTGCGAATCGTGGTCCTCGAATACGTGTAGATGCCCGGGTTCGAATCACCGTAGTTTCCCGCCCGGGCCTTCGTGGCGAGCGGCTCAAACGTCGGATCGTTCGGCTGCGAATACTCCACGTCGTAATTCTGAAAAACCCGTCCGCTTGAATTGGCCGAGAACACCTTGATCTGGTCCAGGTGCCGCGGCGGGTCAAAGTCGTACCGCACCTGCAAGGCCCGGTTGGCCGGGTCCGTGTTGCCCGGGAAATCCATCAGCACCGCTTCCACGTCCAGGCCCACCACACCGTCGGTCAGGTCGGCCAGTCCACCCGGCACACCGCCGGGTGTCGCCGAGTGAAACCCACCGGCCTCCAGAACCCCGATCCGCCCCTCCAGCAGGTCCGCGCCGGAAAGCTCGCTTTGGAGAACGGCCAGCGACTGGCTGCTCAGGCTGCCGATCACTTCGACCGGGGCCAGGGCGGTCGGCGGGGCCTCGCAGCCGGCAGGCGGGCTGCCGCCGGGCCCGGAATAGCACTCCGCGAAAATCGCAAAGTCGGCCAGGTCGATCCGGCCGTCCGCGTTCAGGTCGTACTGGTTGGGGCTCACCGCAATGTAATCCGCGCGCGTCTTCGTATCGGAACCCCCGCCGCCGGTGACCGTCAGGCTAACGGTGTACGTGCCGGCCTGCGTGTACTCATGGGAGGGGTTGGCGGCCGAACTGGTCTGGCCGTCGCCGAAGTTCCAGAGATACGTCGCCACCGGACCGGCGGACGTACTGGTGAACTGGACGGTCAACGGCAGAACGCCGACCGTGGGGCTGGCGGTGAAATCGGCCTGAACGGCCTGGACGGTGATGTACCCGCTCTTGGTCTCGGTATCACTGCCGCCGGGACCGGTGACGGTAAGCCCGACCGTGTAGTTCCCGGGGGTGTTGTAGACGTGCGACGGGTTCTGCAGGGCGCTGGCGCCGGTGTCGCCGAAGGTCCAGGCATAGGTGTCGATCGTGCCCACCGACTCGTCGGTGAAATTCACGGTCAGCGGGGCCACGCCCACGCGCGGGCTGCCCGAGAAGGCTGCCGAGGGCGGGCCGGCCACGCCGCACTGGGCGGCGAAGGCGTACCACGCGGGCATGTAGTTGCCGATGCCGCGGGTCAGGCCCCAGTCGCCGTTCGGATCGCAGCAGTTGTACTGGTACCACATGCCGGCGGCGATGTAGCTCTGGGTGCGCATCCAGTTGAAGGACGTGGTCAGGTTGTCCGCCTTGCCCTGGTCGCCGACCCCCTCGGTGATCCAGCCGAACTCCGTCACCAGGATCTTCGAGTTGTCGTTGTGCAGGAGCTGCTCCTGGTGGATGCCCCGCTGGTACACGCTCCCGCTGACGTTGTTGAAGTACTTCGCCAGCTCCGACGTGCTGACCGCGCTGCCCTGCTGAATGTAGAAGTGGTAGCCGAAATAGTCCCACGGGTAGCGCCGGCCGGTCGGGTTCAGCGGGTGGCCCTCAAAGGCGTTCCAGATGTCCGTCTGAAGATACGTATCGCGCGCATACGTGGTGGCCGACCCAGGATTGCTGCCGCCGATGTCGTGCGCGAACAGCCCGCCGCTGACCAAGGAGACGCCGTTTGCGCTGAAGAAATCCGGCCCGCCCTGCTCGATGCACTTCTTGTAGGTCTCGGCCATCAGGTTCGCGAAGATGCGCGGCCAGATGTACGAGCAGCCGGGGTTGAGCGGGTCGATGTTCGGATCTTGCGCCCAGCAGCTCGGCTCGTTCCATAACTCGTACAGCTTGATGTCGTCCTTGTAGCGGTTGATCAGCATGTACGCGACGGTGGCGTATTGCGTGATGAACCCATTCATGCCCGTGGTGTTGTAGTTCTGGTTCCACTGGGCCTGGCTGTAGCCGGCCACGGTCTCGTTCGAGAAGACGGCCAGCACCTGAAGATTGTTGTTGCGGGCGTTCGCGATGATCTGGTCATACTGGGCCAGGCGGGCCGCGTCCCAACCGGGCAGGGCGTCAATGAAGTTGATCCGGACGAATTGGCAGCCGGATGCTGCAATGTCGGCCGCCACCGCGTGGGTGAACAGGATGGTCGATCCGCTGATCGGGGCCCCGGCGTTCACGCCGACGAAGGGCGGATCGGCCAGGGTCGGGGAATTCAGCAGGAACGGAATAGCCACAGTCCAGGCAGCCGCCCAGGCAGCGCGGCGACCTCGCGTTCGGTTCCCATCGCCAGACATGGATGCCTCCGGGGGTTCGTTTGAGATTCTTGCGAGCGGCCTGCGGGTACACCTGTGTTCCCTCGGCCGAACACGTGCAGTCATTACAGTATAGCTGAGCGCAGGGGCCCGTTCCAGCCGAATCGAACGCGGTGCTCGTCACCCCGCCGAATTCCGTAGCCCGGATTCCCGTGCCCGTACAGGCAAAAGGCATGCGGAACCGGTCTGTGGGATCGGCCTCCGGTGTGGGACCGGCTTTCCAGCCGGTCTTCCCCGGTTTCCCGTGCCCGTACAGGCAAAAGGCCGCGGGGCGACGGATTGTCGTCCCCGCGGCCCTCATTCACACGCAACCGTGCAAGCGCAGGCGATGCTGCGCTGCGGGAGCTCTTAGCGGCGGCGCAGAACCGCCAGCCCGCCGAGAGCCAGCAGCATCAGGCTCGCCGGCTCGGGGATCAGCACGTCGATCTCCCGGATGCCCGAGCCCTCGAAGGCGGCGCGGTTCCCGTCGGTGTCCCGCGGATCGTCCTCGAAGTACGGGTCCCACAGGCCGCCGGTAGTGTTGCCCACGTCGTACAGCTTGAACCGGAGCATCACGCAGTCTTCGACCAGGAACGTCTGGGCGTCGTCGTAGACGTATGTGGCCGTTCTCTCAACAAACTCCGTGGTTCCGTTCCAGACGCCAAAGTTCGTGGAATGCACCTGCTCGAGCAGCGTGTACACCGTCGGGTCGCCGGCCACCATGTACTCGATGTCGTAGTTGTGGTAGCTGCGGCTGTTGTACCCGTCCGGGTTCGACGCGTAGACGCGAATCTCGCCGACGTTCTGCGGAATCGCGAAGTCATACCGCATGGTCAGTGACGGCGTTCCACTGACGTTCGGCGGGTCCGACGCCCAGTCCATCAGGACCGCCGCGCCATTGCCCCAGCCGGCGCCCCACGTCCCGGACGTCATGTCGGCCGGGCCGCCCAGAATGAAACCACCCTGCTCCTGCGTCGCGGTCGTGAAAGGCTGCTGCAGCAGGTCGTCCGCAACGACGCTCTTGATCAGGGACCCGCCGTAGTCCGCCGAGTCCTTGTCGTACGTTGGCGCGGCGGTCGCGATGGTGGCGATCGCCAGCACACAAACACCCGTCAGAAACACTCTCATAATCCAACCTCCTCCTTACCTAGGTAAGCAAAACGCACCACCCCAGGGCCGGCCGCGCCTGGGACAGGCAGACTTCACGTGCCTGATGACGACGTGTCACCGGTGCTCGAGCCAACGACCTCGCAACGACAGAGCCTGTCACAGATGCGTCGCTGCTTTCCCACAAACAAAACGAAAGAGAGAACACTTGCTTCCTCGCCCGCACAACAACTGGTTCTGCGGTCGGCGAGTGCGACCGATAGTGATTCGCACATCGACCCTCAAACGACACATGCATTGTAGCTCTGCGCGACGGCTGACGCAAGCGTATCCCACCGAACACGCCGGTGTTTTGACCGCCTGCCGGTGTTTGAACCGCTTTTCGAAACGCTGCCCGAAGCGTCTCTATCGCGCGAAAACTCGGCGACGGACGGAGGCCGGGCGGCGTTTCACGTCCGTGGACCTGCGGACCGACCCGCGCCGCTCCCGGACAGACGTGACCGGAAACGGTCAGAAAATCGGCGCCGCACCGGCCCTGGCGGCCCCTGGT
>CAZPHH010000044.1:0-39903 GCA_964586145.1 uncultured Phycisphaeraceae bacterium | reverse complement strand
GCCCGCTCGGGCGGGCCTTCCTAAAGCCACGCCCTATGGGCGTGGTTGATTACTGTTCACTCTCGCTTTAACGCAGATCGGCAACGGTTCGCGTGGTTGGGAGTGTCAGTCATACTGCATCAACGATGGCGGCAGCCCGAAATGCTGGATCTACGGCAAGATTGCAGCGAAGAGCTTGCGCGACGGAGCCACCTTTGTCATTCGGAGGATCGGAAGCGGTGAATGGGCTACGTGCCGGCCTGGAAAGTGCGGTCGGGTTTGCCGCGGCTCACGCGGCTATCGAGGATAACCTGCGGTTCCGCCGCCTGCGTACTGCCATTGAGTCGCTTCCCGGGCGGCCATCTGGAAGACCCGGCGATAGCTGAACAGCAGCACGATATTCCAGATGCCGAACGCGAGGGCCGCGACGCCGCCCAGGCAAACAAGCCCTCCGCCCACGGCGAAGACCGGCCCGCTGGCGCTGCTGACCGCGCCTCCACCGGCAACGGACAGGACTGCGATGACCAGTCCACCCAGACCCAACACGGCATAGGAGATGGGTAAGCCCCAGAGTACGGCTGTTGTGGACCGCTCGAGGGAATCGTCCGGGACGCGTCGCGCGAACCGGCGGTAGTACACCAATTCACCAAAAAGCTGGACGATTCCGGCAAGGCTCAGGCTGCTGCCGACGATGAGCAGGATGGCCTGCTCAGCCGGGTCGGTCACGAGAAACTGGCTGTTGGAGACGAGTCCCCCGAAGAATGCGAGCACGGCGCACAGCCGCACGGCCTTCCGCAGCGTGACCGGATCTTCGTGGAGGGCCATACGCGGCTCCTGGGTAGTGATCAGCCATGCCCCCCACAAGCCAAGGCCGCTGACGATCACCGCCGGCAGGACCAAGGCCTCAGCAGCTCCGAAGGTCCCCGCGACGCCGCTGGCGGCACCGAGCAGGATCGACAGGCCGATGACCCACAGCTTGACGGTCGTGCCTTTTCCGACCGCCTGAAGCCAGGTCACGTCGGAATACCTCAGGAAATTGCCCAGGACGGACCGGCCGATCGGGCTGCCGCACTCCGGACACAGCCCATCTGCACGAAGCCCGCGCAGGTTATAGCCGCAGTGAAGGCAGGCGGTGTCCACCTCGATGGTCTCGATCGGCAAAGCACGCGGAATGTCGTTCATGGGAAGCTCTCATGGTTTGGAGGACAGTGACATGGAATCGGCGGCGTCCGCGCGGCACAGGTCGTCCCAGGCGCGGTCGTTGAAGATGCAGCCGGGGTCGCCGGCGTTGGCGTGGCCGAAGTAGGCGTCCGCGCGGGCCCGGCAGCCGCCGCAGTAGTGTTTGAATTCGCACACCTCGCAGTGGTGCGTGCGCTGGTTCCGGTCGTTCAGCAGTTCGTAGAACTCGTTGCGGCGGAAGATGTCGACAAACGGCCGGTTCCGCACGTTGCCCAGCACGCGATGCGGCATATACACGCAGGGGGTGATGGTGCCGTCCGGCTCGATGCAGACGTAGCACCGGCCGGCCCCGCACCCGCCGAGGTACTTGGCCACCACGCGGGCCTTCTCACCGCCGCCTCCGCCCAGGTGAGAGCAGGAGGTTAGCCCTTCGATGGGGGCACAGGCCAGCGACACCCGCCCAAGCTGCGGGGCCGTGCTCATCACGCTGATCCGCCCGGACTGCATTGTTTCGTTGAGCAGCCGAAGCAGCCGCTCCCGCTGGGCCGGCGTCAGGTCTGAGTCCGTCATTTTCAGGCCGCGCCCGACCGGGATGAAGTTGAAATGGGCGAAGCACGATGCGCCCAGCTCCACCGCGAAGTCGATCATTCGTTCGGCCTCGTCGTAGTTGCCCTGGTGTACGCACATGGCCACACCCAGCCGCAGGCCGTCCTGGGCGACCACGTTCTTCATGCCCTGGACCGTCCGTTCCCAGACGCCCGGCTGGCCGCGGAACGTGTCGTGCTTTTGCGGGTCCACGGAGTCCAGCGAAATCTCGATGTACTTGCACTGGGCCTCGGCCAGTTTGCGGCAGAACTCCGGCGTCAGCGTGGTGCCGTTGGTCGCCATGGAGGTGTGGATGCCCAGATCGCGACAGCGGGTCAGCACGGGCAGCAGGTCCTTGCTGATGGTCGGCTCGCCGCCGGCAATGGACAGCATGGGCACGTACGTCCGGCCAAGCTCGTCGACCACGCGGAGCTTCTCCTCTGAGGTCAACTCGTCCGCGCCGTGCCTGGCGTTGGCGTCCTGGTAACAGTGCTTACAGCGGAGGTTGCAGCGGTTCGTGAAATTCCAGATCACGATCAGCGGCACGCTGAACCGCTGCGGCAGGCACAGCCCGAACTCCGCCACACTGCGGGCCGTGGCCACAAACCCGCGCAGCGTGCTGCGGTGCCCGGCGATGCGCTGCCGAAACGTCTCGTCCGACACACCGCCTTTGACCTTCCGGATGAATCGGTGCAACGGCCAATACTTGATGCGGTGCCAGAGTAGGGCGTCGGGGTTTGCGTACGACTCGACGATTTGCTCGAAAACGGTCTTGCCGCCGCGGCGGTCCTTTGAGATGTGTCGCAGGAGCCGCCGCATCCACCACGTGCCGAGGTAGTCCTCCAGCGGGTGGTGATAGTCCAAGTGGACGTGCTTACCGCCGGTGGCGGGTTCAGCGCGGCCGGTCAGCCGGGCCCGCTCCGCCCGGGCCTGTTCGACGTATCGCCGGGAGGAGACGCGGCCGTCGTTCGGGCGATCGGATGATTTGTTGGGGTTGTCCGAAACGGCGCCCCCGTGCGCGTACCGCTTGCCGAGCTCGTTGGCCGTCGAGTGCTGCGGCGGTTCGGTCCGGCTGTCGTACGGGTCTCGCATTCGGGTCTCGCCTGTGTTCCCGGTGCGTCCAGTGGCACCTTACGGAGTGGTTCCGTCTTCGTTCGCGTCGTCCAGTCGTCCGTATCGGCCGGCCCAGGGCATCATGGCGTCCGGGTGGGGGGTCGGGCGCAGCGGGATGTGCGGGTGGTCATGCTGCCACTGGTCCCGATCCACGGAATGCATCTGCTCGATGAAGGGCCGGTACGTTGGCCCGCCGTTGATGGTGCAGAACGGGTAGAACCCGTCCGGCGTGGAATACTGGATCACGCACCGCTTGATCCGCTCGGTGTCGTAGTTGTAGCGGTCCATGAAGTGCATGCCGGCCGCCATGAGTGTTTTGTACGACTTCTTCTCGCCTTCGCCGCGGCCTTTGCCCTTGTTGGTGAGCCCTTGCAGGGCCCGGATGAACGTGAAGGGCGAAATCCGCCGGTCGTAGCGGCGCCAGCGGTAGTTCTTGATAAAAAGCCAGGCGATGCGGGCCATGTCCAGCCGGTTGGCCAGCGGCCGGCGCGACTCGATCCAATGAGCCAGATCGTTGAAGTTGTCCATCAGCCGGAAGAAGTCGAACAAGGCGGGGATGGGGACGGCCTCCCGCTCCGGCGTCACGAACAGGTACGTTCCGAACGCGCAATCGCTGTGGCAACTGGCGCGAATTTTCGGCTTGCCGTCGAGCAATTGCATCACCCGTGACAGCGGTGCGACCGAGCCCAGCGGCATGAAGTCGCGGTCGATGTCGGCGCCCGGGATGGCCCGGCACAGGTCGTGGGCCAGGTCGCCCAGGGTGTACCGCTGGGCTTCCCGCTGCCGCGTGCTGATGCGCCCCGTGAACGCCACCGGCTGGTACGCGATGGCGCTGACCGCTTCGACGTTCTGCACGGCAAAGTTCAGGATTTCGCCGATCTGGTCATTGTTCACGCCGTTGAGGATGGTGGGCACCAGGCAGATCTTCATGCCGGTGGCCTTGCAGTTCTCCACGCACGCCAGTTTCCTGTCCCAGAGGTCCGCCCGCCGCAGCGATCGGTAGATTTCCGGGTTCGCGCCGTCAAACTGCAGATAGAGCGTGTGCAACCCGGCCTCCGCCGACCGCCGGGCGAACTCGGCGTTCGCGTGCGTAATCCCGTTGGTGGCGATCTGGATGTGCGTGAAGCCCATCTCCCTTGCCTTGGCCACGATCCGGTGAAAGTCCGGGTGGATGGTCGGCTCGCCACCGGTGAACTGGATCGCGGTGGGGGGGTAGGGCCTCTGCTCGCGCAGGGCCTGCATCATCTCGACGACCATTTCGTATGTCGGTTCCGCCACGCGCCCGGAGGCGTTCGCGTTGGCGAAGCATACCGGGCAGCTCAGATTGCAGCGGTTGGACAGGTCAATCTGGGCCAGGCACGACGTGGAGAGGTGTTGGCTGCACAGACCGCAGTCACTGGGGCAATGCCGGCCCCCGCGGACCTGGGGCCTCAGCACGCCACGCTCGTCCTGGAAGACGTGGCGGGTGGCCTGCAGGTACAGGCGCGCGTCGGTGTAGACCTTGTCACGCACGTAGCCGTGGTCGGGGCAGGTCTTCTCGATGTAGACGTTGTTGTCCCGCTCAAAATACCGGCCGAGGATGATGCACGAGCATTCGGGGCAGAGCGTCTCGACGGTCCGGGGCAGCGTGCGGAGGACGGGCCGGATTCGACCGCCGGTGTGGGTCTCCTGCGGTTGCCGCGGATGGCTCTCGGGCTGCCGGGTGCAGAAAAGGATGTCTTCGTGCCATTCGCGATACGTCCCGCAGGCCGGACAGGCGTACTCCAGGTACACATCGTCCTCGGCCGACTCGTAGACGAATTGAGAAGGCACATGCTGCCCACACCGGCTGCACGTGGAGAGGCAGGCCCAGGGCAGCCCCCGATCGACGGGGTGGAATCGCCGCAGCGAGAGCTTGTACCGCTCCAGCGGCGTACACGGATCCGTCCCGCTCACCGGCGCGCGCTGGACGCACTGGATCGGCCGGACGGATTGGCCGGAGTGCTGTCTTCCGCTCGCCTGGGCCTCCGCCGGGGCAGCGATGGACATGCCGCCGTCTTTCATGAGCGTCTCCCACAGGACCCTTTGACCGCGCCACAAGGCCCGGGCCTACGCCCGGCGGGGCGGATTGTACTGGAACCCGCGGCCGGCCCCAAGCGTTTTTCCGTGCCCGGCCGCATGTGCGGCGAGGCGCGCAGATTCGACGATGTCCCGCCCGGCGGGTACAATCCCCTTTCCAGGAGGGACACGCGCCCGGCCCCGGGGTTAGACGATGCCCACTCGCACGCTGAAACAGGTGCTGGAAGAGAACACGATGCCGTCGGCGCCGCAACTCGTCGAGTCGCTGCCGGACGGCGTCGTGCGGTGTGTGGCCTGTGCGCACCGATGTCGGATACCGGTGGGCCGCGCCGGCGTATGCCGCGTACGGTTCAACCGGGACGGTGAACTCCGTGTGCCCGGCGGGTACGTGTCCGGGCTCCAGATCGACCCAATCGAGAAGAAACCGTTCTATCATGCGTTCCCCGGGCGTGACGCACTCTCCTTCGGCATGTTGGGCTGCGACCTGCATTGCAGCTATTGCCAGAACTGGATCACCAGCCAGACGCTTCGCGATGACAACGCCGTGAGCCGGGTATCTGCGTGCCGGGCGGAGGAACTGGTCGACCTGGCGGTTTCCAACGGGGTGCCCGTGATCGTCAGCACGTACAACGAGCCGCTCATTACAGCAGACTGGGCGGTGCAGGTGTTTACCCCGGCGCGTGAGCGGGGCATCCGGTGCGGTTTCGTGAGCAACGGCAATGCGACGCCCGAAGTTCTGGCGTACCTTCGGCCCGTTGTGGACCTGTACAAGGTGGACCTCAAGACGTTCAACGACCGGCAGTATCGCAAGCTGGGCGGCGTGCTCCGGAACGTGCTGAACTCCATCGTGCGGCTGAAGGAGCTGGGGTTCTGGGTGGAGATCGTCACGCTGGTCGTGCCGACGTTCAACGACTCCGACGACGAGCTGCGCCGGCTGGCCGGCTTCATCGCCGGTGTATCCGTGGACATTCCCTGGCACGTCACCGCGTTCCATCCGGACTACAAAATGACCGGCCCCCCGCGCACGCCGGCCTCCACTCTGATCCGGGCGTACGACATCGGCCGGGCCGCCGGGCTGCGCTTCGTGTATGCGGGGAACCTGGCCGGCGGCGTGGGGGACCGCGAGCACACGCACTGCCCGGGCTGCGGGGCCACGCTCATTCGTCGGCGCGGGTTCTACGTCGAGGAGAACCGGATGAGCGGTCCGGCCTGTCCGGACTGCGGTGAAGCCGTGGCGGGGGTGTGGGAGGATCGCCCGCCTCCCCGTTCTGCCGGCGGCGGATGGCCCCGGGCCGTTCGGTGATGGCCCGCTCTTCCCTTGACCGGCGCGGGGGTCGGTCGCATACTTGCCCTGTCGCGGAGTGGGGCGCGCATGGATTTTGCCTCGATCAATGTGCTGATTCTCGACGTCGACGGCGTGTTGACCGACGGTGGCCTTCGCTTCGGCCCGGACGGCGAGATCGTCAAGACGTTTCACACGCGGGATGGGTGTGCCATCAAGCTCTGGCAGAAGGCGGGGCACCGGACGGCCATCCTCTCGGGACGACGCCATCCTGCCGTGGAGTGCCGGGCGGCGGAGTTGGGCATCTCGTGCGTGAGGCAGGGCGAGGGGGACAAGGGCGAGGGCTACCGGGCCGTGTGTGAGTTGCTCGGCGCGTCGGACGCCCACGTCTGCTACGTCGGGGACGATCTGCCCGACCTGGCGCCCATGTCGCGGGCCGCGCTTCCGATGGCCGTGGCGAATGCGGCGCCTGCGGTTCGGATGGCCGCCCAGTTCGTGACGGATCGTTGCGGGGGCGACGGCGCGGTGGCGGAGGTTATTGAGCTGGTGCTGCGCAAGCAGCACCGCTGGTCACGGGAACTCTGGGAGTAGGCGGCCGGCAACGGCCTGCAATTCCATGCCTGCAGACGCCAAAAAACGAGCCAGCAGTCTGGTCCGGACGGTCATTCTCTTCTCGTCGGTGCTGGCGATTGTCGGGGTGCTGTTCGCGATCGTGCAGTACCGGGACGCAAGCCGCACACCGCCGGCGCCGAGCCATGCGACGACGCAGCCCCGCCCTCCGGTTCCGTTGACCACGCGTCCCGCCCCGGAAGCGACCATCTCCCTGCGAGACGGCCTGCCGGGCACCTCACAGGGCGGCAAGGTATCCATCCGCATCTACTCGCCGGACAGCAGCGTCGCCCGGATCGAAATGCTCGCTCGGGAATGGCGCCCCGTTGCCGGCGACACCAACGCGATTGACGTTTATGAGCCGGAGATCCGGCTGCGAACGCCGAGCGGCCCCGAGATCCGGGTCACCGCGGATTTCGCGGTCATCACGGGGCGGCCCGTCTCCCGCAATGAATTCCAGCCCCAGCGCGGACGCCTCGAGGGGCGTGTGGTGCTCGAGATGGACCGCCTTTCCAGCGACGCCCGCAAGGCGCTGCCGCCCGAAGAGCGGGACGCCCCGCCCGACGCTCGCCGGCTGGTGCGCGCGGAGGTGGACTCCCTTCGCTTTGACCTGGAGGCGTCGCGGATCGAGACCGATGGGCGCTTCCGGGCCGAGGCGTATGAGGGCTCCATCGAAGGCACCGGGCTTTCCGTCCGGTACGACGAGAGAAACGGTCGGGTGGAGCATCTGGAGATCGAACGCGGCGAGCGCGTTGTTCTCCACCGAATGGGCTCGTCCCTTCGGATCGCGATGCCGGGTGAGGCATCCGCGACGCGCACGGTCGTGCCCTCCGGCACGGTGCTGCCCGAGGCGGCTCTCGTGAAACCGCCCCAGACGCCCGAACCCGAGTCGCCCGATGCGGATGAAGACGGCATTCCGTTTCTAATGACCGAGAAGGCCGATCGACCGCCGGTCGTCCGACCGATCGAAACCTACACGGCGCGGTTTGAGGGCGAGGTTGTCGTGGAGGAGACGAGGACCGGAGAGGTTACGTCGCGCCTGGCCGGTGATACGCTGGCCTTTCTGTTCGACGTGGGCGAGCAGCGTCGGGCCGTCGCGGATCAAACGATCGCGCCGGGGCAGCCGTCTGCCGTGCCGTCGGCGCCGATGCGCGAGGAGGACGAGTCCGCGGAGGTCGTCCTGACGTGGACCGGTCGGTTCGTCCTGGACTTCCTGGTGGCCGGCGCGGCGGACGCCACGGGCGATCGCGTCCATGTGCAGGCGACGGGGCGGCCGGTCCTGCTGCGCAGCGAAGACGGCGAGGCGTCCTGTGCGGAGCTGGAGTATCACAACGAGAGCGAGCGGGTGTGGCTGCGTTCGCCCGGGGGCGGTGACGGCGCACGCGTGGCCTCGTCCGAAGCCGGCCGCATCAGCGGGCAGGACATTTTCTTTGACCGTCAGGAAGGCGTGCTGCGCGTGACCGGCCCCGGCAGTCTGCAGGGTCGGGGCTCCGCCGCTTCCATGCTGGCCCGGCCGACAACGGAGGAGGGCCCCGCGGCTGAGCTGGACGAGGAGTTGAGCATTCGCTTCGCCACCGGCATGGAGGCGACGTTCGGCTCGGACATCTACGAATCTGCGGATCCGGTCACCGGCCAGCCCGTCGTGCGCAAGCGCGAAGTCCTGGAATCGGCCCTTTTCACCGGTGGCGTCGAGATGGCACAGGGCACGGACTCGCTCGCCGCGGAGCGGGTGGACATCGCATTTGGGCTGCCCGGGCCGGAAGCGGCGCAGGCGGCGGCAATCCAGCGCGTCTCTGCCCTGGGCGCCGTCCGGCTGGCGCACGGTGGCGACTCCATCACGTGCGACAACATGGAAGTGACGATGGGGCCGGACGAGCGCGGGGCCGTCTCCCCGCGGCACGCCCGGGCGGAGGGAAACGTGGTGGCCGGCCGCGGGCGTCGGCGCATCTCCGCCAGGGACTCCATGATCGTCGACCTGCGGTTGTATGAGAAGCCGAAGCCGCCGTTTGACCTGGCGGCGGCGCGGGCGATCGCCGTGTCGCGCGGGGTCGATCCGGACACCGTGGATTGGGACGCTCGGCGGACTGCCTATGAGGCCAAACCGGACTACGAGCCTGGTCTGCGCCGGATGCAGGCGTTTGGAGCGGTGGAGATTCAGGATCCCAAGCAGGGTCTGAACATCGCGGCAGCCAACGTGGATTGCTCGTTTGCGCCCGACCCGCAAGAGGGCGGCGAGCCGCGGATCGACAAGGCCCGGATCGCAGGCGACCCGGCGGGTTCGCCCGCGTCTCTGGAGTTGGATGATTTCGGCATCCAGGGTCGGGTGATTCACCTGGACGCCGGCCGCCAGGATGCGGAGGTGCCCGGCGCGGGCCGCCTTCGGTTTACCAGTCGCAGCGACCTGGACGGCCGGGAGTTGAACGAGCCGCTGCCCATCGCCATCACCTGGACCCAGGGCATGACCTTCCGCGGCCAGGCGAACCGGGCGTTCTTTGACGGCGCGGTCCACGGGGCGTCGGAAGACAGCTCGCTCGACTGTGACCGCATGGTGCTGGCCTTTGAGGACCTGGCCGAGCTGGACCGGCCCGCCGGCCGGGCCGCCGAGGAGAAATGGTGGATCTTCGCCCCGCTGATCCGCCCCGACGAGAAGGACGACGGGTTCACCCCTTCGGGTCCGCGGGTGCGGCGGCGGCTGATCGGGCTCTCGGCCATCGGCAAAGCGGTGGCCCTGACGGGCAGCCAGGATGCCGAGACGGGTGCGGTGCTGAGTCGGGCCCGGCTGTCCTCGTCACGAATCGACTTGGATCTGAAAGGGCGTCTGGTCTCAATTGAAGACGCCGGCGACCTGCTCATAGAGGACTACCGGGTCCGCCGGTCGCGCCGACGGGCGGATACGAACCAGGGGACGAACCCGTTCGGCGTGCTGGGCGGCGGCGAGCCGTCGCAGACGTACATGAAGTGGGGCGGCTCCATGCGGTACGACCTGCGCTACCAGACGGCCAGCTTCGATCGCGACGTTCTGCTGATGCACAAGAGCGGCGCGAAAATGGTCCTTACCGATCGTGTGCTGCCCCCGCAGGAGGCCCTGCAACCGGACAAGGAATCGGGCCGAGACGCGACGTTGACCTGTCAGTCTCTGTTCATTCAGTTCGCGCGCGAACTCGCGGACCGCGAGAGGACGGACGGTCAGGCGGGCATCGGCTCGCTCAGCGGGTTCTCGCTGGACAAGTTCCAGGCCGAGGGCGACGTGTACTTCACGGACTCCGGAATATCCGTGACGGCCGGCCGCATCACGTACAGCGAGGATCAGACGTTGCTGACCATTTTCGGCTCGCCCGCGCTGCTGTACGACGAGCGGGGCGAGAGTTTCCGGTCGTACCAGGGGCCGCGGATCGACTGGAACCGCACGTTGAACCTGATCGAGGCGTCCGAGTCCTCGATCTTCTCACGGTAGCGCACCGCGCGCCGCGATTGCGCCGGCTTTGGATCGGGCGAGCGATGCGGGTGTGGTTCCAGAGCGCAGGAGCACGGACGATCCATGGCAGACACACCGACTGGGGGAAGGCGGGCTCGGGAGAACTGGGGCACCAAGCTCGGCGTGATCCTGGCCGTCTCGGGGTCGGCCGTCGGGCTGGGCAACTTCCTTCGCTTTCCCGGCAAGGCGGCCGCCAACGGCGGTGGCGCGTTCCTCATCCCGTATTTCATCTCGCTGCTGATTCTGGGAATCCCCATCTGCTGGGCGGAGTGGACCCTCGGCCGGCAGGGGGGCCGACAGGGATTCAACAGCGCTCCGGGGGTCGTCTTCTCGCTGACGCGTAACCCCGTGCTGCGGCTGTTCGGGGCCCTGGCGATTCTGATCCCCGTCGTCATCTACATGTACTACGTGTACATCGAGGCGTGGTGCCTGGGGTACGCCTGGGACTACGCAGTGGGGAACCTCAAGTCACTCGGCGTGCAGGTGGATGCCTACCGGCAGTACTTCCATCAGTTTGTCGGGGCCGACCAGAACGGATTCATGCGCACGGTGACCGAGGGGTCGGAAACGAAGGTCGTCCTCAGCCGGGTCGTGTACTTCCTGATCATCGTCTTTCTGATCAACTTCGTGCTGATCTACCGCGGCGTGACCCGGGGAATCGAGACCTTCTGCAAGTACGCCATGCCGCTGCTGGTGGTCGCCGCCCTGGTTGTGCTCGGGCGCGTGTTGACGCTGCCGCCCCAGCCGGTCCCCGAACCCTGGCAATTCGCCATGGCCGAGGCCGTGCCGGAGCAGAACTGGACCGCCTTCGTGGACGGCCTGCGCCGGACGGACGATCAGCTTCGTGCAATCGAGGACACGGCGGATGCGGACGCGGTCGCGAGGGGACGGGCGGCTGCGGCAGAATCGTTCACCGGCGAGTTCAGGAACACCCTGAATGACTACTATAAGGGCATCATTGCGCGGCGAGACGGATATCGGGCCGACGTGCCCGTGGCCGGGCCCTACGGCTACCTGGCTTCCGTTGACGGCGTGCGCTACGCCCTTCGGCAGTTGGAGGATCCGCAGGACGCTGCCGCCCACCGCGAGTGGGTGCGGCAGACCCGGCACACGCTCACCCGTGAACAGGTGTGGGACCTGCTGCACTACGAGGCCATCGAGGCGAAGCTGCTCCATACCCTCGCCGACAGGAAAGCGACCGAAGCCCAGAAGGGTGTTGCCGAGGCGGAACTCCGCGAGAAAAGGGCAGAGCGGATCGCGCTCATGGAGCAGATCGGGCTGTCCTCCTGGCTGGAACGTCAGCGCCACACCAGCGATCGCCACCTGCGCGGAGCGGCGGCCGAAGTGGCGGAGCTCGATCGAACGGTGACCAACGGACTGGGCTATATGTGGAACCCCTTCACCGCGGAGGGCGGTCGGAGCATCTGGGCGGCGTTGTCCAGGCCGCAGGTCTGGCTGGAGGCGTCATGCCAGATCTTTTTCAGCCTGTCGGTGGGGTTCGGCATCATCATCACATACGCGACGTACCTGCGTCGAAATGACGACGTGGTGCTGAACGGGCTGACCGCGGCGTCCACCAATGAGTTCTGCGAGGTGTGCCTGGGCGGCATGATCACGATCCCCGCTGCATTCATCTTCCTGGGGCTGGGGTCGCTCCAGGGCGCGGGCACGTTTGACCTGGGCTTTCTGACCACGCCCGCCGTCTTCGCGCAGATGCCGGCCGGGCGGTTCTTCGGCTTCGTCTGGTTCTTCATGCTGTTTCTGGCCGCCGTGACCAGCTCGCTGTCCATGCTCCAGCCGGCCATCGCGTTTCTGGAGGAAGGGTTTAACCTGTCTCGCCGGGGATCGGTGGCCCTGCTGGGGCTGCTGACCGCCAACGGGATCCTGGTGGTGTTGTACTTCAGCGAGGGTCTCAAGGGGTTGGACACGATGGATTTCTGGGCGGGGAACCTCTGCATCTTCGTCATGGCCGGGACGCTGGTGATCCTGTTCTCGTGGGTCATCGGGGCGGAGCGCTGCATCAAGCTGGCCGGGCAGGGGGCGGAACTGCCGCTGCCGCGGCTGTTCCTGCCCGTGATCAAGTACATTGCGCCCACCTACCTGCTGGTCATCTTCGTGTTCTGGCTGCGGGAGAACGCGCGGGACTACGTGGAGAGCGTTCTGACGGACAGTACGGCCACCTTTGTCGTGGCGTTCGTGGTGCTGCTGCTCATCTTCTTTGCGGTGCTCGTGCGCCTGGCCAATCAGAAGTGGACGCAGGAAGGCCGCGAGGTACAGGAGATCGATCCGTGACGACACCGGGCTGGGTCATGATGATCACCTCGATCAGTTTCGTCGTGCTGCTGGCGGGTTTCTGCTTCCGCCGCGTGCTCGCCACGCCCCGTGGCGAGAAGCACCAGGACGCCGGCTGACGTGAATGTCACTGCGTGGGGCGGATGCGCAGCCTTCCCTTTCCCGGGCCTGGGACGCGACGGGCAGACCGGACGCTTCGGGCCGCATGCCGCTTGGCTTGGCCCGAGTCTCAACGCATCATGTCTCGTTTTCGGGTCTCGGCGGCACAAAGCGAGGCTGGAGTGGAGGCGTGCGTCCTGCGAGCGTTCGGCAGCCCTTCCAGTTTGACCCGATCGTCCCTCGACATAGAATGCAACGCAGGCGAAGTGCCGACATGCGAGGGGCCCGCCGGCTTGTCCCCGGAGCGATTGCTAACCTTGTGCGCCTGAATGAGTTATCATTGTGCTGCCCCGGTCCCCAGGCTATAATGCGCGGGAGCACTCCGAGTGCGGGCGCCGGGCCTCGATGCCCGACCTGTGGCAGCGCATTGAGCGGAGGGGGGCCGATTCCTGACAGATTCGGCCGAGGAGATGTCGTGATGCAGGCTCCAGGAACCGGGCGTGCCATGCGAGGCTTCACGCTGATCGAGCTACTGGTGGTGGTGTCGATCATCGCGCTGCTGGTATCGATCCTGATGCCGTCGCTGAGTTCGGCTCGCGAGGGGGCGAAAACGGTCAAATGCGCGGCCAACGAGAAACAGATCGGGCTGGCGATGCAGTACGTGGTGGACGTGCATGGGGTCTATCCGTTCCAGGACGACAGCATCGCGGCGGCGTCGAAGCCGGGGCACAAGAACCTGGCGTTTGCGGGCGGGTGGGTCGTGCTGGGCACCTGGCTGGATGTGCTGTTCACGACGCGGAACCTTCCAGACCTGGACGTAGCGTACTGTCCGAAAGACCGGCGGCCGGACCCGATGGCGGAGAGCCGGGGGATGGACAGTGCTTGGCAGTTTGCGATGCCCAAGGCGGCGAAGGCGGGGTGCGATGTCAGCTACGGCATCTCGGCGGCGATGGAGAGCAACGGCTACTTCGGCGCGCAATCGCCGGGGTATACCCCGATCGATCAGCCCACGTCCGGCTCCCCGTACTACACGCAGATCGCGGCGCGGAAGTACACGAGCAATCGCGTTTTGTTCGCCGATGGGTTCTGGCATTTCATACACGGATTCAGCGCGGCGGGGATACCGTATAACCGGTTCAACATTGCGCATTGGGGCTCCAACACGCTGGGCTGGCGGCACGGTACCAAGGCGCGTCCGGCGGCGAATCTCGCGTTTGTGGACAATCACGTCGAGACCGTCCACCTGGATCTGAACGACAAGTACGCGAACGGGTTGGTTCGCGGGGTGCGCACCACCAACCGGTTCTTCTGGCGTCCCAACGAGCACACCGAGATCTGCCCCGGGGACCCGGCCAATCCGCCGGTCTTCAACGTGCTGAACATCGAGGGCCAGGCGGTCTTTGGAGACGTGAGGACGTATCCGTTTGCCGATCCAAGGAACGGCACCACAAGGTTGCTCTGGCCGGTGGAACTGGACCCGGACTGGTACACCCGAACGGAGAAGTGGCATCCCTCTCTGTACCCCCGCAAGGGCTGGAGAAAGTAGCGGTTGGGGATTCGATGGAGTCCGAACAATCCTCCGGATGGACGTGCGGGGGTTCACAACGCGGCCTCGCGAAATGCGACCGTTTCACCGATCTCGGGAGGGGGGGCTTTGGAGTGGGCAAGCCTGGGTTGAACTGCTCATGTGAATCCAGGGAAATTGGCACGCGGACGGGGGGCGGCTCGGGCGTGACCGAGGGTCGGCGTGATGTTGTCGCTCGGCGCAAGCGTGGCGGTTTCGGCCCAATGCTGCGGTAACCCGCTGTAATATATGAGTTTGAGTGCGCTGCCCGTTGGGGTCGCCGGCTCTCGGGGTTGACCGGGCGAGGCCATGAGCCCGTGGAGGTGGAAGTCCGAATACGTGGTCCGTCGGGTATTGACCTGAGCGTGGCGTTGTGGTAACTTGGGGACACGCGAGGGAGGATCGCGTCTCGGGATGGGAGGCACGTGCAATAGATGGCGGGGAGAGGGAGATCCTGCCTGTTTTGCACCGTTCGTTGTTTGAACTGTAGGGTGGGTTGGGCTGTGCGTTGCTGCACTGCGCCGAGTACGGCGCGCTCAGATCACGCGGCAACGTGCCCGACCTGACTGACTGATGGCAGGGGGAGAGGAACGCCTCATGAGGCCCAATTCCGGACCTGCACAGGCATCGTCGCGCGGGCGCCGGTACGCCGGCGCGGTGTGGCGCGTTGGTGGAGGCGCGTTCCGCGGTGGGTCTGACGGTCATCCGATAACAATCGCCAATTCTCGGCTGCGCGATGAACGCGTGGCCGTCACGAAACGAGTGCGGCATATCCCATCACAGGTGGGGGTCTGTCGACCCGTCCCGTTCTGCAGCGCGGTTGCTGGAAACGGGCGGGGTCGCAGATCTTGAGAGGAGGCAAGGAAATGGCGTGGAGAAGAGAGGTTTGGTTGGGGGGCGCTGTACTGCTGTGTACCAGCGTCCTGGCGATCGCGGGAGGCGACGGCGGCGCCGCGAAGACATCCGCGGTGCAGGCGGAAAGGACGGCAGATGCGTCCTGGATGACGAATATTGAGGCGCTGAAGGAGTTCGAAGCCGGGCTCTGTGGCGTGAAGCCGCTGGGAGACGCGGAGAAGGCCGCCTTGGAGGCGGTGAAGGAGTTCGGCCGGCAGGGCGGCGACACGTGCGAGACGGCCGTGGAGCTGTTCGGCCCGTTGCCGATCTCCGTGTCCGGAACCACCGTGGGGTACACGAACGACTACGATGAGGTGTGCCCCTACGCGAATTCGACCGCGCCGGACGTGGTGTACATGTACACGCCGACGGCGGACGTGATGGTGGACCTGACGCTCTGCGACGGTCCGACGGACTACGACTCGAAGATGTACGTCTACGAGAACACGTGTCCGACCCCCGGTTCGCCGTACGCATGCAACGACGACGCATGCACGTCGACGGCGGGTCAGAACTACGTGTCTCGCATCCTGCATCTGCCGC
Organism: uncultured Phycisphaeraceae bacterium; assembly: GCA_964586145.1. GTDB lineage: Bacteria > Planctomycetota > Phycisphaerae > UBA1845 > UBA1845 > JAFGJQ01. The sequence continues at coordinate 24,231 of CAZPHH010000044.1, read as the reverse complement.
TGACCGGCGGGAACACGTACTACATCGTGATCGACGGTTACCAGGCGAATGCGGGCAACTACTTCCTGGACATCACGGAGTACATTCCGCCGGTGGGTGCGTGCTGCGTGGATGAAGTCTGCGTGGCCACCAACACGGAGTTGGAGTGCAATGCGCTGGGCGGCGCGTGGTTTGAAGGGGAAGACTGCGCGACCTTCGTATGTCCTTCCGTGCCGACGTGCCCGGCGGGCAGCCTGGTGAGCCAGTTGCCGCACCCGGGAGATTCCTCGGCGTTGGTTGGTTTCCCGTCGGACACGGGCTTCACGATGAGTGGGACGCCGTCGCCGCGGAAGAACGCGGAGAACTACACGGTGGATGCCGACATCTGGGGCATTCGCTGGTGGGGCGTTCGCAACGTGGAGGGTTGGGCCCAATGCGACGAAGACCCGATGACGTTTGAGATCAAGTTCTACCAGGATAGCGCCGGGTTCCCGGGTGCCGAAGTGTTCTCCGAGACGCACACCATCACTGCCCAGTGGGCGGGCGAAGGCTGGTGGGGCACGGACACCCTGTGGATGTGGGAAGCGACGTTTGCCGCACCGGTCACGCTGCGGAGCGGCTGGGTTTCCATCCAGGGTATCAGCGACCCGCAGACCTGTTGGTTCCTCTGGGTCACGTCGCCGACCGGAAACGGGCGCAATGTGATCTACGCGGACGGGACCTGGGTTAACGATCCCTACGGCATCGACCTGTGCCTGTGCCTGGTGGGTGCAATGGGTCCGGGCGCATGTTGCGACCCGACCACCGGCAACTGCACGGATGACGTGGAGCCGGAAGACTGTGCGTACGTATCGTATCCCGGAGAGCTTTGTGCGGACATCAACTGCGGCGGCGACCCGGGCGCCTGCTGCGACGATCTGACCGGCCAGTGTGTCGATGGCGTGCTGGCGGCCAACTGCGCGGGACGGTTTGCGGAAGGCGTGCTCTGCGTCGACCTGGTCCCGCCCTGCGGTGACATCGTCGGCGCCTGCTGCCGCCCGGACGGCACCTGTGACGTGATCACGGAGGCCGCCTGTACCGACGGCGACTGGCTGGGTCCGGACACCACGTGTGATCAGTGTCCGTGCATCGTGATCTGTCCGCCGGGCGGCGTGGATGAGGCCGAGCCCTGCGGCCAGAACACCAACGGCGGCTGCAACTCGACCCCGCCGGTGTTCTTCGACATGACGCTGGATCAGACGATCTGCGGGACGATCCAGGCCGTCGGCGGGACGCGAGACCTGGACTGGTTCCGGGTTGTCACGACAGAGTCGATGATCCTGACCATGAGCGTCAAGGCGGAGTTTGGCGGGATCGACGCGATTGCGGGCTTCCTGGAGACGCTGACGCCCGGCTCGGGAGACTGCGGCGACTCGACGGGGTACCTCGCCCCCTACGCCCAGGGCGGCGAGTGTGAGCTGTTCACGATCCAGACGGAGTGCGTGCCGGCCGGCACGTACATCCCGATTGTGACGCTCGGCGCTTACGACGGGCTGCCGTGCGGCGACAACAACGATTACGTGATGAGCGTAACCGGCGTGCCGTGCGTCATCCCGACCGGGGCCTGCTGCCTCGAGGACGGGAGCTGCGTGGACGGCCTGACCGAGTTTGCATGCGTCTCGCAGAACGGCACGTGGCAGGGCGCGGACGTTCTCTGCGAGGACGTGGAGTGTCCGCAGCCGCAGGCGGGCGACAACTGCGGGCTGCCGATTGTCGTGGACCTGTCGACGCTTCCGTTTACCGATGTGAACCAGACCACGTGTGGTCGCGGGAACAACTACGCCGACACGTGCATGGGCTATTACGACGGCGGCGAGGACATCCTCTACGAGGTGATCGTGCCTGCCGACGGGTACTACATGGTGTCCATCGACCCGCAGGGCGCCACTTATACGGGCGTGGGCATAGGGACCACCTGCCCGCTCGGCGCCGAGTGCGTGTTGGTCAAGTCGTCGGGCTCGTCGTCCGCGCCGTACAGCACGGAATGCACGTACCTGGAGGCCGGAACGTACTACATGATGGTCGACACCTGGCCGTCGCCGGCCTGCATCCCGTCGTTCACCCTCACGATCGACGCCTGCACGCCGCCGACCGGGCGATGCTGCTATCCGGACGGTGCCGGCGGCGTCGCTTGCGCCGTGACGACGAATGCCGAGTGCGACGCGTTGGACGGGACCTGGACGGAGGGTATTGACTGCTCGGGCGGGTGCCCGAGTCTGCACGGCAACGACTGCAGTGACCCGATCGTGGTGGACCTGTCCACGGTGCCGTTCACGGACCTCGGCCAGACCACGTGCGGTCGAGGAAACAACTACGCCGACACGTGCCTGGGCAGCTACGACGGCGGCGAAGACATCCTCTATGAGGTGATCGTGCCCACCGGAGGATACTACCAGGTGTCCTTCGATCCGCTCGGTACCACGTGGACGGGCCTCGCCATCGGCACGACGTGTCCACTGGGTGAGTCGTGCCTGCTGGTGCGCACGTCCAGTTCGTCTGCGCCGTACACCTCGGATTGTCTGTTCCTGGACGCCGGCACGTACTACCTGATGGTCGATACGTGGCCGTCGCCGGCGTGCATTCCCGCGTTCAATCTGACGATCGATTCGTGTGAGGCGAGCTACTGTGTGGCGTCCGGCGGTTGCGACGAGTACATCTCGAACGTGACCATCGGCGACATTGACAACAGCTCGGATTGCACCAACTACGGCGACTACACGGCGCTGGCCACGGTGGTCGAGGTGGGAGAGTCGTACCTGATCACCGTCACCAACGGCAACCCGTACAGCAGCGACCAGTGCGGCATCTGGGTCGACTGGAACCAGGACCTGGACTTCGACGATCCGGGCGAGGCGATTCCCGTGACTGGCACGCCGGGGAACGGGCCGTACACGGCCATGATCACGCCGCCGGCGGACGCCCTGAACGGGCCGACCCGGATGCGTGTGCGCATCACGTACACGGGTGCGGTGAGTCCGTGCGGGACTACCACGTACGGCGAAGTCGAGGATTACACACTGATCGTCAAGTCCATCTGTGGAGACTTCAACGACGACGGCGTGGTGGACATCTTCGACTACTGGATCTTCCTGGATACCTTCGGCACGTGCGCCGGCAACCCGAAATACGTGCCGGCGGCCGATTTCGATGGAGACGAGTGCATTACCCTGGTGGATTACCAGGCGTGGCTGGCGTGCTACCGCGACTACATCGGTGACCCGACGGCGGGTCCGCCGCGGGACGTGCCCGGCCAGAAGATCGATCCGCGCCCGGTGCGGCCGGATGTGAATCGCGGAGACCGGGCGGTTGCGCCCGGCGCGACGCCGCTTCCCGGCGGGGAATCGGCGAGTTCGCCGGCCGGCGGGCTGCAAGGCGTTGTTCCGGCGGGCACCAACGTGCCGCCGGATGGAATCCTCGCAGAGTGAGTGAATGGGGAGCCCGGCGGCCGGCACCCGCCGACCGCCGGGAAACCCCTGGAAATACGGAAAAACAGCCGTACTGGAACATGACATGAGGTAACGCGTTACTGGCTCTTTTTTGGGAGGAGAGACGAAGGATGAGAGGGAAATGGTTTGCGGCAATCGCTGGTCTTGCGGTCGCGTGCGTGGCCGTGAGTCCGGCACAGGGCGTGGTGGCCCTGGACTTTGTTCCACAGTTCACCACGATTCCGAATGTCGGAGGTACCGTCGACATTGATATCGTGATGGATACGTATGACACCTTCCCGGGCCAGCCGGTGTCGATCTTAGGGTGGGGTATCGACCTTCTCTACGACAACACCAAGCTCATGGTGACGAACGTCGTGATCGGCCCCGAATGGGACCCGGCGTTTGCGCCGGACGGCGACGGACTCGCGGGTCTGCGGTTCCCCAACGGGATCAGCGGGCAGGACATCCTGCTGGCAACGGTCACTGTTCAGGGTCTGGCGCCGGGGGTCTGGACGATTGCGTCCGGCAACTCCTATCCGCAGGACTTGACCGAGGGCTTTGCCCTGGACCCGACGGGGTTTGAGCAGGTGGTGCTGGAGGACTTCGCGGCGATTACCGTGCTGCCGGAGCCGACAGCGCTGGCCCTGCTGGCCCTGGGCGGGCTGGTCGTCTTCCGCCGCCGCTAGAACGCGGTCGGCTGACGGCCCTGCGTGCCTGACTTGACGAACCGGGTTGCGTTGCGGAGAAGCCGCAACGCCACCCGGGTTCTTATTGGACGTTGGCCGGAGCGGGTGGCCCGTTATGCCGACGCGGTTTCGCCGGCGTCCGGGCTCAGACCCAGCCGCGATCGTGGCAGGCCTGGGCGACGCGCTCGACGGCGATGACGTATGCGGAGTCTCGCATCGGCAGCTTGCGGTTGCGAGACACCTGCAGGACGTCGAGAAACGCGGACGTCATCATGACGTCCAGCTTGCTGAGCACCTCGTCCTTCTCCCAGAAGTAGTTCATGTTGCTCTGGACCTGCTCCAGGTAGCTGCACGTCACCCCGCCGGCGTTGGCCAGGAAGTCCGGAATGACGAAGATGCCGCGCTCGGTGAGGATGTGGTCTGCGTCGGGCGTGGTGGGCCCGTTCGCGCCTTCGGCGATAAGCTTCACACGGCGGGAGATGGAATTGGCGTTGTCGGCCGTGATGGAGTTTTCCAGGGCGGCGGGGATCAGGATGTCCACCTCCTGCTCCAGCCAGCCGTTCCCGGGCAGCGCCTCGAGGCCCAGGGCAGCGGCCTTCTTGCGGTCGATGCCGCCGAACCGGTCGGTGATCTTGCGTATCTGATCGACTTCGATGCCCTTCTTGTTGCGGAAAGAGACGGCCTCCTGGGCTTCCTGGTCCCAGCAGGACACGCAGATCACGGTTCCGCCGATCTGCCGGTACAGCTCAATGGCGTACTGGGCGACGTTGCCGAACCCCTGAACGGACGCCACGGTGTCCTGGGCCTTGAGATTCAGTTCCTTGAGGGCCTCGCGGATGGTAAACACCACGCCGTACCCCGTGGCCTCCTTCCGCCCGAGCGAGCCGCCCATTCCCACCGGCTTGCCGGTGATGAAGCCGGGGTACTTGCCTCCGTGAATGTGCTCGAACTCGTCGAGCATCCAGAGCATGTGCTGGGCACTGGTCATGACGTCCGGGGCGGGCACGTCAAGCACCGGTCCCACGTCGCGGGCGATGGCTCGCACCCAGGCCCGGCAGAGATTCTCCTGTTCTCTCATACTGAGGTGGTGCGGATCGCAGACCACCCCGCCCTTGCTGCCGCCCAGCGGGATGTTCACAACGGCGCACTTCCAGGTCATCCACATGGACAGGGCACGCACGGTGTCGACGGTTTCCTGCGGGTGGAACCGAATGCCGCCCTTGCCGGGCCCGCGTGCGTCGTTGTGCTGGACCCGGTACCCGCGGAATACCCGGAACGAGCCGTCGTCCATTCGGACGGGCAGGCTGAAGTGGTATTCTCGCATCGGGTTGCGAAGCATGTCACGCGTGGCCGGGTCCAGCCCGAGAAGCTCCGCCACCTTGTCAAACTGTGCCTGTGCCATCGCAAAGGCGTTAAACGATTTGCTGGCCATGTCTGTCTTCCTGTATGGGTCTGGCGGACTGTCGCTGGAGTGTTCTCCGCCTGGCGGGGTTCAACCGAACGATGCAGCATACGTGAAAGCCGGTCCGCCTGTCAATCCGGGCGGCACTGGTGTAGGGGAGGGCCTGGGCGTAAGATGGGGCGTCGTCCGGGCCGGGGCGCGCCCGGACGGGCGACGGCGTGCGAACCATGTCGAACCGGCCGGTGAATTCGGGGTTCCATCACTTCGATCGGCGATTCCTGGAGTCGGACGAGGATTTCTCCGTGATCGGTTCGGGCGCTCTGGGGGGCAAGGCGACCGGACTGGCGTTTATCAAGGCCATTCTGGCTGACGGTGTGCCGCGGGGCACGTTCCCCGATGTCGAGGTGAACATCCCCCGTTTGGCCGTTTTGGGCACGGACGTTTTCGTACAGTTCATGGAGCGGAACCAGCTCTACGAAACAGCGTTGTCTGACATGCCCGATGACCGGATCGCCCACGCGTTTCAACATGCCGAACTGCCGCCCGGGGTGGTCGGTGATCTGCGGGCACTGATATCCCGGGTTCATTCCCCGTTGGCAATACGGTCCTCCAGCCTTCTGGAGGACGCGGTTGCCCACCCGTTCGCGGGGACGTACGCCACGAAGATGATCCCGAACAACCAGCCGGGCGTGGACGAGCGTTTCCGGCGCCTGGTGGAGGCGGTCAAATTCGTGTACGCCTCCACTTTTTCCGCTGAGGCCAAAGCGTACACGGCGGCGATCGGGCATCGCGTGCAGGACGAGCGCATGGCCGTCCTGATCCAGGAGGTGGTGGGGCTGCGGTACGGGGACCGGTTCTACCCGACCTTGTCCGGGGTCCTGCGAACCTTCAACGTGTATCCCACGGGCCCGGGCCGGCCGGAGGACGGCGTGGTCAGCCTCGCCCTGGGTCTGGGCAAGACGATCGTGGACGGCGGGGTGACGTGGACGTTCGCTCCGCCCTTTCCACGGCACACGCCGGCGCTGGGGTCGGTTCACGACCTGATGCATCGGACGCAGACGATGTTCTGGGCGGTAAACATGGGCCGGCCGCCTGCGTACAACCCGATCGCGGAGACCGAGTACCTGGTTCGGGAGACGCTGAGCGAGGCGGAGGTCCAGGGCTCCCTGGAGCACCTGGTCTCGACGTATGACTCGGCGTCGGACCGGCTACGCATCGGAATTGGGTCGGCGGGCCCGCGGGTGCTGACGTTTGCTCCCATCCTGGATGCGGAGGTTGTGCCGTTGACCGCGTTGGTGGAGCGGGTGGCGGCGTGCTGCAGGGAGGCGGTGGGGGGCGACGTGGAGATTGAGTTCGCCATGACGCTGGGGGGGCGGAGCGGGCGTTCGGCGCGGTTCGGGTTTCTGCAGTTGAGGGCGATGGGCTGGACCCTGGACGCCGTACACGTTTCGGAGGAGGAACTGTCGGGCGATCGCGTGCTGATCGGCACCGAATCCGTGCTGGGCAACGGGCGGGTGGCGGGCATTCGGGACATCGTATACGTTCGGCCGGAGACGTTTGAGGCACGGCACACGCACGCGATTGCGGATGAAGTGCAGCGTCTGAATGAGCGGCTGCGGGTTGCGGGTCGTCCGTACCTGTTGATCGGGTTCGGCCGATGGGGGTGTGCGGATCCGTGGTTGGGGATTCCGGTGACCTGGGCGCAGATATCGGCTGCGCGGGTGATTGTCGAAGCGATGCCGCCGGAGATGGACGTGGAGCCCAGTCAGGGCTCGCACTTCTTCCACAACATCAGTTGCTTCGGGGTCCCGTATCTGACGGTCAGGCACGCGGGGCCCGGTGCGATTGATTGGTCGGGGCTGGCGGCGTTGCCGGCCGAGTTGGAGCTGTCGTTCGTGCGTCACGTACGGTGTCCGTCGCCCCTGGATGTGCGGGTGGACGGGCGGGCCGGGCGGGGCGTGATTCGTCGGTTGTAGCCGCGGTGTGTCGCGGTTTTTCCCGGGGCCGGCATCGTGGTAGACTCGGTGCGAAAGGACCCGGGCGGGCGGTGCGTCCGGGGGAGGCGCGTGTGATGGAGCAGCGTGACGAGACGGTGGAGAGCATCCTGCGTTCGCTCAAGGAGCGGGCGAAGGAGTTGGACTGCATCTACACGATCGAGGACATCCTGGCCGACTCGAACGAGTCGCTGGGCGGGGTGTTTCAGGCGGTGATTGCGACGATTCCCACGGGGTGGCAGTACTCGGAGGCCTGCCAGGCTCGCATCCGGTACGGGGACCAGACGTATGAGACGGAGGGGTACGTCGATTCGCCGTGGGCGATGACGGCGGCGATTGAATCGCTGGGCGAGCGCGTGGGAATGCTGGAGGTCTCATACAACGAACTGACGCCGTTTGAGGACGAGGGCCCGTTTCTGAGGGACGAACGGAAGCTGATCGACACCATCGCGGAGCGGTTGGGCAGTTGCGTGACGCAGCGTCGGTTGCTGGGGGAGATGGCGGAGTGGCGGGCGGCGCAGCAGAAGGTGTCGGGTCCGTCGACGTATGAGTGGGCGGTGATTCTGTCTCTGCTGGAGCGGACGGACCAGAGCCTGCTGATGCGGGTGACGCGCAAGATGATCAACCATCTGTGCTGGGCCGGCGTGAAGGAGGCGGGGGTCCTGCTGCGCTACTTCGGGGTGGCCAGCCGGGCCGACCAGGATTCGCTTCTCCTGGAGGCGAACCGGCCGCGGCGAGCGGGCACGCCGGCCACTCTGGACGAACTGGTGAGCGAGACCTTCCGAGTGGCCTCGGCTCACCTCAGCGACGGGGAGATCGTGTCCTGCATTCACAAGTGGATCAAGCAGGACCGGGCGGCGTTTCTGATCAACTCGCTGGAGAATTACCATACCGCGCTGAGCGAGGTGGGGGACGCCATCGCCCGATACCAGCATGCCTCTCACGGCGAAGTGGAGCTGTCCACCAGCACGATGAAGGGAGTGCGGGTCTCGCTGGTGCGGCGGTTCCTGTCGGACCAGCTTGAGTACATCAATGTCGCGAAGAACTACGTCGACATCAAGGATTTTCATGACCTGATGCAGCGCATGATCTTCCCGACGAAAGGGCACGGCACGATCGGCGGCAAGGGCGCCGGCCTGTTCCTGGCGAGGCAGATCCTCAGGCGACACTGGACGGAGACGGAGCAGTACGGCGCCCTGAAAACGCCCAAGACGTGGTACATCACCTCGGACGGCATGCACAACTTCGTCTACTGCAACCACCTGGAGGACGTCTTCTCGCAGAAGTACAAGGACATCGACCAGGTGCGGCAGGAGTACTCGGACATCGTGCAGGTGTTCAAGCACTCCCAGTTCTCGTCGGACATCATTAAGGGGCTCTCGCTGGCCCTGGACGGCTTCGGACGCCGGCCGCTCATCGTGCGGAGCTCGAGCCTGCTGGAGGACCGGTTCGGGGCGGCGTTTTCGGGTAAGTACAAGAGCCTGTTTCTGGCCAATCAGGGCAAGAAGCGGCAACGGATGCACGAGCTGCTAGACGCGATCGCGGAGATTTATTCCAGCACGTTTGCTCCCGATCCGATCGAGTACCGGGCGGAGCGGAACCTCCTGGACTTCCAGGAGGGGATGGGCATCATGATCCAGGAGGTCGTGGGCACGCACGTCGGAAAGTACTTCCTGCCCGCGTTCGCGGGGGTGGCGTTCAGCTACAACGAGTATCGCTGGTCGCCGCGAATCAAGCGGGAGGACGGGTTGATCCGCCTGGTGCCGGGGATGGGCACCCGTGCGGTCGACCGACTCGGCGACGACTATCCGATTCTGGTATCACCGGGCCGACCGGGTCTGCGGGCCAACAGCACGCCCGAGGAAACCGTTCGCTACGCTCCGCGGTACGTGGACGTCATCAACCTGGAGACGCAGGCGTTCGAGACGGTGGCGATTGAGGATTTTCTGAGGGAATGCGGAGCGGAGCTGCCCCGCGCGGAACAGCTCGTCTCGCGGTTTGACCACGGTCGCCTGCGGCAGCCCATGCTGGGACAGGTCGACTTTGAACGAGACGACCTGGTGGTGACCTTCGAGGGCCTGCTGACCCGAACCCCGTTCCTCAAGCAGATGCACGCGCTGCTGAACCTCCTCCAGGAGGAGATCGGCAGTCCGGTGGACATTGAGTTCGCGTCGGACGGCAAGGACATCTACCTGCTTCAGTGTCGGGCCCAGACGCCGGGCCGCCACTGCCGGCCGACACCCATCCCCCGCGACGTTTCCTCCGAGCGGGTGCTGTTCACGGCCAACCGGTACGTAAGCAACGCCGTGGTGCCGGATATCACACACGTTGTGTACGTGGACCCGGATGCGTACGGCCGGCTCGGCAATCTGGATGATCTGGCCGCCGTAGGTCGGGCCGTGAGCGTGCTGAACAAGATGCTGCCCAAGCGGCAGTTCATTCTGATCGGCCCGGGGCGCTGGGGCAGCCGGGGCGACATCAAGCTGGGCGTGCGCGTGACGTATTCGGCGATCAACAACACCGCCATGCTGATCGAGGTGGCCCGCAAGAAGGGCGACTACACGCCGGACCTGTCGTTCGGCACGCACTTCTTCCAGGATTTGGTCGAGTCGTCCATTTGGTATCTGCCGCTGTATCCGGATGAGGCGGACGTGGTGTTCAACGACACCTTCCTGCTGAAATCGGCGAACATCCTGGCCGATCTCGCGCCCGACTATGCGTACCTGGCGGACACGATCCGCGTCATTGACGTGCCGAAGTCCACGGACGGCCAGGTGTTGCGCGTGCTGATGAACGCCGAACTCGACCAGGCCCTGGGCTACTTGGTCACGCCCAGCGAGCCCGCCGGCCTCCCCGAAGAGAGCGAGCGGCCCGTCGAGACGCCCAGCGGGCAGGACTGGCGGTGGCGGCTGCGAATGGCCGAACGCATTGCGGCACGGCTTGATCCGGCGGAATACGGCGTGGATGGGCTGTTCGTGTTCGGAAGCACCAAGAACGCGACGGCGGGGCCGGCCAGCGACATCGATCTGCTCGTGCATTTCCGGGGCACGGCCCAGCAGCGAGAGGGGCTTGAGCGATGGTTCCGGGGTTGGAGTCTGTGCCTCAGCGAGCTGAACTACCTGCGGTCGGGATACAAGACAGACGGGTTGCTGGACGTGCATTTCGTAACCGACGAGGACATCGCCAACCGGACGAGTTATGCGGCCAAGATCGGGGCGGTCACGGACGCCGCGCGGCCGCTGCCCCTGGGCAAGGACGTGTTGCGGGAGTTGCCCGGGGACCATGCCCCTGCGGGATTATAGCAGGGTTCGTGTTGCGGAATCCGGATCGTCCGGATCAAAGCGGACCAGGGCCAGCTCCGGTCCATCGTGCGCGGCAGAGAAGCACCGCGTCTCGCCAATCTGCTGACGCCAGTGCCCGGTCAGGCGTGCCGATTCGTGGACGTGCCCGTGCAGGGAAATCCAGGGCTGGCGCTGCTCGATGAATCGACGCACCGCGACGCTGCCGATGTGGACGTCCACAGGCACGTGATGCACCGTTCGGTCGTCCAGGGCGGCCCGGTCCAGGTGCGTGTCGTGCGGTGGTGTGTGGAAGAGGAAGATGGCTCGCTCCACACTCCGGCCGCCCACGAGGGCGTCCAGATCCTTCGTAATGGTTCCGTGGCGGATGTCCCGGCGATCGACCGGGACGGTGTGACGGCCCTCTTCCGGGCTGATGGAGCCGGGATCGACGTACCGCGACACGTCGTAGCGCTCCCAGTCCTTGAGCGTGAAGGGGCTGGGCGGGATGCAGGCGTAGCCGTAGACGTCGCGGTCGCCCAGCATGGATCGCCGGCCGTGAATGTATTCCCACACCCCTTGGTCGGCGGCGGCCAGGACCGCGGGTTCTTCGGACCGGCTGTCGTCGTTTCCGAGGATCAGGAACACGCGAGGATAGGCGTTTGGCCCCAGTCGCTGGCGAAGGGCCCGCAGCCGGGGGACCAGGAAATCACGGATGAACTCCGGCTGACGCGGCGGCCCATCGCGAAGGGGCGGCAGTTCGATGGGCAGCAGATCGCCACCCAGGAGGACGGCCTCCGGCCGCTCGCGCTCGATGGCATGCAGGAGCCGCTCGTACCGACTCGTCCGCCCGTGGAGATCGCTGACGAAGAAACAGGTGGCCATTCGCTTGATCAGTCAGAGACGCAGGCCCGGCTTGTCCACACCGCCTGTCGCGATGACACGGCTCCCTGTGTATGGTACCGGATATGGCGGTCGGGCGGTACGCCGTTCCGGGGCCGTGTGCGTGGGGGCCCGTACGCATACGATGCGCGGCCGTGGCATGAAAGGTGCTTCGGAGACCGAATCGGCAAGGGGGCTGGCGGGTATGGGGAAGACTTGGAGGTACAGGCATGTTCGCATCGGTCCGTGAGGCATTGAAATACGCCGCCGACCACGAAGTGGCGATGGTTGACCTGAAAGTGGCGGGGATCGCCGGGCAATGGCTCCATATCACGATCCCGGCGCGGAATTTTACGCAGGAACACTTCGAGGAGGGCGTGGGGTACGACGGTTCCTCCGGGTCAGGATTCACAAGCGTCGAGAGCGGGGATGTCGCGGCTCTGCCGGAGCCGGAAACCGGCTTCATGGACCCGTTCGCGGAGTTGCCGACGCTGAGCTTCGTCTGCAGCACGGTTACGGCCGACACGAAGACGCCCTACCCGTCCGACCCGCGGAGCATCGCGAAGCGGGCGGTGGACTGGATGCGATCCCGCGGCATCGCGGACGAGGCCCTGATGGCCCCGGAGTTCGAGTTCCACGTGTTTGACCGGGTGGACGTGGTCACCGAGCCGTACGACGTGCATGTGGAGATCCACTCGGCCGAAGTGGCCAACGACGGCAGCACGCCGCCCATTCCGCGGAAGCGGGGCTACCTGCGCTGCCCGCCGTCGGACCAGTTGCACGACCTTCGCTCGGAGATTGCCCTGACGCTGGAGCAAATGGGCATCTGCGTGCGATACCACCATCACGAAGTGGGCGCCCCGGGCCAGTGCGAGATCGAGGTGGGGCTGGCGCCCCTGATGCGGGCCGCCGACCAGGCGATGATCATCAAGTACGTGGTCAAGAACGTCGCCCGGCGCCGGAACAAGCTGGCCACGTTCATGCCGAAACCCCTGTTCGGCGAAGCGGGCAACGGAATGCACGTGCATCAGAAGCTGGACAAGGGCGGCCAGCCCCTGTTCTACGATCGGGCCGAGCGGAACTACGCCAACCTCAGCGACCTGGCACTGCACTACATCGGCGGGCTGCTCAAAAACGGCCGTGCGATGACCGGCCTGACCAACCCTTCCACCAACTCGTTCAGACGCCTGGACCCCGGCTTCGAGGCCCCGGTAAACCTGTTCTTCTCCCTGGCCAATCGGTCCGCCGCCATCCGCGTGCCGCGGTACGCCGTGTCGCCGGCGGAGAAGCGGATCGAGTACCGCCCGCCGGACTTCACGGGCAACATCTACCTGACTCTGGCCGCCATGCTGATGGCCGGTCTGGACGGGATCGAGACCCGCGTGGACGTCGCCGCCGGTCACTTTGGCCCGTTCGATGTGGACATCGCCCGGCAGAACGAGGAGTTCGTCCGCAAGATCGCGCCGCTTCCGCGGACCTTGTATGACGCGCTGGACGTGCTGGCGGCCGACCACGCGTTTCTGACCCGCGGCGAGGTGGTTCCCGAGAGTTTCGTGGGAAACTGGATCGCGGCCAAACGCCGGGAGGAGACGGACGAGATCGCCGTCCGGCCCCATCCATACGAGTACCCGTTGTATCTGGATTGCTGAATCGGTACCGTGGTCGTTTCCGCCCGATCGTGGGGCGATGCACGGCGTCTGAAGAGCGGGGATCGCATGGGTTCTTCTGTCTTCAAGTCCTACGACGAAATGACGGCCGAGGACTACGCGGCCATCGGGCTGATGGGCGGGCTGGAGGTGCATCAGCAGCTCCAGACGCGGCGGAAGCTGTTCTGCCGCTGTCCGGCCGGCCGCTACAGCAGCGAATACGACTGCGAGGTGCTGCGCCACATGCGGCCTACGCTCTCGGAACTGGGCGAGTACGACGGCACCGCCCTGATGGAGAAAAAGACGCGGAAGAACATCTTCTACCGCATCCATCATGCGACCGTGTGCACGTACGAGATCGACGACACGCCGCCGTTTTTCCCGGATGAGGAGGCGGTGGACATTGCCCTGGAGATTTCTCTGCTGCTGAATCTGAACATCGTCGGTGAGATGCACATCGCCCGCAAGCAGTATCTGGACGGGTCCATCCCCACGGGGTTTCAGCGGACGGCAATCCTCGGCGTGGACGGCTGGATTCCGTACCGCGGCCGGCGCATCGGCATGAGGCAGCTCTCGCTCGAGGAAGACTCGTGCCGAGAGGTGTCGGACGAGGGGCATGACCGGGTGCTCCTGACGGACCGACTGGGCATGCCGCTGATCGAGGCGGTGACGGAGCCGGACATGCGCACGCCCCAGGAGATTGCGGAGGTGTGCCAGATCATCCGGCTTGTCTGCCGGAGCACAGGCAGGGTGCGGACGGGCTACGGCGCCGGCCGGGAGGACGTGAACGTCAGTGTGCGGGGCGGCACGCGAGTGGAGATCAAGGGCGTCCCGCAGATTTCGCGCATCCCGCTGCTGGTGTACAACGAGGCCATGCGGCAGTGCGCGCTGCTTCACATCCGCGACGAACTGAAGCGGCGCGGCGTGACCCCGGACACGTTTGAGTCGGCGGCGTTTGACGTGACGCGGCAGATTGCCCGCACGAACTACCCGCCCATCCGTGAGGCGATCCAGCAGGGGCATCGGGTCCGGTGCGTGCGGCTGAGGGGCTTCGCCGGGCTCCTGAATCATCCGACGCAGGAGCACACCACCTTTGCCAAGGAGTTCTCCGACCGTGTCCGCGTGATCGCCTGTCTCTCCAGGCTGCCGAACCTCGTGCACTCCGACACGGCGGCCGATCTGCTGGCCGTCCGCGACTGGAAGGACCTGGGCAAGCGGACGAACCGGGGTGAGCAGGATGCGTTGATTCTGGTCTGGGGGAGCCCGGCGGACGTGCGGACCGCGTGTGACGAGATCGTCATCCGGGCCCGTGCGGCCACCCAGGGCATCCCCAACGACACCCGCCAGGCTTTCAAGGACGGAACGACGGGTTTCGAGCGAGTGTTGCCCGGGGCGGAGCGCATGTACCCGGACACGGACCTGCCGCCCATGGCCATCACGGCGGATCGGCTGGATCGCATCCACGAAACCCTGCCTGTGCGGGTGTGGGAGCGGCAGGAGTGGTACCGCTCGCTCGGGCTCCCGGAGGACGTGATTGAGCCGCTGTGTGTGTCGTCGTGGGCGGAGTTGTTCCAGCGGATTGTGGTGGAACTGGGCGTCGATCCCGTGTTTGCCGGAGTCGTGCTGGTGCAGCGATTCAAGGCGCTACGCCGCGATGGGCTGGCCCCGGCCGCCCTGAGCGATGCGGATGTGTTCGAAGTGTTTGGCGCTCACGCGGAGGGGCAACTGACGCGGGCGGGTGTTCTGCAGGTCCTCACCGGGTGGCTTCAACTGCTGCCGGAGGAGCGGTCCATGGCCAACCTCTTGCAGGCACAGATGCACCGTCCGGTGACTGGAGCGGAATTGGATCGCCGGGTGGCGGACCTGGCGGGTCGGACGCGGCAGACGCCGTTCCGCAGCCCCGCAGCTCGGCTCCGCAGTTTGACCGGGCGGCTGATCCGCGAGTCTGCCGGTCGCGTGGATGGACGGGAGGCGGCCGAGCGCCTCGCCCGAAGGCTGGGAGAGGGCCAACCGCAGGTCAGCAGGGCAGGGGGGGCCAACGGTGAGTGACGATACCGGAAAGGGATATCGCGGCTTGGCCCGCACCGTGCTGGAACGGCACGGCGTGGGCGTCTGGAGCGACGTGGAGATTGAGTCGCAGCAGGGGCGGTTCTGTGGCCTGGTTCTGCCACGGTCAGAGACGGCGGACGATCAGCACATCGTGCTGAAGCTGGTCAGTGGCTACAACATCGGCGTGGCGGCCGCGTCCGTCGTCAGCATGAAGGAGGTCGGCCGCCGCGAAGCCCATTATCACATCCCGGAGAAAGAATTCCCCGTTGACCCGGGCAAGCCGAACGTGGTCCTGCTGGGCACGGGCGGGACGATCGCCAGCCGGCTGGACTACCGCACGGGAGCTGTCATCCCCGCGTTTTCCCCAGGCGAGTTGTACGGCTCCGTCCCGGAACTGGCCGACATCTGCAACCTCCGAACGGAGAAGCTGTTCGGCGTGTTCAGCGAGAACATGGGCCCTTTGCAGTACGTCCGCCTGGCCGAGCGGATCGGCGAGTGCATTGCCGAGGGGGTGGACGGGATCGTGATCGGGCACGGGACCGACACGATGCACCACACGGCGGCCATTCTCACGTTCATGGTCCAGGACCCGCCGGTGCCGATCGTGATGGTCGGTTCCCAACGGTCGTCGGACCGGCCGTCGTCCGACGCGGCCAGCAATCTGATCAATTCGGTGAAGGCCGCCGCGGAGGGCGACATTGCCGAGGTGCTCGTGTGCATGTTCGGGCCGACCTCCGACCAGTACGGCCTGCTGCATCGGGGCACCCGCGTCCGCAAGATGCACTCCAGCTACCGCTCGACGTTTCGCACCATCGGCGACGTGCCCCTGGCCATGGTGGACCCGGCGGGGATTCGCCACCTCCGGCAGGACTACAAGCGGCGGCGAGCGGACCGATCCGTTCGGATCAACACGGTCTTCGAGGAGAAGGTGACAATCCTCTACTACTACCCCAACATGCTGCCCGACGTTGTGGATGCCGTCGTGGAGAAGGGGTATCGCGGGATCGTCATCGCCGGGACGGGCCTGGGGCACGTCAACAAGCCGCTCTATTCGGCCCTTCGCCGCGCCTGCGAGAAGGGCGTTCACATCTACATGACGGTGCAGACGCTCTGGGGCTACGTGCAGATGTACGTCTACGAAACCGGCCGGGAGATCATGGGCCTGGGCGTGCAGCCGGCGGCGAACATGCTGCCGGAAGTGGCCTACATGAAGCTCTGCTGGGCCCTCGGTCAGACGGACGACCGTGAGGAGGTCCAGCGGATCATGCTCACGCCGGTGAGCGACGAGATCACCGATCGCGAGCCCTACAACGGGTATCTGGTGTTCCAGGGCGAGATCCCCGAGGTGCAGGAGTTTCTGCGCACCATCAAGCGATAGGACGCCATCCCCCCCTTCTGGATGACCGGCGAGGATGCCGGGATCGCGCCTTGACGGCGCCCGATGGGGCGGCCTACTGTCGACCGGCCGGATTGGCGTTGCGGGCGGGTTCCCTGTCCGCGGTCTCGCGCCCGCCGTTGCCTCGCGGCTCGATGCAGATGCGCAGCCGGTGGATGCGACGGGGCTCGGCGGCCGTCACCTGGATGCGGACGTTGTCCTGCTGCCACGTTTCCCCCACGGCCGGGATGCGTCCCAGCGAACTGAACATGAAGCCGCCGATGGTTTCGTAGTCCTCCTCCTCCGGCAGGGAGATGTCAAGTTCGTCGTTGAGTTCATCGATTCTCATGCGGGCGTCCACCTCCACCGTGTGGTCGTCGATGCGGCGCAGCGCTTCCGGCTCTTCCGGTTCGTACTCGTCGACGATCTCACCGACCAGCTCTTCCAGGATGTCTTCAATGGTCACCAGGCCGGCGGTCCCGCCGTACTCGTCCAGCACGATGGCGATGTGGAGCTTCTTCTCCTGAAACTCGTGCAGCAGGTCGCGGATGAGCTTGCTCTCCGGGATGTACAGGGCCTGCCGCATGACCCGCGTGACGTCAAAAGCGTTCGATTCCTCGATGGCCAGCAGGTCCTTGGCGTACAGGATGCCCAGCACGCGGTCGATCGTGTCCTCGTAGACGGGGATGCGAGAGTGACCCTTCTCCATGACGAGTCGCTTCACTTCGCTCAGGGTGGCGCCGGCGGGCAGCGCTTCGATCTCCGTCCGCGGCGTCATGATCTCCGCCACCTGGGCGTCGCGCAGGTCGATGATCGATTCGATCATCTCCTTCTCCTCCTCGTCGAAGGCGCCCTGGGCCTCCCCCTCGCTGACCACGTTGAGGATCTCCCGCTCCATCTCGTCCGCCTGCGTGCGGGCGTCCTCCTGCGGCACGCCCGCGAGGCGACGAATGACCTCGTCAAAAAAGAGCAGAAACGCGATGAGGGGGTGCAGCACGTAGCGCAGCACGTGCAGGGCGGGCAGGCACACGCACAGAAGCGTCTCACCCGCGTATTTGGCCCACGCCGTCGGAATCGCCACGCCGAACACCAGCACCACCAGCAGCGAAACTGCGTATGCAATGCCGTTCTGCCAGGCCTCCCCGGCGATCCCGCTGTCTTCGACCAGCCGCAGAATCACCATGACCACGGCCAGCAGGGCGGCGGTCCGCACGATCGCGGTCGCCAGGTGCAGGCCCACGCGGTGCTGAAACAACCGGGCGAGTTCGTCCTGCCGGCCGTACTTCTGCATCGCCTCCGCGATCCGCAGCCGGGAGGGCAGACGCAGGGCCAGATTGAACGTGCCGGCCAAGGTCAGGACCAGCGTCAGGATCGCCGCCGAAACCCAGATCAGCCAACCTTCCACGGCATGCAAACCCCTGCAGACTCCTTTCGCAATCCCTACGCGGTCGGCGCGTCTGCACCGCCGCCGCGACGCGTGGCCGGACGCGCCAGGCCGGGGCCCAGCGCGACCGTTGCCCCAATGCACTCTTCCACTCCGTGGGTCCCCTGCGACAACACCGTCCCGGCCGCATCCCACACGTGACAAACGGGCGCTTCCCTGCCTTCGCTGAGCCCGACGGCCAGGCACACGTGCGTGCCGGCGTCCCGGGCCAGTTGCTGACACCGGGCAGGGAACGGAACGCCTGGCCCCGATGTCGTTCCAGCGAGAACCACGGCCAGTCGTGCGCCTGCGTCACGCGTACGGCGCGACAGGTCGTCTTCCCACGGCGGGTCCGCCAGGAGCAGCGACCAGCACCCCAGGGGGGTCTGGGTCACGGTCAACTGCGACGGGAGTCCGGCCGCGTCGTCGCCCACCGGCGTGACACAGACGGTGGCGATGGTGTCTCCGTCCGGGTCGTACACAACGCCCAGGGAATCACATGGCTGCCCGGGCGGCTGGTGGAAGCCGAGGGCGATATAGGTTCCCCATTCCTTCGCTCTGAGGGCCACCGATTGGCTGAAAACCTGCGCCATGGCGACCGACACCGTGGGTCTGCCCGGGCCGAAGGCGGCCCCATCACAACCGGCGGGCAGGACGACCAGGTCCGGCGCGGGGTCCTCGGCGCACGCTCGGTCGATCCAGCGCAAGGCGCGGGACAGGTTGCTCGCGCGGGACTCGAAGTCGATACGCATCTGGACCAGCGCAATTCTCATGACGCCTCCGCGCCCACAATACCCGAAAACCCGAGGCCGGTCAGGATACGGGTCTGCTCGGCCTGCATCCGGCGGGCATCGGCCTGCGTCCGGTCGTCGAAACCGAGCAGATGGAGCGTGCCGTGGATGACGTACAGCAGAAGCTCCGCCGCCACGGCATGCCCGCGGGCCTCGCTTTCGCGTCGGGCGGTGTCCAGAGAGACGACGATCTCGCCGTCCAGGGCGTCGTCGCCCAGGTCAAAGCTCAGCACGTCCGTCGGCCCGGAGTGGTTCAGGTACTTCTCATTGAGCGAGGCGATGTGGCTGTCGGTCACCACCGCCACGCTGATCGTGGCGGAAGGGCAGCCCTGCTGCCGGAGCGTCGCCCGGACGGCCCGGTGAATCTCCGATTCGTCGATGTCCCTTCCATCGCATTCCAGGGCCACGGATATGTCGTAGGGCGAGTCGTCGTCCATCGTGCGTTGCGGCGTCTCCTGGTCAGCGGGCCGCGGCCCGGGATGGCCCTTCGTCCCCAGCGGCCGGTACCGCCGGGGCGGGTTCGTCTTTCTCCGCCACGGCCGGGGTCTTGCCCTCAGACTTCGGGTACGCAACCCGGCCGTGGTAAAAGCGACAGAGACTCTTGACGAGCGACCCTTCCACGCCGTACAGCTCCTTCAGCGTGATGTCGCACTCGTCGAACTGCCCGTCCTGCAGCCGGTCCATCATCACGGAGTGTACGACCGATTCGATGCGGCCGGCGGTCGGCTCATGCATGGCCCGCACGGCGCCCTCGACGCCGTCGCAAAGCATGAGGATGGCCGACTCCTTGGTCTGCGGCTTGGGCCCCTTGTATCGGAATTCCGTGTCGGATATCTCTCGGTCGTGGCGGCCGCTGGCGATCTTCGGCTGCTTCTCCGTGGCGGCGTAGTGGAAGAACTTCACCACCGTGGTGCCGTGGTGCTCCGCGATGAACTGGTGCAGGATGCGCGGCAACCCGTACGCGTCCGCCAGGGCCAGACCGTTCTGGACGTGGCTCAGCACCACCAGCAGGCTCATCCGCGGCTCCAGTTTGTCGTGCCGGTTGATGCCGGCCTCCTGGTTCTCCGCGAAGTACTCCGACTGGTGAATCTTGCCGATGTCGTGGTACCGCGCCCCCACCTGCACGAGCAGTCCGTTGGCCCCGATGGCCTCCGCTGCCGCCTGGGCCATGGTGCCCAGAACCAGCGAGTGGTTGTACGTGCCGGGCGCCTCCCGAATCAGCAGTTGCTGGAGCGGCTTGTTCTCGTCTCGCCACTCCAGAAGCGTCAGTGACGTGGCGATGCGGAAGGCCCGCTCGATGTAGGGCAACAGGGCCTGGATCAGCGTGGCCGCCAGCACGGCGCTGAGCCCGGGCCAGGCCGCCTCCGTCAGGCTGAACCGCAGGTCCTGCTGGGCCACCAGCTTGAAGGCGAACGTCAGCAGGAACATCAGCCCGCCCGCCGCAAAGCCGGCCCGGAGAATCTGCGTCCGCGTGCGGACGTCGTCCAGCATGAACGCGATTACACCTACGCCGCCCAGCAGAATGGCCAGCAGGCTGAGGTCGCCTCGCACCGTCAGCACAAGCAGCAGAGTGACGAACGACAGCACGCCCATCGCAAACCGCCGGTCATACGCCAGGGCGAGAATCGCCGTCGCCAGCAGCACGGGGACCGGCAGCAGGTTCCGCAGCGTCGGGTGCAGATCCATCACGCGCGCGGATGCCAGCAGGCCCAGCAGCAGAACGGCCAGCCCGACCAATCGCGTGCGAATCTGGAACGCCCGCGGCTGAAAATAACCCACGTACCCGAACAGCCCCGCCGCGAGAATCAGAAACAGGCCGGCCGTGCCGCCCTGGGCCAGGACTTTCTGCTGGCGAAGGGCGGCGGCGTCCGGTTCATCGGAACTCAGGTACGCGCGGTACGCCAGGTGCTCCAACTGAAGCAGTTCCAGGTCCGTCGGTGTCAGGCCCTGCGCGCGGCCCTGCTCGTCGCGCCGCGGAAACACGAACGGCTTGCCCCTCTCGTACGTCACGGCGGCCGGAAGCACGGTGGCCGCCGCCTGGGCCATGGCTTCCTGCGTGGCGTTCTGGTCGTACACCAGTATTGGACGTTGCTCGAGGTGCCGGATTAGAATCGCCTCGACCGGCTCCTTCAGGGTGGAGGGGAACGACTCGGCCAGCTTGGCGACACGACCCTCCACGTGCTTTCGGTTCAGAATCTGAAGGTCCCGCACGATATCCACCTGGATGGGTTCCGCACCGGTCGTCGCCGGCGCGGCGGCGGGGGCGTCCAGCACCAGGATGTAGCTGGTCTTGGATGCCGGCTGCCGTCCCTCCTGGGACAGCGGACTCGCCGTGTACTCGCGTTTCAACCGCTGCCGGAGATGATCCACCCAGGCGGCGTACCCCTCGGCGCTGCGCTCGTCGCTGCGGGGATGAAGAAACTCGTACGTGGCGTCCGCGCCCGGCCACCCGGCCTTCTCGGCGACTTCCGCGAACTGCTCCGGCGTTTCCGCCGCCTGCGCTTCCCGATAGACCTTGGTCAGCTCGGAGCAGATCTGCTCGATGAGCTCGTTGTCGATCCGGTAGTAGCTGGGCGTGTTGGTCTGCGCGGCAAGCTTGTCCTGCTGTGTCTTGGAGTGGTCCTCCTGGGTGAAGCTCACGCGGGCCACGATGGGCTGCGCGATCTTTTCCCCCGCAGCGTAGGGCAGCGACTCGTCGCCGTACAGCGCCATCAGGCTGGCACCGGCCCAGAACACCAGCGTCACCAGCACCGGCCAGGACCCCGCTTCCTGCAACCAGCGCAGCCAGCCCGCACCCTCCTCCGCGCGGAACTGTCGCACGAGTTGGCGGCGGGCTTTGCCGGTTTTGGTGCTCGTGGCCATGGTGCTTCGTTTGCCGTCGCGTCCGGTCAGCGCCGAGACGCCGACCCGTTTCCGTACGCCTCCACAATGTTCTGCACCAGCGGGTGCCGTACAATGTCCATCTGCCGCAGCCGGACAATCGCGATGCCCGGGATGTCCCGCAGCCGATCCACCGCGTCAATCATCCCACTTCGCTGCCGTTCGTCCAGGTCCACCTGCGAATCGTCACCCGTGACGATCATTTTGCTGTGATGGCCCAGCCGCGTCAGGAACATCAGCATCTGGGCCACCGTGGAGTTCTGGGCCTCGTCCAGAATGATCGCCGCGCTGTTTAGCGTCCGCCCGCGCATGAACGCCAGCGGAATCACCTCGATCACGTCATTCTGCATGAAGCTGCGGATCTGGTCGAACGTCATCATGTCGTGCATGGCGTCAAACAGAGGCCGCAGATACGGGTTTACTTTCGCCTGCATGTCGCCCGGCAGGTACCCCAGCTTCTCACCCGCTTCCACCGCCGGACGAACCAGCACGATCCGCTTGATCGCCCGCGCCCGCAGCATCGAAACGGCGACGGCTACCGCCAGGTACGTCTTGCCCGTGCCCGCCGGGCCGAAACAGATGGTCAGGTCGTTCTGCCGGATCGCGTCGATGTACTCCTGCTGCCCGGGAGTCTTGGCCGACACGGTGCCGGCCGGCGCGTACACAGGCACCCCCGGCTCCGCCGGGTCTGTCCGCTCTCGCGAGACCTCCGCGATCGCGTCGGCCACGTCGTCCGTCTCCAGCCGGTCCGCGGACCGCAGCCGCCGTTGCAGAACCTCGATCACCTCGGCCGCTTTGCTGACCGCCGCTCCGTGCCCGCTCAACTTGATCGTGGAATCCCGGGCTGTGATCCGGACATCCAACGCCGCCCGGATCAGCCGGAGGTTGTGGTCGTTCGGCCCGAACAGAGTCATCCGTTTGGACGGGTCCTCGATGGCGATATTCAGTTCCAAGACCCTGCGCTTACTCCGGAAGGCGCCCCGGGCCGACATATACTCCGCGGCCTGCCCGGCACACCGCGCTATTCTACACCAGGCGCCACAGGTATGTCAGGACAAACCATGCCACCGGGGCCGCCAATACCGGACTATCGACCAAATCCAACACCCCGCCGAACTGGGGGATCAGCTTGGCTGAGTCTTTCGCACCGGCAGATCGCTTGAAAACCGACTCGAGCAGATCGCCGAGCTGCCCGACGCCGGACATAAGTGCCCCAAAGACAATAGCTTGAAGCAGGGTCATCGTCCCGAAGAGCGACAGGGCGTCTCCCAGCACAATCGCAGCCGCCTGAGCGTTGGTCAGATCGGCCACCGCTGGCGGGCTCGACAAAATTCGACTGAAGTGCCACACCAATACAGTAAGCCCCGCACTCGCACATAGGCCGCCCACGAACCCCTCGACCGACTTGCCGGGGCTGACCCAGGGGATGAGCTTGTGTCGGCCAATCGTCGACCCGACGAAGTACGCTCCGATGTCCGACACCTTCGTGACCGCCAGGAACACCAGCACCAGCCAGGCGCCCAGAGGCACGGGCAGCGCCGTGTCGCATCGCAGCAGGATCAGGAAGGACGGCAGCAACCCGCAATAGACGGTCACCAGCAGCGTGGCGCCAACGTCCCGAATCGCCCCCGTCGTGTCCGTTCGGAGAATCTGGGCAAGCGCCGTGGCCAGCATGGCACCGGCCAGCAGCAGAACCTGGACGGCCAACCCCTCGGCCGAAACCAGGTGCCCCGCGGGCGCGAAGCCGGCGTAGAGCCACGGACCCAGCATGAGTCCGGCGGCGAAGAGCACGGCGATCCAGCGGTGTGGGCGTGCGCCGGTCGCCTGCACGATCCGAAGCAGCTCGACGGTGCCGGCGAGCATGACCCCGGTGAAGAACAACGGAATGATGCTGCCTCGGCGGGCGAGCGGACCCAGCAGGGCGGGGAAAAGGGTCCAGTTGTCGGCCACCCAGGCATCCGCGACGGCCAGGAGCAGAAGGAACGCGATGGCTATCGAACCGAATGAGATGCGTTGCATCATGCCGGGTGTCTCGCGAGTTTCCGCCAGTCGACGGAGCGACACGATAGCGGCGTGATCGGGGCCTGTCCAATGGACAAGACCGCGGAAGGCAGCGGGGGCCCGACTGCGGGATTGAGCTTGCCCGGCGGGCCGGTTTCCGCATAGATTGACCGCTCACACGCCGGTTGCGTGCCGGCGCGTCCCAAGGCCCCGTGCATGTCACCCCGGAGGCGCGAAGAGCGGCATGGCGATCAAGCAACTGACGGACGAACAGGTCCGCACCATGACGGTCGAGGAAAAGGACCGGTGGTGGCTGGAGAACGTGTACCAGGGCGACGTCCGCCAGATGACGCCCCGCGTGATCATCTGCGGGTTTCT
>CAZPHH010000043.1:0-40746 GCA_964586145.1 uncultured Phycisphaeraceae bacterium | reverse complement strand
CCGGCAGCGGCCACGGTCGGCCACAGGCCTCGGCGAGCAGTCGGGCCTCCTGGGCCACGCATTCCAGCGACAGAAGGCTCTGTTGCGGCGGGCAGCGGTCCACCGGCCGGCCCTGGGTCAGGCAGTCGATGAAGTACCGGTCCTCCGCCTCGTAGGCGGAGGTCTTGGCCGTCTCGATGACCTGCACGTCTCCGTCGGAGAAGAGCTGCAAGCCCCGGTCGTTGCGCGAATCGTATGCCAGCACCGCCCGCTCGAAGGAGATTTTGAAGCCGAAGTAGAAGAACCCGCCACGGATCGGGTCCCAGCCGGTCTCGAACTGGACGGCCGGCCCGTTCGCATAGCGCCATCGGCTGTGCAGCATGTTGGGCAGATCGCCGGCGAAGCTGCCGCCGACCGAGACGTCGTCCGGCCGGCCCCACCAGGCGACACACAGGTCCGCGTCGTGGATGTGAACGTCGATCACCGGGCCGCCGCTGCGCTGCATGTTGGTGAACCAGTTGTCCGGCCGGCCCCAGTGGGGGACGTTGCCCACGCGCGTGAAGCTGGCGGCCAGCACTCGGCCGTACCGGCCGTCGCGGATGGCCTGTTCAACCACTTCATACTCCGGCCAGAAACGCAGGCAGTGTCCGACCATGAGCGTGCGGTTTGCGGCCGCGGCGGCGTCGAGCATCTTTCGGCCGTCCGCCGGGGTCAGGGCGATCGGTTTTTCGCACAGCACGTGCTTGCCGGCCTCCAGGGCCCGGATGGCGGCGTCGCAGTGCAGGTCTGTGGGCAGGCAGATGCATACGGCGTCCAGGTCCGGGTCGGCGCAGAGCTCCGCGTAGGTTGAATACGCCCTGGCGGGTCCTGCGCCGGTTGTCTTGTCCTCTTGCTTGATGTTGAACGTCACGCCGTCCAGGCGGCCCTGGCGGCGGTCTTCCATGAGGTCGGCGATGGCCACGACGGCCACGCGGGGATCGTTCGCGAAGTCGCCCCAATGTACGCGGCCCAGGCCGCCGGCACCGGCGATGCCCATGCGAATCATTGCGTGTTCTCCCTTTCAGCACAGGGGCTGGAGCAGCTTGACCGCTTCCCGAATGTCGATCCGCTGCTGTTCGCCGCTGATCTCGCGTTCGATGGTGAGCGTGCCCGCGTAGCCCAGCGATTTGAGCTTCTTCACAAAGGCAGGGAAATCAACCTTGCCTTCGCCCAGCGGGCATTCCTTGCCGAGTTCATCGCCGTTGGTGGGATAGAACCCGTCCTTGGCATGCACGTCGCGGACGTACCGGCCAATCACGTCGAGGGCGTCCACCGGGTTGGCCTTGCCGTATAGGATCACGTTGGCGGTGTCGAGGTTCACGCCCAGGTTGCCCGTGCCGACGCGTTCAATGGTCCGCAGCAGCGTGACGGGCGTTTCCTGGCCGGTCTCGAACCAGAACTCCAGCCCGCGCTCCTTGCAGTATTGGGCGACCGTGCGGATGGCGTCGACCGTCTCGTCGAATCGGGGATCGTTCGGGTCCTCCGGCAGAAAGCCGACGTGCGTGGTGATGGACGGGAAGCCCATTTGGACGGCGAAATCGGCCGCGCGCTTCAGGGTTTCGATCCGCTCGGCGCGATACTCCGCCGGCACCAGCCCGATGGTGGTGGGGCCATCCGTGAAGTTCCACGTGGCGGGGCCTGGCAACCCGGACCAGAACGTGGTCACGCGTACGCCGGCCTTCCGAATGGATTCCGTCAAGCTTTCCGCCGTTTGGGGATTCCATCGCTGCGGCTCCCACGAGCAGATCTGTCCGTGCCTCAGCCCCAGGCCGGTGAGGTGCCGGAACTGCTCGTCCATGTCGTCCACCAGGGCGATCAGCACCCCGATTTCAAGCGTGGGCATCGTCAAGAGGCTCCTTTCGTTCGGCGTGCGGGCGGTTCCCCGGACACGCGGACCGGCTATCATATCGTCATGCCCATGGCGAGGAAGAGCGTTCCCCACTGCGAGAGGAGGCAGGGCACTATGCGGCTGTTCACGGCATTCGGATTGGCAGCCTGCGTTGTGGCGGCAGGGAGCGGGTGCGTTTCACCGGCCGCCCGCCCGGTTGAGCCTGTTGCGCTGGCGTCGCTTGTGGCCGTCCGGACGGCAGGCCCGATCCAGGTGGACGGCGTTCTGGACGAGCCGGTATGGCAGCAGGCGCCGGGGTATGTGCTGGAGCTGGCCGCGGATCGAGCGGACCGCGGACCTGTGCAGGAGGCCGGGCGGGTTCGTCTGGCGTGGGATGACGCGTTCCTGTACCTGGGCGTGGATTTCGCGGATACCGACGTGGTGGCCGAGGGGTTTGAGGACCAGAAGCCGCACTGGCAGCTTGGGGACGTGTGCGAGCTGTTCCTCAAGCCGGCAGACGCCGCGTATTACTGGGAGCTGTACGTTACGCCCAAGGGTCACAAGACCAGTTATTGGTTTCCCGGCCGGGGGCGGCTCGGCCTGCCGAGTTGTTTTGCCTACACGTGCGGTCTGACCGTGGCCGCCCGCGCGGACGGCACGGTGAACGACTGGCGTGACGAGGACCGGGGCTGGACGGCGGAGCTCGCCATGCCGGTGGCCGATCTGACGGCGGAAGGCGCTTCGTTCGGCCCGGGCTCGTCGTGGCGCATCCTGGTCAGCCGGTACAACTACTCGCAATCGCTGAAAGGTAGCGGGCCGGAGCTGACGATGACGCCGAGACTGAGCGTGACGAACTTCCACACCGTGGATGAGTATGGCGAACTGCGGTTTGAGGCGTTGCCGGGGGAGCCGACGGCGCCGGCCGTGAGCGAGTGAAGCGGCACGCGATTGATCACGCTGCCACTGTGCCGGCTTTGCCCCCGGCCCGCGGCTGTGATAGGCTCATGTCCCGGCGGGAAACGGCTACGCCCCGGCCCTCGGTGCTGACCCATGAAGAAGCTTCCATTCCATGACGGCTCCACCAGTCCCTTCACGCCGGATGAACGGAAGGCCATCGAAGACATCTACAAGGCCATTCGGGACTCCAGGCATGCCGGCGCTCCGGAGGTGTGTGCGGCGATCGTGCAGAAGGTGAACTGCCTGGAGCACCTGGGTCGGGTGCTGGCCAACTATCCTTCGCCTGCCGCGCAAGAGCGGTTGGGCGGTCGGCAGCGCGGGCTGGACACGTTGGTGGACAGGCTGAGCCGGTCGACGATTGCGAACTTCGACTTTCTGGTGCCGACGCGGGCGCTGGTCGGGCGGACGCTGGACATGGCGGAGGCGAACTTCTACCGCCTGTTGCAGCACGTGTGTCAGGACCTGCTGACCGGCGAGCCGGCCCGGGAGCTGCGCGAGCAGGCGTCAAAGTGGCTGCGCGTGTGTCTCTACACGATGCTGGCCGAGACGGTGCTCACCACGATCGCCGCGGACGAGCAGGTGGAACGGCCGGTTCGATGCGAGGCCGTTCTGGCGCTGGCCCAGATCTGGGACCGCCGACTGACCTACCGGGTGAGTGACTTCTTCCCCATGCTGGGCGCGGCGTGGGAGGCCCGGCGGCGGATTCACGTGGTCGGGGGCACGCTGGCCGGCACCCACGAAATCTTCGAGTTGTTCCGTAAGGGGTGTGATCCCGCGTTCGTGGGCTACTTCACCCGGCCGGATCCGTCGGCGGATGAAATCGAGGCGTTTCGCGAGTTTCTGTTTGCGGCGTCCGCGGAAGATCTGGACCGGCTGGCCCAGACCCTGGCCACCACGGCCGGCGGCAGCATAGCCCTGCCCGATCGCATGGCCACGGCCGTGGACGACGCGACGGTGTTTTACGAGTTCTTCTACCGCCGCCACCTGCTGGCCGCGGCCCGCCGGCTCTCGAACCACCCCGGCCCGAAGCGCACGGCCGAGGGCTACGTAATGATCCACTACCTCCGCGAGTCCATGCGGCGGGGAAACGCCAACAGCACATTCACAACGCCGCACTGATGCATGCGGGCGCATGGGTTGTACTCCGTGGCGCGAGCCACGCAGGTCTCAGAGCGACCAGCGTGGAAAGCCGGCTGGAAGCCGGCTGCACCAGAAGGGGAAGAAGGAGGGATGGTGGGTCTTGCTCTCCCCCGGCTGAAGCCGGGGGCACTGTCCGGCCGGCTGAAGCCGGCCTTGGCTTTCCGCGTGGATGGGAAACTCGCGGCGATCGGGGGTCGTGTCCGCGACGCTGTCGTTGTGGCTTTCTGCGTGGATGGGAAACTCGCGGCGACCGGGGGTCGTGTCCGCGACGCCGTCGTTGTGGCTTTCTGCGTGGGTGGGAAACTCGCGGCGATCGGGGGTCGTGTCCGCGACGCCGTCGTTGTGGCCCTCCGCGTGGATGGGGGTATCGGGTGATTCATTGCACTTCCGGCCTTTCGCAGGGGTGGCAGGGAGTACACGCTCTGCTTCCACGCTTGGTCTCTGGCAGCGGTGGGCAGACGTTTTGGTCGGCTTCAGCCGACCGGCCAGTGCCCCCATCTTCAGATGGGCGTAGCCGGCCCCCTCGGTTCACCTCTGTTCCTTCCACGCCCGGTAGCCTGGTCGGCTGAAGCCGACCAGGTTTTCGCGCACTGTGTTGCCGCCCTCAGGCGCCGTCGGGTTCGGTCTCCTTGGTTTTGATGGGGTACTCGGGCACTGGGGGCAGGTCCATCGGGTCTTCGGCCAGGCGATGAAGCAGGTTCTGGATCGCGGCGTCCAGTTGGGCATCTCTTCCGGCCACCACATCGCCGGGCAGGTTCATGACCTCGATGTCCGGCACCACTCCGTGGCCCTCGATAAGCCATGTGCCGTCCAATCCGTAGAGGCCGAACTGCGGGGGCGTCACCGCGCCGCCGTCCACCAGGCCCTGGTGCGGCTCGATGCCGATGGCGCCGCCCCAGGTGCGCACGCCCAGGATGGGCGCGATCCCCTTGCGTTGGATGGCCTCCGCGAAGAATTCTCCGCAGGAACCGGTCTCCTCGTTGACCAGGACGATCAGGTGTCCGTGGAAGGCTCGCTCCGGATTGACGAGGGGCCGGCCCTCGCGCGGGATGGTCAACGCCCAGCCCCGGCGTTCCAGCCGGTCAATGATCATGTCGGCCACGAAGCCGCCGCCGTTGTACCGGTCGTCGATGATCAGGGCCTTTTTGAAATGCTGCGGATAGAACGCCTTTGCGAATTCGATCAGGCCCTCCTGGCCCATGTCGGGCACGTGCAGGTAGCCCACCCGTCCGTCCGTCTGCTTTTCCACGAAGGCCCGGTTGTTTTCCACCCATTCGCGATAGCGGATGCGATTCTCGCTGCCGATCGTCCTTACGCGGCAGGTCGAGGCCCCGTCCGGTGACGGCCGGTCGTTGTACGTCAGGCGGATCCACGCGTCGGACTTGTTCTGGAGGTGGCGATACACGTTGTCGCCGACGCGGACTTCCCGCCCGTCGATCGCGATGAGGTAGTGGCCAGGGCGGACGGGGCAGCCGGGCACGTCCAGCGGGGACCGTTCGGATTCGCTGCCCGGCGTGCCGGGGATGATGTGGCGAATGCGGTAGAAATCGGCATCCGGCACGGTCTCGAACTCGGCGCCGAGCAGGCCGGTGGGGACGCTTTCCGCCTTCTCCTGGACGTCGCCGCCGTAGACGTACGTGTGCCCGGCGTTGAGCTCGGCGATCTTCTCGCCGATGAGGTAGTTCAGGTCCTGGCGATTGCCGCACGCGGGGACGAACCGGCGGTACTTGGCCCCGACGGCCTTCCAGTCCTCTCCGTGCAGGTTGGCGTCGTAGAACCAGTCTCGCTGGATGCGCCAGGCTTCGTCGAACATCTGGTGGAATTCGGCCAGTCGGTCCACCTCGATGCGGATGTCCTTCAACTCCACTTCCCCGTCGCCCACCTCGGCTTTTTTGCCGGCGTCGATCACGCCGTAGCGGCGGCCCGCCCGGTACACCAGCTTTTTGCCATCCGCCGACAGGTGGTAGTTGGCGATGCCCGAGAGGACCTTGCTGCTCTCCTTGTCTTCGAGCTTGTAGTGGTGCAGATCGAGCTTGCCGCCGGTCTGGTCGGTGACGCTCTGGTACTTGAGGAACTCCGGCTCCGTCTTGCTGAGGTAGAGGAATCCGCCGTCGGTGGCTTCGAGCCGGAAGTAGTTGCCGGCTTCGACGTCCTCGACGGCCACCACGCGGCGGCCGATGCCGTCCAGGTCGATGACGGTCGTGCCCTTTTCGTCCCGGCCCGCCTCGGCCTTCTCGCCGGATTCGTCTTCCGGCTTGTCTGCGGCGGTCGTGGTCGGCTGCGTCTCCGCGCCCTTCTCCTCATCCTCCTTGACGTCGAACGGCGACGGTTCGCCGGCCTTCAGCAGCACGGCATACGGACGGGCCATGTCCAGGTAGATGTGGTTCTGGTCCACCGCTCCCATCAGCGGCCTGAAGGTTCGGTTCGAGAGGAAGTACAGATAGCGTCCCTTCGGGTCGAACGAGGGGCACCAGTCCTGTGTCAGGTCATCCGTGACGCGATGCGTCTGCTTCGTCTCCAAAGCATACAGGAAGATGCTTTCGTAGCCGGATTCCTCCAGCTTCGTATAGGCCACCCAACGGCTGTCGGGCGACCAGACGTAGTCCTGGATGCCCCATCGCTCCCAGCCGTCGTCGTACAGACCCTGGTCGATAACGGACAGGTCGCCCGTCTCGACGCCCAGCAGGTTCAGCCGCATGAACTTGTCGCTGAACAGAATCCACCGGCTGTCGGGCGACCACACCGGCTGCATCCGGAACCCCGTGCTGCCGGTCGTGAGCTGCCGCAGCGGCTGTTCGCCCTTCGCGTCGGCCAGGTAGAACTCCTCATCACCGGTGCGGTCGGAAAGGAAGACGATCCACTTGCCGTCCGGCGACCAGGCGGCGTTCTTCTCGCGTGACCCGGATGCCTGCGTCACGTTGACGGGCAGGCCGTCTTCCACGGGCAGGTTCAGGATTTCCCCGCGGGCCTCCAGCAGCAGCCGCTTACCGCTCGGCGACAGGCCGAACGAGCCGGTGCTCGGCGCGACGGACACCGGCTCCGCGCGCATGTGGATTCGGTCGCTGTGAATGGTGATCGGCACCGGCCGGGACCGGCCGGTCTTGAGATCGAGCAGGTGGAGCGACTCGCCGTACTGATACACGATCTGGTCGCCGCCGATGGAGGGGAACTTCACGTCATAATCGCGGTACGCGGTGAGCGGCGTGACTTTCAGAATGGCCGGGTCCAGGCGGTACAGGTTCAGCGTGCCGTACAGCCGATCGGACAGGAAGCAGATGGACGAGCCGTGCCACATTGGGAAGCTGTCGGTGCCCGGCCAGTCGGTGACCCGCCGGTAATCGCGATCCTTCAGACGGCCGACCCAGATGTCCTGGGCGGTGCCGCCCTTGTGACGCTTCCACGTTCTCAGTTCACGGGGAATGCGGTTGTAGGCGATCTGTTCGCCGTCGGCGGACAGAGAGGCCAGTCCGCCCCGGTCGAGCGGGAGCTTTTCGGGCATGCCGCCGTCAACGGGGACCTTGTAGAGCCGCTCCGTGCGGGGCGAATACTCCCGGGGCGACCGGACCAGCACGTGTTTGTCGTCCGGGAACCAGTCGGCCACCACGTCCCGCGCGGGGTGGAAGGTCAGGCGTTTCGGTTCGCCGCCTCGGGCGTCCATGACGTAGACGTCCGTGCCGCCGTCGTACTGGGCGGTGAAGGCGAGTTGGGTGCCGTCCGGCGAGAACTTGGCCCCGTACTCATTGCCGGGATGCCGGGTGATGCGCCGGGCCTCGCCGCCTTCGGTCGAGGCGAGCCACAGATCGCCCTCATAGGTGAACACGATGGTGTCGCCATGCACGTCGGCGTAGCGCATCAGATGCCGGATCTCCGTCGCACCGGCCAACGTGCCGAAGGCGAGGATCGCGACCAGCCCCATTCCCGTCCGGTTGACTGTTTGCATCGGTCTATTCCTTCTCTCAGAGGGTGCTCGGTGCTCACGCGGTGCCCCGGAGGGCGATCCCGTATCCCGACCTGCCGAGTGCCGCGCCGGCGGGTACGGCGCCCGCAGCGCCCGCCCGCGGAGCAAGCCCAACAAACTAGCAGATTGTCGGGGAACCTGGGAAGCGGCAACTTCCAAACCCACAACGTCTTACGATTCTGCACCGCACAGCGGCGTCCGCGGGCTGAAGTAAACTCGGGCCCGGCATCGTCCGAAAATACCAGCAGGACTATGCATCCTTGGCTGGTACGTCATCTGATGATCCCGCTGCACGAGCGGCTTTTGGGCCGGAGCACGTTTGCGTGCTTTCGGGAACTGACGGCCACGCAATGGCTTACGCCGGACGCCCTGCGCACGCTCCAGCGGGCCAAGCTTCGGGAATTGCTGGTGGCGGCCGTGCGCGAGTGTTCGTTCTATCGCCGGCGGTTTGCGGAACGCGGCCTGACGCCCGATCGGGGAGACCCGTTTGACGTGCTGGGCCGCCTGCCGCTGATCGACAAGAGCACGCTGAAGTCCTTCCGCGCGGACCTGACCAACGCGCGCGTCCCCGGCGGCCCGATCCCGTTCAACACCGGCGGGTCCACGGGCGAGCCGTTGATCTTCTTCTTCGACCGCCGGCGGATCGCCCACGACAAGGCGGCTCGGATGCGCTCGCACGTTTGGTTCGGGGCAGGGCCGGGCAGCCGGGAGATTTACCTGTGGGGCTCCCCGGCGGAACTGAGCCGGCAGGATCGGCTGCGCAATCTGCGTGACGGCCTGACCAACGAGAAGCTGCTCAGCGCCTTCTGCATGTCGCCGGAGCGGATGCGAGACTACCTCCGGCAGATCGAGACGTATCGGCCGGTCAGCCTGTTCGGGTATCCGAGCAGCCTGGCCTTGTTGTGCGAGTTTGGCGAGCGGGAGGGCGTTCGCGTTTGCGTGCCGTCGCTGAAGGTGGTGTTCGTGACCGGCGAGGTGTGCGACGACGGGCAGCGGCAGGGGATCGAGGCGTTTTTCGGCGTTCCCGTGGCGAACGGGTACGGCAGTCGGGAAGGGGGGTTTCTGGCCCACGAATGCCCGCATGGCTCAATGCACGTGACGGCGGAGAGCGTTGTGCTGGAGATCGTGGACGAGGCGGGCTGCTCATTGCCGATCGGCGAATCCGGCGAGGTCGTGGTGACACACCTGGACAATTACGCGATGCCCTTCATCCGCTATCGCACGGGCGACGTGGGCCGGTTGCTGCCGGGCGTCTGCCGGTGCGGGCGGGGGCTGCCCCGGATGGACGTTGTGGCCGGCCGGCGGACGGACCACCTGGTGGCGGCGGATGGGACGCTGGCCCACGCCTTGTCGCTCATTTACGTGCTGCGGGAGATCGACGCCGTTCGCGAGTTCCGCATCCATCAGCGACGCGACCGCAGTGTGGACGTGCTGGTGGTTCCCGGCCCGGTTTTTTGTGAGGAGCACCGCGTTCGCATCCGGCGGGGCGTGCAACGCCGGCTTGGCGAGGCCATCCCCGTGCGCATCCGGCTGGTCGACACCGTCGAACCGCTCCCATCCGGCAAGCACCGCTACGTCATTTCCGAAGCGGCGGGGGCACTCACCGGCCATTTGCAGACGACGACACTGCGGCCCCAAGCGTCAGCACCCGCGTAGCGGGTCACCGCACCCATCGCGTACACTGCGACTGGTCGGGAAAGCGAAGGATGCATTGCTGACCGGCTCTACGGTGTACAGTCCGGCCTTCGTGCGACAACGTACAGGGAGCCGACGCGCCTTTCGGCTGTGTCCAGCCCCGGGTCGTACTCGTCTTTTCCGATATCGGTAAAGCCGGCGGTGCTCAGCACGTCCGCCAGGGTTTCATAGTCATAGGCATACAAGTGGTGACCCCCTTCACGGAAGTGCAGATTGACGTGGTCCAATCGCGTGCGGCAGTCACTTCTGACGTGCCACTTCTCTCTGGCCATCCGAAAATACTCATCGTCGTTGCTGACGTAAGCGCGCAACGGCCACTCCGAGTCGGGCACCACGATTCGGATCACACCCCCGGGTTTGAGAACGCGAAGGCATTCTCTCAGGAAGTGCATGGAGTCGATGGGGTGAAGAAGGTGCTCCAGGAAATGCTCGGCGTATACCATCGCCGCCACTTCATCTTTGAAGGGCATGTCTTCTCGCAGATCGAGTTGCAGTTCACACGGTTCCAACAGGTCGATATTCACCCATCCGGGTTTCCGATTTGTCCCGCAGCCGATGTGCAACCTCAGATCCCTGGCAAGCGCGTAACGCTTGGCTCTTCTGCGACCCAATCGGCTCACGCGCTGAAGACGGAGCTCGCGGAGCAACTGCCCTGCCGCTCGGCGGACGCCCAGCGTGGTGCAACGGATGATTCCCTGTCGAATCCAACCCCGCATAACGCGAACCTCCCTATCATTGCATCACGGCGTCGGAGAGGCCCTCTGCGCGGTGCCCAAACGCCACCGGGACGCCCAGGCGCAAGGCAATGTTACTGCGTTTCCACCTCGGATGCGAAGAGACCCGAATGCGCCCGAGCAGGCAGTCTGCCAGGTAAGCTCGTCGGCCGGGGGGCTTCGGGGCACGGAATCGGCCCAGGAGTGCTCGGCAAGGGTCTGAGTCGAGACACGCTCGTACGAGGGGAACGCCGCAGAATCGCCTGCTGGTCAAATCAGCTACTGCGACGAACCGGGCGGGCGGCTGTAGGGGGTGGGTGGGGTGAACCACCAGTAGTTGTACAGGGGCGGCCAGATCGGCGGGGCCAGCGGGCCCTGGGGCACCCAGCCCTCTTCGATCTCGGGCTTCGCGGGGCGGTCGTTGTCACGGAGGGCAAGAAGGCAAGCGCGGGTCAGGGAAAGGAACCGCGCCTCGGCCACCATTCGGGCCGAGCAGGGCTCCAGGAGCTTCTCGAGATCACTCCTCGGGTCGTTGTCGACTTCCTGGTCCGAGGGCGGGAAGTACACGCCGCGGGCGTGAACGGCGGCCACGGGCTGCCGGGTGCTCACCCGGTACACCACACCCTTGATCTCCGACTCCGTCGGGGCCAGGTCGTTGATGGAGTAGACCAGGCAGATGCGGCCCGTCATCGCCGCGGCCGATTCCATCAGGGTGGAAACGCACGCCGGCCGCCCGTTGAGGGACATCCGGGAGAGTGGGAATACCTCACTGATGAGGCGAATGTCATCGAACGCGGCGTTCCATTTGAGCAGCTCGTGCGCGGGGGTGGTGGACAGAACCAGGCCGTGGTTCGACGCAAGCCGAGGGGCCGCATCCGTTGTCCGCACACCGGCCAGCCGGGCGACGGCCAATGACGTGGGGAAAAGTCCTTCCGTCGGTTCATCCACCAGAAGCGTGAACGAGTCTTCCGGGAACTCCGCCTGCCGGCTGCTCAGGTCGCGCCAGGGCACGACGGGCGCGGTCGGCATGAACGGCGGCTCCGCGCGCTTCTGGCAACCCAGCAGCGCCAGGCTCAGACCGGCCAGAATGACGCAGCGACTAATCATAAACTCTGTCTCAGGCCGCGAGGCTCCGTGTGTGGTCGCGACGCAGCCGCGACGGCGCGGGACGAAACCGCCCGGGCACGATACCCACGTGATATCGGGGGATTCCACCGCGACCTGCGGCAAAAAACGGGCGCCGGTTGCGATGTTTTCGGGCCGATCCCCGCCGGCAGGAATTGCCGGGCGGCGGGGGGCCGGAACGGCAGGCGGACCGATCGGGCGAAGTGATTCCACGCGCGGGATGCCCCATAACTCAGGTCGGCTTCGGCACCGTCCGATCTCAAGGGGGAGTATCGGGAGTCCCCTATGCCCACACAGGCCGTCTGGGGTCCGGAAGCGGGCCCGTACACACCCTCCGCCGAGCGACCGGACGCGGCAAGCACGCGGTCCGGGGCGCCGTCTCGCGAGGGCGTGGCGGACGGGGTGGTGCGGGTCGTGGGTCGGCTTCTGGTGAGCCTGCCACGGAGCGCCTGGATCCTTGCGGACTCCCTGATCCTGGCGCTGGGCATCCACCTTGGGTACGCGTGGTTCGTGGAGCAGGTCCTGCTGGAGGAACTGCACATTCTCTACTGGCCGGCCACGGGTGTGTTCGTTGCCGCGATGACGATCGCCGGCCTGGTGTTCGGCCTGTATGAGCGGGAGACGCTGCTGGGCCGGTCGCGGATTCTCGCCCGTATGTTGCTGACGGCCGGATTGGCCTGCACACTGACGTATGCGTGCATTTACGTGCTCATGTACACCTCGCTGAGCCGTCGGGTGGCGGGCTGTGCGGTGGGCACGTACCTGGTGCTGGGTCTGGCCGTCCGCGTGATGGCCTGCTGGGCCGTTCACAGGATCAAGCGGGGCCTTCTCGTCGTGGGCAACCGCGACCTGTTCGAGTCGATCCGCGCCTCGTTTCGCGAGGATGCGCTTTCTGATTATCGCCTGGTCGGGTACGTGGATGCCCTGGCCGAAGGGGCTTCGCACGTACCCGATGAGGACCGGATCGACGGGACGCCCGGGGACCTCCCGTTGCTGTGCCGCTGCCGCCACGTGGACGACATCGTGATCAGTTCGAGGGCCGCCCGCCGGCCGGACCTGATGAGCTGGGTCCTGCCGTGCCTGCGCATGGGCTGTCGGGTGACGAACGAGGAAGTGTATTACGAGCGGGCGGCCGGCCGCGTGCTGGTGGACTGCATCACGCCGAACTGGTTCCTGTTCGCCGACTTCCAATCGCACTGCCAGGAGCGGGCGACCCTGAAACGGCTGGCCGACGTCGTGATCGCCGGCGTGGGCATGATTGTGTCGCTGCCGCTGTGGCCGTTGATTGCACTGTGCATCAAGCTGGACGACGGCGGACCGGTGTTCTACTCCCAGAATCGCGTGGGCCAGAACGGCCGCGTGTTCCGGCTCTACAAGTTCCGCACGATGATCGTGAACGCGGAAAACGGCGAGTCAGTCTGGGCGTCACGGAACGACCCGCGCTGCACGCGGCTGGGCCGCTGGCTGCGACGATCCCGTCTCGATGAGCTGCCCCAGCTCTACAACATCCTCGTCGGCGACATGGCCGTGGTCGGGCCGCGCCCGGAGCGGCCGGCCATCGTGCTGGAACTGACCAAGACGCTGCCCTACTACGACCTGCGGCATGTGGTCAAGCCGGGCCTGACCGGGTGGGCGCAGATCAGCTATCGGTACGGGGCTTCTCTGGAGGACTCGCGCCGCAAGCTGCAGTATGACCTGTATTACCTCAAGCACATGTCTCTCGAACTGGATGTTGTCATCCTGTTTCGTACCGTGGGCACCTTCCTTCGCGGTGGCTGCTGACGCCGGGAGTCCGAACGCTCGGGACCGTCCGGGGCCGCGGGTTCTCGGACGCACTGGGGATTTTGGCTCCGACGCCCGGTACGGCTGGCCGTCGTCCGCGGCACATCGTACGCTGCAAAGGGCGGACATCGGTCGGAGGTCCTGCAGCCGGATGAAAGGGTCCGATATGGGCACGACAGCGGTTCGGAAGGGACAATCGGCGCGGACCGTAACGCGGGGCCAATCGGCAGTCACGTCGTGTGCTGCGCCGTGCGACGTCCCGCTGCCGCCGGACCCGGCAGCGGATATCCAGGCGCGCGGGACGCACCAGGGGGAAGCCACGGCGAAACGCCCGGAGGGCAGTGCCGCATCCTCTCCGTGTACGGCCACGCCGCCGCCGGACGTCGCGGCGGGCTCCGGCAACCGACGCGCCCACCGACGATATCCGTTCGACGTCCGCATCCAGGTGAGGATTCTGGAGGGACGGGGCTGGTCCGCAAAGCCGCGGGAGGTTCCGGCCGACGCGCTGGACGTGTCACAGGGCGGGCTGAGCTTCCTGCACGATGAACCTGTGGCGGTGGGCGTACGGGTGGTGGTCGACGTGACGAGCGCCGCCAGCCGTCGGAAGCTCTACGGCGTGGTGCGGAACTGCGTCTGCCTGCGAGACCAGACGCACCGGGTGGGCGTCCAGTTCGTCACGCGGGCGATTCCCGCGCCCAGCCGCGCCGGCCGTCACCGCGCCTGGTGACTCGCGCCCCCCCGGCGTTGCCGTGTTCCGTGCGACCCGACCCGTCCGCACCTCTATCGGGAAACCATACCCGAGTCGCGCTGGCGCGCGTCGGCCATCTGCAGCAGCGAGCCGGCGACCGTCGGAACGATCAGCAGGAACGGCAGGAAGAACCCGTAGCTCACCGAGATCGACCGGAAGAAACCCCACAACGACGGCATGTCCGCGACGAACACGATCGCCCCGGAGATGAGCAGGACCGCTCCCTCAAACGCGGTGATGATGGCAATGACGGGTCGAAGGTAGATGAACGACAAGGCGGTGCAGGCCACGAAGACCAGGCCCACGGCGATCCAGGTCGGCCAGGGGGCCATGTGCGCGGCGGTCAGCGTCGTGTGGGCGATGGCTGCGCTGATCAATCCCCCCAGCACGGCAATGGAGTAGTTCGCGGGCGGCAGCGAGGCCGCGCCCAGCAGAACGGCGCCCACGATGCAGTACAGCAGCGAGTTGCCGTGCGTGCCCGCCACCAGGACCCCGACCACCCCTCCGATGATGCCGAACGTGGCCACCACGGCCGCTTTCCACAGGCGCCACCCCGCGATGGCCATCATGAGCCCGACGGCACACAGCGGGACACCCAGAAGCGTGTCCGATCGTTGAAGGAAGGCCACCCACTGCTCAATGGACGTGATCACCGCGATGCTCCCGGTCGGCGAGGCGTTGTCTGTACACAAGGACGCCGCTACTCAACGGCG
This sequence comes from uncultured Phycisphaeraceae bacterium, assembly GCA_964586145.1. Taxonomy (GTDB): domain Bacteria; phylum Planctomycetota; class Phycisphaerae; order UBA1845; family UBA1845; genus JAFGJQ01. Next base: position 26,069 of record CAZPHH010000043.1, on the reverse strand, counting down.
GGGGCGGGCTCGGCCTTGGCGGGACGGCGCGTCAGCAACCCCTGCAGGACCAGCGACGCGACGAAGAAGCCCATGACGGCCAGGTCAACTTCTCGGCCATGCTCGGGCATGCTTTCCATGGCCTGGGGCCAGTAACTCTGGGCGGCCAGGCCCAGGGCCGTCGTAACCAATGCCGTTCCCACCAGGGCCGTGGCGAGCACCAGCGTGAACCGGGCCGCCAGCAGCCCGATCAGCAGGCCGAACGCGCCGGCCCCTGCCGCCGTCAGCAGCAGGTACTTTTCCACATCGGCATCCTGCGCGACCAGGTGTGCCCGGAAATCCCCGGCAGCCTCTCGCAGGGCCTCCAGCGGTGGACGCGGTTCGGCGGGAACGTCCGGTATTACATATTCGCCCACGGTCTGCGGTGCGGCGGTTGGGAAGGTCTTCAAGTGTGGCAGAACATGGCCGGCCCCGAAGATGCTAATCGCGATCCCCGCGGCCAGACCCGCGGCGGCAAGCCCCACCCACAGCCGGAAGAGCAGCAGCCCGATGGTGCCGCAGACCACGGCGCAAATCACGATGGTGGCCGTCAGGGGCACGTTCAACAGGCCGCCGTATCGGGCCGCCAGCCAGGCCCCCACCCCGGTGAGGGCCAGCGTGATGACGGGTCGGGCCAGCTTCGCCCCGAGTGTGCTGACCAGAACGCCGAGCACGAGCAGGGATGCTATGACCAGGTCGCTGCCGGGGAGCGTGCCCGTCGGCACGTGCTGGCGGATGAACTGGAAGGCCGGCGTAACGAGAGCAAGGATCTGCTCGATCATGGCAGTGTCTCCCACCAGGGATTCGAGCGGTGCCGGGCGTTATTTCGGCCCCGCGCGTCCGGTGGGCCGCGAATACCCATCCGTGGCCGTTCAGGGGGGGCTCAAGCCCGGGCCCCTGCCCTGAGATCGGGGCGTCCGGCCCCTCGTTCGTATTATACCCCCGCTCAGGCAGGCGTGGTGAACTGATGCGGATGTGTGGAAATGTCGATCATGTGGCAATCCGCATCCACCCGCCCGAATTTGCGGAAGTTCTCGCGAAGAATCGCGATTTTCTGTACGATCGTGTTCTCTTCCAGCTCTTCGCCGGGCGCCGATCCCCAGATGATCGTGTGCCCGGCGCGGTCGGTGGCGAGGCGAATGTGGGCCTCCTCGCGGTCCACCCGCCCCCCGTAGTTGTCGACCTGCACCCCCGTGATCTGTCCTGCGAACGATTCGGAGGCAAGTCGTCGGGCGACGGCCATTCCCGCGGCCAGGTCCGGGGCGTTCCATTTCTGACCGGCCGGTGGCGGTGCCGAAGCCACCCCCTGAATCAGCATGAGGCCGGCGTCGTACGCGTAGGTTCCGGGCAGGCGGACCTGGTCGTGCGAAACCAGATAGAACAGCCCGTTGTACTGAACCAGCACGGTGGGCCGACGATACTCGCAGTGGACGACGACCCGTCCATCTGCGAACTTCTGCACGCTGTCCACCTGCCGGACCCACGGGTTGGCTTCCACGATCCGGCTGATGGTGCGGCAAAGGTTGCTCTCGCTCCAGGAGGCTTGGGAGACGGCCTGCAGGTCGGTGAGGATGTCTTCCTCGACATAGGGAGCGGCCCCGACGATCTGGATCAGCGGGGGTTGCTGGAATCGGGCGTGGCCCAGCGCGTACTGTTCGAGGCGGTACAGCCCCAGCCCACCGCCGATCACGACGGCCAGCCCCGTCACGCCCACGGTGGTCCACAGCACGGCGCGACGACGTGCTTCTTCAGATACGCGCAGCCACGCCGGAGTTTGCCACTGCCGTTTGGGTCCGGGTTTTCTTCTCTTCCGCCTCGACATGGGTCAGACCGTTACCCTGAACTCGCCCGTCGCAGGGTCAGATCGACAATCTGTTGGCAGAGGTCGTCGAAGGACAAGCCGATCCGAGCCGCCGCTTTGGGCACCAGGGAGTGATTCGTGAAGCCAGGGATCGTGTTGATCTCCAGAATGGTCGGTTGGTGCGTGACCTGATCCACCATCCAGTCGACGCGAGCCAGATCACGGCAACCGAGCGCGTTCGCGGCGTCGAGGCTCAGGGCCTGGACATTCTCCAGCAGGCGGGCCGGCAGGTCAATGTCGAACAGGTACTCCGTGTCATCGTCGATGTACTTGGCCTGGTAGTCGTAGAACTCGCGCTTGGTGCGAATCTGGCACACCGGAAGGGCGGTGCTGCCCAGCACCCCGACCGTCAGTTCCGGGCCCTCCACGAACTCCTCGATCAGCGCTTCGCCGTGCTTGCCCACGACCTGCTCCACCGCCTGGCGCAGTCCACCCGCGTGGCGGACGATGTGCGTGTCCACGCTGCTGCCGGAGCTGACGGGCTTGACTACGGCCGGCGTGCGCCAGCGCGAGACGACCTGGTGAATGCGGGCCGGAGTGGCCACGTCGAACGTCGGCGTCGGCAGATCATGCTCCAGCAGGCGGAGCTTGGTGGCCACCTTGTTCATGGCCAGGGCGGAGGCGGTGGAACCGGATCCGCAGAACACGATCCCGCGTTCCTCGAGGATTCGCTGGATGGCGCCGTCCTCGCCGAATGTTCCGTGCAGGGCGATGAAGACCAGGTCGGCCGGTATGTCCAGGGCCGACAAGTCGTCCGGGCCGATGTCGTGCTGGGTGACGCGATGCCCCCGCGCCCGCAGCGCTTCGGAAACGGCCTGCCCGCTGGCCAGGCTCACTTCCCGCTCGTCGCTGGGGCCGCCGGACAACACGGTGATGTTCAGGGTGGTCACGCCGCCCGCGGGCGCCGCAGCCGGAGGTCTTGTTTCCACTTGCACGGAGGTTTTCATCTCTTCGACACTCCCTTGTCAGGCGGGGCAGGTTTGCCGGTCCGGCTCCCAGATCTCGATCTCCGTTTCGAGCTGGATGCCGAACTTCTCGCGGACCGTGCAGCGAATCTCCTCCACGAGCCGCAATACGTCCGTCGCCGTGGCTCCTTCCTCGGCGACAATGAAATTGGCGTGCCGTTCCGACACGCGGGCCCGACCGATCGCCAGGCCCTTCAGGCCCGCCCGGTCAATCAGGCGACCGGCCATCTCACCGGGCGGGTTTCGGAAGATGCAGCCGGCGCTGTGGGCCGCCAGCGGCTGCGATTCCTTCTTTGCCTGCCAGTACTCCTGGAAACGGGCCCGCAATACGTCCGGATCGTCCGGCGTCAATTGGAACCGGGCCGAGACCACGATGGCCCCTCCCAGACCGCTGTGGCGATAGCCGAAACCGAGCCGGTCGTGCGACCAGGTCTCCACCCGTCCGGACGGCAGCACGACACGAGCCTCAACCACGCTGGATTTGATCTCGCCGTACCGGCCGCCGGCATTCATGCGGATAGCGCCGCCCACCGTTCCCGGGATGCCCGCCAGGCCCTCGAGCCCGGCCAGACCCCGCCCCACGCAGTCCTTTACGAACCGCATCAGTTCGGCCCCGGCGCCGGCGGCCGCAACCGTCCCGTCAAACTCAACGGCCGTGAACGAGGGTTCCGTCAATCGAACCACGATTCCGTCCACGCCGGCGTCGCACACCAGCAGGTTTGCACCACCCCCGAGAACGCGCAGGGGGATGTTCCGCCCTGATGCGCGCCGGACCAAGTCGCTCAGATGAGCTTCGTCGCGCGGGTAGACCACACATGCGGCCGCGCCGCCCAGCCCGAACCAGGTCAGGTCGGCCAGCGGCACGTTGGTCTCAATGCGCCCGTCCGATGCGTTCAACCAGTCCATCCGCCACTTTCCATACGTCACCGGCGCCCATGGTCAGCACCAGGTCGCCCGGGCTGACGTGGCTTTCCAGATGGTCCGTAACCTGTTCCAGGCCCGGGATGTGCCGGGCCTCCTTTCCGTGCGAGTGGATCTTCGCCACCAGGTCGGCCGAGTTCACGGCCGCCCGGTCCTGCTCGGAATCCCGGGCCGCGTAAATGTCCGGCACCAGGATGATGTCCGCGTCGCAGAACGATTCGGCGAAGGTGTCGATGAGTATCCGCGTCCGCGAGTACTGATGCGGCTGAAAGACCACCCAGGTCCGCTTCGGATTGTACCGATCGCGGACGGCCCGGATCGTCGCGCGGATTTCGGTCGGGTGGTGGGCATAGTCATCCACCACGGTTACCCCGCGGCCCTGCCCGCGCAGGGTCATCCGCCGCAGCACGCCTTCGTACGTTTCCAGCGCGGCGGCAATCGCCTGCGTGTCCGCGCCGCTTCGCACGGCCAGGGCTATCGCCGCCAGGGCGTTCGTGACGTTGTGCAGTCCGGCCAGGGACAGCTTCGCATGCATCACCCAGTGTTCCCGGTGGAGCACGTCAAACTCGTACCGGCCTTCGCTGGAAGTCAGGTGGCACGCCCGCCACGTGGCCCCGTCCCCCAGGCCGAACGTCTCGACCGGCGCCTCGATGTCCTGTGTGGCCCGGCGGGCGGCTTCATCGGCATGGGGGATGACGACCAGCCCGTCCGGGGGCACGTTGGTGCAGAACGCGTTGAAGGCCTCGATCAGGTCGTCGATGTCCCGGTAGTAATCCAGGTGATCGGCCTCGATGTTCAGCACGGCCGCCAGGTTCGGGCAGAAGTGCAGGAACGACCGCCGGTACTCACAGGCCTCTACGATCAGGTGTGGGCCGGATCCCAGCCCCGACCGACCGCCCAGTTGGTGCGAATCCGCCCCCACGATAAAGGACGGATCCAGCCCCGCCTGGCGGAAGATGTGCGCGGTCATGCCGGTGGTGGTGCTCTTGCCGTGCGTGCCGGCAAGGGCCACACCCGTTCGCGTCGCCATCAATTCGCCCAGCAGACGGGCGTACGAAATCGTGGCGATGGACAGCTCTCGGGCGCGGATCAACTCGGGATTGTTCGCGGGAACGGCCGCACTGAAAATCACAAGCTCGATGTCCGGTGTGATGTTTCGGGCTGCGTGTCCGGCCTGCACGGTGACGCCCGCCGCCGCCAGGAGGCGCACGTCCTCCGGCGTGTTCATGTCAGACCCGCTGACCTTCGCGCCAAGCCGGTGCAGCAGAATCGCCGCTCCCTGCATGCCGCAGCCCCCGAGACCAATGAAGTGAACGCGCCGTCTGCAGAACGGGTCACGAGGGGTAAGGACCGATTGTGGGCTGACGCCTTCCGTGCGCATTCCAATAAACCTCGAACGACGAGAAACCCCGGTTATCGTCCTGCACGGGCGCGCTGGGACAGAGGACACACGGACGGCCCGAGCGCAGAACCTGCTGTTCTCTGTATCGGGTCGCCCAATCCAATTCCTTAACCACGCGATGCACTGACCGCGCCTGATTCCTGCGCCAGTCCCAAGACCGCCTCGGCAACCACGTGGGCTGCGTCCGGTCGACCGAGACGCCGCGCCGCCTCGGCCATGCGGACCAACGCAGAAGCGTCCCTCATTAATTGTAGCAGTTCTCGACCCAATGAGGCAGCGTTTTCTCGGGCGTTTGCCTGATCCCGCACCAGCCGGGCTGCGCCTCGCTCGGTCAGGACGCGCGCGTTTGCCTCCTGGTGGCGATCCCGATGGTGCGGATACGGCATGAGCACCGCCGGTCGACCGAGGGCTGTGATTTCTGCCAGGCTCGACGCGCCTGCCCGCGCCACCACGAGATCGGCGGCGGCCAACGCCTCCGGCATCCGATCCGTAAACGCCACCACTTTCGCCACAAGCGAATGCCCGGAATAGGCGGCGACCACGCCTTCGTAGTCCTGCGTTCCGGTGATATGCAGGATCTGCCAGCCCTCCTGCATCGCCAGTTCGTCGCGCAGGGCAACCACGGCCTCGTTGATGGTTCGGGCGCCCAGCGACGCGCCCGTCACGAGCAGCGTCTTCCGCTCGGGTTTCAGTCCGAAAACTGCCCTCCCGGCCCCCCGATCCGCCTGGCGAAAGCCCTCCCGGACCGGACAACCGGTGACACAAACACGATTGTGCCCCCGAAACCGCGGAAGGGATTCGTCCCACTGAACGAACACGGCGTCCGTTCGTGCGGCGAGGTACCGGTTGGCACGTCCGGGAATTACGTCGGGATTGAGCAACGCCGTTGGGATGCCCGCCTGGCGGGCCTCCACCACGGGTGGACCGCTGGCGAACCCGCCTGTGCCGACCACCACGGCCGGGCGGTCTTCCTGGAAGGCCCGGCGACAGTCCCGTCGGGCTGTGATCCATGCCGCCACGAAGGACGGGTAGGTCCAGGGCTTCCCAATCCGCAGGGCCTGCACGCCTTGCGGTACCACTTCAAAACCGGTCGGTTCGAGAATCCGCCGGTCAATGGGTCGGTGTGTGCAGTGGAAGGCGATGCGGCTTTCGGGCAGTCGTTCTCGGATCGCAGATGCGACGGCCAACGGCGGATACAGATGGCCGCCGGTCCCGCCTCCGGCAAAAACGAACAGGGGTGTTTCATTCATGGATCGTACAGTCTCGACGGGCGCGGAGATTGTTCGGGAGTTCCTCAGGACGCCGAGGCCGGCCAGACGGCCTCCCGTGCCTCTCTCTCTGCGGGAAGATCGCCGGGTCGCCCGGACGCCGCCACGGCGGCCAGCAGGCCGATTGCCGCGCCCAGGAAGATCACGCCGGACCCGCCTGCCGAAACCAGCGGCAGGGCGATTCCCTTCGTCGGGACGCACACGGTGACCACGGCGATGTTCATGGCGGCCTGGAGACTGACCACCAGCGTGACGCCCAGGGCGATCATCCGCTGAAACGCGTTGGGGGCATGCCACATCGCTCGGAACCCCAGATACAGGAAGGCTGCAAACAGCAGGATGATCGCTGCAGCGCCCAGCACTCCGGCTTCCTCACTGATGACGCTGAAGATGAAGTCCGTGCGAGCCTCCGGCAGATAGCCATACTTCTGGACTCCGCCGCCCAGACCGCGGCCGGTCCAGCCCCCCGACGCGATGGTGATGAGCGACTGGATGGGGTGATAGCCGCTTCCGTACGGATCTTCCCAGATGTTCCGAAACGCCAGGACGCGGGCCAGCCGGTACGGCTGAGACACGACCAACTGCACCATGGCGACCAGCCCCGGAATGGACACAAGCACGAGGTGGTGGACGCGGCAGCCGCCGACCAGCATCATCAGTCCGCCCACGGCGGCCAGCAATGCGGCGGTCCCGAAGTCTTCCAGGCCGACCAGCCCGGCGACCACGGCCACGACCAGCGAGCAGGGCAGCAGGCCGTGCCAGAAGGACCGGACGCGGGAACCCGATCGCGACAGAAGAAGGGCCAACCCAACCACCAGCGACAGCTTCGCCAACTCCGAAGGTTGAAACCGCAGTCCCACGGAGGCTGGTCCCAGCGTGATCCAGCGCCGGGCCCCGTTGACCTCCGTGCCGATTCCCGGGAACAGGACCGCCACCAGGGCGCCCACCGTCACCACCAGAAGAACTAGCGCCAGGACCCCCCAGGTCCGCCGGCTCCAATGCAGCGCACGCCGGCCCAGGTGGGCCGAGAGCAGAATCGTCAGGAACCCGGCAATCACGAAGACGACCTGCCGGCTGAACGAGGATTGCCAGAAGCCCGCTGCAAACAACGATCGGTCCACGCTGGCGCTGGCGGATGCGATCATGACCACGCCGACCGTCATCAGCGCGGCGCAGACCGCGATGATCGCCGTGCTGGTCGCCTGGGCCTGGGGGTGAGAACGGACCATGGATGTCTTCCTTGACTCCACAACCGGCATCGTGTTCTGCGTCCGGCGCCGGGCTACCGGAGCTTGACGGTGGTCAGGGCGAAGATTGCGAACACCGCCGCCAGCAGCCAGAACCGGGCGACCACCTGGCTTTCCGTCCACCCCGACAGGTGAAAGTGGTGGTGGATCGGCGTGCATTTCCAGACTCGCTTCCGACCGCCGGTCAACTTGAACGTGCCGACCTGGATCATGACCGACAGCGCCTCGATCACGAACACGCCGCCCACGATGAACAGAATCAGCTCCTGCCGGGTCACGACCGCGATGTACCCGATCAGGCCGCCGAGCGGGAGCGAGCCCGTGTCGCCCATGAAGACCCGCGCCGGGTGACAATTATACCACAGGAAGCCCAGGCAGGCGCCCAGGATGGCGCCGGAAATGACGGCCAGTTCGCCGCTCAGAGGCACGTGCGGAATCAGCAGCTTTGTCGCCACGTCCCGGTCGCCCACGATGTAGGTCAGCACCAGGAACACCAGGCTGCACATGGCCATGCACCCGGAGGCCAGGCCGTCCATGCCGTCCGTCAGGTTGACGGCGTTGCTGGTGCCAGTGATGACCAGGATGGCCAGCACCAGAAAGGCGGCCGTGGGGAGAGTGCGACCGGGTTTGTAGAACGGCACCGTCAGGACACGGTACGTCTCCATCTGTTCTTCCTGCAGAACCATATCCACCACGGCGGAGTTCGTCCGGCCGAAGCGGTAGACGAAGTACCCCAGCACGGCGGCCAAACCCACCTGAAACAGGAGTTTCTCGTAGAACTTCAGGCCGTCCCGGGTGCCGGACCGGCGTGAGGCGGTCAGCTTGAACCAATCGTCGATAACGCCGACCAGGCCGAGCCAGACTGCGCAGACAATGGCCATGATGACGTAGTAGTTGCGGATATCCGCCAGCAGCAGGGTGGCCAGCAGCACCGTGCCGATGATCAGGATGCCACCCATGGTGGGCACGTTCCGCTTGTCCGCCATGAGCGTGTTGAGTGACTGATGGTCGAACTCCGGGTGATCGCTGAGCTTGGCCGAAACCAGGCGGCGGATGACCCAGGGTCCCACCAGCACCACAAAGACAAAGGCAAACAGGGCCGCGCAGGCGCCGCGGAAGAGCACGTTTTCGTAGGCGTAGTGCTGGCCGCCGACCAGGTAATGGATCAGGTAGTAGAGCACAGCGTGTTCACGTCACTCGTCCGGCGGCCATTCATCCACCGGTCAGGGGGTCAGCGGCGCGGAGTTCATGACTGGAGAACCGGCGCCGGCACGCCGGCATCGGATCCATGTTGTCCTCGAATCGCGTCCACGAGCCGTTCCAGCCCGATCCGCCGCGATCCCTTCACCAGCACGGTGTCACCCGGGCGCAGGCGTCCCGGCAGGTCGGCACAGGCCTGCGGTGCGTCCGGGTAGTACGCGGTCACGGGCGGGGCATCAACGCTCGCGGCGCCGCGAATCAGGGCGGTGCAGGCCGGCCCGACGCCCGCGACGAACTCGATCCCGGACCGGGCGAGCTGCTCCCCGATCTGCGTATGCCAGTCGGCCGAGTCGTCTCCCAGCTCCAGCATGTCTCCGGCGACGAATACGCGACGCCCCTGCGTCACGGAGGCGAGAGTTGCGATGGCGGCCGCCATGCTGGTGGGGTTGGCGTTGTAGCTGTCGTCGATGACCGTGATTCCCCCCACGGTGAACCGGTTCAGACGCCCGTCCGGCAATCGGACGCTTGCCAGCGCCGCGAAGATCTCTTCCGGCTCCATGCGGAAGCGCCGGCACACGGCGAAGGCCGCGGCGGCGTTCCGCGCGTTGTGCGCGCCCGCGACCGGCAGTTCCACGTCGTACTTGTCGTTGAGGCGAAACCGGACACGCTCCAGTTCGGCCCGCACGTGCGCCACCCGGATGTCCGCCTCCGTGCATGTGCCAAACGTGACCCGCGGGTTTGAGCCGTCTCCCATCCAGTCCGCCGCCGGCTTGCCGACATCGTCCAGAGGAACCACGCAGAGGCCGCCCGGCCGAACCTCACCGAACAGGGAGAGCTTTTCGGCCCGCACTCCGGCCAGTCCGCCAAACCCGCCCACGTGCGCGTGGCCGATCGAGGTCACGACCGCAATGTCCGGCTGGGCGAGCCGCCCCAGAGAGGCCACCTCTCCGGGGCTGTTGGACCCGATCTCCACGACCAGGAACTCATCGCCGTGCTCGGTCGAGAGGAGGGTCAGGGGCAGGCCGATCTGGTTGTTGAAGCTCTTGACCGAGCCCCGACCGCGGAACCGGGTCGCCAGCACGTGCTCGATCATGCACTTGGTGGTGGTTTTGCCGTTGCTGCCCGTGACCGCGACCACCTCGGCCTTCGCGTGGCGCCGATGCCAGGCGGCCAGGCGTCCGAGCGCCTCCACGGTGTGCGTGACCCGCAGGACCTGCGAGGCGTTTGCGTCGGAGGCGACGTCCGACAGGTCTCGCGAAATCACGCATCCGGCGGCGCCGCGGGACAGAACATCGGCGACGAAGGCGTGGCCGTCGAAGTGCTCCCCCACGATGGCGAAGAACAGGTCGCCGGGTCGGATGCTTCGCGAGTCGGTGGAGACGCCGGTGACCGGAATGGGCTGGACGGTCTGCAATGAGCGGCTGCCCACCACGCCGGCGATTTCATCTAGCGTCATGGGGATCACGACGTCACCTCCAGGCGGCGCAGGCAGGTGTGTGCCACTTCCGCATCGCCAAAGTGCATCCGTTGCATGCCGATGATCTGGTAGTTCTCGTGTCCTTTGCCCGCGATCAGCACGGTGTCGCCCGGCCGGGCCGCCTCAACGGCTTTCCGGATGGCCGTCGCCCGGTCCGGGTCCACCTCCACCTGACAGCGGTGCGGACCGGTGAAGCCGGGCAGCACTTCGTGGATGATGGCCAGCGGGTCTTCGGTCCGCGGGTTGTCGCTGGTCACAAACGCCACGTCGGCTGCCTGGGCCACGGCCCGGGCCATGCGCGGGCGTTTGGTCCGGTCCCGATCGCCGCCGCAGCCGAACACGCACAGCACCCGTCCGGGCGTGAGCGGTCGGACGGCCCGCAGCGCGTTTTGCAATGCGTGGTCGGTGTGGGCGTAGTCCACGATGACGGCAAACGGGCAGTCGGCCGGACTGACCCGCTGCAGCCGGCCTTCCACCGTGGTCACCGCCTCCAGGCCCCGGCGGATCCCATCCGGGCGAATGCCCAGCGAGCGAGCCGCGGCCGCCGCCGCCAGCGAATTCATGACGTTGTGCCGGCCCAACTGAGGGAGCGACACGCGGGTCAGCGCGTGCCCTTCGGCGACGATGTCGAAGACACTTCCCCGCCAGTCGCTGCGGTGAATGTCGGCCCGAATGTTCAGGGCCGGGCCTTCGATGCCGTAGCGGAGGATGCCCGCCCGGCAGTCCGCCACTATGCGATCGGACGCGCCGTCTTCACCGTTGACCGCCGCGAAGGCGGCCGGTCCCAATCCGTCAAAGAGCCGTTTCTTGGCACAAAGGTACTCATCCACGGTCTGGTGGTAGTCCAGATGATCGCCCGACAGGTTCGTGAAAACGCCGACGTCAAAGCTCAGCCCTTCGCACCGGAGCTGGGCCAGGGCGTGGCTGGATGTCTCCAGCACGGCATAGGACGCGCCGGCCGACATGGCGTGGGCGAGGTGCGAGCACAGCTCAACCGGTCCCGGCGTCGTTAGCGATGATTCCACCGTCTTGTCGATCAGGTCGTAGCGAATGGTGCCCAAGAGGGCGGTCCGGTGCCCGTCCGCCTCCAGGATGGAACGGATGAGGTACGCGGTTGTGCTCTTGCCGTTTGTGCCGGTGATGCCGACCAGCCGGAGCCGGCGACCGTTCTGAACGTCATTGATGCGGAAGAAGGCGGCCGCCATCCGGGCCGCGGCCCGGCGCGCGTCCGGCACGCGGACCGCCGTTACACCGTGGGGCAGCTCAACCTCCCGTTCGGCAAGGATGGAGCGGGCCCCGGCCGCGACCGCCGCATCGATGAAACGATGGCCGTCCACCGCCGTCCCGGGGATGGCGATGAAGCAGGCGCCCGCCTGCACCGTTCGGGAGTCCACGCTAAGCGACGTGACCGGCACGTCTGCGTCTGCCGGCAGAGGGGTCTGCGGTGTGATGTCGGCCTTCGCCAGCAGATTCGCAAGCGTCCAGTTCGTCACGTTCTTCCGTCCTTGCCCCATTCGGGAGTGTCCCTTCGCATCTTACTTCAGACGACGCCGGTGTCATCCCCTCGGGCCGCTGACTTCGCCCTATTCTGCGGGAGGCCGAGACGGCGTCGGCACATCAGCCGTTCGCGATGGGGCAGAACCCCACGGGCCGTCCACTGCTCGGACGCAGTGGCACTGGTAGCGACTTCCCGCCTCTCCCACCCATCAGATCGGCGGAAATCCGTCGCGTGGTGCAGCCCCGCCCCGATCGGCCCGCGGCCGGCCGTCTGCTTGCCGTCGGCGCGGGCGGATCCCGTTGTCGTTGTCCGGGGACGGACGAGGTTCAAAGCCCCGCTTGAATCGTTCCGCGCCCCGGGACCCCCAGGTACGACAAGGTCGAAAAGAGAATCTCCTTGACGGCCGGCGCCGCCACGATGCGACCATAGTACCCGGAACCCTTGGGCCGGCGGATCATCACCAGCGCGACCGCCCGCGGCTCTTCGGCGGGCGCGGCGCCGACAAATGAACTGAGATACGCCCCCGATTCATACCCGGGCCGGTTTCGATAGGCCAGTTTGGAGGTGCCGGTCTTGCCGAGCATCTGGTACTCGTACATGTCAAGCTTGTCACGGCGTCCGTCTGTCCCGCCGCGCTTCACAACGGCCACCAGCACGGTTTCCTGCATGTACCGGGCGATGTCCTCCGGAAGCACGCGCTGGACCACCACCGGCTTGTCGTAGGATTCGATTACCTCGCCGCCGGGATCCAGGACGGCCCTGACCAGCCGCGGCTTGAGCAAGAGACCGCCGTTCACAAGAGCACAGTACCCCGTGGCCAGTTGCAGGGGCGTCACGGCGATTTCGTACCCCATCGGGACGGAGGTGGACGTCAGACGCGACCAGGTGGCCGGCGACGGGATGGAGCCGGGCGCCTCCCCCGCGATTTCGATCCCGGTCGGCCGCCCGAACCCGAATGCGGATACGATTTCGACGAGCCGCTCGTTGCCCAGGCGCAGGCCCAGTTGCCCCATGCCGATGTTGCTGCTATGCACGATGATGTCCATGAGGGTACACGGGCCGGACGGATGCGTGTCGGTCAGCACGCGTCCGTTGACGGTCATGGTGCCGTTGCCGCAGTTGATGATCTCGGTCCGGTTGATGACGCCGAGTTTCAGGGCGCTGGCGGCCACGAACGGCTTGAACGTGCTGCCCGGCTCGATCGGATCGGTGATGATGCGGTTGCGGCGGGTCTCGGGGGAGCTGGAGGAGGGATCGTTCGGGTCGTACGTCGGCCAGCAGGCCATGGCGAGGATGTCGCCGGTCCGCGGGTCCATGACCAGGGCGACGCCGCTTTCGGCGTTGTGTTGCCGGATCTGGTGGGCGAGCTGGTCCTCCGCCGCCTCCTGGATGACGGCATCCAGGGTGAGCACGACGTGGCCGCCGTCGATCGGCGGCTCGCTTCCCTCCCGCACTCCGGCAATCGGACGGCGGCGGGCGTCGTAGAAGGCCACGGCGCGTCCGGGTCGGCCGCGCAGGTGCGCGTCAAACGATTGTTCGATTCCCTCGAGCCCGTCGCCGTCTACGCCCACCAGCCCGATCACGTGGGCCATCCGTGAGCCCATGGGATACGTTCGGCTCATTTCCTGCCGCAGTCCCACACCGGGGAGGGCGGCATCGCGGATGGCATCCGCCTCCACGTCCGGAACGCGACGTTTGAACCAGCAGAAGCGGCGGTTGGCGTGGGTCCGAATTCGATCTTCGATGAATCCTGCGTCCATGCGGAGGATCGTGGCGAGCTGCCGGGCCAGATCGGGCAGCGTCTGGCCGGATTCCTCCAGGGCGGCGTGGATCAGGACCGGGTCGCCGCAGACGCTGTAGACCGGCTTGCTGCCGGCGACGATGCGTCCCCGCGAGTCAAAGACCAGGCCCCGGCGCGCGGGGATCGTCTGATGTCCTCGTTGCTGATCGTCGGCGAGCCGGGTCAGGTCCGGCGCCAAGACGGTGCTGACGTACGCCACTCGATACGCCAACCCCAGAAAGACCAGCAGCACGCAGCCGAGAACGAGACCGCCACGGAATCGCTGCCGTCGCTCAAGGTCACAAGAGGGCGGTTCCATGCACTTCCTGTCTCCCCGCGTTGGATGCTCGGCGGAAAGGAACGGGCCGGTTTACGGACATCGGGGCGGTCAGCGTGCGTCGGCCATGCCGGTTTCCGCGCGCCAACCGGGACCGGGGCTGGGCGCCAGCACGTTCAGTTGCCACCGTTCGACGCGTTCGCGAATCAGATCCGGCGTTTTCAGCCTGGCGATTTCCATTTCAAGGTCCCACGACTGTTGCCGAAGGCGGTCCTTGGCAACCTGGAGCTGGTGAATGCGGGCGGCGGTTCGCGTCTGTTCGCCGCGCAGGAACACCACGCCGACGGCAATCGTGGCAAACGTAACCAACAGGGCGGCGGCGCGGCAAACCGTCATACGAGCAGACCTTCCCAGACGGTGTCGGAATCCAGACCTACTTCTCCGGAAGCTTGATGCGAACACCCCACCGGATGTCCGACGCTTTCGGGAATACCTTCTTATTCAATTCATACACTTCTTTCCAGCGTCGGGCATCCCCCAATTCTCTTTTTGCGATGGATTCGTACCGATCGCCCTTGCGAACCTCGTACCAGCGGTAGCCCTTCGACTTTCCCGGCGGTTCCAGTTTCCGGAGGTTGTCCTGCCGGGGTTTGGCCGCGGGCGCCTTCTCGGGCGCGCGGTCTTGCGCCTCAGCCGGGGGGTTTCGTGGCTTGTCCCCGGCTGCCATGTTTCCGATGCGCTCCGGCAACTGGAGCGTCTGACCGATTACGAGTCGGTCCGGTCCGGGCAGGGTTTTGCGGTTTGCCTCGAAAATGGCATCCACGATGTCCTTGCTGCTCGTTCCGTAGCACTTCTGGGCGATTCGGGTGAGTGTGTCTCCCTTTTCAACCACGTAGGGCCGGGTGCGAGCGGGCGGGGGCAGCGCTCCCCCGTCGGGCAGCGGCGCGCCCTCGGAATGGGCCACCGGCGGGATGGCGGCCAGGGTGTGGTTCTCTTCCGTCACGCGGTTCCGTTCAACCGGGCTTTTCAGCATTGGTGCGGGCTCGGTCTGCGGCACGATCAACTCGTCCGCCTCGGCCTGCATGCCTGCCAGCAGGTTGGCCAGCGATCGGTCGAGCTCGGTGGGGGGCGGCTGGGTGTCGTGGGTGGCAAGGGCCGGCCCCGTCGGCGCAGGTGGGGTAACGACCGGGGGCTCGGCAACCGTAGGTTCGGGCCGCGGCGTGGCGGCGTTGGGATTCGAGTCCGATCGCGGGTTCCGGCCGAAGTCCCGGGCCCGCTGTTCGGCAGTCCCCGGGGTCGACGGCGTTTGAGATGCTGTGGAGAGTGTGGGGTATGCGCGGCGGGGGCTGGACGGGTGATCCCCCCCGCGCTTCGACAGGATGATGGCGAAGCAGACGATGAACCCCATGCCCACCAGCAGCCCGATCTTCGTTTCGCGTGCCATCACGTGCTCCTTGAGCAACTCGGGCGCCGGTGCGCCGGACACCCGCGGTCCGGCTCTGGGGGCCGGGACCCTGGGATTCGAGTTGTGCTATCCCAACCCGGCCTCGCCGACGATTCGGAGGCCCTCGAGGACCCCGTCGTCTGTGTGGCCGGGTGACATTATGCGTGGCTCTCCCGCGCGGCGTCCGTCCGCTCGGCTGCCCGGAGCTTCGCGCTGCGAGACCGCGGATTCGCCTCCCGTTCGGCCGGCTCCGCGATGACCGGCCGCTTCGTCAGGATCCGGTACCGGCCGGCTTGCTTGCGGGCGGCGAAGTCCCGTTTCACGATTCCGTCCTCCAGGCTGTGAAACGCGATCACCGCGATCCGTCCTCCGGGCTTCAGGACGCCGGCGGCCTTCTCCAGGAAGGTCCGCAGCGCGTTCAACTCGTCATTCACGGCGATCCGCAGCGCCATGAAGGTGCGGGTGGCCGGGTGGATCTTCGATGCCCGGGCGTCCGCATCCACACCCAGGGCGTCGGTCACCAGTCGGGCCAGCTCGTCCGTCGTGGTAATTCGCTTGTTGCGGCGGGCCTCACAGATGCGGCGGGCAATCCTGCGACTGAACCGCTCCTGCGAGTTGAAGTAGATCAGGTCGGACAGCTCCTCTTCCCGCAGGGCGTTGACCAGATCGGCGGCCGTCCGCCCCCGCGTTCGATCGAGTCGCATGTCCAGGGGGCCTCCCGCCGCAAACGAGAAGCCACGCGCGGCGTCCTCGAGCTGGTTGGAGCTGACGCCCAGGTCTGCCAGGGCGACGTCCACACCCTCGACGCTCGCTTCGTTCAGCACCTCATCGACTCGGGCGAAATTGGCGTGAAAGAGCCGGACGGTGGCGGGGCAGGCCTGCAATTGACGATCTGCGATTGCCAGGTTGTCCGCATCGGCATCCACACCGATCAGCAACCCGGTTTCCCCCGCCGCCTCACCCAGTCGGGAGGCGTGTCCGCCCAACCCGACCGTGGCGTCCAGCACCACGTCACCCGGGGCGACACGCAGGTAGGTCAACACGGAGTCGGTCAGAACCGGAATGTGTTCCGCCGGCGCATCGCTCACGGCCTTCGCCCGAGTGCTTGTTTGTACAAGCAGGGGGGGCCCGTCATCATCCGTGATGACTCAGGCGCACCCCGCGCTCAGCGCGGGTTCCGACTGGCTTGTGCGAATCACGTCTTGCGAGAGACGGACCGACTCAAACTCGCGTCCCAGGCTTTGCAGGCGCTGCACGCGGCGCTTCAGTTCCGGCAGAACGGCCGAAACCTCCGCGTCCACGGGCCAGTCGCCGCGGCTGAGTGCAAGCTGGAGTTGCCGGACCACGCGATTGTGTCTGCTCGCCATCGCCGTTGCCCTCGTACCCCGGCTGATGCGTCGTCGCCGACCCGGCGAGTCCGTTCGCCCTGTGCCGACAACGACTGTTACTACCCGACGTGGAATTCCCTTCCCGCGTCACGAACCCGACTGCGCCTCCGCGATTCCGTCCGCCGGGGAACGCAGTCGCAAATCCTGAGCGGGGCGGAACCCTTCCCGATGGGACGCCGGCTCCATCCGGCATGGGACAAGGAGCGGCCAGGTCGCCCGTCCGCGCCAACTTTCGGGCGACCTGCCCGAGCCGCTCCTACCGCTCGGCGAACCTCGCCCCAGATTCCTTCGCCGAACGAACTTCCACTCGCTGCGGCCGGCTAGTCCGTTGCCGGCGGGGCCGGCATCCGCAGGTACCGGCGGAAGGTATCCCATCGCTTCTGCATGTCACGATCGCGGAAGGACTCGTAGTCGGCCTTCCGCCAGACATCGATGCGCACCTTCGCACCGGCAAGCACCACGTCCTTGCCGAGGTCCACCATTCGCAGCAACTCATCGGGGAGGGTGATCCGCCCCTGGCCGTCCAATTCCTGCCGAAGGACGGCTGCAAAGAACGCCTGCTCGAAGTCCAGTGACTCCGGCGCGTCCATGTATTCCGTCTGAATCTGCCCGGCCCTGTGTTCAAAGTACTCCTCGGTGTACAATGACAACGTGTTCTCGCGTACGCCCGGGCAGACGTAGAGCACCGGCCGCTCCTTCGACTGCTCCCATTCGTTTCGCCAGGGGGCAGGAATTTGGAGTCGGTTCTTGGCATCGAGGGTGCGCTCGTACGCGAAGGTGAAAATCATGGGTCGTTGTTGACTGCTCCCCACTATCAGGGATTTCTAGGGGAAACATAACACAACGCCCCACTATTGCAACCGGAAAATCCACATTTTTTTCGGACACATCGCGCGCAACCAAGCCTGTTGCTACGAGTTGTGTCACCATGCCAGCATAACCCAACGAGTGGTGTGCGAACAAGCCCCCAACCTTAACTCGCCCTCCGCAGCCGGTTTGCGGGATCAACTCATACGGGGTTTTTACCTGAAGTGCGGACGTAGAGTTTCTCGTACGCGCGGTGAGTCTGTCGAAGTTGGAAGTGAAGGCCGACGTCCCCGGATGCCGCCGCGCCCAGACGCTCGGCCAACCTTTTGTTTTGCAGAAGCTTGAGCATCGCTGCGGCAAGTTGGTACGGCCGGCACGGCGGTACCAGCAAGCCCGTCTTCCCATCTGTCAGAACATCGCGATTGCCCGGAACGTTCGTGGCGACGATGGGCAGGCCGGCTGCCATCGCTTCCAGGAGCGAGTTCGGCAATCCCTCCGTACGCGACGGAAAAACAAACAGGTCGGCCGTTTGCAGCAAGCGGGGAACGTCCGATCGCCGGCCGGCGAAGTGAACGTGGTCGGTCATCCCACTTTCCCCCACCAACTTCTGGAGCCGGGGCTGTTCCGAACCTTCGCCGACGATCAGAAGCTGAAGGGGGATCGCCTGCCGAACCAGTTGCGTCGCGGCAAGGATGAGGTCGTCGACCCGCTTGACCGGATCGAGTCGGCCGGTCCACAGGACCACCGGCGCTTCTGCGTTCAACCCAAGCGACGCTCGATCGATCGGTACAGACTGCCGAATGGGCTCCGGGTCGATGCCGCCCTGCACAAGGACCAGGCGGTGTGGAGGGACGCCGGCCCGCCGGGCGAGGTGGGCCACCACCGACGGGGAGTTGCCCACGACGTATCGGCACCAGGGGTGCGTGTATCGTTCCACCGTCAGATGCCAGGCCCGTTCCACCTCCACGGTCTGGATCTCGCAGATGAGCCGTTGCTTGGGGAAGCTGCCCAGGCCGGCGAACAGTCGACCGACCCCGTTCGCGTGAAACAGGAAGGCGTGGAGGATGTCCGGCCGGATCTGGGCGAGTCGTCGGCGCAGGCGGGGGAGGATGTGCAGGTCCCACACGCCCCGGGCGCCGCAGGCATCCGTGGGAATGCCGGCCTCGTCCAGCATCGCGGAGACCGGCCCCGGCGGTGCCAGTGACATGACACTGACGTCGTGCCCGGCGTCGCGCATGGACCGGGCCAGGCGGTACAGGTGCAGCGGCACGCCGCCGGTTTCCAGGTCGGTGATGAGATAGAGCAGTTTCACGCGTCACTGCGCCTGTTCGCGCGCGTCAGAAATCGCGCCGGCAGAACCGCCACCCCGCCAGCAGCACGATCACCGCCTCAAACGCCAGCGAACTGCCGATGGACCACGGGATGCCCACGTCCCCCAGAACGTCTTCGGCTTCGCGGGCGTCTCGGATCATACCTCGCTCCGTCTCGGTGAGGTCGGGATCCTCTGTGTCGACCCATCGGCTGGGCGAGTCGGCACGAAGCAACTTGCCGGCGATGAAGGGGATTTCCCGGGTCTTGGGCAAAACGGCTCTTGTGGTGCTCACGGCGCGGTACCACGAGTCGTACGCCTGCAGCTCCGGAACCTGCTGGAAGGACTCATACGCGGCCTGGGGCGCCCAGATGACAAACCACGCCACCAGGGTGAGCAGCAGAGACGTCAGCCCGTTCCGTGTCAAGATGCCAAACAGGACCGTGAAGCAGTACAGGTAGCTGAAGAGCACCAGGAAGAGGGGGATCGCCCAGAAGTAGGGCCACAGCCACAGCTTCCAGCGGACCCCGGCCACGAGAAACGTCAGCGTGACGAAAACGGCGCTCTGCAGGAGGATGAAGATCATGCCGCCCGCATACTTGCCCAGGAAGAGGTGCCATCTTCGCAGAGGCTTCGAAAGGAGGACGTCCACGGTGCCCTTCTCCATGAGGGAAGGGAACATGCCCGCCGTCGAGATGAGGGCCAGTCCCAGGCCGATCCACCCCAGGAACATGTCCGCGAGGACATGCGTCAGAACACCCGCCAGAGCGGCGTCCCGAATGGGGGAGCCTACAGAAAGGTCGGGTGATTCCCACTGCCACGTGCCGAACAGAACGCTGATTCCCTTTTCATCGAATCCGAAGCATGCCATGCCAAGAGCGATGAGGATCGATATCGCGAGCATGACCCAGAACAGCTTGCGGTCGATCGCTTCGCGGAACGAGTCCTTGATGAGTGCCCAGGTCTGCATGGTGCGCGGTCCTTTGTCTGCGGCGTTCTACCGCGGCGCGTCGAGCCGGCGAGCGATGGGAACGGGTCCTCCCTCCCCGCCGCCGATCACTTCCATCAGCACGTCCTCCAGGCTGAACCGGTGCGGCCGGACCGATTCGATCATCCGCCCGTTCCGGCGGAGCAGGTCGATCACCTCGTTCACGCGGTGGGTGTCGTGCCCGGTGACGATCACGCAGCTTCCATCACGCCGGGCTTTCAGCTCGGCAATCTGGGAATCCAGACCCGCCAGGTCGCCGTCGCTGGTCACGTGGTACTCCACCGTGTGCTCCGTCAACTCGGACAGCGTGCCCTGGCGAGCGACGTAGCCGCCGACCAGGATGGCCACCCGGTCGCACACCATCTCCAGCTCGCTCAGCAGATGCGAGTTCAGAAAGACGGTTTTGCCGCGCGAGCGCAGCTCCTGCAGCAGCAGGCGAACCTCGCGGCGGCCGATCGGGTCCAGACCGTCCGTCGGCTCATCCAGAACCAGCAGGTCCGGGTCGTTCATCAGGGCCTGGGCCACGCCCAGCCGCTGGAGCATTCCCTTGGAATACTTGCTCACGCGGGTGTCGCCCCACTCGGCCATGCCCACGCGGTCGAGCAGCTCCGGGGCCCGCTGGCGCCGGGTCCGCCGCGGCACCTTCGCCAGCGCGGCGAAGTAGTCCAGCACCTGCAGGCCGGTCAGATACGGCGGGAACCGGTGATTCTCGGGCAGGTAGCCGATCCGGGCGAGCTTCCTGGGGTGACCCAGCCGCCGTCCCAGCACGGTGCCGTGGGCCTCGTCCGGCCGGACCACGGTCATCATGATTTTCACGAGCGTGGTCTTGCCCGCGCCGTTGGGCCCCAGCAGCCCGAAGATTTCCCCGGCGCGGACCTGGACGTTCACCCCGCGCAGGGCGTGGATCTTGCCGTACCGCTTGTGGACCCGGATGAGGTCGACCGCCCAGTTGGTGATTTCGGTTACTTCCACCAATCGACCCCCTTGGCCTCGATCAGGCGACCGGCCACCGCCTCGGCGTCGTCATCCGGCGCCAGGTCGATCCAGTCGCTTACGGGGAAGCGCTTGAACCACGTTCGCTGCGCCTTGGCCAGCCGGCGCGTGTTGATTTTGATCTTTTCCACCGCATCTTCAAGAGGCAGGCCGTTTTGCAGGTGTTCGAGGATTTCGGCGTACCCGACGGCCTGGCGTGCCGTGTGGCTGAGCGGCTGCGGTTCGGCCAGGAGGGCGCGGACTTCATCCACCAGGCCCTGGTCGATCATGCGGCGAACCCGCGCATTGATGCGGCGGCTCTGGTCCTCACGCGGGCGGCGCAGGCCGATCAGGCGACAGTCCAGGTCGGTCCGCAACTGACCCCATTGCGTCTGCAGCCGGCTGATCGGCATGCCGGTCTGCTCGAACACCTCCAGGGCCCGGACGATGCGCCGCAGGTCGTTCGGGTGAATTCGCCGGGCGGCATCCGGATCGACCCGGGTGAGCGCGGCGTGCAGGGCGGCCGGTCCTTCGCGATCGGCCCGCTCGCGCAGGCGTTGCCGGAGGCCTGCATCGGCGGACGGCCCCTCGAACAGGCCGGTGGTCAGGGATTGGATGTAGAGCGCGGTGCCGCCGACGCACAGGACGGGCCGGCTGCGAGCGTGGATGCCGGCAATCGCCGCCTCCGCCTGCTGGACGAACTGGGCCACGGAGAAATCCGCGGACGGCTCCACGACGTCGATGAGGTGATGGGGAATCTCGGCGCGGATGGCCGGTTCGGGCTTGGCCGTTCCGATGTCCATGCGGCGGTAGATTTTCATGGAGTCGGTGCTGATGATCTCGGCGTGCAGGCGTCGGGCCAGTTCCCGGCCCACGGCGCCCTTTCCGCATCCGGTGCAGCCGAGGATGAAGGTGATTCGCGTCGCCACCGCATGAATCCTTGACGTAGCGGCCGGAGGGTATATGCTCGGCCGCTGTGAAGGCTAACACAGGAGGTGGCCTATGAGAACGTGCATACTCGTTTGTCTCGGTGTGTTTGTGCTGGTTGCCGCTCACGGGTGCATCCAGGCGAAGGCCCCGGAGTCGATCGTCATCGGCGGCGGCCCGCCGCCGGAGCGGGTGGACAGTTCGCGGACCCCGCAGACCCGCTCGCACGAAGAGGCGCAGGCGGAGCTGGACAAGGCGTACCGGCAGATTCAGTACCTGGAGCAGGAGAATCAGCGTCTTCGCCGCAAGTACGACGAGGCGAAGAAGGACAAGGACGAGTACAAGCGCCGCTACGAGCAGTTGAAAGACCGTTACGACGACTGACGCCGCTCCGGTTGCGGCGATCCCCGCACCTCCCGGCCAAGGGTGGCAGGGCAGACCACAACTCTTTTATTGGCAGGTGGTTATAGCTGTTTGCCTGTCGTGGATTCTGTCATCCTGGCAGGGTTCGTCCACAGACACACGCCCACGCATATTTCGTAATCCATTTTCCAATAAATATTTATGCGTGATCCTGCGATCTGGCATGCCGGTTGTAGTGTTACCTCCCGTCCGTTTGGAACTGTTGGAAACAGGGGAATCGGGGCTTCGGCCCCGGCAGATACAAGAACCAGGAGGTGTACTATGCTGCCTGTGTTGTTTACGCGGAATCGGATGCCTGATCTGTTCTCCGGCTTTGGCCTCGAGCCGTTCCAGCGGGCGCTGGATTTGTTTGGCGGCGAGTGGCCGACCGGCGTTCGGACCTTTGCCGTGGACGTGCGCGAGGAGCCGACCCGGTACATCATCGAGGCGGACCTGCCCGGCGTGAGCCAGGAGCATCTGGATCTGAACTTCGAGGGTGAGGTGCTGACGATTCAGGCTCGGCACAACACGGAGCGCGAGGACAAGGTAGAGGGGTACCATGTCCGCGAGCGCAGCAGCGGAGTGGTGTCGCGTCAGTTCCGCCTGCCGGACGCGGTGGACCGGGATCATATCGAGGCCGAGTTGAAGAACGGCGTGCTGACCGTGACGCTGCCCAAGGCGGAGTCGGCCAAGCCGAAGAGGATCGCGGTGAACGGCGAGTGATGCTCCAGGAACGCCTGGATATCGGAGGGGCGCACTCGGGGTGAGTCCCTCAGGCTTTGTACAAAGCGAGTCGGCCCGCCCGGCCCTCGGAAGAGGGACGGACGGGCCGAACTTCTGCATCAGAATGACTGCCGCCGCGCGCCTGACGCGCGACGCGAAGACACTACACCGTCACGGCCCCGTAATCACGGCTTCGAGGCTGACGTAGTCCGTCAGATCGACCACGCCGTCGGTGTTGATGTCATAGCACTCGCAGGCGCCGCTCGCCGGCCCGCTCGGATCAAAGCAGGTCTGGAAGCCGGCGAAGTCGAGCAGATCGACGGCGCTGTCCAGGTTGCAGTCGCCGGCGATACAGCCGTTGGGCAGTACCGGAATGCCTAGCGGCGTTCCCAGGCAATCATCGCAGGCATCGCCGACGCCGTCACCGTCTTCATCCTCCTGGTTCGGGTTGAAGACGGTCGGGCAGTTGTCCACCGAGTCGCCGACCCCGTCGCCGTCGGTGTCCTGCTCGATCTGGGTGTACCAGCAGCGTGTCTCGCGGTTGCCCGCGGTACCCGAGTAGGGCCCGCCGCCGACGCCCAGGAGGTAGTGCTTCCCGCCGACTTCGTACGAGATGGCGCTGCCCCGCGAAACGGTGGCCGGATACACGGGGCCGGTCCGCCAGCCGCTGACGGCGCCGGTGTCCGGATCGACGGTGGTGTAGTACACCGTGTTCGTGGGGGTGGATCCGGTCAGCCCGCACAGCATGAAGATGTACTCGTTGTTCACGACGGCACAGGCGTGCTCGTACCGGGCGGATGGGGTATCCGCCGGGTCACGGACCCATTCACCGAGGCTTCCATCCGGGTTGATGGGGGCCCGGTACATGCCCTGCTCCGTGGTGCCGCGGTAGTTGCCCGCCACGCGGTACATGTAGTCCTGCGTAGTGCCCTCGATAATGGCGACCCCGTGGAACCAGGACGCGTTTTCGGTAGCGCTGGTCTGGATCCACGGTCCGAAGTCGCCGCCCGGAGTGATCTTGCTGTAGTAGCAGTTGGGCGAGTTTCCGAAGACCGAGCCGTTGTCCCACTCGCCGTTGATGAGGTACAGCGTGTCTCCGAGGCTCATCACACCGCGTCCCATTGCGTCCATCTGAGTCCCCGGAGGAGTGACGGGGGTATGGTCGGGGATGGTCACGCTGGAGAGGGCCCACGCCCCCAGCGTGCCGTCCGGGTTCTGGCTGGCATAGTAGCAGGTGTTTACGGTCGGATAGCTGGTGGTCCACCCGCCCCACACGTAGATCCGCCCGTTGTGAGCGCTGGCCGCATGGGCCGCCAGGGCCACCGGAAGACTGGTCGTGGCCTGCCACGCCCCCACGCTGCCGTCGGGATTCACCGGGGCGTAGTAGGCACCGGTAGTCGCCGACGGTGCGGCATTCGAACGCCCGCCGATCACGTAGATATACCCGTTCAGGTGAACGACTTGGGTGTCGGTCAGGCCCAACGGCATGCTCGACGTCTGAATCCAGTTCACCGTCACCGGAGGCGAGGAAAACTCGACGGTGACCGGGGCCGATTGCGGGCTTTCCACTCCGTTGACCACCTGGCTGGCGGTCACGATGTCGCCGACCGCCAGAGGCGGTGAACCCGCACTGACATGCACGATGCTCGCCCCTCCGGTCGGGGCCACGGTGCGCAGAACGGAATTCACGTACAGCCGAACCTCCGTGGCCGTGGCCTGAGGGGTGTTCAACACGTTGTAGACACTCACCTGCGCGGTCAGCGGCACCACGGGGGCGGCGATCGTCGGCGCCGGCACTCCCACCGTCACGGCGTTGGAGTCCGGACCTTCGATCCCGCCGATGGTCTGCGTGGCCACGACGGTTGTGCCGTCCACCAGTGCCGTGCTGGCAACCGTCACCGGGTCCGTCGTCGGATCGGCGACCGATCCCAGCACTTCGTAGTTGCCTTCCGAAACCAAGCGGTAGACCGTCACCGCTTCGGCCAGTCCTTCCGCCAGATTGCTGACCTCCACGCTCGTCTGCCCGGGAACGAGGACGGCGGGCAGCGTAACAGCCGTCACGCCCACAACCTGCCCCGCCGACAGACAGCTTTCCACGCCTCCCACCGTCTGCGTGGCCGTGATCGAGTCGCTGTCCACCAGCGACAGGACAGACACGCTGGCCGTGCCGCCGGGGAACGGGCCGCTGGCCGAGCCGATGGAGTTGCCCAACGCGTCTGAGAATACCACGACCTCGGCGGCCGTTTCATCCACGTCCGCCAGCTCCACGGTGGTCACGCCGGGGTACAGCGGGCCGACCGGCGTGGGCGATTCGACGGGGTTCGGAGGTCCGAACGGGATCGCAGTGCCGCCCAGCGTCACCGAGATGTCGTCGTACATCTCCGCGATGCCGTTGTTGGTATATCCGGTGCCCAGAATGATGTACTTGAAGGGAGCTTCCTTGTTGATGCGCGGCACGCCGTCCACATAGAGCGGGTTGCCGTTGGATGTGATCGGATCGCCCGCGGAATCGTGCGGGACGTTGACCAGTTGGTCGTCGATGTAGAAGTTGACGACGTCCGTCTTGACCTCGATCTGCATCTTGTGCCAGACACCGGGGACCCTGTCCACGCCGGTGGCCGCATAATCGTAGCCGAAGTAATCGCTGCTGTATCCGTTCAGGATCGGGGTCGGCGAGTTGGTCATGGTGAGATACTGGGAGGCATAGGCCCCGGTCAAACCGTTTGTGAACGCGAAGCCCACCGCCCCGTGTGTTTTGGCCAATTCGGGAGCCAGCTCAAACCGAATCCGGGCGCTGGTGAGGTTCGTGTTGTGCTTGAAGCGGTAGGTGACCAGCAGCGGCTCGGCGTCCGTCCCGTTCACGGTGCCCATGTCGTAATACAGCCTCGAATGGGTCGTCGCGACGGTCCCGTGATCGGAAACCACCATGTTGTCGCAACTGCTGGCGCTGCCCGTGCCCAGCAGGAACTTCCGCGCCTCGGCCGGACTCTCCTGATGCCAGACGCCTTCCAGCTCAGCCTGGTCCGCGTAGTCGTCAAAGTTCTCCGCCAGGGCGGTGCCGGGCCCGTACACGGTCACCGGCGAAGACAGCTCGCTCCACAGGCCGTTCGCCTGCTGGCGGGCCGTCAGCACGTCGCCCACGTCCAGGGTCAGCCCGCTGAACGTCGCCACAAACAGGCCGTCCGGAACGGCCGT
>CAZPHH010000042.1:21419-41049 GCA_964586145.1 uncultured Phycisphaeraceae bacterium | reverse complement strand
CTTTTTTTGTTGGCTGGACGCGGCAGCGGGGTTTGGGGAAGGGAAGATCGATTTCAGAGTCCAGGGACTGCGGGAAGGGAAGGACAATGTTGCGCAAGCAAAGAATGCTCGCGTTTGTGGTCGTGAGCGCTGTTTGTGTTTCGCTGGCGAATGCGCAGATCAACTACGGCAACTTCAATGCTGACACGGTGGAGTATCAGCAGGTTACGGAGTCGTCGGTGACCGACCCGTTGCCGCTGTTCGGGGCGCCCAGCGTCTTCGGTGACAGCCTCTTGTTCAGTCCCGTGAACTTCGGGATCACCACGGGGGGCGGCTCGTTTGACTACATGGACGGTCAACTCACGACGACGATCGTGGCTCTCGGCCTCAATCGCATCGAGAAGATCGAGTTCTCCGAGCGAGGTGACTGGACATTGCTCGGCACCGGCACGGGAAACACCACAGCGTCGGTTGCCAACACCATGTTCGTTCGCATCACCCAAGTTGACGGCGCCGGTCCGTTCACACCGGTTGATGCAACTGTGCAGATGACGTTCACCCCGGACGGCGGGTCGTACAACCTGATCGACCACCGCGGCCAGAATCTTCCGTTTGAGGGCACGACCCTGGTGGACGTTGACGCCATGCTTGCCGCCGCCGGCTATCCGGGGAGGCAGGCCCTGAAGGTCGATGTGACCCTCGACAACTCGCTTGCGGCGTTCAGCGAGACGAGTTCCATCGCATACATCAAGAAGAAACAGGCCGAAGGTCTTTCCATCACGGCCATTGTGCCGGAACCGGCAACGCTCGGCTTGCTGGCGTTCGGCGGGTTGTGGCTGTGCCGCCGCCGGTAGGTGAGTCGCCCGCGCAAGGTAATGAGAAGAACCCGCTTCGGCGGGTTCTTTTTTGGCCGGCTTGCCTGGTGTCATCCATGATGTCAGGATGATTATCCTCAAACCCATGCCTCGGCAGATCTCGGTGTTGCCGTCGCCCCCTGCGTTATCCCGTCCATGTCCGACGGTTTGCTACAGCAGCCGCCGGCGGTAGCCGAACAGCACGACCACTCCGCCGAGGGTCGTCCAGGCCAGGGTGGCGGGTTCGGGCAGCGCCCGGATCTCGACCACCAGGTCGTTGTAGTCCCGGTCCGACGAGCACTTGGGCAGGTCTTCCCAGAACAGCAGCCACACCGTCTCGTCCGTGTCCAGCCCCGTCACGCGATAGGTCACCATGTGGTCCATGCCGTCGTCGTTCCACAGGGGATCGGAGTACCACGTGTTCGTGTTGTCCTGTTTGCGTCGGACCCAGCGCCACGTATCATCTCTCAGGTCGACCGAGGCGGAGCCGGTGACGTTCATGCCGGATCCCTGCACGTCGAAAAGCAGTTCGAAACCGTTGCCTCGATCAAATCCGAACCGCTGCGAGTGACCCGCGTAGCGGGCCTGGGCCGTGGCCGAGATCACGCCGCCTGCCCAGATTGCATCGGCCGCGCTGCCGCGAGCGCCGTCCGTCACACTCAGCACGCCCATGGGCGCAAGGAAGTCGTCCTGCCGCAACACCTGGATGCCCGCCGCCGCGCCGCTGCCCAGAAAATCATCCCCCACCGCGGTGAAGACGCCCGAGTACAGCGATTCGAGAATCGCTTTGTGCCCCGCCTCACCGTACGGCGGTCCGGAAATCGGAATCGTTGCCGCGCCGGCGGCACCAACACTCAACGCCAACCCAGACAGAATTATGGTCGCAATGCGGTTCATCATCTCTCTCCCCTCATCTCTGTCAGGCCCCATTCCTGCGTGCGGTCTGCACGCGGCCTGAGGTTCCTGACGGCACTCTTCGTTCGTTTGGCGAATGGCTGGAGGTGTTGGGGTTCGGCGTGTCCTCCCGCTCCAGTTACTCGAATCGTAGGCGGGGTTTTCGGGGAGTCCAGAGAGCTCCGGAATTCCCGAGTGGTCTGATGCGTCCGAGGTAATCGTCCGGTACGGCACGTGCGCAGCGCCCGCCTTCGATGAGATTATTCGCCCCCCCGGCCGCTGAGACGTCCGGATTTCTCTTGCTCGCCGCCTATCTCGGCGGGTAAAAGCGTGTCTGGGCTTATGGGGCCTCCCGCGTCTCCGTTCCGATCGCGGGCAGAAACACCTGTTCCGGGGGAATTGCCATGAACCGAGGAATTGCCGTGCTGGCCGTCGCGGCTGCCGTCGCGTGTCCGTCGTTCGCGGCGGCCCAGAGGACCGGGCTGCCTCCCGGTCTGACCGCGCACGTCCAGCCGGTGTCCGGCGGCTTCATTGACTGGGCCGAGGGCGTCATTCTGGCCGAGGGCAAGGGGTTTGCCGAAACCCGAGACGACCAGGGCCAGCTCATGGCCCAGCGGGCGGCCACGGTGGATGCGTCGCGGAACGCTCTGGCCATTGCGCTGGGCGTGCCGCTCGACGGCACGGCCCTGGTCGGCGGTGCGGGCGACGCCCGCGTGAAGATGCAGGGCGTGATCCGCGCGCATCAGGTGAAAGACGCCGAGTACTTTCCCAACGAAACTCCGCCGCGTGCCCGCGTGATTCTTCGCGTGCCGTTCTGGGGGGCGAAGGGGGTTGCCACCGTATTCTATGAGAAGCAGCGGGGCGTGGCGGCTCGACGTGCGAACCGACTCCCCCTGATTGCGGACGAAGTGGACGTTTCCGACAGCGTGCTGATCATCGACGCCCGCGGTCGCAAGACGGTGCCGTGCCTGTTCCCGGTTGTGGTCGACGGAAAGGACCGCGTCGTCTACGACGTGTCCCGAGTTGTCGGCGATGGGCGTGATCGCGGACCCGTCGTCCGTTACGTCGAATCGCGGCTGACTTTCCAGGAGCTGTCCGCCGTGTTGGAGGAGCCGGCCCTTCAGCCGCGACTGGCCTCCCACCACCCGAACGATCCGCCGGCGGCGCCCGCCGCCGGCCCGCCCGCCTCCCAGCCCACCACGCAGCCGGGCCCTGAGGACGTGTCCGGCAAGCGACGGCGCAGGCGGATCGTGGTGAAGGCGGCGGACGCCGGCGCCGCCTCCGACACGCAGATCGTGCTGACGGCCGAAGACGCCGAGGCCTTGCGGCAGACGCCGGAAGGTGCGAGCCTGTTGCGCAGCGGTCGCGTGGTCGTCGTGGTGGACTCGGCCGCCGCGGGCATCGAAGGTTGTGGCCCCGCCGCGGAAGACGAAACGCAGATCGCCCGGGCGATTCCGTGAACCTCTTCGAACCAGACCATCCGGCATGTTCTCTCCAGGACCGTCCAGTGCTATCCGCGCGGCAGAGTCGCCTGATCGGCTGGCTTCTGCCAGTCGCGCTGGCGGCGGGGGGCGCTGCGCTGGATTGGTCCGGCGCCCTTGATCGGCTCGAAAACGAAAGCCTGGATTGGCGGTTCCGCCTCCGTGGGACGTGGGAGCCCCGGCAGGACATCGTGATCGTGGAGATGGACCGGGCCAGCCGCGGAGCGCTGTCGGCGGGTGACCGAATGTTCCAGCTTCGCCGGTTTCTGCCCGCCGCGATCAAGAACCTCTCCCGCGCCGGCGCCGCGGTGATCGGGCTGGACGTCATCCTGGAAGGGGAGGGCGATCCGGCCACGGATGCCCTTGTGGCGCAGGCCATCGCGGATGCCGCCGCTCCCGTCGTGCTGGCCGTTGCCCACACCGACGGCGGCGTCAAGCGGCCGGCCGCCCGATTTCGCGAGGCGGGGGCCGACGAAGGCGTGATCAACGTCAGCGAGGATGCCGACGGCGTTCTGCGACGTCTGCCTCCGACGCTCCATCTGACCGTGCCCGAGCCCGACGGCACCCTCGTCCAGGTTCCCCATTTTCCGCTGGTCGTCGCCTGGTACGCCGTTCCGGAGGATCAGGCGGGCGAGACGGTCCGGCTGGATGCGGACGGCGCCTGGGTCGGCCCGCACCGTCTTCGCGCCGGCGAATGGGTGGACTTCCACGCGACCCGCGAAAGCGGCTGGGTTCGCCTGCCCCTGGCCGATGTCGTGAACGGGTCGTTCGATCCGGCCTGGGTCAAGGACGCCGTCGTGCTGGTGGGCGAGTCTCGCTCCATTGCCGACACGTTCACACTTCCGCTCGGCGGCACCTTGACGCCCGGCGTGTACTACCATGCGTCGGTGATCGCTCAGATTCTCGACGACCGGCACCTTTGGTCCGTGCCGGCCAATCCGTGGTCCCGCGCGGGGCTGGTGGGTGGTCTCGGTCTGGTGGCCGGCTGGTTTGCCTGGAACCCCCGGCGCTGGTGGGAACTGCGGCACGGGACGGCGATCCTGGCCACCTACGTCACCGTGGGCGTGCTCGTTTTCCTGGGCGGCTGGACCCTGTTGTCGGTGGCGGCCTTTCGGCGCGCGGTTGTGCTTCCGCTGGCCGGCCCCTTGCTGGTCATGGCCCTGACCATGGCGGCGGGCCTGGCCGTGCAGTGGGTGGTCATGAGCGCCAACGCCCGCCGCCTGGCCGAGCGGGCCCGGCGCATTGAGACGCTGTTCGGGCAGAGCGTTTCGCACAACGTGCTGGACGCGCTCAAGGCGGACCCCGGGAGCATCCTTGAGACGCACGTGCGGGACGTGACCGTGCTTTTCTGCGACATTCGCGGCTACACCGCGGCCAGCGCTGCGCTGTCGCCGCTGGAAATCGCCGGGATGCTCAACGAGTACTTCACCGACGTGTCCGACGCCATCTTCGAACACGATGGCTTCATCGACAAATTCGTGGGCGACGAGGTGATGGCCGTCTTTTCCGTTCCGCTCGAGCAGCCGGACCACGTGGCGCGGGCCGTGCGGACGGGCGTGGCCATCAAGCAGCGTGTGCAGCGCCTGAATGAGCGTCGCGCGGCTCGCGGCGAAGCGCCGCTGGCGTGTGGCATCGGCATTCACACCGGCCCCGCCGCGGCCGGACACATCGGCTCCGCCCGCCGGTCCAACTACACGGTGGTGGGGGATACGGTGAACCTGGCGGCCCGCATTCAACAAGTGGCGCGCCGTGGCGAGCTGTTGATCAGCCGTGCCGTCTGCGACCGGCTTCCCGAGGGTGTGCAGGCCGTGCCGTGGGACACGATGGAACTGCGCGGCAGCGCCGCCGCTCACGAGTTGTTCGAGATTGCGGTGCCGGAGGGCTTGGTGCCCCCGGAACGCGTGCGGGTCATCACGTACCGGGCGAACGGGTCAGGCGTGTGAGCGAAGACAGGCCACCCGCGGAAGGCGGGGACGTCCGGCCGCGATGGAGACGTGAACGGGACCCCACCTGCGTTTCGGCGCGGCTGGACGACACGCTCAGCCTGGCCGAGGGGGCTCGCTCGGGCACGGTCAGCCGTGGCGTCTAGTTCAGCACGTTCGCGGGGGGGTCGACGGTCTTGTCCATCTTCTGCTGGGTGGATTTTTCGCCGTCGTAGGAGAACAGGATGGGGTCATCGTCGATGCGGGCGTGGATGTGGACCGGACGGCGCCAGACGGCGTGCAGGTTCTTGAGGGTCTCGACTGCATACTTGATGTCCAGGTCCACGCCGATGTGGCGGTGGCCCAGGTACAGCTCGCCGCGGTTGCGGTAGTTGCCGTCCAGCACGTAGATGTACGGCTGGGCGTGGTTGGTGAGCATGAACAGAAGCTGCCGCTTGATCTTCTCGAAGTCTCGCTCCACCACGACCATGCGGCGGGTGGCCGGGTCGAAGCGGTAGTGATACAGCTTCTGCTCGTCGACGAATTCCGGGGTGAGGAATTCGTCCAGGAAGGTCACGTCGTTGTAGATGCGGCGGACCTCGAAGATCTTCTCGCGCCCCGGTGATCCGCGGCCGACCACGCGGCCCTTGGGCTCCTGGCCGCGGCCCCATTCGCGGCGGGCCTGCATGTCCTCGCACCGTTCGTATTCCGGTCCGTGTCGGCCGGTGTTCCAGCGTCGCTCGATGTCGCGGAACAGCTCGATGCCGAGTTTGTACGGGTTGAGCCGGCCGGGCGAGGTGGCCAGCGTGCCGGCGTGGTGCTCCGCGTAGGTGATCAGCTCGTCGGCCCGCAGGCCGTAGTTGGTCATGATGGTGGAGTGCCAGTAGCTCGCCCAGCCCTCGTTCATGATCTTGGTCATGCCCTGGGGGGCGAAGTAGTAGGCCTCCTCGCGGATGATGGAGAGCACGTCGGCCTGCCAGTCCTGCAGAGGGGCGTGGTTGAGCAGGAACAGCATGATGTCGCGCAGCGGTCGGGCGGGCAGCCGGCCCCGCTCTCGCTCGTGCTGTTCGCGGGCCTCCCGCTCCTCCTCCGCCATGACCTTGGGCGGGTTGATGTAGCGGTCCATGTACTCCTTGGCGGGGAAGCGCGTGGCGCGGTCCGGCCGGTCTTCGCGGGCGGGTCTTTCGATGATTCTCTGGGCGCGGCCCTTCTGGCGGCGGATGAACACGGAGTGGGGGTCGATCAGGTTTTCCAGGGAGTGGCAGACGTCGACGAATTTCTCCACCTCCTCGAGGCCGTATCGTTCGATGTACCGCCGGATGCGGGTGGCGTGGTTGGCCATCTCGTCCATCATGCGGCGGTTGGTCTGGGCGAACCAGACGTTGTTCTTGAAGAAGTCGCAGTGGGCGTACACGTGGGCGATGACGGTCTTCTTGTCCACGAACGCGCTGTCGCGCACGAGGTACGCGTAGCACGGGTCGTTGTTGATGACCATCTCGAAGATCTTGCCCAGTCCGTAGGTGTGCTGCTTGCGGAGGCGCTCGTACTCCATGCCGAATCGCCAGTGCGGGTATCGCTGGGGAAAGCCTCCGTAGGCGGCGATCTGGTTCATCTGGTCCGTGTCGAACAGTTCGAAGATGGTGGGGTAGAAGTCCAGCCCCTCGCGGCGCGCGTGCTCGGCGAGCGTCTCCGCCTGCCGGGCCAGCTCCACCGGCAACGCCGTGCCTGCCAAGGAATGGTTCCCGATTTCGTTCTGCACCACGGTCCGTCCCGCCGATTCCGGCTACTTTCCTTTCGAGAAGAACGCCTTGATGCTGTCGTAGATGTCGTCCTTCGTATTGACCCGCGTCGTGATCATGTTGTCCTGGTCGCTCAGGTGCTCGTGCAGCACGTTGATGAAGTGGCCGCTGCCGTAGGCGCTGGCCACCTGGCAGTACCCAAACATGTTGATTCCGGGCAGCAGCCGTTCCTTCAGCAGGGCGCAGCACTCGCGGCTGTCGGCGTCGCTGCTGTTGTCTCCGTCGGAGAAATGGAACAAGTAGCAGTTCCACTCGGAGGTTTCGTAGTGGTTTTCGAGCAGGTCGCGGGCCGCCTTGAACGCGCTGCTGATGCGCGTGCCGCCGTCCTCGCGGATGCGGAAGAACGTTTCGCGGTCCACCTCGCCTGCGCGCACGTCGTGAACGATGTAGCGGCTCTCGATGCCCTCGTAGTTCCGCCGCAGCCAGGCGTCGATCCAAAACGCCTCCAGCCGCACCAGCTCTTTCTGGTCGTCGCCCATGGAGCCGGACACGTCCATCATGTACACGATCACCGCGTTGGACTGCGGCTGCCGCACGGTCTTCCAGCTCCGATAGAGCTTGTCGCGGCGCTCGAACGCGATGCGCGGGTTTTCCGGGTTGTACGTGCCGGCCATCAGCTCCCGGCGCAGGGCTCGCCGGAAGGTCCGCCGGAAGTGGCGGAGCGATTCCGGTCCGGTCTGGCGGATGCCGCTGTAGCGGTCCTTTTCGGAGGTGATGCGTTTCTTTCCCTTGGGCTGGATGCGGGGCAGCTCCAGCTCCTCGCCCAGGATGTCCGCCAGTTCGTCCAGGGAGATCTCCACTTCGAGGATGTGGTGCCCTTCTTCGGTGCCGCCCGGGCCCACGCCCTCGCCGTCCGCGTCTGCCTTGTCGCCGGGCTGGGCCTCGCCGCTGCCCACGCCGGCGTCGCTGTTGTCGCCGTAGCGGAAGTGGGGGGTCTCGATGCCGCGCACGGGGATGCTGATCAGGTGCTTGCCTTCCCGGCCGAGCAGCTCGCCCCGGGTGAGGAATTTGCGCAGGTCCTCGCGGATCTTGCCGCGCACGATCTGGCGAAAGCGTTGATGATCCTTGTGGATCTTCACCTCGGCTCCCTCGCAACCGTGGGCCGTCCCTCTAGTCGTCCTGCTTCGAGTCACCCCGTGCGAAGATGCTGGCCACGTAGTTCAGGACGTCGGTGGCGCTGGTCTCGTTGTACCCGAAGTACTTGATCAGCCGCTGCTTCACGACGTCGATTTTGGCCTGCGTTTCGTCGTCGACCACGCCCGACACCACGTTCTTGAGCTTGATGGTGTCGCGCTGGTCCTCGAACAGTTTCAACTCCAGGGCCTTGTGGAGCCGGGCGTTGGTGTGGTACTCGAATTTCTTGCCGTCCAGGGCCAGGGCCCCGATGTAGTTCATGATCTCCTGCCGGAAGTCGTCCTTGCGGCTCTCCGGGATGTCGATCTTCTCCTCGATGGATCGCATCAGGCGTTCGTCCGGCTCCTCGTCCTTGCCCGTATATTTGTTGCGGACCTTCTCATGCTGCGTGTAAGCACGCACGTTGTCGATGTAATTGGAGCACAGCCGCTTGATGGCGTCCTCGTCCGCGGAAATGGCCCGCTGCACCTCCGATTTGAGGATGTCCTCGTATTCCTCGCGGACCAGCCCCAGGAGTTCCCGGTACCTTTTCTTCATCTCCTCGTCGTTGATGAGGCTGTGGTGGCTCAGGCCGGACTCCAGCTCATTCATCACCATGAAGGGGTTGATGCACTTCTCCTGCAGGGCCTGGTCGCAGACCAGCGAGTTGGAGATTTTGTCCTGGATGTAGCGCGGGCTGATGCCCTGCATGCCCTCCCGGGGGGACTCCTCGCGCAGCTCGCGGACGGCGTCTTCCGTGAAGTTCGGAATGCTTTTGCCGTCGTACAGCTTGAGCTTCTGGACGAGCGTCAGCCCCGGCTTCTTGGGCTCCTCCAGCCGGGTGAGCACCGCCCACATGGCGCACACCTCGATGGTGTGCGGCGCGATGTGGATGCCTCGGATGCGCTCCGGGTTGAAATCCTTCTGGTAGATCTTGATCTCGTCGGACAGCCGGATGTTGTACGGAATGTCGATCTTGATGGTCCGGTCGCGAAAGGCCTCCATCAGCTCGTTCGACTGGAGCTTGCGGTATTCCGGCTCGTTCGTGTGCCCGATGATCACCTCGTCGATGTCCGTCTGGGCGAACTTCTTGGGCTTGATCACGTGCTCCTGCGAGGCGCCGAGCAGGTCGTACAGGAAGGCCACGTCCAGCTTGAGCACCTCGATGAACTCGATCAGCCCGCGGTTGGCGATGTTCAGCTCGCCGTCGAAGTTGAAGGCCCGCGGGTCGGAGTCCGAGCCGTATTCCGCGATCTTGCGGTAGTTGATGTCGCCGGTCAGCTCCGTCGAGTCCTGGTTCTTCTCGTCCTTGGGCTGGAACGTGCCAATGCCGCGGCGATCCTTCTCCGACAGGACCAGCCGCCGGACCACCACGTGCTCCATCACCTTCTCCCAGTCCCCCTCGTACCGCAGCAGCAGTTCTTCAAACATGCTCCGGCAGAACGGATCCAGGGCCCCCTCCACGCGGATGTGCCTCGACTCCGGCAGTTCGTTGTTGATGGCGCTCAGCACGTCCTTGCGGGCCTCCCGCGGAATGAGCTTCAGCGGCTCCTCGTGCATGGGGCAGTCATACCGCAACGGCGTTCCGTCCGGCCCCGGCACCTTCCAGTAGAACGTGTACAGCGCGCCCTCCTCGAGCCGGGAGTAATACTCCAGGCCCTTCTTGATGAGCCGGGCGATGGTGCTTTTCGAGGAGCCCACCGGCCCGTGGAGCAGCAGGATGCGCCGCTCCGTGCCGTAGCCGTGAGCCGCGGATTTGAAGAAATCCACCAGGGACATCATCGCCTCGTCCAGCCCGTAGATGGCGTCCTCCCCGTTGCCCATCGGGTCGGCGAAGAACTTGTAGCGGATCACTTCCTTCCGCAGGCGCGTGTAGCGCTCGACGCCGAAGTGAAGGACCATGTCGTAGACGCGCTGGAAGGCGTTGCGGGCCACTTCCGGTCGTTCACTGACGAGCGTGAGGTACTCGGCGAACGTGCCTTCCCAGTGGTGCTCGCGAAAGCGACGGGGATCGATTCGCTGTTTGATCGTCTGGATGATCGTGGCCGAATCCACCATGATTGCTGGCCTCCCTGGCAGTACAGGCCGGTCGTTGGCCGCGTGCGGCAGCGTCCGGCACGGCTCGGTTCCAGTGCCCATACCGGGGGCGGCATGACGCGGGAACCGGAGGATCCCGGCCCATTTCCCCGCCGACCCGGTACACCGTTGTTATCGGTCAGAGTCGGGTCGCGAACCACCCCGATAACCATCAAAATCCTAGAGCGATGCCCAGAGTAAGTCAAACGAAGACAACCTGTAACTGGTTGTGTAGAATTAAGATAGGTGCCAGCGCGGCACGGTGCCTGTTTCGCGCACCGCCCCTGCGGATCGCGATGCGGCCAGGGTTCGTCGTACGGCGGGGCGGTCAGGTCGCGTCGCCGAAGGACACCCCCACCGCCCGACACGTCTTGACGAGGGGATGATCGATCGGAACCATCCTCTGCTTGTCGGCCACCTCCTGGATGGGCACGTGCGTGAATTCCCCGCGTTGCATCACGACGAGTTGGTTGAACTTGCCGTCCTGGGCCAGTTGGACGGCTTCGTATCCGAACCGCGTGCCCAGCACCCGATCATACGCCACAGGCGTACCGCCCCGCTGCACGTGGCCGAGGATGGTGGCACGGCATTCCAGCTTGGTCCGCTCCTCGATCTGCTCCGCGAGCACCTGGCTCACTCCGCCCAGGCGGATCGGGTCGGGCGAGTCCTTCACCACCCGATCCACGACGACCGCACCCCCCTTGGGGCGGGCCCCTTCCGAGACGGCGACGATCGTGAAGGCCTTCCCGTGTCGGCTTCGATACAGGCACGACTCGCACACCACGTCCAGATCAAACGGGATTTCCGGGATCAGGATGACGTCCGCCCCACTGGCGGCGCCCGCGTAGAGCGTCAGCCAGCCCGCGTTGCGGCCCATCATCTCCACCAGCATCACCCGATGGTGGCTCGACGCCGTGGTGTGGATGCGGTCCAGGGCCTCCGTGGCCGTGGCCACCGCGGTGTGGAACCCGAACGTCACGTCGGTGTGCATCAGGTCGTTGTCAATCGTCTTCGGGACGCCGATGCAGGGTACGCCCCGTTCGATGAGCTTCGCCGCCCCGCTCATGGTGCCGTCGCCGCCGATGCAGATGACGGCGTCCAGCCTGCGTTCCTGGACGTGCTCGATCACCCGGTTCGTCACGTCCTCGTATACGAGATTGCCGTCCGGATCGGTCGCGACCGCGAAGCGGGAGGGATCGGCCTTGTTGCTGGTCCCCAGAATGGTGCCGCCGCGGGTCAGGATGTTCGAGACGTCGGACAGCTCCAGCCGGCGCATGCGGTTCCGGATGAGTCCCAGAAACCCGTCCTCGATCCCGAGGACCGTCCATCCGCATTTCGTGATGGCCGACTTGGTCACCGCCCGGATCACGGCATTCAGGCCCGGGCAATCGCCTCCCCCGGTCAACACGCCGACACGCTCGATTCCAGTGCTCATGAATGAACCTCAAGACCGCAATTGTGGATTCGTCCGACGCCACCCGGTCTACCCCCCTTCTCCCCTGCGCCAAGTGGCATTGGAACTCTATCGGCCAATCGGGGTCGGGGACAGCAGCCCGGGGGGCCGACTTGGGGCCGGTATCGCAGACTCCGCCGCCTCGTGCCGATGGGCGTCCCCCCGGATGCAGGCGCGAGCGATCTCTCCAAGAGGGCCGGTCAGCCGGCGGGGGGGACCAGTTCCAGCACCTTGAGCACCTCGACGCTCGTGCCGATCCGGCAAACGGTGTGCAGGTCGTTTCGGACCCGAACCTCCAGACGCGACACGGCGCCCGGTGTTATTACGCCATCGAACTCCTCGTTGGCCAGATTGGGGTGTTGGAACAGGTGATAGATCAGCCCGGTTTCCGCAAGGAACACGGGGCAGGGGCCCCGGGCCCCTTGCTCGATCTCCATCTGGCCTCGGACGACGAACGAGGAGGACCCGAGCAGCGCCCCCGAGCTCGTGCCGAACGGCCAGTCGAACAGGCCGCAACCGGCCACCAGGGCCGGCAGCGTGAGGGCCGAGATGAGGATGTTACGTCGCATGGGTCAGGGCACGCGGTCTGCGGACCTACCGGGCCTGGGCATTCATTTCCCGGCTCAACTGCTCGATGCGTCGCGTGGCGAAACGCACGTTGGATGCGTCGAAGGTCTCGTGCGTCAGCACGGCGTGGTAGAGCTCGAGGGCCCGGGCTCGGTTGTGCATCCGATAGTCTGTGATGACCGCGGCCTGGAACCGGGCCGGGAGTTGGATGTTCGGGTCCCAGGTCCACGCCCGCTCATACCACCGCACGGCGATGTCCTCCTGGTCCTTCATGTATTCCTTGTGAATTTCGCCGAGGTAGAAGGCGGCCTTGTCGATCTTGTCGCTGGTGGGGTACACCCGGATAAGCCGCTGGAACATCTCCAGGGCGTCCAGCATGATGCCCTCGCGGTACATGAGGACGACGCCGTGGCCGCCTTCCCTCATGCGGGCCAGTGCCCGGGCATAGAGGGCGTCGGCATCGGGGATGGATTCGGTGGGCCGCAGCCACTCACCGGCCACTTCCGCCTCGAAGAGGTACAGGAACTCCTGGATGTTGCGGGCGTCGGCCAGCTCCTGCTCCGCCCACTGAATCTTCACCGGGTCGCCCAGGCCCTGGTAGAAGTCGAGCAGGCTTCTGAGGGACTGCCGATACTGCCGGCGGGCGACGATGACCAGCTCCACCAGGTCCACTTCCTGCTCAGCGGCGGCCAGTTCCACCTCCACCTGGCCATGCGGCGCAATCCCGGTCAGGGACGCGATTTCCTGCCTGGCCCACCGGTACTTGTTGTTGTTGCCGGTGCGGTGGTAGTAGTTGCGCAGGGCGATCAGAGCCTGATGGTATCGGGCGCGGTCCATGACCACATCTTCGATGAGGTTCTCTTCCCGCTGCGTGGGGGCGATTCCCAGACGCTTGCCTTCCACCGTCGGCCCCGCCTGGCTGATGGGGCCCATCCGGTCCTTCTTGCTTACCCAAAGGGCGTCCGTGTTGCAGCCGGTGGAGAACGCGATCATCCAGCCGGCGGCCAACCCAAGCAGGGTCAGGCGAAACATGGTGCATCTCCCACTGTTGAAACGGCGTATCCAGCAACCCGCGCACGGCTGATTAGAGCCGTGGGCGGCCTGCAAATCAAGGGGTTGGACGGTCGGCCCGTGTGCGGGCGGACCGGTTTCGTCACCACTGAGCTTCTTCAAAGGCCCCGAGCTTGCGGACGGGCTTGGCCGCGGGGCGGGCCTTGAGAATGGCGTTGGCCAGGGCGATGTCCTCGCGGGCCGTGATCTTCAGATTGGACGGGTCGGATTTCACCACGGAGACGGGGTGCCCCATCCGTTCCACGAGCAGGGCGTCGTCGGTGATGCCCTGGGCGTCTTCCGGCGCGCTGGCATAGGCGTTGTCCAGCAGGTCGCGGCGGAACACCTGCGGGGTCTGGGCCTCGAAGAGGTTTTCCCGGGGAACGGTGGCGTCGACGACGCCGGACTCGCTCACCCGCTTGATCGTGCCGTGCAGCGGGGTGGCGAGGATGGCGGCCCCGGTCTTGGCGGCCTCGGCGAACACCGCGTCGACCAGGTCGCTGCGGACGCACGGGCGGACCGCATCGTGAACGGCGATGAACTCCGCGTCCTCCCGCACGGCGGCCAGGGCGCCGCGCACGGAGTCAAACCGGCGGGCCCCGCCCTCCGCAATCTGCACGCCCATGAAGCCCAGGTTGGCCCCGTACCGGGACTTCATTTCCGTCATGTCGCCGCCCGACACGACCAGGACGGTCTGGCACACGTCTTCCCGGTTGATGAAGAGCTCCAGCGTACGCAGGAAGATGGGTCGGCCGTCCAGCTTCGCGAAGATCTTGTTCTCGCTGCCGCCGAACCGCTCGCCTTTGCCGGCGGCCGGGATGATCACTGCGTACTTGGCCATGAGTGTGCCCTCCACGCGTGCGGACTCGCTCTTGGCAGTCTATCCGGGACGGCTGCGGATGCAACGGGCGATCAGGCGTCACGCGGGGACCGAGCCGCGCGGCGGGCCGGTGCGCTCGTGCTGTCCATCCGGCCGAAAATCATGCGCCCCGCGGAATTCTGCAGCACGCTGGTCACCGTGAGGTGGATGCTCTGGCCGATGTGCTCGCGGCCGCCCTCCGCCACCACCATGGTGCCGTCGTCCAGATACCCCACACCCTGGCCGGCCTCTTCGCCCGGGCGGATGATCCGCACGTCCAGCCCTTCGCCGGGCAGAAAAACGGGACGCAGGGCGGTGGCCAGGTCGTTCAGGTTGATGACGGTCACCCCGCGGACCTGGGCGACCTTGTTGAGGTTGTAGTCGTTGGTGACGACTCGCCCGTTGATCTGGTCCGCCAGCTCTACCAGCAGCTCGTCCACGCCCTTGGCGTTGTCGCCGCGATCCACCTCCACGTCGAGGATCTTGATGTCGATCTTCTCATTCGACTGAAGCTTGAACAGCATGTCCAGCCCGCGCCGGCCTCGGGTTCGCTTGAGCTTGTCGCCGCTGTCCGCGATGGTCTGGAGCTCGCGCAGCACGAACCGGGGCACGATCAGCTCCGACTCGAGCAGGCGTGCGTCGGCCACGTCGGCGATCCGGCCGTCGATCAGCACCGACGTGTCCAGAATGAAGGGCCGGGCCCCCTTGGTCTGCTTGGCGAACTCCACGTACGGGATGACGAACCGCACGTCGTCCTTGGTTTGGAGGATGAAGCTCGTGGTCAGGTAGCAGCAGACCACCCCGATCATCAGCTTGATGGCGCCGAGCGCCGGGTGGTTCTGGTACCCGATGAGCCGCGTCTCCATGACCCGGCGTGTTTCCAACTTGAGCTTGCCTGTGTTCACGTCCTCCACCAGGACCGACTGCGCCACCGGAGCGTCTGCGTACACGGGAACGCGCAGATTGGAGAACGTGGCCGTGGATTCCACCACCAGGTCCACGATCATGGAGAGCCCGACCGACACCACCATCCCCACCACCAGCCCGAAGAACAGGCCGGATATCGCCCCCAGTGACTTGCGGGGGATGAAGATGTCGATGGCGATGACCACCAGGGCCAGGCCTAGGCAGGTCATCAGAATCAGGTCCTTGTTTCGCGCCAGGACGTCGAATGTTCCGCTCTGGGGGTCCTCGCCCGCAATGAACCTCATGCCGACTGCCGCCAGGGCCAGTACGAACACCACACGCAGAAAATGAAGGAACATGGTACAACTCCTCGGGCGCAACACGCTGCGCCACAGGCCGGGCGATGGAACGGATGGATGTCACCGCACGATGATAGATACGACAGGCTGCGGACGTGCCCGGCAACCACCGCGAGACCTCTCACGAGAGTATACCGCTGGCGCGGTCGTCCGATCAATCGGGCCACGGGGGTCAGGCCGGCTGACTCTGCTCGATCAGGCGGATTCCCAGCCCCTCCAGGGCGGTCAGCACCGGCTCGTACACGTGGGGACCCACCGGAATCCCGACGCCGACGCCGGTGATTCGTCCCTCCGCCACCAGTCGGGCGCCGATCGCCACCGGCAGGCCGACCGTGCGGGACATGGCGCTGTCGCCGTGGGGCGTGCCGAATTCCGTGAGGGTGGCGGTGATCTGCTCGCATGAGCCGTCCGAATTCTCCACGCGAAAGACGTGCCGCAGAACGATCATGTCCCGTTCGCCGGGCCCGTAGGTCATCCGGGCCTGCATCCGGGCCGCCAGCACCTCCAGAGGGCTTCCCTGCCGCAGCGGCACCGGGTCTTCGCCAAAGAGCCCCAACCAGTCCATGCACCGTACCGGATCGGCGTCTTCGGACAGACCGAGTTGCCTCGCCAGGGCCGCCCGCACGGAGCCCGTCACGGGCCCCGGGAGCAGCGAACGCGTGAAATCGGCCAGGTCGGCCCCTTCCGGCCACGACCGCGGTGTGGCGTCGAGGAAGCCGGCCGCCATCACGGCCCGCAGCGTCCGGCACCACCCCGGATAGCGCAGCGTGGCCCGCAGAATACTCTGCGCCTCCTGAATGTCGTACAGGTCGGCATAGGCCAGCGAATCTCGGTTGGGGTACGACTCCAGCGTGCCGACGCCTTCGATTTCCATCGAATCGGGGTGGTCGAATATGGTTCCGGCGGGCTGTTCGACGATGGCCCCGTCTTTGCGGAACCGGGCCGACGCCCCACACGCCCGCAGCACGCCGAGGGGGCTCCAGGAGAACTTGTACCCCCACGGATTGTCATTGGCGTCCGGCGCGGGCAACCCGCCGCAGGCAGACGTGAACGCCCGGATCCGCCCGCCGCCGCGGCGCACGCGGTGGATCACCTGCTTGGCCGACATGTGGTCGATGCCGGGGTCC
Source organism: uncultured Phycisphaeraceae bacterium (assembly GCA_964586145.1). Lineage (GTDB taxonomy): Bacteria > Planctomycetota > Phycisphaerae > UBA1845 > UBA1845 > JAFGJQ01. Next base: position 24,610 of record CAZPHH010000042.1, on the reverse strand, counting down.
AGCCCCATTTCGTTCAGCAGCAATACGCCGGCCTTCCGCGCCCGCTCGTCCAGCGAACGCATGGCCGGACTGACGTACGAGGTGGTCAGCAAGGGGCGACGCCGATCGACACAAACCTCGGCGACCGCCGCATGGCAGTCCGGCGGCAGCAGACTGATCACCACGTCTGCCTCGCCCACGAGTACGTCCATCTCCGATCGCCGGGCCAGGTCGGCCACCACGGCGCGGCCGTTCGGGTGAGCCTCGACGATGGCCTCGGCTCGGCCCGCCTCCAGGTCGGCCAGCGTGACGCGGAATCCCGGCTGCTGCAGCAGGTACCGGACGGCCGGTCGTGCGACTCGTCCGGCCCCGAGAACCAGAACGTGTTTCATCGGCTTTGCATTCATGAAACCGGATGCGACGCGAGGGCGTCTTCCAGGTACGCGTAATCACTCGTCAGGCGACCCTGATACACGATGGTCGCTCGCCGTATCTCCGGGGGCAGCGCGCATTCATCGAACGGAACGGTGAAATCGGCTCGGGCAATGGCGGGCACGAACGGCGTCAGGATGCGGCTGAACTCACGCGATGCGTCGGCCGGGAGTTCGGCGGGCAGGATGTCCACCGCCAGCACCGCCGGCCCGTCGCCGACCAGGCCGTCCACCGCGGTGTCGCGAGCGGGGTCGTACACGTAGACGGGATTCCGTGGGTCGGTGGCGCGCACGTTGCACTCAACGGAGCCGCCGACATCGCAGGAGATGTCTGCGATGACTTCCAGGGGGAGTCGGTCCGGGCCGGAGTACAACCGCTTGAGGTCCGCCTTCGTCATGAGGCGCGGGTATCCCGCCTCCCAGTAGATGCAATTCACGACCGCCGTCAGGTGCGGCCAGTATTCCAGGAACGTGGATCGGTACCGCTCCGGGTGATCGTAGTAGTCCTGCAGGTCGAAGGAGGCGCTGCGGTCCACGGGCTCGTACATGTGCCGTTCTTCGAAGACGACCCGATACAGCTTCCGGCGTTTCTCATCGGTCCGCCGGGCGACGGCATGCACCTCCTCCGGGTGAATGTCCTCCAGCGGCAGCAGGTCGAGAATCTCCTGCACACCCCGGGCCACGTTGCCGTAGCCGGTGACGCCGATGATGGCCGGGGAGACGGCGGCGGGAAGCCCGTGTGCGCGGATTTCGTCCGCGACGTCCGTGATCACGCCCCGCGCCTGCTCCAGGCAGTCAAAGTGACGAGCCTGTCGAATGTGGCGAAGGGGCGTGTCGACGCCGCGCTGCCGCCACCGCTCCCCCAGCATCCACAGCGCGTCGATCATGCCGGCCAGCCCGGCGTGACGACCGAAGAAGACCAGCCGGCGGCCTTCGTCGTCGGTGATGCGCTCGTAGTCGATCAACTGGCAGCCCAGCTCCATCAGCCGGCGGAGCATGGGCATGTTGTAGGGCTGACCCTTGATGACGTGGGCGAAGAAGACGTACGTCTTGTTCGGCTCCAGCTTCTCGACCGGGACCTCCTTCACCCCCAATATGATCGGGCACTCGCGGAGGTCCGGAACCACGACGGCCCCGGCCTCGGCGAAATGCGCGTCGTCGATGATTCGCTGCGGCGAAGACTCGACCAGCACCGCGAGCCGTTCCTCGCGCCGCAACAGGCGCACGTCGTCCGGCACCAGCGGTACGCGGGCTTCGTACGGGGACTTGTCCTCGCGGCGCAGGCCGATCCTCACGGCTGGGCCTCCTCGACGGTGACTCCTGGGTCAATATTGGGTGGTCAACGGGTGTGGCGAACGTCGTGCCTGGCGGTTCACCCCGCTTTGGATGCGTGCATCCTAGTCGCCAGGGCCGTCTTTCGTCAACGGGAACGGTGTCTGCCCGGCCGGCCTCGAGAATATCGGAACTTCTTCGGCTGGGGATGCGACCGCCGCCCGCCGGCCCGCGCACCCGCCGGCGTGGAGGGCGCAAGACCTCGTCCGGCTTGCCCGGGGTGGTCTGACACGCCCGGCGAGTTTGCCCCTACGGCGCCTCCGGGACCGTCAGGTCATTCACACCGAGGGGTTCTGTGTACAGGGCCCGCAGGGCGGCATCCCGGAGAAGATAGGCCACCGTGTCGCGAGGATCCTGATGCAGCACCCGGCTCAGGTGCGATACGGCGGAGGCCGGGTCACCCGACGAGACCAACACCACGCCGTAGAGGAAACGGGCGTGGGTGTCGGTCGGCTCGCGGAAGACCTGCGCCTGCAACGCCGACAGGTGCCGGTCAAAATCGCCCGGGACCCCGTAGGCCGTCGCAACGTTCGGCATCCGGTCCAACAGGTCGGGTTCCTCCACCAGCGCCCGTCGAAACGCCTGGGCCGAGATCTGGTAGTCACCCAGCGCGAAGTGAACCAGAGCGTAGTCCAACTGCGCGTAGGGATCGTCGGGCAGGCCGATGACGGCGCGACGAATCAGTCGGCGGGCCTCATCGTATCGACCCATTGCAAACGCCTCCTCGCCCTGTTCGAGGAACGTGGCCGGCGCGTTCGGCGGCAGATCGGTCAGCGGCGGCACGTGCGAGGCCGGCGCGTCAAGCTCCTCCGGCATGGGCAGCGGTGTGGAGTTCACCGGGATGCCGGGTTCACCGTGCAGGTCCAGCACCGGGTAGGGCGACGTCTCGAGCATCGGTTCGGTGGCAACGTCCATGATCGGCGTGGTCTCCACCGGCACGTAGATGGGCTGCAGCACCTGCTGCGGCGGCTGGGTCACGACGAGTGAAGAAGGGTACGGCCGGAGGAATGTGTCGTGGAATTGCGGCCCGTACAGCCGGTCGTACGTGCTACCATAGTACCCCTGCACCGGCGTCGGGCTGACGCAGGTGACCGTCGGCCGGTACGCGGGCGCGCCGATGCGACTGGTGGAGACGATGGTCCGCGGAGCGGGCGGCCGGCAGGCCCAGCTCGACCGGTGGTCGCGACGAACGTGGATCGTCTTCTTGTGGTGCGTGGTGCGATGAATCACGGTGGGCCCGCCGGGCGTGTAGCGGCTCGGCACACCCGTGATGGCGGGCCGCGAGGGTCGGACCGTCGTCCGGGACGGCGCCACACAGGAGGAAGAGGGCGTCCGGTTCGGGCCGGACCGGATACTCGGTTGTGCGGACGGTCGCCCCACGGGTCGACGTTCCTGCGGCGATCTCTGACTCACATGGGTCCGGGACGGCTCGCGGCGTGTGACCTGCGG
>CAZPHH010000042.1:0-21319 GCA_964586145.1 uncultured Phycisphaeraceae bacterium | reverse complement strand
GTGCGGGACGGTTCGCGGCGCGTGACCTGTGGCGTGCGGGCCGGTTCGCGACGCGACGCCTTCGGCGTGGTTCGCGTTGCGGTGGCGCGGGAGGACGGACGCCGGGACCCGGATGAGGCGCTCCTGGGTGCGGGACGCGGCGTTGTGGCGGACCGGCTGCTACGCACGCTGCCGGACCGTTCCGAAGTTCTGCGTGCCGGTCGCGTGTTTGCCATTGCCGACTCCGCGGCGCAGGCAACCAGGAATCCGAACACCGCCAGGACCGTCGAGGCTCTGCGTGCTCGTCTGGGGTTCATGGCATTCCTCCTTATCCGTTCGGACCGGTCGGCATCATCCCTGGTCAGCAAATATTCACACATGCATATAATACACCATGCTCACGGGAAAGCAAATCGAGGGCCCGATAATCCGAATGGCCCGCGGCCGCCCGCTTTGTCGCGGGAAGCCGGCGCTATGCCGACTGTCCCAGGATCGTGTGTAACTCGATGAGGGAGTGGATCTTGTAGTCCGGCGTGGACTGGCCGGTGTCGAAAATGCGTCCGTTCCGGCAGATCCAGGCCGTGGCGATGCCCGCGGATTGGGCCCCGCCCACATCGCTGTGCAGCGAGTCGCCCACGTGAAGCACCCGCTCCGGCGAAACGCCCAAAGCGTCCAGGGCGACCCGAAAGATGTGCGGGTCCGGCTTGTAGCAGCGGACCGCCTCCGAGACCACCACGGCGTCAAGACGAAACCCGTGCCGGGCAATCGAGGCGGTGATGTCGTCCGTGTCTGCGTTGGATACGCAACAGACGGGCACGTCGAGACCGGCTAGCGCGGCCAAGGCGTCCGCGTGGGCAGGGGCCGTCGCCCAGTAGTGCTTGAGCATGTCGCAGTACAGGCGCGGGTCCGCATCGACCCCCAGGGGCTCAAGCGTATCCACCAGCGTCCTGGCCTCGCAGTCGTACAGGTTCAGGAAGCGGTCGTGGTTGGCGACTTCGATTTCCTGGAAAAACCGCCGGCCCCACGTGATCGCCAGTTCGGCCGCCGTCATCGGCAGCGCCAGGTCCTCCACCACCCGCGCGCAGGTCGTCTCCACGGCCAGCCGGTCGCCGTCCGCCAGCGTGCCGTAGTAGTCAATGAACAGCGCGTCAAACCGTCTCCGGCTCATTGTTCCCTGACCCGTGCCGCTCCGGTATGGGCGGTCCAGGGGCACAGCGTACACCGGCTGGCACGGCATTTCCATCCGGCCGCCCCGCAGACGCGGTGGGGATGGATGCGGGGTCGCCTTCGGTCAGGGGGGCGCCCCGGAGTTCCGTCGGCGGGTCGGGGCCGGGCGTGTCTCTCTGAGAATTCGCTCTTGCCGGTCGTCGCTCAGGCGAAACAGGGAAAAGACGATCTGCTCCAACTGCTCGTCTGCCTGCCGGATGATGGAGGTCATCGCCGCTCTCGCGACTTCGTCGTCAATCCGCCGCCGTTCCTGGGCAAGCCTGGCACGGCGCAGGCTGCGGTCGTTCAACCGCTGCACCAGCTCCGGATCGGCCGCTTTGGACGGTACGGGAAACCGGCGCAGGTGCTTGATCTTCAGCTCCGCAAAGGCGCGGCCCCGCCGCGGCTCGATGCACCGGAAGAACCACGTGATCAGCGGGCTGTTCAGGAGGGCCGCGAGTCCGTCCAGCGTGAGAGCGGTGGGGGCCACAGGAAACACGAGGAAGAAGTTGTTGCCGGCGTACCGCTTCTCGCGGTCAACCGCCGCCAGTACAGAATCGCCCGTGCGACGGACGAGAACCTTCTCGCGATCGTGCCATTCCGGCCGCCCCACGTTCGCATACCGATTCCGCGTCCGGGACCGCGGCAGCACCGACAGGCGAATGTGCTTCCCATTCCACCGAAGCTCATACGGGGCAATCTCGTCGCGGCCGAACAGCAACGGTTGGCAACTCGCGTCCACCGGACGGTCCACGAAAAGCTCCGAACGGATGTTCCCGCTGTGTACGCCCTCATGAATCTCGCACACTTGCCCCAGTGTCGGAAACCTCGCCAGGTGGTCGAGAATCGCACGCCGCTCCGGCGTGAGATGGAGATTGAACGTCAGCCGCTCGTTGTGCCGGAAGTCCTCCTGCCGCAGAGTGTGTTCCACCACGGTCCCGCGGTCCCGAAGGCTGACCTGCACGCGGTGGCCGGGTGGCGCGGGAATCCGCCGGCCGATGAGCGTGGCCACGTCGATCGAGGCCGACGAAAATGCCATGCCCCACCAATCCACGTGCGTCAGCGAAAGCTCATCCAGCAGGAACCGCCGCGTTTCCACGTAGTCTTTCAGCAGCACGATGTCCGGCAGCACCATGCCCCAGGCCCCGCCCGGCCGGACCAGTGTCACCGCCCGCTCGACGAACGGGCGAAAGACATCCGCAATGCCGGCCAGCGACCGATACCGGCGCCGCAGATACGCCCAGGTGTCCCCGTCCTTGACGATGCCTTTCTGTCCCCACGGCGGATTGCCCACCACGGCGTCAAAGCCCGGCGACCCGCCCTGAAACGCATCTGAGAATGCAGCCGGCCAGTCAACGGCATTGACCGCTGAGGAATCCGCATGGAAGTCCGGCCCGACGATCGCGTTGCCGCAGCGGATGTTGCGAGCCAGAATCGCGCGTGCCTCACATTGCTGTGAGGCCGGCGGCGGCCCGGCGGCGCCGCCGTCCAGAGCCTCCAGCAGCAGGCTGCGGCGGGTCACCTCCACCGCCTGCGGGTCGATGTCGACCCCGTGGATGTGACGGCGAAGGATTTCAATCCGATCCGGCACGGGCGATCGTTGGGCTTGCGGATATGCGTTGAGCAGAAGCCGGTAAGCGGCCAGCAGGAAGAACCCTCCGCCGCAGGCGGGGTCCAGAATGCGCAGCGCCGGGCCCGGCCGGAGCGGACCGATCGTGTGCCGGACAACATGATCGACCAGCACTTCGGGGGTATAGTAGACGCCTCCGGCTTTGCGTGCGTTTCTTCCGGGCTTGGGGCCCCCGGTGCCGTTACCCCGGAGCGGCCGATCGAGGAAGTGCTCGTATGCCCGGCCCAGCGTCTCCGGCGGCAAGCGGGAGAATGCGTGTGCGGGTTCCGCGTCCTCCAGTGCGCGCGTGAGATCGTCGAGTCGGCGTTCGGATCGGAGTTCGGCTCCCAGCAACTCCGACGGTTCGAGGCCTCGCGCTTCACACATGCGCTGAAAGAGGAGCCGCTCCACCGTTCGTTGAACCGCGGAGGGAAGGGTTTCTGCGTCTGGATGGGGTTCCTGTCCGCTCCATGCCCGGGCCAGGGCGTCGCGCCAGCGTTCCATGCTCTTGAGGATCGCACCATCCATGATCACGCTGCCTTGCGCAACACGGTGCTGACGGACCCGCATCCGGATCGGGTTTCACGCGGCCGCGGCCGTCGGCGGGCGATCGTTACGGCTTGGGCGCCGGCAGTGCGTTGCGGAGCTCGGCCAGGAGCTGGTCGACCTTGAAGGGCTTGAACAGCACGGCCGAGAGGCCCTCCTGCCGGGCCCGGACGATCGAATGGTTCGGGTCGTACCCGAAGCCGGTCATCAGGATGACCCGAGCCTGCGGGTCCGCATCCTTGGCGGCGGCGAACACCTCGTAGCCGCTGGCGTTGGGCATCTTGATGTCGCTGAGGACGAGGTCAAACCGGCGTTCCTGCAGCATCGCGATGGCGGCCGCTCCATCCTCCGCCACCGACACGCGGCAACCCTGGCTGGCGAGCACGTCGCGCACCGTGTCGCGGATCACCTCTTCGTCGTCCACCACCAGAATGGTCCGGCCCGACAGGATCGGGTCGGAAGGTCGGATGTGGCCCGCGCCCATGCCCACGATTCCGCGGGACGGCGAAACCACCTGCTTGATCGACTCCCGGATGCGGACCGCGTTGTCGCTGATCCGGCCCAGCCGCTCCCGCAGCTCGTCATGACCGATGTAGTCCTCGATGAGGTTGGCCGCCTCGGTCAGAATGTCGTTCACCGGCCCGGTGATCTCTCCCATCACGTCGCTGGCCAGCTTGCCCGTGGTGTGGTGCCGTTCCGTGTCCAGCAGTTTCAGAATGTGCAGCGCGACCGCCACATGCCGGGCGAAGATCTCGGCGAACTGCCGGTCGTCCTCGCCGAACGCCGCGGGCTTGTCGCTTTCCACATTGAAGATGCCGACCACCTGGTCGTGCAGCCGCAGGGGCACCGTCAGCGAGGATCGCGCGTTGGAGATGCCTGCCAGGTACCGCGGGTCCTTCTGCACGTCCGGGCAGATATAGCTGCGCCCGCGAGACGCCACGTACCCGCTGATCCCGTTGGCCTCGGGCTCCGCGTAGACGTCGATGTTCTGCGCTTCCAGGGGCATTCCCGCGGAGAGCACCAGCTCCAGCCGGTTCGTCTTGCGGTCCAGCACGCGGATCGCGAAGTTGTCAAAGTGCATCAGCTCTCGCGTGGAGCGGATGATCTTCTGCTCCAGCAGGCTGAGCCGTCCCAGCGTGTTCAACCGCGAAATCTGCTCCGCGTCCAGCCGCACCAGCTCTCGACCGGCCCGGTCAATCGTGTCGATCTTCTCCTGCAGACGGCGGGCCTGCGTGGCGTCCCACGCGACCACTGCGACGTGGCTGGCGTGGTTGTTCAGGTCCATGACCGCGGTGGCGGTGATCTCGAGGTAGTGGTTGTTCGGCGTCGTCAGCCACCATCGCCGCTCTCGCTGGGCCGCGGACACGCGCTTCGTGTCGTCGCGAAGACCGGAGAATGTCGCCCGAACCCACTGGCAGATGGCGTCCCGGGTCTCCGGGGGGTACTCGTTCATGCGGGCGTTGGCCCAGATCAACTGCCCGGAAAGGTCCGCCACGCATACGCCCTGCGTGACGGTCTCGAGAATGGCGGTCGCCTGAGGGCTGAGCTGTGCGGAACGCAGAGGCAGGAAGTCCTGCGCGTTTGAGACCACAATGTCAAAGTGATCCTGCTCCAGCGCCTTGCGGGCGTCCTCGACGGAATCCACCACCTGGACACGAGCGCGGTTGGCAAACCAACGGGCCCAATCGACCCCTTCTCCGCAGGCATTTCGCAAAATCAGAGCGCTGAGCAGACGCGCCTTGCTTGACTCCACCATGTACGAATCATCCCAAAGGATCCGTTTCTTTCCCCGCCAGATTGTATGACCGCGCCGTGGACGCGAGCCCGGCCGGTGAGGCCGGACACCGCGAGACCAAATGCCAGATTATCCGTTCCCCCGGGGGGTTTACAAGATGTAACTTGTTTTCAGGATAGGTTTTGCCGGAATTCCTCACAACGGCAGGGAGCCCCGAACCCGGCAGTATACTGACCATACCCCATTTTGTGGTCCGCGTCCGGGAACCACACGGTTCGCATTCTCAGTGCAATTCAGACACTCAGACTGCAAGTTCTGAGGATCGTGGGTTCAGTCCGGATTCCGGATGTCGGCGGGGGGCCTCAGCGGGCTGCCACCCGCCGAACGGGTGCCGATCCGGTTTTCCGTGCCCGCCGCCAGCCGGTGCAGGTTCGATCGGTGCCGGTAGACCACCAGCCCGCCCAGAAGCAGGGCGAACCCGATCAGCGGCCAATCGCCTTTCGGCAGGCCCTGATGGCGTATCCAGGACCATGCGATGACCAGAAGCGGAAACACGCCGCTGGCGGTGATCGAGCCGAGCGAAACGTATCGGCTGACCGCGACAACGACGGCCCACACGGCAAATGCCACCAGCGCGGGAACGGTGAGCCCCGGGTACAGACCGAGGCAGACGCCCAACGTGGTGGCCACGCCCCGGCCGCCTTTGAGCTTAAGGAACGCCGAGTAGTTGTGCCCGAGCACCGCCGCGAAAGCGACGGCCAGCGTGAACAGGCGAGCGACCAGGGGCGAAAGAAGGTGCGCCTCGGCGTAGTTCTCCAGCACCAGGGCCGCCAGAAGCGTGGGCACAAGCCCCTTGGCCACGTCGAGGAAGAACACCAGCACGCCCCATTTGCGGCCGAGCAGCCGGCCCACGTTGGTGGCCCCGATGTTTTTGCTGCCGGCGGCGGTGACATCGATCCCGTGCAGGGCGCCGACCAGCACGCCATACGGCACGGAACCGAACAGGTACGCGGCCACCATCATGGCCGGTATGGTCCAGGCCGGACTCACGACGGGCCTCCGTTTCGAATGAGGTTTTCGTACAGTTGCAGCATTTCCTGGGCGTGGCGTCTCATGGAAATTCGTGGGAGGCATTCGCGGGTGCGCTCTGCCAGCCGTCGGCGGGTGCCGGCGTCGGCCAGGGCTCGCGTTCGGTCTGCCAGCGCCTGGACGTCATCCGGCGAGTCCACGACGTAGCCGTTCACGTCATCCTGGATGACGTCCGACGCGCCGTCAAAGCGCGTGGTCAGGCAGGGCAGACGGGAGGCGAGCGACTCGAGCACGACGCGGCTGCACGGGTCGTAGTACGTCGGGTGAACCAGGAAGTCCGCGGCGTGGTAGTAGGCCTGGATGCGGCCGGTCGGCCCGGCGAACTGGATCCGGTCCCCCACGCCCATCCGGGCGGCCAGCTTCTGCCAGCGGGCGGGGTTTTCCTTGCCCACCACGAGCGATCGCAGCGGGAGCTTGTCGCTGCGTTCCAGTCGGGCGAGCGTTTCGATCCAGCGTCGGATGCCTTTCAGCTTGAAATTGTGTGCCACCATGAGGGCGAGCGTTTCCGGGTCGCGGATTCCGTGCAGCTTGCGCACCTCCGCGCGGTCGCAGCGGCGCTGCGGGGAGTCGGCCATGTCGGGATCCACGCCGTTGAAGATCCGCCGGGTGTGGGATTCCGGAAACGCGTAGTGCGTCGCCAATTGGCGACACACGTAGTCGGAGATGGCCACCACCACGGGCCGGGGCGACCGCTGGAGCAGACGCCGCTCCAGCCGCAGCCGCGAGCGTTGCTTGGCCGCAAACCGGTTGACGAGGCTCTTGAACTGCCGGGCGAGCGGCGAATGTCGCAGGGCCAGGTTTCGCTGGATGACCTCCGCCACCGTGCCGCCCCGGGGCTGGTAGATGTCGGCCACCGGGCAGGGGACGATGGCATGCACGAGGTCGCATGTGCCGTCTTGCAGGGCGGCCGCGGCGGCCCGGGGAAAGCCGGCACTGCCCTGCCATTGCGTGGGCGCGAGCGATCGCACGGTATGCACGGCCATGCCCGGGGCCGAGGCACAGCGGCTGCGCGTGTAGACCTCAACCTCCACGCCCAGGTCCACGATGTGACGAAGGAATTGGCGGGTGGAGGTTTCCGCTCCGCCTCGCCAGGGATCCATCCATTCCACGACCAGGGCAATCTTCACAGCCGAATACTCGTCATTCTGCGCGGCTGCTCTCCAAGGCGCCGCGCCGGGAAACCCCCGGTAATTCCCACATGGCTTCCCGCTCGCACGCGGGGATGCAGGCCGCGAAGCTTAGGTACGCCCGGCCAAACATGCAACCGGACTCTCGGATCATGCCTCCGGCTTGCGGATGTCGTATTTGCGGATTCGATACCGCAGGTTGTCGCGGCTGATGCCCAGGGCGCGGGCGGCGGCCGACTGGTTCCAGCGGTGGTCGTTCAAGGCGTTGATAATCATGGCCCGCTCGAAGTCCCACAAGGATGAGTCTCCGGTCGGGCCGCGCGACGCCGCGGCGCTGCCCGGTCGGGCGATTTCCGGAGGCAGATGCTCGCGCCGCAGCCGGTCGCCGTCGCACATCAGCACCGCCCGCTCCACCACATTCTGCAGCTCCCTTACGTTGCCCGGCCAATTGTGCCCGGTCAGCAGGGCCTTCACCTCGTCCTCGACGCCCGGCACAGGCAGACCGAGGTCCCGGGCGGAGCGAACCACGAAATGATCCACCAGCAGCGGCACGTCCTCCCGCCGATTTCGCAAGGGCGGCGTTTGGATGGGAAAGACGTTCAGGCGATAGAAAAGGTCTTCGCGAAAGCTTCCGTCCTGCATCGCCTTCTGCAGGTCCCGGTTGGTTGCGGCCACGATGCGCACGTCGCAGGCGACCGTTCGCGTGCCGCCCACCCGAACGATCTCACGTTCCTGGAGCACGCGCAGCAATTTCACCTGCGTGGACGGGCTGATGTCGCCGATCTCGTCGAGGAACAGCGTGCCTCCGTCCGCCAGCTCGAATCGCCCGATCTTCTGGGCGGTGGCCCCCGTGAACGCGCCTTTCTCGTGCCCGAACAGCTCGCTCTCCAGCAGCGTTTCGGACAGCGCGGCGCAGTTGATGGCCACAAACGGCTTTTCCCGCCGGTTCGACGTTTCGTGCACGTACCGGGCGAACAGCTCCTTGCCGGTGCCCGTCTCGCCGAGCAACAGAACGGTGGCGTTGCTGCGGGCGACCCGGTCGCACAGGTGCAGCACCTCGCGGACGGCGTCGCTTTGGCCGATGACGGCGTCGCCGGGCACCTTCGACTCCCGCAACGCGCGGTTCTCCCGCTTGAGCGTCTCGTGCTGCTGCGCGTTGCTGGCCCCCATGGCGGCCAGGTTCGCGAACAGGCGGATCAGGTCCAGATCGGCCGGGCCGAACGGCTGCCCGTCCACCCGGTTCAACACCTCCACGACGCCGACCGCCCGATCCTGGTGAATCATGGGGGCGGCCACCAGTTGATGGGTCGTGAACCGACTTTTCTCATCGATTCCTTTGAAGTGGCTCGCATCGGCGCTGACGTCCGCGACGATTTCCGGACGCCGGCCGACCAGCACGCGCCCGGCGATGCCCAGCCCCGCGTCGAACTCCTCGCCCAGCAGGGAGTGGGCCGCCTGCCCGACCGCCGCCGTGAACACCAGCTTGCGCCGCCGCTCGTCCAGCAGGAGAACGCTGGAGGCCTCCGCCCGCATGACGGCGGCCGCCGAGCGGGCGATGGAGTCCATCACCGTGGCCAGATCGAGCGTCGAGTTGATGGCCGCGGACGCCTCCGCCAGGGCGGCCAGGGATTCGCGCGACAGGCTGGCGGTACCGGCGGTCATGGTCGGAACCTGCTGAGTGCTTCCAGGGTCGGCAATAGAACCCGATGCGCCGCGAACACTCTATCGGTGCAGGGGAATCCCTGCAACGTCCGGGCACGTGAGACCGCGCTTGTGGCGGAACTCTGGTCGGCTTGCAACACAGCGGTAGAATACGCACGCGTGAGCACACGAACCGACGAGCAACTCCTGGCCGACCACATGGCGGGCGACACGGGCGCCTTCCGCGCGTTGGTCGAGCGGCACAGCCGTGAGTTGTATGAGTTCGTCTTTCGCTTCACCCGGAGTTCGGCGGCGGCAGAGGACGTGGTCCAGGAGTCCTTCCTGCAGGTGCATACGTCGGCGGACCGCTTTGACCCGGACCGCAGGCTCAAGCCCTGGCTGTTCACCATCGCCGCGAACAAGGCGCGCGACTGGCTCCGGGGCAGGACGCGCCAGCGGGAGGTGGCCCTCGACGCGAAGATCGCCGGCGACGACGGGGCCGGGCAGGCCTTTGCGGACCTGCTGGCCGGCGAGGACGAAGACCCGACGGACACCCTCGAATCCGAGGAGCAGCGCCGGGCCGTGCGGCGAGTCGTCGACCGCCTGCCCCCCGCTCTCTGCGAGGCGATCGTGCTGGCCTACTTCCACCGCTTTTCCTACAGGGACATGGCCGACATCCTGGAAATCCCGCTGGGAACGGTCAAAAGCCGGCTCCACGCGGCCGTCGCCGCGTTTGGCAAGCTCTATCGCGAGGAACAGAAAAATGCCCAGAACCCGCCGGACCTCTGACACGTATCGACATGTGAAGCCGGCGAGCGTTCGAGCCGTGCCGGCATCGGGTCCTGTAACATCCGTCAGGGCGAGGGGATGAAGCGATCGTCAAACCTCGCTGGGATTGGCAGAGCTTATCGGACATGAACTCCGAACTTTCACACATGCAGGAACTTCTGTTCGATTACGCCCTGGATCGGCTGGACGAAACGACTCGGGCCGAGGTGGATTGCCGGCTGGCGTCCGACCCGGCGTGGGCGGCCCAGTTGCAGCGGATCCGCCGCATGCTGGACCCGCTGTCCACCTGGACCGCGCCGGACCCTCCCGCCCGCTTTGTGAACGGCATCCTCGACCGGATCGAGGCGGCGGGGCGGTTCCGCGTGCTGCCGGCCTCCACTCTCCCCCCGAACGAGCGTCGGATGGGCGGCGGCCGGCCCATTATCTCCCTGCCCGAGCTTGTGGCCCTGGCGGCCTGCATCATGCTGTTCGTGGGCGTGTTTGTGCCGAGCATGTCGCATTCGCGATACATGGCGCAGCGGTCACAGTGCCAGGCGAATCTGGCGTCCATTTTCGGGGGCCTGTCGCAGTACGCCGGGCAGTTCGACGGCCAGTTCCCCAGCATCGGGCCGCGACCGGGCGTCAACTGGCTGCGGGAGCAGCCCAACACGCAGAACCTTCAGCCGATGATCCAGGCCGGCTTCGTGACACCGAATGTTCTCGTTTGCCCGTCGCAGGGTAAACCGGGCGCCCGGCAGGACCGTCGAGCCGGCACCCTGGTGATCTGCCGGTACAGCGTCCAGCACCAAGGCGGCTCCGGCCTGCGACTGGGGGGCCGGGTCTGCATTCCCATTGTGGCGGATGAAAATCCGCTGTTCGTCGGCCGGCAGTTCCACAAGTTGCCAAACCCGCTGGAGGCCAACAGCCCCGCCCACCGCGGCACCGGCCAGAACGTTTTGCTCAACAACGGCCGGGTCGTCTGGATCGCCCTGCCCGTCTATGACCCCTACCGCGACAACATCTACACCGCCGGCGAGGCGACGGTGTACGAGGGGACTGAGGCCCCGGTCTCCGCCACCGATGCGTTTCTCGTGCCGTGATCCCTGACGAATCCCCGGCCTCTCGGCGTGAAACCGCTTCTGCAGCCGCGGCCCCGGCTTTTTCGTGTGGGGCCGTCCCGGTGCGCCGGGATTCCAGCCGGTCATCGGGCGATTCGGGCGGGGAGCGGGCCTACCCAACGTACTCTCGCCAGCGCTGCTCCAGACCCGGATCGGCCAGGGTGTCCATGACGTAATCGGCAAATGCCGCACCGGTGGCACCGGTGTCGCGGCCCGTCATCACCAGGCGCTTCTCGTACTGGCCGCAGATGTCCAGGGCCATCTCCAGCTTGCGGGCCTTATCGGGGTAGCCGATGTGGGACAAGAGCATGGCGCCGGCACGGATCATGCTGCACGGGTCGGCGTAGTCGGCCCGCCCTTCGTCCACCATGCGGGGGGCAGAGCCGTGGATGGCCTCGAACATCGCGTAGCGCTTGCCGATGTTCGCGGCGCCGGCCGTGCCCACGCCGCCCTGAAACTCCGCCGCCTCGTCCGTCAGGATGTCGCCGTAGAGGTTCGGGAGTACCAGCACCTGGAACTGCGTCCGCCGCTTGGGATCGATGAGCTTGGCCGTCATGATGTCGATGTACCAGTCGTCGCACTCGATGCCGGGGTACTCCTTGGCGATTCCCTGGGCGGTCCGCAGGAACAGCCCGTCGGTGGTCTTGACCACGTTGGCCTTGGTGACCACGGTGACGCGCGTCCGGCCGGCCGTGCGGGCGTGCTCGAAGGCCGCCCGGATGATTCGCTCCGAGCCGGGCCGCGTGATGACCTTGAAATCGATCGCCAGATCCTTGCCGATCTGCAGTCCCTCACTGCCCAAAGCGTAGAGATCCTCGGTGTTCTCTCGATAGAAGATCCAGTCGATGCGGTGTTCGGGCACCTTCACCGGACGCACGTTGGCGAACAGGTCCAGCTCCTTGCGCATGGCCACGTTGGCCGACTCGATGTTCGGCCACGGATCGCCCTTGCGGGGCGTGGTGGTGGGGCCTTTGAGGATGACGTGGCACTTCTTCAGCTCGGCCAGCACGTCATCCGGGATGGCCTTTCGGACCTTGGCCCGGCGCTCGATGGTCAGGCCCTCGATCGTGCGGAAGCTGACCTTGCCCGTGGCCCGCTCCACGCTGAGCAGGTACTCCAGCACGCGCTGGGCTTGGGCGGAGATCATCGGGCCGATGCCGTCGCCACCGCACACGCCGATGATGATCGGCGAGAGCTTCGCGTAGTCCGTCCAGCCCTCCTCGCGTTTCATCCGGTCCACGCGGGCAATCTGCTTCTGCACCAGACCGGCGAAGTACCTGGCGGCCTTCTCGACCACGGGGCCGGCGGTCAACTTCTCCCTCGGCACCGCCTTCCTGGCAGCACGCCTGCCAGGGGCCGCTTTTGTACTTTTCCCTGCTTTGGCCGCACGGGCGCGCGTGGACGCCTTTTTCGCCTTGCTGGTCTTCGCCTTTTTCGAAGCCGCCTTCTTCCTGGTCTTGGCCTTGGCCATCGTTGCCTCCGTTCTGCCTGCGTGCCATCCCTAATTCAGCACGACTGAATGCCCCAAGCGTCCTGGACGGGATGCGTGTCGCCTGACACGCACGGCGGCCATTATAGCGATGTCGGGCTGGCCGGCGCGGAGAAAATCCCGCGGGGCAGGGGGCCGGTGGTGTACACTGGCACTTCACGACGGTGTGTCACCCAGTGTCCCGCGCAGGGGCGCGGGAAGGCCGGGAGCTGCTGCGAAATTAGGGGCAGATCGTATAGGGCGGACGCGCAGAAAAAAAGAAGCCTCGCAACGTCCAGCTCGTGGAATTCGTCATTGCACATCCGAGCGGGAGCGAGGCTTCACTCAGAGAACTTGTTCCGGCGGGTTGCGCCAGAACCAGGTCTAGCGACCTACATGTTTAATATGCTTCATGAACACACGGAAGGCAAACGGAATCGGCGGAATTTCCCGGGTGGACACCGCCATTCCGGCTCGCTCAGACAGAAGGGCCTGGCACGTAATCTGCCTATGCCGCACGCCGTTCCCGTGGCGCTCGCCGGTGTCATGACCGGTGGCTCGCACGCCGCGCGATCCCCTTGCGAGCATGCGGTCGGCGGCGCCCCGGCCGCGTTGCCGAGACGCCGCCGTCTCGGACAAGAACGGCCCCGGTGTCCGGGTTGGGCACCGGGGCCGTTCGGGATTTCGGAGGTATGTGCCACTGCTGCCTGAGCCGTGTGAGACCCGGGCACTCGCATCACCGGACCACTGCCCAAGGCGAGTGGTATATAGGCACACGGCCGTTACTCGGCCACGGCGGCGGGCTCTTGCGCCTTGGCGCCGTTTCCGCCGCTGGCGGCCTCGTACATGGCGGCCAGGCCTTCGTAGATAGTCCAGCGCTTCTGGGCGTCTTGCTGGGCCAGGGCCAGCAGCTCGCGGGCGGCCTCCGGGTTGCTCTTGGTAAGCATCTTGAACCGGGTCTGGGCGTACGCGAAGTCCTCGTACCGCACGCTGGGCTTCTTGGAGTCGAGTTTCAGCGGGTTCTGACCCGCGGCAGCCAGGTCCGGGTTGAACCGGAACAGCGGGAAGTGCCCGCTCTGGACGGCCAGCTTCTGCGTGTCGAAGCCGGTCCGCATGTTGATTCCATGCGCGATGCAGTGTGAGTAGGCGATGAGGATGGACGGCCCGTCGTATGCCTCGGCTTCCACAAACGCCCGCACGGTCTGTGCGTCGTTGGCGCCCATGGCTACCGTGGCCACGTAGATGTTGCCATAGCTCATGGCCAGCAGGGCCAGGTCCTTCTTCGTCTGCGGCTTGCCGCCGGCGGCAAACTTGGCGACCGCACCCCGCGGGGTGGCCTTGGAGCACTGCCCGCCGGTGTTCGAGTACACCTCGGTGTCGAGCACCAGCACGTTGACGTTCCGGCCGGAGGCCAGCACGTGGTCCAGGCCGCCGTAACCGATGTCGTACGCCCAGCCGTCGCCGCCCAGAATCCAGACGCTTTTGCGGACCAGGACGTCGGCCAGCGTGGCCAGCGAGCGGGCCTCGTCGCTGTCCATCTCCTGCAGGCGGGTCTTGAGGGCGGCCACGCGCTTGCGCTGTTCGGCGATGCCGCCTTCGGTGCTCTGGTCGGCGCGGGTCAGGCCGTCGACGAGTTCCTGGCCGATTTTGCCGGCCATCTTCTGCAGCAGCTCCTTGGCGAATTCGCGGTGTTTGTCGATGGTCAGCCGGTAGCCGAACCCGAATTCTGCGTTGTCCTCGAACAGGGAGTTGGACCAGGCCGGTCCGCGTCCGTCGACGTTCTGGGCCCAGGGCGCCGTGGGCAGGTTGCCGCCGTAGATGGACGAGCAGCCGGTGGCGTTGGCGATGATGGCCCGGTCGCCGAAGAGCTGGGTGAGCAGCTTGACGTAGGGGGTCTCGCCGCAGCCGGCGCAGGCGCCGGAGTACTCGAAGAGCGGCTGGAGGTACTGCGAGCCCTTGACGGAGTTGACCTTCACGATGCTCCGGTCCACCTCGGGAAGGTGGAGGAAGAACTCGTAGCATTGGCGCTCGCTCTCGCGCAAGGGCGGCTGGAAGGCCAGGTTGATGGCTTTGAGCTTCACTTCCTTCTTGTTCTTGGCCGGGCAGGCCTCGACGCACACACCGCAGCCGGTGCAGTCTTCCGGGGCGACCTGGATGGTAGTCACCATGCCGGTGAATTCCTTGCCGATGGACTTGGCGTGCTTGAAGGTGGCCGGCGCCTTTTCCAGGTGCTTGGGGTCGTAGGCTTTCATGCGGATCGCGGCGTGCGGGCAGACCAGGGCGCACTTGCCGCACTGGATGCACACCTCCGGGTCCCACACCGGGATTTCCAGGGCGATGTTCCGCTTCTCCCACTGGGAGGTATGGGTCGGGAAGGTGCCGTCGATGGGCAGGGCGCTGGTGGGAATGTCGTCGCCCCGGCCGGCGATGATCTCGCCGATCACCTTCTGGACGAACTCCGGCGCCTTCGTGGAGACGGGCGGCGGCACGTCCACCGTGCTGGTGGCGCGTGCGGGGACCGGCATCTCGTGCAGGTTGGCCAGCGTTTGGTCCACGGCGGCCCAGTTCTTTTTGACCACGTCCTCGCCCTTGGAGCCGTAGGTCTTCTTGATGGCCTGTTTGATGGCGTCGATGGCCTCGTCGCGCGGCAGGACGCCGGAGATCGCGAAGAAGCAGGTCTGCATGATGGTGTTGATGCGCACCCCCATGCCCGTCTCCTTGGCGACGTGGTAGGCGTCGATCACGTAGAGCTTGAGCTTCTTGTCGATGATCTGCTGCTGCACTTTGCGGGGCAGGCGGTCCCAGACCTCGTCCTTGGGGTACGGGGCATTCAGCAGGAACACCGCGCCCTCCACCGCGCTGGCGAGCATGTCGTACCGCTCGAGGAACACCCATGAGTGGCAGCCGATGAAGTTCGCCTGGCTGATCAGGTACGTGGAGCGAATGGGCCGCGGACCGAATCGCAGGTGCGAGACGGTCACAGAGCCGGCCTTCTTCGAATCGTAGACGAAATAGCCCTGGGCGTAGTTCGGCGTGTCTTCGCCGATGATCTTGATCGAGTTCTTGTTGGCGCCCACCGTGCCGTCGGAACCCAGCCCGTAGAACATGCAGCGGACGGTGTCCTTCGCCTCGGTGGTGAACGCGGGGTCGAAGTCCAGGCTGCTGTGGGTCACGTCCTCGGTGATGCCGACGGTGAAATGGTTGCGAGGCTTCGCCTGGGCGAGGTTGTCGAAGACGGCCTGGATCATGGCCGGCGTGAATTCCTTGGAGGACAGCCCGTAGCGGCCGCCGACCACCTTCGGCATGGCGGGCAAAGGAAGCGTGCCTTCGCCGAGCGCTTCACTGAGGCAGGTCAGCACGTCCTTGTACAGCGGCTCGCCTTCGGCGCCCGGCTCCTTGGTGCGGTCGAGCACGGCGATGCTTTTGACCGTTTTGGGCAGGGCGGCCAGGAAGTGCTTCGAGGAGAACGGGCGGTACAGCCGTACCTTGATGATGCCGACCTTCTCGCCCTTGGCGGCGAGGTACTCGACGGCCTCGTGCGCCGTTTCCGCCCCGGACCCCATGAGAATGATGACCCGCTCGGCGTCGGGGGCGCCCACGTAGTCGAACAGGTGGTACTGCCGTCCGACGACCTTGGCGAACCGGTCCATCGCCTTCTGCACGAGGTCCGCGCACGCTTCGTAATACGGATTGACCGCTTCCCGGGCCTGGAAGAACACGTCCGGGTTCTGGGCCGTGCCGCGCAACACCGGCCGGTCGGGAGAGAGGGCCCGGGCACGATGGGCCTGAATCAGCTTGTCGTCCATCATGGCCCGCATGTCGTCCTCGGCCAGCTCCTCGATCTTCTGCACCTCGTGCGAGGAACGGAACCCGTCGAAGAAATGCACGATCGGCACGCGCGCCGCCAGCGTGGCGGCCTGGGCGATCAGGGCGTTGTCCATGATCTCCTGAATAGAGGCGGACGCCAGCAGGCCCCAGCCCGTGCTGCGGCAGGCCATCACATCGCTGTGGTCGCCGAAAATGCTCAGGGCATGGGTAGCCACCGTGCGGGCGGACACGTGGAACACCGCCGAGGTCAGCTCGCCAGCGATCTTGAACATGTTCGGAATCATCAGAAGCAGGCCCTGGGAGGCCGTGAACGTGGTACACAGGGCCCCCGTCTGCAAGGCGCCGTGGACGGCCCCGGATGCACCGCCCTCGCTTTGCATCTCTATGACCGAGGGGATGGTGCCCCAGATGTTCCGCTGGCCCAGGGCCGACCATTCGTCCGCCCATTCGCCCATGTTGGAGGACGGCGTGATCGGGTAGATTGCGATCACCTCATTGGTCTTGTGGGCGACGTGAGCCGCCGCCTGATTGCCGTCAATCGTCACCATTTTCCGAGTCGTCATCAGTGTGCTACTCCGATTCTGGATCCCGCCGTGCAGGCAGGAATGCCGCCGCGGGCGCGGCGTTGGCTATACTTACGATCCTCCCGGCCCCAACCGCACAATACCAGTTTTGTGCGAGGTAGCAATCCGTGTTCCACACTTTCCGGTCCCTGATCCGCTGTGCGGGAATGGCCGCTCACCGGGGAAGGCGGTTCGCCTGGGTGACACCGTGGATACAGGTTGCAGCGGAATCTAACCTTCTGTTAAACATGGGGTTAGCGCGGCATTTCAGTGCCAGTTTCGGAACGGCTCGCCGCCGAGAAGGACGGCGGGCTGCGGGCGACATCGGCTGGGCTTCACCAGGGCCTGCCGGCCAGCAGGGTGGTGGCGAAATCTTCCTCGGTGCGGTACGGGCTTCCGCTCATCCGGGGTCCTGCGGCCCCGGCGCTCTCCTCTGGGACCGGCCCTCATTTCTGGGACCGGCTTTTCAGCCGGTCTCTGGTGGTGCCGGCTTCGTCTGCGGGACCGGCCCCTCTTCTGTGGGACCGGCTTTCCAGCCGGTCTTGGGAGGCTGTTGGCTGCAGGATTGGTCCGCACGGCGGACCCTACTTCGGGTCTCCAGTTTCTTGCCTCCAGTTCTCCAGTGTTTGGGGGATCGGCGATCCACGGGCTGCGCTCGCAGGGTTGCGCCCTGCTCCACTCTGCCCGCGGCTGCAGTCCGCCGCGCCGGTTGGGGGCGGAATGCGCCGGCTGAAGCCGGCTCGCGCACAAGAGGAAGAAGGGGGCAGGAAAGACGGAACGCCACTGATATGGCAGAGAAGACGGGAGATCTGATATTGGCGCTGAGCGGAGAAAGCGGGGTGGGCAAGCGCTCTGGGCCAAACGGCCGTTTGGCTCGCCCTTGTGCTGACTCGCGGTGGAGCCGGTGAGAGACGCGGGCTAGGGGGCGGCGAACAGGGATTGGAACTCGGCGAAATCGCGCAGATCCACGTCGTAATCGAAATCGAAGTCAAATACGATCCGGCACTTCGTGATGGGGGGCAACTGGTTGGGGCCGGCCAGGCAACCGACGAAGGCAACCGCATCCGCGATGTTCACTTCGCCATCGTGGTCCCAGTCGCCCGGTTGTCGCACAACGATGTCCATGGCATTCACGTAGGCGTACGAGCCCAGCAGTAGCGTCAGGTCCACGAAGATCTGCCCGAAAGCGTCCGGGCGAATGCCGGCGACCGACGCAAACGTGTCATCGTTGCCGTCGTAGACGCCGTCATGTCCGATGTCGGTCCCGGAGGTCATGAGCACGGCCGTGGCCTGGTTTGCACCGATGACCTGGTATCTGGTGGCTCGGGTCTCGGCGCTGGTGCGCGACCCAAAGAAACGGAAATCGTAGGCCAAGCCCGGATCCAGCCGGTCGATCATGAATCCGCCGGGCAGGTCGTCGTCGCCGTACCCCGGCTGACCGTCAGCGCTGCAGTAGAAATAGTCTTGTGTGGCGGAGCCGATGGCGAGGTCTCCCAGCAGGCCCGGAACAGGCGCAAGCAATCCGCCGTGGAGCTTGCCGTTTGAGGAGAAGCCGCCGGTGATGGTCAGGGCGATGCCGGTGGCCGCTCCGGTCGCGTCCACCAGATTGCCCAGGTGCTCGCCCGCGAGGATGGCGACCCCGCCTTCGGCCGGGTGCCAGTTGTTCCAGTGGTTGCCGTTGGCATCGGGACTGGCCGTGTGGTCGCCGTCGTCCGGATTGCTGGGGCCGAAGTCGAACAGAATCCGACCGCCGACCGGGGGCGTGTCGGGGTTGGCGGTGGCCACCTTGTTGGGGGCGATCACGGCCTCGATGTCCGGCCGGATAATGCTGGTCCAGAACTCGTAGCCCTGGCGGTTCAGGTGGATGGAGTCGACAAACAGCCCCGTGAACGCCGGATCATTGGGCGGGTTCAGCGCCCAGAACGGCGTGGGCAGGTCGATGTAATGCAGCCGCGGGTTTCCGGCGGCGAAGCCGGCGATTGCGTTGTTCGCGATCATCTCCTCCGGACCGTTGGCAAAGCGGCCGGGCGTCGGCATGATCCCGAGATAGAAGATGTCCACGTTTGGCTGCGCGGCATGAACCGTGGCCACGAATTCCTGATAGTCCGCAAAGACTTCGTTGCCGTCGCCGCCGCCGGCGATGTCGTTGGTGCCCGCCCACACCACGATGGCCGCGGGGTTGTAGGGCAGCACGATGTCGTTCACGTAGATGTTCAGATGGTCGAAGTGGGCGCCGCCGAAGCCTCGCTGGATCACCTTGTAGTCCGCAAAATCCAGGGCGAGTTGCTCCCACCGGCGAATGCTCGAACTGCCCACGAACAGGATCGCACCCGAAGGGGGCGGGTCGAGGGCATCCTGCGCCGTCCAACGTCCGATAGCCGCATCGTACTGCGCGGCAGCATGGGGCGGCGAGCAGAACAGCACGATCAACACCGCAAAGCAGCCACACCACAAGCGTCCTCGGAAGACAGAAAGATCAGTCATTGGGTCCATGAGCCTTTGCCTGGTCCGTGATTGCCGTATCCTTGCGAGATGCATGCCCCGAATCGGGCAGCCACAGCATGCGGCTTCGCCTCCTACCTGGTTATCCCCACGTATGGGATCTCAACTGGCCATCCTACGCGAAGAGCCTGTTCGGTTTCAACGGACGACAGACTCTCTGGGCGTGATTCCTGGTCGTCCGGCCGCTTTTCCGGACGCCGAGATGACCATTCCGCCGTGGCCGCCCGGCTGTGCTCGTTGAGCCACGGGCGTCTGAGCGGTATCCTTGCACGCGGCCGTGGCTTGCGGGGCGGCGGTGCCCGCGGGTCGGCACCGGCGGCGTGACGAATTCTCATCGTGAGCGGGGCCTCGGGCGAAGGGCAAGAGCGGCACATGGCCGAACGACCGATACGGTGGACGCGACGGCTGTTGATCTGGCGGTGGGCGCTGCACTGGCAGATCCTGCTGGGTCTGGCGGTTGGGGCCCTGTGCGGCCTGGCGATTGGCCGACAGGCGGTGGGGCGTGCGTTCGATGCCCAGCCCGACTATCCGCAGGCGCAGCGGGCCTTCGCCGACCGGCTCTCGCGGGAGGGCGTCTCCGATCCGCACCTGGCCGACCTGCGGGCGGCGGCCGCGAGCAACCACGCCACGCCGACCGACCTGTTGCGTCTCCACCAGGCGGAGGCCCGCCGGGCCGCGTTCGAGGCGCAGCACGGGAAGGACCGCCCGCGGCCGCCGGCGGTGCTCGCCGGGCAGTACGTGCGGAACGCGTGGCATTTCCTGCTGCTCAACCTGATCGGCGACCTGTTCATCCGCGGGCTGATGCTGATCATCGTGCCGCTGGTGACCAGCTCCATTGCGCTGGCAATCCTCTCGATCGGCTCGGCCGAACACTTCGGCCGCCTGGGCCTCAAGACCCTGCTCTACTATCTGACCACATCACTGCTGGCGATCCTGGTCGGGCTGGCCCTGGTCAACGCCGTGACGCCCGGGACGGCCGGCGGCGTCGGCATTCTGACCGGACGGGACCTGTCCGTCTTCGCCGAGGCGCAGCAGCAGGTGGAGGCCCGCGCCGGCGACAGCAGCGCCGCGGACTTTTTGAATGTGTTCCGCCAGATGGTCCCCCCCAACGTGGTGCAGGCGGCGGCGGACGGGCAGCTTCTCGGGTTGATCGTCGTGAGCCTGCTGGTCGGGTTTGTCCTCTCGCGCATGCACGGGCCGCCGCGCGAGGCGCTTGAGAACTTTGTCCTGGCCGTCCATGACATCTCGCTTACGGTAACGCACATGGTGCTGGCGGTGGCGCCGATCGGGATCCTGGGGCTGCTGGCAACCACGTTGGCCGAGCAGTACGCTTCGCTCTACCCCGACGACCGGTTCCGCGATTTCCTGGGCGGGGTCGGCACGTTTGCGGGCACGGCCCTGGCGGCGCTGCTGCTGCACTTCGGGGTGACGTTGCCGCTCATCCTGCTGTTCGCCGGACGCGTGAACCCCCTCCGCCATTACCGCGCCATGGCCCCGGCCCTCATGACGGCGTTTTCGACGGCGTCGAGCGCGGCCACGTTGCCGGTGACCCTGGAGTGCGTCGAGAAGCGTGCCGGCGTGTCCCGCAAGACCGCCGGCTTCGTCCTGCCGCTGGGCGCCACGGTGAACATGGACGGCACCGCGCTGTATGAGTGCGTGGCGGTCCTGTTCATCTGCCAGGCCTTCGGGGTGGAGTTGACGTTCGCTCAGCAGTTTATGGTTGTCGTCACCGCGCTGCTGACCAGCATCGGCGTGGCCGGCGTGCCGGCGGCGTCGCTGGTGGCCATCATCATCATTCTTCAGGCGGTCCAGGTACAGTTGCCGTCCGACGCCCCGGCGCTGATCCTGGGTCTGGGGCTGCTGTTCATTTTCGATCGCCCGCTCGACATGTGCCGCACCGCCGTGAACATCTTCGGCGACTCGTGCGGCGCGGTCGTGATCGGTCGGTCGGAGGGCGAAACGGAGATCCTCAAGCCCCCGATGGGCCCGGAAACGGACGGCGGACAACCCCAACAAACCGCTGAGGCGGAATGACGCGGCCCAGGCTCGTCGCCCCGCCTGCTCGACACGATCAGCTCGCGCGGGTTGTCCCGCCCAAGCAGGCGTAGACCGGCTGGAAAGCCGGTCCCACAGGAAGGAA
>CAZPHH010000041.1:0-41389 GCA_964586145.1 uncultured Phycisphaeraceae bacterium | reverse complement strand
CTCCGTCGGAGTCGGCCTGGTCGGCGTTGGGCACGTCGGGGCAGTTGTCGCAGGCATCGCCCCGTCCGTCGCCGTCCGTGTCCTTCTGGTCCGGGTTGTACACGAAGATGCAGTTGTCGACCGGATTGCAGATGCCGTCGCCGTCGCTGTCAATGCAGCCGGGCTCGCAGTCGTCGGGGATGCCATTGTTGTTGGCATCCGGGTCGCACTCGTCGGGCACGCCGTTGCGGTTGCAGTCGCTGCTGGTGCCACTGGCCAGGTCGCATGCATCCGGAATGCCGTTGAGGTTGCAGTCGTGAATGTCGGGGTCGACGCAGATGTCGATGAAATCCAGGATCCCGTTGTTGTTGCAGTCTTCGCAGCCGTTCGGCGTGCCGTCGCCGTCCGCATCCAGTTCGGCATCCGAATCGTCCGGGATGCCGTTCCCGTTGCAGTCGTTGCACAGCAGGTCGAGAATGGCATCCATGACCGCCGGCATGTCATCCGCCGACGTCAGCACGAAGTGTCCTTCCGGCGACCGGGCAATCTGCGAGGACAGGAAGGCCTCTCCGGCAACCGCATCGGCTGGAATGGGCGGCGCGGTGAGGTTGACGAAGACAGTCAGAATCGTCACGCCGATGGGACCTTCCACGGAAGCCGTGCGGCACAGCGCCGCCGCTTCCTTGGCCTTCTGCGTTGCGTTTGCCGGGTTGTCCGGCTCGTTCGGGTTGCCGTCGCTGAACAGGATGATGTAGCGTTTGCGGCATTTCTCCGGCATCGCCTGACGCGACACCGTGATGGCGTCCGCCAGGTGCATTCCTCCCACCACTGACGCCGCCATGAAGGCGTTGACCTCGTTCTTGAGGCACGTGTAGTTGTTCTTCGCGCAGGTCGTGCTGACTGCGGCCTCCACGCCGCCTTCCACGTCGTCGGGATAGGCGCCCACCGTCACCAGCGGGGTGTCGCCCCCGAAGGTGTCAAACCCGTCGAGCAGATGGGCCACGGCCTCCCGCTGGACCTGCAGCTCGGCGGGGCTGATGAACACGGCCGCCCGTTCGAGCATGATGACCACGTCGGCGTCGACGCTGCACGAGGCAAACGGCGGAACCTCCTGCCCGTTGGCGATCGCCACGCCGATGATGGTCTCGGTGTTGGACGGCGGGTATTGCAGGCTGGGACACGGCCCCACAACGAGGGCGGTGCTCAGCAGCAAGGTTCGCCACGGAATCCGACAGATCGATTGGGTTGCAGCCACAGACTTCATCTTTTCTCCTCCCGTTGCTCCCTGACTCTGGGCGGGGGTACGCCGGCGGCGCTCGGTGCGTGCCGGATGGCGAAAGCCCAGCGCCGCGGACACTCCCCGCAACGCTCTATAGGCTTCCCACACGACAATGTCACGCAGACAACCGCGCCGCAGCAGGACCGAATAACCGTAGCCCGGCACGGCGTCAACGACAGTCATATGATTATCTGTCCTGCACCTGTGTCAGATCAATAAGCGGACGCGTGTTTCTCGCGCCACCCACGTCAAAATGGGAAATCACTGCGCTGGAATCGCCATGCCCACACACGGCGCGCACGTTGCTCTCGCCCGCGCGGCCGCTCCGTTCTTCGTCTGCACGGCTGGGCGCCAGATCGGCCCGGCTTGCATTCAATCCCCATGCAAAGAAATCAGTCTGGACGGAATTCCGGCTACGCGGCACGGTTTGTCGGACGGAGCAACAAAGCCACGAACGAACGACTCGGTGGGTTGCCTGACTCTCGAGAAGCGGTCACGTTTCGGTGGCGGCGCCGTCCTTGAGCCTCGGGGTCCGGACACGACATCGCGTCCGATATCCCGCGGGCGTGCATCCGGCCGATCCCCATCGTTCCGAACGCATCGGCACCCGGGTGATTTCGCAAGGAAGCCGGTTGATTGCGGGGAAGCAATCGACTAGGATGCAATGGAGGAGCGGAGTTAGGGAGGAGGCGCCGGATGGCCCGGTTCAGGGCTGCCCACGCCACCCACTTCTGAGAGAGCGACGGAGAGAGGAGAGCCCCCATGCAGTTTTTCAGAGGCTGCGCGCTGGCTGCGACGCTGGCGTGCCTGTTCACCAGCCCTTCGTGGGCCGCCGGTCCGATGCTGTTCGACCTGGGAATGCAGTATGGCCATGACGGCTCGGGGTCGGCCTTCGAGGTGTGGAACTACTCGCTGGCAGACCCAGCGCAAACAGAGCCGATTGAGGTGAATGGCGCGGGCGGGAGTTATCTGAGCAAGAACTGGACAGACCAGTTCTGGATGGTGGACGCGCTGGGCAACGACACCGGCTATCGCGACGTGACCATCACCAAAGCAAACGCCAGCGAGGCCTGGGTGACGGACCCGCTGCGGATCGAGTTTGAATTCCTGGACATGGACACCTACGTGGTGGTCGGCCCGATCGACCTGACCATCACCACGCGGAACGCCAATGAGCAGCAGAGCATCGTGAGCCTGCAGCTTCCGTCGGATGCATGGTCGTCTCCGACCAGCGATCCGCTGGTCCTGGGGCCGATCGTGTTGCGAACCGCGTACCCGAGCCAGTTTGGCGCGGATGAGCAGGTGACGAAGATTCGTGTCGAGATGACGGTGATTCCGGAGCCGGCCGCAATCGGGCTGCTGACCCTCGGGGTCGGGGCTCTGGCGCGGCGGCGTCGGATGCGATAGAACTCTCTCTCTCTTGCACCCTTGCTGCGGAGAATCACGGCAGGACGTGGTTCTCCGTATGCGAATGCAACCGGGGGCGGGCGAACGCTGTTCGCGCGCCCCCGTTCTGCGTGGCCCGTGCCTTCGCGCGCCCACACGACATTCGCGGAGGCTCGCACTCGCGGTTGGACCGTTCCCCGATTTTCGGATACCATCCCCTCGATGAACGCGGTGACAAGGATGTCCATGCGCCTCTGCGGCGCGTGGCTGTTGGTTCTGGCCGGTCCGGGAACGGGCGCCGCGCAGGAGCGGGACGCCGCGGCAGCGACGGAGCAGGCAATTGCGCCGCAGCCTGTGCCGGAAACCCTCGAGGCCGTCGACGAGGTGCGGGCGACGATCGAGGCCGGTCTGAAGGCAACGACCACCCAGCCGGTTCAGGTCGCGGACGACGCGCCGAGTCCGGAGAGCCAGGAAGCGATCAACCGCGAGAAGGAACGGCTTCGGCACGTCCTCGGCGACTATCTCCAGACGCTGGAGTCGTACGGACAGACTCTCGCGGCAATCCGACAACTCGGCGAACAGGCCAGCCGCGAGCAGGCTGACGCGGAAATCAGCAGGCTCCAGGAGCGGGCCGCTCACTATCGCAAGGCCGTCGAGGAGGAGCGAATCTCGCCCCGCTTCCATTCCCGGGATGAGCTGGACCGCCTGGAGGTCGAGTCCGAGCGGATTCGAACCCAGCGTGACGCACTGGCGGCCGCCCAGACGAAGCGCGACCAGGAACTGGACGCTTTCGAGGTCCAAATCCGGCAGGCGACCACCGCACTGAACGAGGCGGAGGCGGCCCTCGAGACCTTCCGCACAACCCCCACGACCCAGCCGGCCACGCAGCCGGCCGACGGGACAGCCCAACAGGAGCTGCGCCGGATCCGCGAGCGAGCGCTGGTGTGGTCGGTCGCCCTGGCAAACCTCCGATTGGCGACGGTCCGCCAGGAACGGGCCCGGCTGCAGGTGGAATTCGATCGCGACGAGCCCGCGCTGGCCGCGTTGGGGACCTACGCCGATCAGATCGAGGCGTTTCGTGCGTTGATCCGGCAGTCCGCAGCCGATCTGGAACTCAGGCGAATCCAGCAGAAGATGGAGTCGGCCAGGACCGACACGGCCCGCCTCTACTGGCAGGCCCGCGAGAGGATTCTGCAGACCCGCACAACGCTCAACCAACGAGTGGACACCATCCGTCGCCGCTACCCCCAGGCGACGCTGGACACGCTGAAGACCAACGTCGGTCGCAGCGCAAAGTCGTGGACCCGGTTTGTGGAGGGCCTGTCGCGACAGGAAAGCCAAGTCAAGCGGATCCGCTACCGCGAGCTGCAGACGGAAATCCGCTCGTACAACACGCGGTTGCAGGCGCTGGTCAGACGGCTGAGCGAGGCCGAGCGGGACGCGACAGAGGTCCTCATCCAGCGAGACAGCGCACTAAGCGAGATCGACCGCATCGTCAGCACGATGACGACGCAGATTGCGGAGCTCGACAGCGCGGCCGCGCGCGTCGACGCAAGCAAGCTTCGCGACGAACTGACGACGGAGCACCTCCCTCCGTTGCGGGAAGCGCTCAGCCAGGCGGAGATGCTGGCCGACGAGCCGATCGCCCGACTGGCCGAGGCAATCGAAGTCTGCCGGGAACACCTGCGTCTTCTGGCGGCGACCGGCGACGCACTCTACTGGTCTCACATCCTTGCTCCGGGCGTGGGCTGGTTCAACGCGGATTTCGCCCAACTGAAACAGCAGTGGAAGACGCTGCCCGCGCTATGGCGTGGCCCGACGCAGGAGGGCGCGGACGCCGCCCGTCTGGCCGGCACCCCCGCGCAGGTGGCGGAATGGCTGGACAACCTGCCGCCGGCACACACGGCGGCGGTGCTGGCCCTCGCGCTGGCGGGCGCGGCCCTGGCCTACGCCTACCGGCGCAAGGCCGTTCGATGGGCGGACGCCCGAGTGACGCCATTGACGGCCGCGATGAAGGAGAACCAGTCGGTTTTCGCGGCGCTGACGGACCGTCTTCTGCTCCAGGCTGCCTGGACCGGCACGGGGACCGCCGTCTGGCTCACTCCCGTGCTGGTGCTGCTGGCCGCGGTGCGGTCTCTTCCCACCGAGCCGCTCGGCACGCGGCTGGCGACAACCGCGCTGTGGTACGTCCTGCTGGGCGGGCTGTGTCTGGCGCTGGTGCGCATCGCGTTCGCGGGCGAGAGAACGCGGTTCCGTCTCGTGCCGTGTTCGAACGCCGTAGCCACATACTATCGGCGATGGTTGCGCCGGTTGATCGGATTCGTGCTCTTGACGTCGCCCTTCACGTTGTTTCTGACGGCGGTTGAGGTCCTGCCGGAGTTGCGACACTACGTGGTGGGGCTGATCCGCGGCCTCACGGTCCTGGGCGTTCTGCTTTTCCTGCGGAACCGGCAGACGGTGGTGCGAGTGGTCGGACGAATTCGGAATCCGCGCTACCAACAACTGTACTCGGGGCTGGTGAGCCTCTATCCGCTCTGCTTTCTCTTCATTCTGACGTTGTTCGTGCTGCGTGTGGCGGGCTACGGCGCACTCGCCGAGTTCCTGATCGCCAGCCTCTCCCAGACGCTGGCCGCATTGCTGATCGCCGTGCTGCTGATGCGAGTCGTGCGGGAGGTGACGGAGCGGCTGACACAACCCCGCGAATCCCAGGGCGCCTCCACGACCCCGGCAGAAGACAGTGACGACGCGCCCGAAGAGGGGCCGGAAGTGCCCAGGCTGGTCGATTGGCCGCAACTCGCCCGGTCGCTGAGTGTTCTGGCCCGTTGGATCATTGCGGCGGGAGCGGTGATCTGGATCGTACAGGCGTGGGGAGTCAGCCCGTACCGCGTGCAGCGAATTATCGAGTACTCGCTCCCGCTGGGCGGAGACAGCCGCATCTCCATCGGCAAGATCATCATGGCCGTCGGGGTGATCGTGATCAGCGTGTACGTGTCCCGGATCGTGCGGCGGCAGATGCACAAGCGGGTGTTTCCCATGTACCTGGCCGACGATCGCGGAGCGCAGGCGGCCGTCAGCTCCCTGGCACACTACGCGATCATGCTGGTGGGGCTGTACTACGCCCTGGTCACCGTCGGCGTGACCCTGGGCGCCCTGGTCGTCCTTCTGGGCGGTCTGGGGCTCGGCCTGGGGCTCGGGTTGCAGCCCCTGATGGTCAACTTCATCAGCGGGCTGCTCATCTTCTTCGAGCGTCACATGAAGGTGGGCGACATCGTGGAGGTGGGCGGGCAGCTTGGCGAAGTCACGCGCATCAACATGCGGTCCACCACGATCAAGACCTTCGACAACATCGACATCGTCATCCCGAACGGGGACTTCATCAACACGGCAGTCACGAACTGGACGCTGGACGACCGGCGAATCCGGGGGCGAGTCGACGTGGGCGTGGCGTACGGCAGCAACACCGATCGGGTCCGGGAGTTGCTGATCCAGGCCGCCCGCGAAAACCCGAAGATCCTGCCCGATCCGCCGCCGGCCGCCTGGTTCGTGGCCTTTGGTGACAGCAGCCTGAACTTCTCGCTGATGGCGTGGTTCGCCAACGCGGGGGACCGCTGGGCGGGCATGGCGGAGCTTCGCCACGACATCGACCGCCTCTTCCGGGAGAACAACATCGAGATCCCGTTCCCGCAGCGGACGCTCACCGTCGGCGGCAAGGGGGTGATCCCGATTCGTGTGGTCCGCGAAGGGCCCGGCTCCCGGCCGACGGATTCCGCGGTTCCCCCGCCGAACCCGAACGAACCCGGCAACCCGGAGGCAGACACGTCCGGCCCCGGATGAAGCGACCCGCACGCGAACGCCCCGGCCGGCAGTCGGCGACACCACCGAATCACCGCCCGGGCCTCTCAGGACGAGGCGACCGAATTCACCGTGTGGATCAGCACGGTGCCGGTGTTGAGGCGAGTGATCGCCCGGGGCCCGAACGCGACGATGATCATCTCGCCGGGCGAAGCCAGGCCCATTTCCTGCACGATCCGGTCGGCTTCCGAGAGCCGGTCTTCCACGTCTGCAGCGCCGGACGCGAAGACGGGAGTGACGCCGTAGTACAGCGCCATCCGCCGCCACGCGGTTTCGGCATGGGCGATCCCGATCACGGGCCGATCGAGGCGGTGCTTGCTGGCGAGCCGAGGCAGATAACCCGTGTCCGTCCAGAGCACGACGGCTCGGGCGTCTACGTCGTTGGCGATCCGCGCGACGGCGCGGGCCAGGGCCGCAGTCACGCGGTGCGTGCCGGCGCAAATCTCGACCGGCCGGGCCAGGTCCTGATCGTATGCCTCCGTCTCGGCCGCCACCCGACGCAGCATCCGGACCGCGGCGTCCGGGTAGCGGCCCACGGCCGTCTCCGCCGAGAGCAGCAGCCCATCCGCGCCGTCGAAGACCGCATTGGCCACGTCGCTGACTTCCGCCCGCGTCGGGGTGGACGATTCGACCATGCTCTGGAGCATCTGGGTGGCCACGATCACCGGCTTGCCGGCACGGTGGCAGCGGTGGGTGATGTCCTTCTGGATGCGCGGGACGGTAGCCAGTTCCATTTCGACCCCGAGGTCGCCCCGGGCCACGATCACAACATCCGACACCGCAATGATCTCGTCGAGGTTCGTGACGGCGTGGCGGGTCTCTATCTTGGAAACGACGTGGCACTGCCCCTGCAACTCAGCCAGCCGGGCGCGGAGCAACTCCACGTCCGCCGCCCGCCGGACGAAGGAAAGCGCAAGGTAGTCAAGCCCCTGGGCCACCGACCACCGGACGTACTCGAGATCCGTCTCCGTCAGCGATTCCTGCCGGAGGATGGAATCGGGAAGGCTCAGACCCTTGCGAGTCCCGATCTCGCCCGGCACGTCGCACTCGCAGATCAGGGCATCGGCCATCTTCTCCACCACACGAAGCTGGACCGCGCCGTCGTTGATGAGCACCGCGTGCCCCACCTCCGCGTCATCGATGATGGTGGGGTGGTTCGTGGCGACCTGTTCACGCGTTCCGAGCACAGGCTCCCGCACAATGCGCAGGCGATGCCCGACGGGAATCTCGATCGCATTGCCCTGCACTTCGAGCAGTCGGATTTTCGGCCCGCACAGGTCGCCCATCAGGGCGATGGGACGTCCGAGCGAGGCTGCGGCCGACCGCACCAGGGCAACCGCCTTCGCGTGATCGTCCGGCGTACCGTGCGAGAAGTTTAGCCGCACCACGTCCACACCGGCCGCAAGCAGGCGGCCCAGGGTCTCCGCGTGGTTCGTGGCGGGTCCCAGCGTGGCAACGATTTTCGTCCCGACTCTGTTGTGCGTGCTCATGCCGGGATTCTAACGCACGGTCCGCGGGTCGGACAGGGCCGCCACCGCCTTCTCATTCCCCTGTGAATTCCCTCTGCAACTGGGCGAAATCGGCCAGGTCCACATCCCCATCCAGGTCCAGGTCGGCGCAGTCGCAGCCGAAGAGCAGACCGGCGTCCGGTCCGGCCAGGCACGTTTCCAGCACGCGATAGTCAAAGCCGTCAACCGTGTTGCTGCCGTCAAAATCGCTTGGCCATGCGGCGATGCCCCAGATTTCGACATCGTCGATGTTCCATCCCGGGTAGGTCGTGGACGAGTTCGTGGGGCCGAGACCCCAGCGGATCTGAACGGTCGCCCCCCCGTCTGCCAGAGACGAGATGTCCTGGAAGACCTGCGTCCAGCTCGTGTCCGCGATGATTCCCAACACATGCGCCCAGACGGTCTGCCAGTTCTGCCCGTCGGCCGACACCTCGATGACCGCGCGATCACCGGATATCAACGTCGACTCGATGCCCAGCCAGCGCCAGAATCGCAATTGGGCGCCGGTCAGGTTCGAGAAATCCATTGGCGGCATGGTCAGATATTCCGTGATGGGAAGGTCGTTCGGATAATCCCCATCCAGGTTGTAGCCGTAGACGTACGGACCCGTATAGCCGCTCGTCGGGTCGCCATTGTACGAGCCGCCGCCGGTGGGCTGCCCGAACGCCCATTGTCCCTCCGTGGACCAGCCGGGATCGCTGTCCAGCAGGAAGCTGTAGATGCGTCGGGCCGGGCCGGGCGTGCCGCCGGTTACGGTGACCGTGATGGTCGCCTCGTTGGAATCCCCGCCTTCGGGCGGCGTGCCGCCGTCGTTCACGCGAAACGTGAATGAGTCCTGACCGTGAAAACACGGACCCGGCTGGTACTCAACAGTGTTTCCACCGTCGGCCAGCACATGCGGCGCCGTCCCGATCAAACCCGAAACCGGGTCGGCCAGTTGCCCGCTGTCGGGCAGCCGCGTGAGAACGTAGACCAGCGGAGCGGGTTGGCCGTCGTCGGTGGCCTGCAGGACGATCGAGACCGGTGTGAGCATGCCGGTCGTCACGGGTTCGCCATACGCGGCCGGCGGCAGCGGACCGCAGTCATCGAATTCGGAGAGGTCCACGGGGACAAAGCCCTCGGGAATCCCGCCGCCGGGCGAAAGGCCGGCCAGTCCGTCGGTCGCGGAGAGGTCCAGATAGCTGACGGCAATGTCGCCGTTGAAGAACAACTCGATCTGGAAGGTGTTGGCACCGGTGTTGGTAAACTCGGGCACGTTCTCCCACGTAACCGCCACCCGATCGGCCAGTTGCTTCCAACGGATCGTTCCGCCCCCGGTCGGACCCGGGTTCAGGTCGTCAAAGAGAGCGGCCACGCACGGCTGGGCGAACAGGGCTGCGAAGGACTCACTGGAAGCGGTCGAGCCGGACTGGAAGGTGATGTACCCGTTGCTGCCGGGATAGAACGTCGTGTAGCTTTGCCCGTAGAGCCGGACCGCGGCCCCGCCGGTCAGGCTGACGGTGGCGAAGCTCTCGTCGGTGAGGGCGAGCGCGGTGCCGCCCGCGGGATCGGTCGGCAGAGCCGCGATCGATTCCGCGCACACGGCGTAGAAGTCAAGCGACCCGTTCGGACGGAAGGTCAAACGCGTGTAGGCCAGGTCGTTGCCTGTCGTGAATAGTTCGGCAAAGTACGCGGGAATGTCCGCCGTGGTGAAGAAGTGGCACGCACCCCCATCGTCTTCCGTGGCCGCGTTGCCCGCCTCATCCTCGGCATCCACGACGTAGGCGTACGGGGTGTCTTCATCCAGGCCCGCGATCTTCACGGAGTGGCCCAGGCGATACGCCGTCCAGGACGTGGACTCGTTCAGGGCGAGGCAGGACTCGCCGAAGCGGACCCGCCCGCGCGTCAACTCGTCCGTGTCGAAAGTGACGAAGGCCTGGAACGGACCGATGTCAGCGGCCTGTACGTTGCTGATGATCGGCGGCGCGCAATCCACAATGGCCGTTGCGGTCACGGCCACGTTCGTTCCGCCCTGGCCGTCATCGGCGTCCATGTACGTGGCGGTAATCGTGTCGCCGGCAAGAACGTGAAGGATCCCCGCGGCATCCGTGTCGCTCAATGCCAGCGTGCCCAGGAAGCGTGCGGAGGTTGCGCTGGTCTCCGTCAGAATCACCGTTTCACCTGCGGGCTCGGAATCGGAAGCGACCACGACGGTCACCGTCTCGGCCAGGCCGTCATTCTGGTTCAGCCCGCAGTCAAGCACCTCGACCAGGGCCTCGCTTTCGCAGGCGTACTTCGGCCGGTCCAGCGTCAGTCGGCCGGCGTCCTGGCAATGGGGGTCGCCGATGCGAATGTAGTACACGTCCTGCTCGCCGTTGAAGGTGGCCGCATAGGCCACGTCCACGCCGAGCTCGTCCGACGTCACGTCGAAGTAGTCGCCCAGCTTGTTCTGCTGAGGCCAGCCGACGTGCGGGTCAAACGGCGGGGTGAGGGCTTGGCCGGGCGCCCAGGTCTGGCCGGCATTCGTCGAGTACGAGTAGTACAGTTCCGAGTCGTACCCCCCGGGATCGTTGCGTGTGTCGAGCCAGATCACGTCGATCCGGCCGTTCGGGGCGACGGACATGGTGCCGAACCACTGCCAGGCGTTCGTGCCCGGCGGATCATCGTTCACGCGGACCGGTGCGCTCCAGCTATACCCGCCGTTGGTGCTGCGGGCGAACATGACGTCCAACGGGTCCGGGCCCGAGGGGTCGACGGATGCGAGCAGATAGACGTTGCCGCGCGTGGGGCCGTCGGACCGGTCCACGTCCACCCAGGCCTGCCCCAGAAGGCCACCCGGGTTGGGTCCGCCCGAGGCAACGAGGCTTCCGCCCAGGTTCACGGTTCGCGACAGGCCCCAGGACACGGCCGATCCGGGGTTCTGGGCGTTCGTGGATCGATCCACGATGAACCCCTGGCCGCACAGGAACAGCTCCCCGCTCGGCCCGACGGCCAGCGTGCCCCAGTACGGGTTGCCGGGCGCGCTGGTGCAGGCCTGAAACGTCAGGCCGTTGTCGACGGACCGGGTGAAGTGCCCGCTGCACGTGCTGTAGATGTAGTTCCAGGATGCGTAGATGTTGCCCCGTCCGATGCCGTTGGTGGTGTCAATCACCTGCCACTGCTTGTCGCCGCCCCAGGCATACGTGCCGGCGTCCCACGTCACGCCGCCGTCGGTGGAGCGGAACACGTGGCACCAGAAGTCCGTCTGGGCGGTGTTGGTAGTGAGGCTGTTGTAGAAGAAATGCCCTTGGTGGTCCGCATCCACCACTGGGTCCGAGCGGAACACGCCAGGCTGAATGACACCGGGGAACGTCCAGGTCCGGCCGGCATCGTGCGAGTATGCCCAGCCGGCCTGTCGGAAGTTGCTGGTAATCGTGTTGAACTGACGCCAGCCGATGACCATGCGAGAGGGGTCGGTCGGGTCAACCGCCAGGGACGGCTCGTTGGCCGCATCGCCCACGATGTTTTGCCCGTTGGCAGCCACGTTGACCTGGACGCTGACGTAGCCGTCGCGGCTGACGGTGGCCCGAGGCGATGTAATCCGCCCGCGTGCCGGCGTCGAGATGTACGGGCCGTCCGGGACTTCACGGTGTCCGTCTTCCGGGCCGACGATCACCGGCGGGTCCTGTGTTGACGGCATCAGCTCCGCCGCTTCGGTGGCGACCGCCATTGCGGCGGCGAGGGCCAAAACGCCGATCAGGCTGCGGCAGGCCTGGCGTAGCTGCATTGCGAGTCTCCTTACGACGGGTGCAAATTGCGAGAGCCGACACCACGGTTTCCGGTGGGAGTGCGGGGGTGCGCGAGGCTTCGCCGAATCGCGGCGGAGGAAGTGCTGCTTCAGTCAGAACGCATCCGCCGGCCCCCTCCGGACCGACGTCGCCCGCTCCCAGCCGACATTGCCCTATGCTAGCAAACACAGGGTCCCACGACAAGAAAACCGGGTCGCATGACAGAATCAGGGCAGAGGCTGGCCGTGGGCGAAGCGGCCTTGCCACTTCAGCTTGCCGGAGCCGTCCCAGATGGACCAGGCGCCGTGGGGCTGGTCCTGGTCGTAGTGCTCTTCCTTGCGGAGTTGGCCCGACGCGGACCAATCGTACCGCGGGCCGTGGCGGAGGCCCTGCTCGTAGTGCTGCTCCACGCGGAGCTGGCCGTTCTCGTGCCACTGACGCTCCGTGCCGTGCAGGTGCCCGTCGACGTACGTGGCCTCGTACTGCTTCTGCCCGCTGGGGAACCAGAGCGTGTAGAGCCCGTCCAGCGTTTTGGATCCGTCCGGCGCCATGCGGAACTCGATCCGCTGACGAGGTTGACCGTCCGGCCAATTCTCCTGCTCGACCGTTCGGTTCGCCGGCAACGCGGTGTGGAGGTCGTGAGGGCTTGGCGCGGGTCTCTGCTCCGCGCATCCGCCACCCAGACAGCCAAACGCCAGCAGGATGGCGCCGCACGCCCCACCGCGCGTGCGTGACAAGCGTCCCCACACGCAGACACCATGCCGGACGAAACAGCCGCACCGCGCAAGAACAGAAAGGGTTCGCATAGGGGCTATTGTAGCCGGTGTGCGCCCGTCCCCCCACCCCCGCTCTCCTTGGCCCCCTCCGCCCATATAAAGCGACCCGCCGGGGCAAACGCCGCCGGCGGGTCTCAATTCGGATGGTTGCTGCGATCGGCAACCACGTTCGCTGCCCCTATCGCAGCAAACCCCTACATATGCCAAATTCCACGGATCACCTCCTTTTCATGGGCCTGCCTCCCCGGTGAGTCCCTGGCGGGGATCCCCGGGCCTTGCCCCCCGCCGGCCGTCGCCGGCGGCACACGCGAAACGCCAAAGCGCCCCGTGGCAGGCGTTTGTGATATCCGACACGCCTCGCCCGAAATTTGAGGTGGCCACTGGATTTCACAATCGCCCTGCGCTCATAGTCTACGACCCAGAGAACTTGCGGGTCAAGCGAAATCTCGTCAAGTCCTGCCGGAAGAGCGGGGTCGGCGGGAGTATTCGGACGTTCGCCGACGCTGTCGCGACGACCAGCGGAATTCGGTCCGGCGTACGGTCCGAAAATGCGTTAGAATCGAGACGATCCAAAGGCGGGGCGGTCAAGTCGTGGCGAGCCCGGCCTGCCGCCCACCCTGTCCTGACGGAGCAGCCCCATGAACCCGCGAATAGAACTGCACTGCGTTTCGTGCCGCCATCGAGACTGCATCAACGGCAAAGACTGTCTGGCCGACGCCGATCGCCAGCGGGAGTTGTACGAGGTGGAAGGTATCGCCCGCCTGCACCGCGCGGCATCGGCCATCGAAGCACGCCATTACTGCCGGGAGCCGCGCATTCGCGAGGTCATCCTGTTCGCCCACGAGTTGGATGTGCGCCGCCTGGGCCTGGCTTTCTGCGTGGGGCTGTCGGAAGAGGCGGAAGTGGTGGCCGACATCCTGGACCGCGAGTTCGACGTCATATCCGTCTGCTGCAAGGTATGCGGCATTGACAAGCAGTCCCTGGGTCTGGAACAGATTGACGCGCAGAGACCCCGGGAGACGATGTGCAATCCGGTCGGGCAGGCGGTGCTGTTGAACGAGGCCGAGACGCAGCTCAACGTGTTGGTCGGGCTGTGTGTGGGGCACGACGCCATCTTCACGATGACTTCACGGGCGCCGGTCACGACGCTGATCTGCAAGGATCGGATGCTCGCCCACAACCCGGCCGGCGCCATCTACAGCCGGTATCTTCGCCGCACACTTCTGTCCGCAGGCACGTAACAGCGGCGGCCGGCAGACTGGCTTGCGCCACCGACCGCCGGCAGCACTTTCCGGCGGCGGGTGGATCGACTATCATCTTTCGCCGGTTCGTATCGGGCCCGGGCCCCCGGCGTGGAATCACGCGCAACCGCATGGACGGTCTGAGGATACGGCCCCGGCCCCGGCTGATCGACGGCCTGGGGGCCGTCACCGAACAAGCGAGCCTGCACGGGGATCGAGAGGAACCGTCGTGACGTCAGAATCCAGCGCCCCCAATGGGGAACAGGTTGACC
Source organism: uncultured Phycisphaeraceae bacterium (assembly GCA_964586145.1). Lineage (GTDB taxonomy): Bacteria > Planctomycetota > Phycisphaerae > UBA1845 > UBA1845 > JAFGJQ01. Next base: position 27,350 of record CAZPHH010000041.1, on the reverse strand, counting down.
TTGAGCTCGGGCAGGACATCGACCCTGCCGAGACTGCCGAGTGGGTCGAAGCCCTCAACGAGGTCGTCGCCGAGAAGGGCCCGCAGCGGGCGGGCTTTCTGCTGTCCCTCTTGCGAGACCGTGCCCGTCGCTCCGGCGTGACCCTTTCGGAATCACTGAACACGCCGTACGTGAATACGATCCCCGCTCACCAGCAACCGGTGTATCCGGGCAACCGGGAAATCGAGCGGCGCATCAAGAGCATCATCCGCTGGAACGCGATGGCGATGGTGGTCCGGGCGAATCGGGAGAGTCCCGGCATCGGCGGGCACATCTCGACGTTCGCCTCGGCGGCCACCCTCTACGAGGTCGGCTTCAATCACTTCTTCCGAGGCCGGGGCAAGGACGGGTTCTCCGGCGACCAGATCTACATCCAGGGCCACGCGACGCCGGGGATCTACGCCCGGGCGTTTCTGGAAGGTCGGCTGAGCGAACGGCACCTGGAGAACTTCCGGCGAGAGCTGGCCAAGGGCGGCGGGTTGTCTTCCTACCCCCACCCGTGGCTGATGCCGAGCTTCTGGGAATTCCCCACGGTGTCCATGGGGCTGGGCCCGATCATGGCCATCTACCAGGCCCGGTTCAACCGGTACCTCCAGAATCGAGGCATCCGGGACACGTCCCAGGGCCACGTATGGGCGTTTCTCGGCGACGGCGAATGCGACGAGCCGGAAACCCTGGGCGCCATCACGCTGGCCGCCCGGGAACGGCTGGACAACCTGATCTTCGTGATCAACTGCAACCTGCAGCGGCTGGACGGCCCGGTTCGCGGCAACGGCAAGATCATCCAGGAGCTGGAGGCGATCTTCCGCGGCGCCGGCTGGAACGTGATCAAGGTGGTCTGGGGCGAGGAGTGGGACCCCCTGCTGGAAAAGGACGCGGCCGGCCTGCTGGTCAAGCGGATGGGCGAGGTGGTCGACGGGCAGTACCAGAAGTACAGCGTCGCGTCCGGCGCGTACATTCGGGAGCACTTCTTCGGCGTTCATCCCGAGTTGCAGGCCTTGGTGGAGCGGCTGTCCGACGAGAAGCTGGCGAAGCTCCGCCGCGGCGGCCATGACCCGGAGAAGGTGTACGCCGCGTACGAGGCCGCCGTGGAACACAAAGGCCAACCCACCGTCATACTCGCCAAGACCATCAAAGGATACGGCATGGGCGAGGCGGGTGAGGGCCGCAACATCACACACCAGCAGAAGAAGATGAACGAGGAGGAGATGCGGGAGTTCCGGTCGCGGTTCGGCATCCCCATCTCCGACGACCAGATCGCCCGCGCCCCGTTCTACCGGCCACCGGCGGACAGCCGGGAGATGCAGTACCTGCTCGAGCGCCGCAAAGCGCTGGGCGGCTTTGTCCCGGACCGCGCCGCGACCACGCCGTCGCTCCGCACGCCGAAGATGGACGTGTTCGAGGAGTTTTTGGAGGGCAGCGGCGACCGCGAAGTGTCCACGACCATGGCCTTCGTGCGGATGCTCGCCAAGCTGGTTCGGGACAAGGACATCGGCAAATACGTCGTGCCCATCATTCCGGATGAGGCCCGCACGTTCGGCATGGAATCCATGTTCCGGCAATGCGGGATCTATTCGAGCGTCGGACAGCTCTACGAGCCCGTCGATTCGGAAACCCTGCTGTACTACAAGGAGGCCAAGGACGGCCAGATCCTCGAAGAAGGCATCAACGAAGCGGGATCCATGTCGTCCTTCATCGCCGCCGGCACCGCCCACGTGTCGCACGGCATCAACATGATCCCGTTCTTCACCTACTACTCGATGTTCGGGTTCCAGCGGATCGGCGACCTCATCTGGGCCGCCGCCGACATGCGATGCAAGGGCTTCCTTATGGGCGGCACGGCCGGACGGACGACCCTCGCCGGCGAGGGGCTGCAGCACCAGGACGGGCACAGCCACCTGCTGGCGGCGGCCGTGCCGAACCTGCGCTGCTACGACCCGGCCTATGCGTACGAGATTGCGGTCATCATCCAGGACGGACTGCGCCGCATGTACCAGGATCGCGAGGAATGCTTCTACTACGTCACCATTGAGAACGAGAACTACGCCATGCCGGCCATACCGGAAGGCGACGGCATCCGGGACGGGATCATCCACGGCATGTACCGGTATCGCACGCGGCAGGCTGATCCCCAGCGCGGCCGCGTGCAACTGCTCGGCAGCGGTGCCATTCTGAACGAGACAGTCCGGGCGCAAAACATCCTGGCGGAGCGGTACGGCGTCTCCAGCACGGTGTGGAGCGTGACCAGCTACAAGCAGCTCCGCACCGAGGCCGTGGCCGCCCGGCGATGGAACATGCTCCACCCGCTCCAGAAGCCGCGGAAGAGCTACCTCGAGCAGACGCTGGAGGGTGAGGAGGGACCGTTCATCGCCGCCAGCGACTACGTGAAGCTAGTCGCGGAGCAGATCGCACCGTGGGTGCCGGGCGGGCTGTTCGCCCTGGGCACGGACGGGTTCGGCCGGAGTGAGGATCGCCGGTCCCTCCGCCGGTTTTTTGAAGTGGATGCGGAGTGCATTGCCATCGCCGCGCTGCATCAGCTTGCCCATCGCGGCGGGTTTGAGATGGCCGCGATGGCCGAGGCCGTCCGTGAACTCGGGGTGGACCCGGACAAGCTGAACCCCATCGTTGCGTAGGATGGAACAAGACGGCACGTGCGAATCGGCCGGGCGACCCGTGGTCGCCCAGACGCAAGCACAAACGAGAACAGGCTGATGGCGATCGACTTCAAACTACCGGACCTGGGCGAAAACATAACCTCCGGCGATGTGGTCGCCGTGCTGGTCGGCGAAGGTGACGTCATCCAGTCGGGCCAGGGCGTCATCGAGATGGAGACGGACAAGGCCGTCGCGGAAGTGCCGTGTCCGCACGCCGGCCGCGTGGTGAAAATCCACGTGTCCAAGGGAGACACGCTCCGTGTCGGCGCGGCCATCCTGACGCTGGAACCCGAAGGCGCCGGCGCCGCCCGGCCCGCCGCGGCCGAGGCCCCCGCCCCCAAGCCGAAGGCCGAGAAACCGAAGCCCAAACCGGCCCCAGCGCCGGCCCGCAAGGCGAAAGCTCCACGACCGGCACCGCAGGAAGAAGCGGAAAGCGTGCCGTTCACGCCACGGTCTATCAACGTCCGTTCCACGGCCGCCGGTCCGGGACTGCGTAGGCTCGCCCGGGAGCTGGGCGTTGACCTGAACAGCGTAGAGGGTTCCGGCCCCGGCGGACGACTGACGAAGTCGGACATCGACGCCGCCGCCAGGAAGCTGCCCGCCAAGGAGAAGCCGGCCGAAGCGGAGTCGGAAGCCACCGCGGACGCCGACAAGTGGGGCCCGATCCGGCGTGAGCCGCTCACCCAGATCCGCAAGGCCATCGCCCGCCAGATGACCAAGGCGGCCTCCACCATCCCCCAGGTCACCCACTGCGACGACGCCGACGTGACGGACCTCGATCGCATCCGCAAAACCGCGCGATTCGAAGATCTCGACCCGCCCGTGAAGGTCACGTTGCTGCCGTTCATTCTCAAGGCCATCGCCTACGTGATGAAGGACCACTCGGCCTTCAACGCAAGCTTCGACGAAGAGAACGAGCAGATCATCTACAAGGAGTACGTCTCCGTGGGTGTGGCCGTGGATACGGACCGCGGCCTGATCGTGCCCGTGCTGCGCAACGTCGACCAGATGGACGTTCTGGAGATCGCCTACGCCGTGGTGGAGGCGGCCGACAAGGTCAAGACCGGCCGGTTCAACCTGGAGGACATCCACGGCGGCACTTTCACGGTCAGCAACGTGGGGGCATACGGCGGCACGTACTCGACTCCGATCATCAACCACCCGGAGGTGGCGATTCTGCTGGTCGGGCGGGGCCGGATGACGCCGATCTGGAAGGACGGCCAGTTCGAGCCGCGATTGATGCTGCCGCTGAGCCTGTCGTATGATCATCGAGTGATTGACGGCGCCATGGCCGCCCGCTTCATGCGGGAGTTGGTGTGGTACCTGGAGTCGCCGGGCCGATTGCTGCTCTTGCCGTAGAGGTTGGTTTATACCCATGGAATCGAGTTCGCCTCAGTCCAAACCCGATCCGTCCGCGATCGGCGACATGCCCGCAGGGGAGTTCCGCCGGGCCATGCACCGCGTGGCCGACATGGTGGCCGACTACCTGGAAAACGTGCGGGATTACCCGGTGCTGCCCAAGGTCGCCCCCGGGGACGTACGCAGCGCCCTGCCCGCCGGACCACCGGCCTTGGCAGAGCCCATCGACACGATCCTGGACGACTACAAACGGATCATCGAGCCCAACATCACCCACTGGAACCATCCCGGCTTCATGGCGTATTTCGCCGTCACCGGGTCCGGGCCGGGAATCCTCGGCGAAGCCCTCTCCGCAGGACTCAACCTGAACGCCATGCTGTGGCGAACTGCGCCGGCCGCCACAGAACTCGAAGAACTCGTCTGTGACTGGCTCCGCCAGATGATCGGCCTGCCGCCGGCGTTCGTCGGACACATCAACGACACGGCCTCCGTCTCCAGCCTGGTGAGCCTGGCGGCCGCCCGGCATCGCCTGGGCGGCTGGAACATCCGGCAGCGCGGCATGGCCGGCCGGCCCGACCTGCCCCCCCTGGTGATCTACGCGAGCGAGCACGCCCACTCATCGATCGAGAAGGCGGCCATCACCCTGGGCATCGGCCTAGACAACGTCCGTCACATTCCCGCCGATGACGCATTCCGCATGAGGCCGGACGCCCTGGCGGAAGCGATCGCCCGGGACCGGGCGGCCGGGCGCATGCCGATGGCCGTGGTCGCCACCGTGGGGACCACGTCAACCACCAGCATCGACCCCCTGCCGCCGATAGTGGAAATCTGCCGGCGCGAGAACCTCTGGCTGCACGTGGATGCGGCCTACGCCGGGAGCGCCGCCATCTGCCCGGAGTATCGCGCGTGGATGGAGGGAATTGAGCAGGCCGATTCCATCGTCCTCAACCCGCACAAATGGCTGTGCGTGCCGGTGGACTGCTCAGTTCTGCTGGTTCGCGATCCGAAGCAGCTCCGCGACGCGTTTTCGCTGGTGCCGGAGTATCTTCGGACGTCGGAGGCGGGCGTGACCAACCTGATGGACTACGGCGTGCAGTTGGGCCGGCGGTTCCGGGCCCTGAAGGTCTGGCTGGTCATCCGCACGTTCGGCGTTCAGGGGTTGCAGGCTCGCATCCGCGGGCACTGCGCCATGGCCCAGGAACTGGCCGGCTACGTGAAGGAATCGCCGGACTTTGAGCTTTGTGCCCCCGTGCCGTTCAGCACGGTGTGTTTCCGGGCGGTTCCCGCCGGATCGCCGGAAGATCAGGACCGGTTCAACGAACACCTGTTGGCGGACATCAACGCGGCGGGGCCGGTGTTCCTGTCGCACACCCGCCTGCGCGGCCGGTACGTTCTGCGGGCCTGCATCGGGAACCTGCGTGCCCGCCCGGAAGACGTGCCACAGACCTGGAAACTCATTCGTCGGTGTGCCGACCGCCTGCTTGAGCGAACCGGTTGAGAGGCAGGTTCACGAGTTGAACGATGGAGCCCCGACGGACATGGCCTCCGATCCCGGTACAGACCCATCCGCACCATCCGCTTCAGACGTTGTGACTGCGGCCGTTGACCAGACAGCGGCAGCACCGGCGGCGGGGTTCCCTGCTGTTGCCCCGCCGGCCGCCCGTCCTGGCTACGGCTGGATTGTGCTTGTGGTGTCGGTGGCGGGCGTAGGGTTCGCGTATTGGCGAGCCTGGGTTTGTGACGACGCATTCATCACGTTCCGCCACGTCGCCAACTGCCTGGCCGGACATGGGCCGGTGTTCAATGCGGGGGAACGGGTACAGGGATTCACCCATCCGCTGTGGTTTCTGCTGCTGCTGGCGGGCGCAAACGTCGCCAACATGTATGCGGTGGTGGTGGCACTGGGCATCGCCGCGACTGGCGCGCTGCTGGGCGCGGTCGGACTCCTCCTGCGCGGAAGCCGCCAGCCGGCGGTGAGACTGCTGCTGGTCACCCTGCTTCTGCTCGGCTCCCACACGTTCGTGGAGTACCAGACGTCCGGCCTGGAGACCGGGTTGTCGCATCTTCTGGTCGCGTTGCTGTGGGGCTGGCTGCTCCGGGAGATTGACCACGGACGACCGATTCCCGTGGTGGGTCCCGCCGTACTGGGCGCCCTGCTCATGCTGAATCGCCCGGATCACGTCGTCCTTTGCGCCCTGCCTATGCTGGGCCTGCTGGTCGTGGCCTTGCAGCGGAACGGTCCTGCCGGGCTGCTCCGGCTGCTCCCGGCAGCCGCCGTGCTGATCGGCTGGTACGGCTTCGCAACGGTGTACTACGGCACTCCCTTCCCCAACACCGCCTACGCGAAGGTCGGCCTCGCTCAATCGCTGCTGTGGCACCGGGGACTCGGGTATGTGAGTGATTACACCCAAAGCGAACCGGTTCAGGCGGCGTTCGCGGGCCTGGCCGTTCTCCTCTCGGCGGCGCTCGGCATTCGCTCAGTCGTCGCCCGAAGGCCGGGTGGGGGAATGCTGCTGTGCCTGGCTCTGGCCGTCGTGTTACACGTGGCCTACGTCGTACATATGGGCGGTGACTTCATGCGAGGCCGCTTTCTCGGTGTCACTCTGGTGGCCGGCGTTCTCCTCGCTCAGCACGTCATGGGGCGCTTTCTGCCGGATCGGGACATTGCACGGGCCTGCCTGCTGGCGCTCACAGTCACGGGGCTTGCCATTTGTGTGAGGGAGGCCGGGCTCGTGACGCGGTCCGCCGCCCTCACAGACGGGTTCCTGCGCATGAACGACCAGGCCTACTACACGCCGATTTGGACGGCAGCCACGACAGCCGCGCTGACGGCCGTCTTTCTGCTCGGCCTCCGCACCTTCTCCAGAACCGAGTACCGCCCCTGGGGAACAAGAGCCTTCGTTGCCACCGCCGTCGTGCTCAGCCTGTACGCACTGGGTGTCGTGGGGCAGGTTCAACCGGCCTGGGCGAAGGCAGCCGTCCTGCTGATCTGCCTGGCCGTGGTGACGTGCGTGCTGGCGGTTCTCGCCTCTCAACGGGCCGTTCGCCTGTCCTGGCCAGTCGCCTGCCTGCTGATCACCCTCGCTGCCGGTGGGACGATCTCCGGCCTGCGCATTCGGATGGCCTCGTGCGAAAAGGATCCCGGGATTGCCGACGAGTATCTGTGGTACGCGGGGCCGCGCACCGCTCCGCGGCTTCGTGAGCCCGGCACGTATCCGAACAGCCGGTTCCATCTTTGGGCTGGAGAAGGGCAATGGGCCCGGGCGTATGCCCACGCGCATGGGCCGATCACCCTCTACGTCGGGCCGGCCGGCCACATCGGATACCATGCCGGTCCGGACGTGCATGTGGTTGACTGCTTCGGCCTGACGGACGCGTTTATCGCCCGCTGTCCGCCTGACCCCAAGTCCAGAATCGGACACCTCGAATACGAGGTCCCGACGGGGTACCTGGAGACCCTTGGAGCCGTGAATCTGCTGCCCGATTGGCAGGAGCGAATACGCAACCTCGACCCTACGCTCGTGGAGGACGCCCGCAAGATGACTCGAAACGCCCAGTGGACCGATCCCGAGGCCCGCCGGCGCTACGAGCGGACGAAGCTGGTCATCTCCGGCGATCTCTGGTCGAAGGAACGCTGGGCCGCTATCCTGGATTTCGCCTGGCCCATCCGCTGAGGCAGAGGGCCCCGGCATCGCGGCCGCGCACCCGCGGCCGGGGCAAGCGGGTGGAGCGGCGAATCAGCAACACAAACGTCGGAGTTCTGACGCACATGGCTTCCGACCCTGCGACAGACTCATTGCCATCACCGGCGAACGAACCCACGGCCACGGACCGCGCCGCAGCGGGACCGCCGACCCGGCCGACCGCTCGCCCCTCCACGTCAGCCTGCCCCGGGTATGGCTGGATCGTTCTTGTGGTGGCGTTGGCAGGCATTGGATTCGCCCACTGGCAAGCCTGGGTGGCGGACGACGCGTTCATTACATTCCGCCACGTGGCCAACTGCCTGGCGGGGCATGGGCCGGTGTACAATGTGGGGGAACGAGTCCAGGCATTCACCCACCCACTCTGGTTCCTCCTTCTGGTCGCGGGCGCAAGCGTCTGTAGCGTGTACGCCGTGGCCGTGGCGCTCGGGATCGCCGCGACGGGAGCGTTGCTGGCGGCGGTCGGGCTCCTTCTGCGTGGCAGCCGCCAGCCGGCGGTGAGACTGCTGCTGGTCGCCCTGCTTCTGCTGAGCTCGCACACGTTTGTGGACTACCAGACCTCCGGCCTGGAGACGGGACTGTCTCACCTTCTGGTCGCCCTGCTGTGGGTCTGGCTGCTCAAAGTCATCGAACACAAGGAACCGATCCCCGTCATGCGGCCCGCGATTCTGGGCGCTCTGCTCGTTCTGAACCGCCCGGACCATGTCGTGCTGTGCGCCCTGCCCATGCTGGGACTGCTGGTCGTGGCTTTGCGGCGGCACGGTCCTGCCGGGCTGCTCCGGCTGGTCCTGGCAGCCGCCCTGCTGCTCGGCTGGTACGGCTTCGCCTCGGTGTACTACGGAACGCCGTTTCCCAACACCGCATATGCCAAAACCGGCCTCCCGCAGCCGCTGCTGTGGCACCGGGGCTTCCTCTACCTGCTCGACTACGTGCAGCATGAGCCGATTCAGTCGGTCTTCGTCGTTCTGGCTATTCTTGGGTCGGTCGCGGTCGGCGTTCGCTGCCTGCTCGCGCGAAGGCCGGGCGCGGCAATGCTGCTGTGTCTGACCCTGGCCGTCGTACTGCACCTGGCCTACGTCGTCCACATGGGCGGTGACTTCATGCGCGGCCGCTTCCTCGGTGTGGTTCTGGTGGCGGGTGTTCTGCTGGGTCAACACCTCATCGGTCGCTTTCTGCCGGATCGCCAGATCGCACGAGCCGCCCTGCTGGCGCTCACCTTTACCGGGCTGGCCCTCTGTGTGGGCGAAACCGGCCTGGCCCTGAGATTCGTCGCGTTCGGGAACGCCTTCCGCGCAATCAGCGATCAGACGTTCTATACGCCGATTCGCACCGGTTTGGCGGCAACTGCGCTGATCGCGTCGCTTGCGATCGGCAATCGCGTCTTCTCCCGACCACAACACCGGCCCTGGGGTGCACGTGTCTTTGCGCTGTCTGCCCTTGTCCTGGGCCTCTACGCATTGAATCTCGTCGGACGGTACCAGCCGAATTGGACGGATGCGGCCCTCCTGGTGGTTTGCCTGGGTGTAATTACGTGCGCGCTGGCCATCTTCACCTCGTGCCGGTCCGTTCGGCTGTCCTGGCGCTCCGTCTGTCTGCTGATGCCACTGGCCGCTGCGGTGACCCTTGCCGACGTCGTCCCTCGATTAAGCCACACGCCTGGCGATCTTGCCGTTGTCGATGAATACTCGTGGTACGCGGGACCACGAACCGCGTCGCGCTTCCGTGAGCCCGAATCCTACCCGCGAAGCTGGGCTCGGCAGTGGGCCGCTCTGGGCCACATGGCCCGGGAATACACCCGCGCTTGCGGGCCCATCGCACTTCTGGCCGGGGCAGCCGGTCTCACCGGATACCACGCGGGGCCGGACGTCCACCTGATCGACGGATTCGGCCTGACGGACGCCTTCGTGGCTCGCGGCACCGCGAACCCGCAATCACGCATCGGGCACCTCGAATACGAGATCCCGGAAGGCTACCTGGAGTCCCTCGGAGCCGTGAATCTGCTGCCCGACTGGAAACAGCGATTGCTCCGCCTGGACCCGTCCCTCGCGGAGGACGCCCGCAAGATGGCCCGAGACGCGCGGTGGGCCGATCCCGAGGCCCGCCGGCGATACGACCAGACGAAACTCGTGGTCTCCGGCCATCTCTGGTCGAAGGAACGCTGGGTCGCTATCCTGGATTTTGCCTGGCCGATCCGCTGACAACGCTGGCCGCAAAGACCAGCGCGACGGAGTCGGTGTTTCTGCCAGACACGCCCGCGCGGCCGGTCGACAATGCCGCGCGTCGGAGTGCCGGCACTCATGGCTTCCCACGCCGCGACAGACGCTCTGGCGCAATCCGCGGACGACCCAACGGCCGCCGTCCCGGACCGCGCTTCGGTGAAGCCCCCCACAACTCCCTCACCCCCCGCCTGTCGGGACTACGGCCGGATGGTCCTGATCATCGCGTTGGCGGGCGTGGGGTTCGCGTACTGGCGAGCCTGGGTGGCGGACGATGCGTTCATCACGTTCCGCCACATCGCCAACTGCCTGTCGGGACACGGGCCGGTGTTCAACGCGGGCGAACGAGTCCAGGCGTTCACCCACCCACTGTGGTTTCTGCTGCTGTTGGCAGGAGCGACCGTCGGCAGCGTGTACGCAGTGGCGGTGGCCCTGGGCATCGCCGCGACGGGCGCTCTGCTGGGCGCGGTCGGTCTGTTCCTGCGCCACAGCCGGCAGCCGGCGGCAAGACTGCTGCTGGTCGCCCTGCTCCTGCTGGGCTCGCACACGTTCGTGGACTACCAGACATCCGGCCTGGAAACCGGGCTGTCGCACCTGCTGGTCGCCCTGTTGTGGGGCTGGCTGCTCCGGGAGATTGAGCACGGACGACCGATTCCGGTGACGGGTCCCGCCGTACTCGGCGCCCTGCTGATTCTGAACCGCCCGGATCACGTTGTCCTGTGTGCCCCGCCCGTGCTGGGACTGCTGGTCGTCGCCGTGCGGCGCCACAGGCTGGCCGGATTGCTCCGTTTCGTTCCGGCAGGTGTTATGCTGATCGGCTGGTACGGGTTTGCCACGGTGTACTACGGGACGCCGTTTCCCAACACCGCGTATGCGAAGACCGGCCTGGCGCAACCGCTGCTGTGGCACTGGGGCTTCGCCTACCTGCGCGATTATGCGTATTACGAACCGCTCCAGACGGCATTCGTCGCCCTGGCCGTCTTGGTCGCGATGGCGGTCGGCATTCGCGTCCTGTTCGCCCGAAGGCAGGGCGCGGGAATGCTGCTGTGCTTGACCCTGGCCGTCGTGTTGCACGCCGCCTACGTCGTCCACATGGGCGGCGACTGCATGCGTGGTCGCTTCTTCGGCGTCGCGCTGGTCGCGGGTGTTTTGCTTGGTCAGCACGTGATCGGCCGTTGGCTGCCGGACCGGAACCTCGCACGACCCTGCCTGCTGGCGCTCGGCCTGGTCGGCCTGGCCGTTTGTGCGGGCGAGGGTGGACGGATCGCGGGCCTGGCAGCCCTGAAGGACGGATTTCTGCGAATCAGCGACCAGGCTCTGTACACGCCGATCCGGACCGCGGTCGGCGTGGCGTCGCTTGTTACGCTTTTCACGATGGGCCTCCGCATCTTCTCCAGGAGTGAGCACCGGCCGTGGGCGGCACGAGTCTACGTGATGACCGTTCTGGTACTGGGCCTGTACGCGCTGACGGCCGTGGGACAGCACCAGCCGCAGTGGGCGGACGTCGCCGTTCTGGCAGCGTGTATCGGGGTGGTCACGTACGCGCTGTCGCTGTTCGTTTCCCGTCGAGCCGTGCGTCTCTCGCCGGGTTTCGCCTGCCTGATGCTCCCTCTGGCCGCCGGGATCACCCTCTCCGACCTCGTGCCTCGGAGCGCCTGGTGGGAGAAGGGGCCCGGCATCGCCGACGAGTACGTGGGGTACGCGGGACCGCGAACCGCCCCGCGCTTTCGTCCGCCCGAGCCCTACGCGCAGGGCCTGGCCCGACAATGGGCCAATGAGGGTCGCATGGCCCACGCGTACGCCCGCGCGCACGGACCGATCACCGTGCACATCGGTGCCGCCGGTCTGCTCGCGTACCATGCGGGGCCGGATGTACACGTGGTGGACTGGTTCGGCCTGACGGACGCCTTTGTGGCTCGGTGCGTGCCATTCGCCAAGTCGCGGATCGGGCACCTCCGATACGAAGTCCCCACGGGATACCTGGAATCCCTGGGCGCGGTGAACCTGTTGCCCGACTGGCAACAGCGCCTGCGGAACCTGGATCCCTCGCTCGCCGAAGACGCCCGCGAGATGGCCTGCAACGCCAGGTGGACCGACGCCGAGGCCCGCCGGCGCTACGAGCGGACGAAGCTCGTCGTCTCCGGCGACCTCTGGTCGCGGGACCGCTGGGCCGCCATCCCCGATTTCGCCTGGCCGATCCGCTGAGGCCGCGCGATGCTCTTTGGTGCTCGGTGAGACACATGGTCTCCCCGGCCCTTCCAACGGATCAACAACGGCGGATAATGCCGCCGGACGGCAGTTTGGAGGAATCCATGTCCGGCGATGAGGTCTTCGTACTCTGCGTCTCGGCGGCCGCAACGCTCTTCTTCGCGATCGCCTGGCTGCTGACCGCCCTTCGGGCGCCGCCGCTGGTCTGCCCGATCGGCCGGCGATGGCCGCTCTGGCTGACGCCCGTCGCGTGCGGCGCGTTCCTGTTCATCGTGCTGCGCCACGCCGCCGCGGATGACGTGACGGACGACCCGAAGTACATCGCCATGTACCTGCTGCTCGGAATCGCCTGGCTGGGCATCCTGCAGCGGTTCTCCGTCTGGTACGGCCTCTACGCAAGACAGGACATCGTCGAACGCCGCAACACCGCCGCGGGAATCGCTCTGTCCGGCTACATGCTGGGCATAACTTTCTCCTACGCCGGCGGGAACATCGGCAACGGACCGGGATGGTGGGTCGTGCTGTTCAGCGCCGCCCTGGCCGGCACCGCGCTGATCCTTCTCTGGATGGCGGTCGACGCTGTCACGGGGCTGACCGATCGTGTCACGATCAACCGCGACATCGCCTCCGGGCTGCGCCTGGGGGCCGTGCTGACGGCTTGGGGGCTCATCCTGGGTCGGGCGGTCGCGGGCGACTGGGTGTCCGCCGGGGCCACGGCGGCGGACTTCGTGCAAATGGGCTGGCCGGTCGTCGCGGTGGCCGCCGCCGAGGTATGCATCTGCCAGATCGCCAGACTGTCGCCCGATCGCCCGCACGGTGATCCCATGCTCGCCGGCGTCATTCCGGCATTGTTCTATCTGGGCGGATCGGCCGCGTACGTGGCATCCGTGGGGAGCCTGCCATGACCGCGCCGCTGGCATGTGGGCCGGCGCTGCCTGCCGCCGAATACGCCGCCCTGCGCCGCCGCGCCATCTTCGAGTGCGGAAAGTGGGACCCGCAGGTCGAGGACACCTGTGTTCTCGCCCGCTTCCCGATCCTCGTCTCACACGGCACCTGGCGAGAACTCGCCCGCCTGGCGGAGCGGCTTGACGCAGAGGCCCGCGCCGCCGAGCGAGAGCTTTGCCTGAGACCGGAACTGCACGCCCAACTCGGCCTGCCGCGTGCGATCCGCCGGGTACTGCGCGTCGGCGGCGATCGTGACACCGACACTTGCCCGCGCTACGCGCGGTTCGATTTTCACCCCACCCCCAACGGCTGGCGGATTTCCGAGGCCAACACAGACGTGCCCGGCGGCCTGATCGAGGCCTCCGGGATCGCAGCACTCATGGCGGCCGGCGGTGGACCGGAGCCCGTCGGCGATCCGGCAGAAGCCCTGCTCGACGCCCTGCTGGCCGCCGTGCCAAACCCGCATCACGTCGCCCTCGTACATGCCACCGCCTACACGGACGATCGACAGGTGGCAGACTTCGTCGCACGCGGCCTCGACCGACGCGGCGTCAACGGGCATCTGGTCAGCCCGACGAACCTGCGCTGGACCGGTGGCCGGGCCGTCGTGACATGTGACTGGCTGGCCCGGCCGGTACCCGCAGACGTCATTTTCCGCTTCTTCCCCGCCGAGTGGCTTGTGAACCTGCCCCGTTCGGCCGCGTGGACGGGTTTCTTCCGGGCATCCACGCCCCAGTGCAATCCGCCGACAGCCCTGCTGACGCAGACCAAGCGATTCCCGCTGGTGTGGGACCGACTGCACGCGTCGCTGCCGACCTGGCGGGCGCTGCTGCCGGAAACGCGCGACCCGCGCCGCATCGCCTGGCGGCACAGCCAGGACTGGGTGCTCAAGCACGCCATGGGCCGCGTCGGAGAAGACGTCGCCCTGCCCGGCATCACCAGCCCCGCGGATCTTCGTCGCATGAGCACGTCCGCGCGCTGGCATCCCGGCCAGTGGGTCGTCCAGCGCCGCTTCGACCTTGTCCCGGTCCAGACGCCGGACGGACTGCGATACCCCTGCCTCGGCGTCTTCGTTATCAGCGGTCGGTGCGCCGGCGCGTACGGCCGCCTGTCTCGCACCCCTCTCATCGACGGGCGAGCGCAGGAGGCCGCCGTGCTGGCAGAACACGCGTACCCCTTCGCGGAGCGATCAACCGATGCATGCACTCTCGCCAATCGATGAAGCCGCACTCTTTGAGGCCTGGGCGCCACCGGAGGGCCGCTGGTCCCCCTGGGCCAAACCTGTGCTTTTCGCACACCTGCCCAGGACGGCCTGGCACACGGCCGAGCTGCCCGGCGGGGAACCGCCGGATTGGACCACTCTGCCGCCCGCCGACGGCACAACCGCCCTGATCGTCGACCTGCCCGGCGCGGAAACCGTTCGCGCGGGACTGGCACTGGCCGAGCGCGGCTACCGCCCCGTGCCGCTGTTCAACACAACGCCGGGGCCGTCTCCCGTGCTCCAGGTCCTGCCGATCATGCGTGCCCTGGCGGAGGGCGTCAGAAGCCTGTCCCGTGCGGCGCTGCCGCATGACGCGCCGCCGGCCTTCCTGTTGGATTGCCGACGCCTGCAGGCGGGTGTTCGCCCCTCGCCAGGGCAGTACGACAACCGGTGGATCGTCTTCCCGCAGGACTTCCCGTCTGCCGAGACGCTCGGCGCGGCGGGCGTGGTTCGGGTGCTTCTTCTACAGCAGAGGCGGTCCAAGCCGGTCGAAGACCTGCGTGATGTGCTGTTGCGATTCCGACGCGCGGGTCTGGAGATTCTCAGTCTCGACGTGGCAGCGGGCGCCCGCCCGCGGACGATCGACCTGCCGCGGCTTCGCCTTTGGCGATTCCTGCGCTGGCTGACCCTCCTGCCGCTCGGCCTGCGATGGAACAGCGCCGGCGGCTTCGGCTCTATCGTGCCGCAGCCGGGAAGCGGTTGAGGGACGCACGCCGGCAGGCCGTGCCCTCACGTCCGGACGTACACACGCAACACGCGTTCAATCGATTGCACGTCGAGGCCCAGCGCGTAGGTGAACGGCTCCACCTCTGCGAAACCCACCCGATCGGCCATGCGCCGCCCGGCCGACTCTTCGTCCTGGCGTATCCCTGGCGTTTTGTACAGAACGGCGAACCCTCCGCCGGACACCAGGCGCCGGCACCATTTCAGGCACCGGTCGATCTGGGAGACGGCTTTGAACAGCACCAGGTCATAGGTGGGCGGCGGGCAAACCTCCTCCACCCGGCCATGCACCACCGCCAGGTTGCGGATGCCCAGCCTTCGGGCCATCTCGTCCACGAAACGAGCCTTCTTGCCGGTAGCGTCCACGGCCGTCACCTGCCACTGCGGCTGCATCACCGCCACGGGGACCGCCGGAAACCCCGCGCCGGTCCCCCCATCCAGCACCTGCCGGACGTGCATCCCGTTGCGGCGCGCCCAGGCCACCACGGCGAGTGAGTCCGCGTACAGCGCAACCGCCGCCTCCGCCGGGTCTGTGGCGCGGGTCAGGTTGAACTCCCGATTCGCTTCCAGCATGCCCTCGAAATGGGCCGCCAGCACGGCCCCCTGCTCCGCCGTGAGCTCAAGCCCCCACGGAGACAGCGCACCCTTCAGCGCCACCGCAAATCGCTCCGACACGCCAGACCCCCCGGTTCATGCCGTCTCAGGTTCCCTTCCCGCAACACTTCTTGTACTTCTTGCCGCTGCCGCACGGGCAAGGGTCGTTCCGGCCGACCTTCTCCTTGTCCGAAGTGATCGGCTCCACCGGCGGCGGCAGTTCCGGCTCATCGTCCGTCGGCAACTGCTTGGTGTACCGCTCTTTCTCCTCTCGCTTGCGGTGGTACCGATCCCCACGATCATCCGCGCCCTTCGCCATCCACTGAGCCTCCGCACAACGCCCCACCCGCCGGCGGCGACCCACGCAGGCCGCCCGCCGGCCGGCCAGCCCCCATCATACCCGATCCCGGTCCGTGTTTCCCCAGCCCGGCAACCACACCTTTCGACCGTTTTCACCATCCCACGACAAGCGCCGCCCGCACGCACTCTGTCCGTCGCGTTCCCGACCCGCGCGCCCGGCTTGGTTGACGCAGGCACGAAGGGCCACCACAATGCCGATCTGGTGAGAGCAGCGTGGTTCTACTGAGATCGGATTGAATGGCCAGCGCGATCGTCGATGCAAAGATCTACAAGGATGCAGCCGCCCTCAACCGGGAGGATCCTTTCCTTTCCGGCTCCCTGCTGAAGTTCCCCAACTACGGCCAACTGGTGGTCACGGGGGATCTGCATGGGCACCAGCGGAACCTGGAGCGAATCCAGACATTCTGCGATCTGGACCGCGCCCCCGCTCGGCACGTCATTCTCCACGAGATGATCCATTGCGAACCCGAGGACCTCACGGCCAAGGACATGTCGCACTTGGTTCTGATGCAGGCCGCCAAGTGGAAGCGACAGTACCCGGACCAGGTGCATTTCATCCAGGGAAACCATGAACTCGCCCAGCTCACGAACCACGAGATCAGCAAGGGCGGTCGGATCGTCACGCACGATTTCTACAACGGCGTCAAGGCCACGTACGAGGACGAGGCGGACCTGGTCTACCAGGCCCTCCTCGAGTTCATCAGCACGTTCCCACTCGCGGCCCGCACGGCCAATCGAATCTTCATCTCGCATTCACTGCCGGGGCACCGCGACGTGGCGCACTTCGACGTGACTCTGTTCGACCGACCGCTGACCGAGCTGGATCTGAGCGACAGCGGAAGCGTGTATCCGCTTCTCTGGGGTCGCTATCAGAACGAACCGGCACTCGCCGAGCTGGCCGAGCGACTTGACGTGGATCTGTTCATCTGCGGCCACCAGCCGCAGGAGACCGGATACGAAGTGCGGTTTGAGCGCATGCTCATCCTGGCCAGTGATCACAACCACGGCGTGATCCTGCCGTTCGACCTTCGCAGCAATCACACCATGAGCGAGCTCGTGCAGTTGATCCGCCCGCTGGCCTCCGTCGCCTGATTCCGGCGTCCCCCTCCTGAAGTGCCAGCGGAACGGTCGGCCGCCCGGGACCGCGCGCCGCTTCGTCCGATAAGCGAGCACCCTTCCGTCGCCGCCAAATCCCGATCGCCGCCCCCACGCCCGGCCCAACGGCACAACCCGAGTTCATGCTCCAGCCCCGCGCATGAGGCCACCCTCGGATCCCCGACATTATCGGGCGTACCCACTTTGCGCGGGTTGACCAAGCCCACGGAATCCCCGGCGAGTGCGGGACTTGGGGGATGCCAGGCAGCTTCGGAAACCTGTGTATTCTTGTGACACCAGCGCGCCCGCGCCCTGTGAAAATCGGGAGAAGACCAGAGGAATACACGCTCAACTCACGGTCCTCTCCTGCCGATTAAAAATTCTTCAAGAACCCTCCGCACTGCGTCGATAATACTTCCGGACGTTAGCGTAGGCCGTCATAGGGAACCGACGGAACGGTTCGTTCCTACCGCGGCACGGGATTCTTCCCAGCGAACCCCAAGCGTTTTCAAGGAGGAAAGGCAAACGGGTCGGGCATTGGATGCCCGCGGGGGGATGTTGTTCAACAATCCGGCTCTGCGGCGACTGGGAGCGCGTCGAGGCCGGAGCGTAACGGGCCGGGGCAACAACCTGTTGCGACCACCGGGTGAGTGGAGACCTAGATGAGCGAAATCACCAATATCGACGGGCTTCGGAGTTCCGCGCCGCGCGCGTCGAGCCATGCGGCTGCGGCCGTGCCTGCAGCGCAAAGGGCTGCGGAGGACCAAAGCACGCTGCAAGACCGAGTGGAGCTTTCCGAGCTTGGCACGCTATTGGCTGCCGCTCGTGACCTGCCTGACATCCGCATGGAGAAGGTGATCGCCGCCCGGGAACAGATTCAGGCCGGTACCTACGAAACGCCCGACAAGATCGCGATTACCGTCAACCGGCTTCTGGCAGACCTCGCCGGCTGACCCACCGATGAAACGACCTGCACCACGAGGCCCGGCCGCCCACGGCGACCGGGCCTGAGTTCTTTTACCGAGGAGCCTTTGGCGAGCCTGCCCGCTGCCGAGTTGGTTCAAGTCCGGGCAGATGAATCGCCGATCCACGCGCGATGTTCACTCTGGGGGTCATTCTGGCACGGGCGGGCAGCAAGGGGTTGCCGAACAAGTGCCTTCGCCCGCTGCGGGGCCGACCGGTCATCGAGTACACGTTCGATCACGCCCAGGAGGCCCGGCACCTCGACGCAGTCGCCCTGAGCACCGATTGCCCGGAGGTAATCCGGCTCGCTCAGATGCGGGGCATCGCCTGCATCGAGCGCCCCGCCCGACTGGCCGACGACACCGCTCGCCTGGACGACGCTCTCCGCCACGCGGTGTACGAGCACGAAACACGCTGCGCCCACGAAACGAACCTCGTGGTCATGCTCTACGGCAACGTTCCCGTCCGCCGCCCCGGAATCATTGACGAGGGCGTTCAACACCTCATTGAAACGGGCGCCGATTCCGTGCAGACCGTCGCCCCCGTGGGCAAACACCATCCCGATTGGATGTTCCGCCTCCACCACGACCGCATGAATCCGGTCCGCCCGAACCCTCACTACCGCAGACAGGATCTCGAGCCCCTGTATCTCCTGGACGGCGGGCTGACCGTCATGACGCGATCGGCCCTCTTCGGCGCCACCGACAAACCCGACGAACCTCACGCCTTTCTCGGGCGCGATCGGCGCGCCATCGTCGTCGCCCCCCACGACACCGTCGACGTCGACGAGCCGATTGACCTCCACCTCGCCGAAGCCATTCTGGCCGCCCGCGCCGCCCGGCCCTGACACCGGCGTCGAAAGTCCCGAACACGCCTCGGCCGCTACGTTGCGTCCCGCCTGCGCATCCCCCCAGTCGTTACGGCCTGCCCAGCCTGAACGAGCCCCGCGACTGCCGTTTGCAGCGCGATTGGCCCACGCTTTTCGGACCCGCAGAACCCCGACCCATATCCCCAGCCGGCGGCACACGCCCTGAAGCGTCCACGGATGGAAGGGAAAGGGAGGCGACGACCAGCCATCGTACCGGCACGGTTGGCTCGGCCTTCGGAGGATGGGAAGATGCGAACGGAGGATGGGAAGATGCGAAATTTGATGCCCTTCGCTCTGCTGATCGCCTTCGCCCTGGCGGGCTGCCAAGCCACGCCACCGCACGCCATCGCCGTAGCAGACCGCCCTCACGAGACGGGATACAGTTCCACTTTACTGTTCAGCCGCGATGCGACCCTCCTGCCCTCAGCCCAATACGCCGCGCGGTCCATCTGGCCGGGGATCGCCTCGCCCACGGCCCAGGGCGAACAGATCCTGGTCCGAGAGCGGTTCATCGACTACCAGGGCCCGGGCGCACGGGGTCGAGACTTCACCTACCGACGGTTCGATGCCTACCGGGTGGGGTACCAGCGGCCCTGAGACAAGCCACGACGGCTCCGGCAATCCCGGTCAGGGCTGCGGGAATCCGAATCTGCTCCGCCGGCCCCCCGTCACCTGCCGCATCAGCAAGTCGCCCAAATTCGGGGCTTGATGGCGGAAACCTATTGCTGTAGGATAACTTATGTTGCCTGAACGGGTTACTTCGGCAGGGGGCACGGACTGAATCGGAGGGGTCCGGCCGTTGGTCAGGCAATGAAATCGAACAGGAGGTTCGAGGCACTCGAATCCTGGAGAGTCAGGTCAATTTTCTTTCGGCGCTGTGGGGAGCAGTTGATGTCCACCATCACCAAGAAAGAGCTGATCGACCGGATCGCGGATGGCACTGGCACCAAGCGAGTGCTTGTCAAGCGTATTGTCCAGAACTTCCTGGACGAGATCATTGAAGAGCTGGGTCGCGGTAACCGGTTGGAGTTTCGCGACTTCGGAGTGTTTGAGTGCAAGGTGCGCGCTGCACGCGTCGCGCAAAACCCCAAGACGCTGGAGCGCGTCCCGGTACCGGCCAAGCGTACGGTGAAGTTCAAAGTCGGCCGGGTCATGAAGCTACATCTCACGGACGCCGCCCATCGCTTCGATGAGGCAACCGGGATGCCGCTCGATCCGCCAAGTGCGGCCGCCAGCCGCTAAGTTATCTCGGCTTATTGCCGAAGCCTGTGGTATCCTTCCACAAGTAGTTTATGGACACGGTGTTGTCGCGTAGGACTGCGGTGGAAGCCGCGCCGTTCGCGTACGCGCCGCAACAGGAAGAGCGGCTGGAAAGCCGGACCCACGCCAGACTTGGCACGCCCCAACCCAATCCCCCACCAAGCGAAGACCGGCACCGTGCAAGTCCGCACGCCCAAACGACACTCTGGGCCACAATCGGACATCACCTGCCCGGATCACCGTGCGACCGAGGCTGCCGACCATCCTCTCGGTGAGAAGGACGTGTCGTCGGGGTCGGCCTTTCCTGCCGCAAATCCCGAGCTTCCGGCGTGACAGCGGGTTGCGCTTGGACAGCGCCCGGCGGCAGGAGCCGAATCACCACGGTAACCAGCGGACTCGCACCTGCCGGAGGCAAGCCGTGCCCTGGGGGCAGGATTGACACCCATTCCTCCAGCGCCGCAGCCTTCGCTGCGGCCACATCAGCCTGTTCCGGCTGGTCGAGCGCCTCAGACACCTCCGCCGAGGCTGGCTCACGCGCCGTGTCGGACCAAGATGCCGTCTCCGTGGGGAGATTCCCGGGTCGGATTGGCCGGTCGCGGCGCAGCTCCGCCTCGGCTGAAGCGTCCCTGTCGTACGCGAAGTCGTCTGCGAGCGCGTCCGCCTGCGGCACCGAGTAATCGTCTTCCTTTGCCTGAAGATCGGTTGGTTCCGCAGACTGAACGGTGCGTTTCCGTTCATGTACCCGCGGCTTCAGGTGTCCCGCGTCGGCGGGTGTCGATTCCGATGCGGCGATCGCCCCTTCTTCAAAAACCGGCAGGCCCAGGGTCAGCAGGTCGAAGCCCGCAGTTCGGCCGCGTGCGGCCACCGACCCCACCCGGACCGTCACATCGCGCTCCCTGTCCGCCGACGCAAGCACTGCGTTGAAGAGCTGCTCGACGTGCTGCGGCTCGACGCGGACCAGAATCTGCTGTTCCTGCGGATCGGCAAAGTTCACCGTCGGCTGCCCGAGGACAAAGAACGGCGAAGTTCGCCCCAGCGCCGGCGCCAGCCCCAGGAAATTCAGGAACGCCGTCTGCCGCACTTCCGGCACCGCCTGCTCGTCGAGAACCTGCGCGATTCGCCGGGCGGCGGCCTGGCGCGCGGCCTCGGTGGCAAACGCCACCTGCACCTGCGCCTGCTCATTGGCAAACGGATGATGAGCAAAGTCCGTAGGGGAGGCCCCGTGAGCGAGCTTCTGGTCCACCGTCGCGCGGGTGTCGTCCGACCAGCGACGCAACTCCGACACGCCTCGCTCCAACATGTCCGCCACGGCGCCGGCAAACGTCGGCTCGGCGGTCACCTCGGGCGACGCGGGCACGGCCGGCACCTCGGATTGGGCCGCAAGCCCGGTCACGCCGCCGGCATCCCCCACGGATTCCAATCGTGACTCGGCCGTGAGATCTCGCTCCGTCTTCTCCCGGGACCGCGCGGCAACCGCCGTCCGATCGGGTCCCGGTCTGCTCGGAATTCGGTCTCTGGCTTCGGCGACCTCCCGTCCGGCCGCCGCCAGCTTATCCATGCTCGTTACGCCGCGACCTTCAGGTCTGACCGCCCGAGGCCGATCCGTAGCATCCGCTTCCGACTGCAATGCCGGCCTAGGCACGGCTTTGGCGATGTCGTCCACAGAGAGCACTGCCGGCCCTTCCGCGAGTCGGTCGGCTTTGGCACTCTGCGTGCGCATCAGCAACTCGGCGTCGGACGGCGATCTCTCCGGAGCGGGCGTCGCCGGCGACCGGTGAATTGCGACGGCGGGGCTGGCGCGCTCCGCCTGGTTTCTCGGGGCCCGGAAAATGTACCACGCCCCGCTCACGCAGATCGCCACGAGTGCCGCCGACGCCAGCACGGACAGCCACGGGCGCTGCCACCCACGGCGCGGGCACGAAGTGTTCAGGTCGTCCAGAAGCTCGTCGCGCTCAAGCCGCGACATCACATCGTCCACAAGGCTCGGCGGCGCCGACCGCCGCGGCAGTGCTGAAATGAGTTCCACCGCGCCCCGCAACGCCTCCAGCCGGCGCCGAACGGAGACATCCTGCTCCAGCAGGGCATCCACCTCCGCCCGCTCGGTCTCCGTCAACTCGTCGTCGAGGTAGGCCGACAGAAGCTCATCCAGGTTGTCTCGGTTCGGGGGGATCATGGCGATACGAAGTTCATCTCCTGAATGCCTTACCCATCCAGGCCCATGTACGGCAGCAGCGCCTCGCGCAAGGCCAGACGTCCACGGGCGATCCGGGACTTCACCGTTCCCTTCGGCACGCCCAGAATTTCCGCAATCTCCGCATAATCGAACCCTTCCATATCGCGCAGCACGACGGCCACACGGTACGTCTCATCCAGCTCCCGCAGGGCACGCGACACGTGGCCGCGCATTTCGCCCCGCGCCATCCGCAGAGCCGGGTCCGGCTCGGCCGGGTCGGCCAGGCTGGCCGCAGCGGACGACCCTTCGCCGTCCCCGTTCACGCTCGCGTGGCGAGTCCGGGCCGTCCGTCGGCGGTGGTTGATGGCCAGATTCACGGCGATCCGGAAGAGCCACGTGTAGAAGCTGCTGGCCCCGCGAAACGACTCGATGCACTCAAACGCTTTCAGGAACGCATCTTGCGTCACGTCGCGTGCGTCCTCGACGTTGCCGCACAGCCGGCAGCAGGTGTTGTGGACCCTGTCCTGGTACTTCAGGACAAGCTGCGCGTACGCCTGAACGTCCCCCGACTGGACCTGCCGAACAACGGCGGCGTCCTCGAACGGGATCGTGCGGGCCGGCGACTCCACGCCTGCCCTTCTGCCGGATTGGACGCCCGGCCCCCCCGGCGGGTTCCCGACGGGTGGCCGGTACGGAGAGTCGGCCATCGGATTCCTCACGTCAGCCCTCATCTTGCCCGCGGTCGGCACAGGGGTCAACGCGGTTTTGGGACGCTGGGGGGTTGGAGGCCGGGCGCACGCTGGCCCGGCCCTCCCGGGATATGGTACGTGCAGGTCAGCCCTGCGGTTGCGGGAGCGGGAGATCGGGGTCGGGGGTCGGGGGCCAAGACCAACCTCGGCAGATCAGAAGGCCGCGAGTCCGTAGAGCACGGATCGAGCAACGAGTGTGCCCGACGAGGTTGTGCGCGGTGTTGCGTCAGCTTCTGAATGGAGCACAATTGAATCATCCAGTGGAAAGATCCTCACGGGGCATCAGGTGGAGGGACGCGGATGCACGTGGAAGTCCGGGCGATGCGGTTGTGTGTGTCGGAGTTGGAGAAGGATATCCGGCAGACCCGCGGCGACATGGCCGACGCCGTAATCCGGGCGGCGAGCGACTTGGCGGACGCTGTGCCGCCGGCGCTTCTGCACCTCGCGGCTGAATATGCGCGAGTTCAGGAGGCGAAAGGAGAGGCCCGGACGGAGCACGGCGAGAGGAGCCTCGCACAGGCGGCGGTTCTTGCCGAGAACACACTTCCCGGCGTTTTGTATGCGGCGCACGCGTACGCCTCCCAGTTGGACCTCGTGCATCTGGCCAGGCAGAGGGCGCAAGAAGGTGGACTTGCTCCGGAGCTGCTCCGGCAACTGGAGGAGTCTGGCATGCGGTTGGAGGATCTCTTGCCACGGGAACTTGCCGGCACCGTTCCCGATCCGGTTGAGCAAAGCCGCCGCCTCGCCGATGACGTGGATATCGAGACCTTATGGCTGGCGTATCGACGGTCATGCCACGCCCTTGCCGAGCGGATTGCGCTGGAGCAATACGGCGAGGTCGGATACAAGGAGGCGGAAGCGTTGGCGGGGACCACCCCTCTGGAGGCGCTGGAGCTCGCACACTTGAAGGCACAACTGCGGAAGGCGGAAGAGGAGCATCCTCCCGAAGCGTCCGAATGACGAGACGGGGATTACAGGGCACGGCCGGCAATGATCCGCGGCAACGAGTAAGACCGGCTGGAAAGCCGGTCCCACACCAGAGCAGTCCCACACAAGACCACTCCCGCGCAAGACCGGTCCCACCCGTCCGTCAGCAGCACAGCACAACGCCTTTGTCGCGGTGGCGTTGCATTTCCGGGGGTCGCGGGTAGAGTGGCGGGGTTCTGTAGCGACCCTGGGCAGGAGTGAACGTCTGTGGCGATTCCCTACAACAAGCGCACGCACCGTAACGGCGAACTGAGGGCGGCAAACGCAGGGCAGACGGTCCGGCTGGTCGGCTGGGTTGCGTCGTACCGCGACCACGGCGGCATGGTCTTCATCGACCTGCGCGACCGCGAGGGCATTACCCAGGTCAAGTTCAATCCCGAAACCGACCCCCAGGCCCACGCCCTGGCCCGCACGCTCCGCAGCGAGGACTGCATCGCGGTCGAGGGTCAGGTGGCCCTGCGCGGGACCAACATCAACCCCAAGCTGCCCACCGGCGAGATCGAGGTGGAAGGCCGGGCGGTGGACCTGCTCAGCAAGTCCGACCCCACGCCTTTCGAAATCGACGACTTCACCAAGGCCAACGAGGACCTGCGGCTCCAGTACCGCTTCCTCGACCTGCGACGGCCGGCCATGCAGAAGGTGCTGCGGCTGCGGCACGATATCGCCAAGTCCGTGCGCGACTACTTCGACGCCCACGGCTTCCTGGAAATCGAGACGCCGGTGCTCACGAAATCCACGCCGGAGGGCGCCCGGGACTACCTGGTGCCCTCGCGCGTGCAGCCGGGGAACTTCTTCGCCCTGCCGCAGTCGCCGCAGTTGTTCAAGCAGTTGTTCATGATCGGCGGCTGCGACCGGTACGCCCAGATCGTGCGGTGCTTCCGCGACGAGGACCTGCGAGCGGACCGCCAGCCGGAGTTCACCCAGATCGACATCGAGATGGCCTTCGTCCAGATGGAAGACGTGATGGATGCCGTCGAGGGCTGCGTGGCCGGCATGTTCCGCGTGGCCAAGGACATCGAGGTTCCGCAGCCGTTCCGGCGGATCAGCTACTCGGAGTCGATGGATCGGTTCGGCATCGACCGGCCGGACATGCGGTTCGGGCTGGAGCTGCGCGACATCACGGACGTCGTCCGCAACTGCGACTTCCAGGTGTTTTCGAACGCCGTGCAGTCCGGCGGCGTCGTGAAGTGCCTGGTGGTCAAACCAGCGGAGGGCGCCGACCGGCTGACTCGCAAGATCACCGACGGCCTGACGGAGGAACTGAAGGGCATCGGGGCCGGCGGGATGCCTGTGACGAAGGTCGTCTCCGGCAGCAACGGCCTGGAGTTCTCCACGGGCGTGGCCAAGTTCCTCCAGCCGGTGTGCGAGCCCCTGTGCCGCCAAGCGGGCGCGGGTCCGGGTGATTTTCTGTTTTTCGGGGCGGGCAAATACGGCGACGTCTGCAAGCACCTGCACCACGCCCGAACGCGGCTGATCGAGATCCTGGAGCTCAAGCCGTCCACGGACTGGGACCTTCTCTGGGTGGTCGACTTCCCGATGTTCGAGTGGGATGAAACGGAGAAGCGGTACTTCAGCACGCACCACCCATTCACCGCCCCGCGCGACGAGGACGTGGCCCGGCTGAGCACGGAGCCCGACAAGGTCCGGGCCAAGGCGTACGACCTGGTTCTCAACGGCACGGAGATGGCCGGCGGCAGCATTCGTATCCACCGCCGCGACGTGCAGCAGACGGTGTTCCAACTGCTGGGCATCAGCGAGGAAGAGGCCAAGGTCAAGTTCCAATTTCTGATGGAGGCGTTGCGGTTCGGCGCGCCGCCGCACGGCGGGATCGCATTCGGGCTCGACCGCTGGGCGATGCTGTTTGCCGGCAAGGAGAGCCTGCGCGACGTGATCGCGTATCCCAAGACGCAGCGAGCGGTCTGTCCGCTGACGGAGGCGCCCGGCCCGGTGGCTGACGAGCAGTTGCGGGAATTGGGCATCGATCTGCGTCCGGAGGTACGGGCCCGGCTCGAGGAGAAGGCCGCCTCCGCAAAACAGACGGTGCATCGGGCACACGACGAGGAACAGTAGGCGACCAGACGCCAGACAAAACCGCGCCACCGGTTGCCCGACCCAGCGAAGCATGGCACAATCGTCTCATGCACGTGAGCATCAACGGAATCCATGAGGCCGTCGCCGACGGTCTGACGCTGGCCGACCTGCTGCAGCAGCGCGGGACCGATCCGCGCCGCGTCGCAATCGAAGTGAACAAGGAACTGGTGGTCCGTGCGGAATACGGCACAACTCGAATCAACGAGGGAGACCGGATCGAAATCGTCACGTTTGTGGGAGGCGGATAATGAAGGAAGATACGTTTCGCGTGGGGCCGTTCACGTTTGAGTCTCGCCTGTTCGTGGGCACGGGCAAGTACGCGACTCACGAGCTCATGGCACAGGCCCTGGACGCCTCCGGGTGCCAGGTGGTCACTGTGGCCATCCGGCGCGACGTCATGGGCGAGGACGGCAAGCCCCGCAAGGAGAACATCCTCGATTTCCTCGACATGAAGCGGTACACCGTGCTGCCGAACACGGCCGGCTGCTTCAACGCGGACGACGCGATCCGCTCGGCCCGGCTCAGCCGGGAGCTGCTGGAGGGCCTGGATAACCCCGGCGCGAAATGGGTGAAGTTGGAGGTGCTCGCGGACAAGAAGACCCTGTTGCCGGACCCCGTCGGCACGCTGCAGGCCACGGAGAAGCTGGTCTCGCTCGGCTTCACCGTGCTGGTCTATACGAACGACGACCCGATCCTGGCCCGCAAGCTCAAGGAGGCCGGCGCGACGAGCGTCATGCCGGCCGGCGCCCCGATCGGCAGCGGCCAGGGCATCCTGAACCCCAACAACATCCGCATCTGCCTGGAGTATCTCAAGGAGGGCGACCCGGACTACCCGGTGATCGTGGACGCCGGCGTGGGGACCGCCTCCGACGTGACCATCGCCCTGGAACTGGGCTCCGATGGCGTGCTGCTGAACACGGGCATCGCCAGCGCGAAGGACCCGCTGGGCATGGCCCGGGCGATGAAAGCCGCCGCGGAGGCCGGCCGCCTGGCGTACCGCTCCGGGCGGATTCCGAAGAAGCTGTACGCAACGGCGTCATCGCCGATGGAGGGGGTGATTGGGAAGTAGGGAGCAAGGGACCAAGGGACCTAGGGATCGAGGGA
>CAZPHH010000040.1:0-41607 GCA_964586145.1 uncultured Phycisphaeraceae bacterium | reverse complement strand
CCACCCCCACCTGAAGGTGACGGCACTGGCCGGTCGGCTGAAGCCGACCAAAGAATCAGAGCCCGGAACCCCGTTGAAACGGGGTGGCGGGGGAAAGATGGGTGTGGGGGGGCGGTCAACCGGCCGTAAACGGCCGGCCTACAAGCCCGCCGAGGCGGGGAAGGCCCGTGAACGGGCCTGGGGCGGAGGGACGGGAGAAACGCAAAAACGCAAAAACGCAAAAAAAGCAGAAACCGAGGGGTGAGGGAACCGGGGGGTTCGGAGGGGGCGACACGAACCCGCCGTTGAAACGGCGGGCTGGTCTCGGGCGGGCCTACGGCCCTCATGCGGGGAAGGCGGAGAATGGGCGCTGCTCAAGAAGCAGTGGCATCACGCTCGGCGACTCGACGTTCCATTCATGAACGTGGGACTTCATCGCGCTGCGAATGGAATCCGACCCCGGCGGGGTCGAGGCGGGTGGCCACGGGTGGAGTCCCGATGACAATCAGGACGGAACCCGTGGATGAAGGTGCCCTCCCCACCCCTATCCCGCCCCCGGATGGGGGCGGAGGAGAAAGAGCGAGAATAAGGAAGCTAAACGGCCGGGTGGCCCAGAGCGGTTGCCCGCCCCGGGGCCCCAACAGACCTCCCGGCACGCCGGGCTGCGCGACTCGCGCATACGGTTCCTCAAGTCGCGGGTTCGCTGCGGACGGCACATCAAGTGGACCGGGTGTGGCACGGGATCCGACGCGGTGGCCGACATCAACGCCAAGCTGACGAAACCCTGGGCACCGTGCGGTACTGCATGGCGCCCCGAACTCGCCTGCGGCAATTCCACAGAACCCAGACAAGAGGCCGCGATTCGTACCTGGCGCGATGCCGGTTTCGCGCCCGCGCCATGCCTTGACATGGCTCGACAATCGCGTGTAATCCCTCACTACGTGCGGGGGAGTGGCTGGGCGGCGCCGCCTCTCCCGCAAGATGGTGATCCTGCCGCCCGCGTGACCGACCCCGCCGCGCGAGGTCGGGCCACCCGCCGGGCGAATCGCCGAGGAGAAAGGTCTCATGTCCAGCATTCACGCAGCAGGTCCCTATGCCCTGGTCGGGATCGACGGCGGGGCGACGGAGGTCAAAACCCACCTGGTGCGCCTGGAGGGTCCGCCCAGCGCCCCCCTCTTCCGCCTGGGCGAGACCAGCGCGTCCCGCAAGTATGAGCGGGTGGTCGGGTTCCGGCCCGTGGACGTGGCCGAGCAGCTCAAGCAGAGAGGCGACCCCGACCTCACGCCCGCCGAGAAAGAACAGGGCCGCCGTTACGTGGAAGCCACGGCCCAGACCATCGTGGAGGTCGCCCGGCAAGCCGGCGCCGAACGCGTGCTGATCGGCATGGGCATGCCCGGCCTCAAGACCCCCGATGGGCGGGGCATCGCGGTGATCAACAACGGGCCTCGCATCCCGGACTACCTGGACGATCTGGACGAAGCCCTGGAGAGCGCCGGCATCACGCTGGTGGCCCCCGTCTCCCGGCTGGGCAGTGATGCGGACTACTGCGGCATGGGCGAGGAATATGCGGCCGACGGACTGTTCCGCGACGTCCAGAACGCCTACTACCTCGGCGGCGGCACCGGCATCGCAGACGCCATGAAGCTTCGCGGCCAACTCGTCCCGTTTGACGAGGCCAAGCCATGGATCCAAAAGGCATGGCAGATCCCGTCGTGCCTGGGCCCGACGTTCGAGAAGCTGGCCTCCGCCCTGGGTCTCAGCACCGCCTATGCGAATCTGCTGGGCATCAGCATGGCCACCCTCGCCAAGGAAGAGCGCTATCCGGAAGCGGAAGCCCTCCGGGGGGACGTGCTGGCCGAATCGGTGCTGGAGGGCGCGTCACTGGTCCTGGCCGAGTTGATCTTCGAGCGGGTCAATACCATCAAGAACGGCCGGGCCGACGTGCCGCATCGCGGGCAGGCGTACCTGGAGCTGCGCGGGGACCATCCGTACCGCGGCACGTTGCTGGATCGAATCGTGATCGGTCAGCGCGTGGGCAACATGTACGACGAGCCGCAGTTTGCCGACGCGTTCAAGAAGAAGCTGGACCGCTGCCTGACCCGGCTGATCCTGAACTCCGACGACGCGGAGCTGCGCAAGCACTACCTGGCGGGGGATACGGTCCGGCCGGGCATCGTGGTGGCGTCGAAGCTTCGCGAGGCCCCGGCCATCGGCGCCGCGATCGACGCCGTGCGCTGCAACGCACACCTGCTGCAGGGGCAATAGGGTATTCCGGGCTGGTCTCGGGCTATGTTTCCCGCAGTGCGACGGCGACGGGGAGGCGGGCGGCGCGGATGGCCGGGAAGAGACCGCCAAGCAGTCCGATGGCCGCGGCCCAGAGGATGGCATAGGCCAGAAGCCGGGGCGTGACGGCAAAAGCGAACGCGATCTGGCTGAAGGTCTGCCAGTTGATGGTCGAGGCTTTGAAGCCGTCGAAGGCGAAGTACGCCAGCGCCGCGCCGGCGGCGCCGCCGATCAGGGCCAGGACGAGCGACTCGGCCAGAACAGAGAGGATGACCGGGCTGGAGCCAAAGCCCAGGGCCCGCAAGGTGGCGATCTCACGGGTGCGGGCCGCGACCGCGCTGTACATGGTGTTCAGGGCGGCGAACAGCGCGCCCAGGGCCATCATCGCCGCGATGAGCACACCGATGGTCTGAATGAACGTCGTCAGCATGCTGGACTGGTCGGCAAGGTAGTCGCGGAGGCGCAGAACCTTGACCTTCAACTGCGGATTCGCAGTCAGCGCGTCTTTGAACTCCTGGAACGCGTCCGGCGAGGTGAGCTTCGCGTACACCGACTGAAACGAACTGCCGCGGTGGTAGGCAGGCTGCAGCACGGCGGCATCCGTCCAGATTTCCGACTCGGCCGCACCGCCGCCGCCGGCGAACACGCCCACGACCTCCCACTCATTCCGGCCAATGGTGATCCGTTCGTTCAGGTCCAGGCCGGCGAAGGCCCGGGCCGCGCCGACGCCGACCATCACCTCGTTGCGGCCCGGCTCGAACCGCCGCCCCTCCAGGATCCGGATGTCCCCGCGCACCTGGGCGCCCATGCTTCCGACGCCGCGGAGCGGCACATTCGCATCGGTGCCGGTGGAGCGCTTCAGGAGATTGATGATCACGAACAGCTCGGCCGATGCGAGCGGCCCGTCCGGCGTGCGGGCCACGCCGGGGGCGTCGGCGATCAGCCGCGTCTCTTCGCGGGACAGGCCGCTGGTCATCTCGCTGTCCGCGCCGCTGCGCAGCACGATGGCCAAATCCGCCGGCCCCGAGACGGCCATCGCGGCGCGAAAGCCCTCGGCGATGGAGAGCACGCCCACCAGCACGGCAACCACGCCCGCGATGCCCACCGCCGCCGTGACGGCAGCCCCTTTGCGCTGGGGAATCGTGCGTACGTTGAACCACGTCACCGAACCGACCTGGGACAGCCAGTGGATCACGCGTGTCTCCTCAAGGCGATGGCGATCTGAAGCCGCCTCGCCTGCAACGCCGGCAGAATCCCCGCCGCCAGGCCCAAAGCCAGCACAATGGCCGCACCGATCATCAGATCGCGGTGCGGCAGGGAGAACATCGGCAGCATCGTCGGCACGGGGTTGCCATAGCCGGCCACCAGCCAGGCCAGCCCCAGCCCGACGAGACCACCGACGGCGGCGATCAGGCACGACTCGGCCAGCACCAGTCCCAGCACGAGGTTGTCGCTGAAGCCCAGCGCCTTGAGCACGCCCAGTTCCTCCGAGCGCTCTCGCACGGCCTGGGCCATCGTGTTGCCGGCCACGAGCAGGATCGTGAAAAACACGGCGCTGAGAATCGCGATCAGGATGGTGCCGATGCTGCCGATCTGCTGAATGAACCCCTGGGCGAACGCGCCCTCCGGCTCGGCCTTGGTTTCGTAGGGGGAGTTGGCGAACTCCTCATCGATCGCCTTGGCCACATCCACCGCACGCTCCGGATCATGCACGCGGACCATGTACCAGCCGACCTCTCCCTTCCCGTACGAACGCGCCTCGTCGAAATAATCGTACCGAAAGAAGAACCCGGAGGTGTCAACGCTCTTCCTGGCGCCGTCGTAGATGCCCACGATGTCGAACGTCCAGGCACTGTCTCCTCCTTCCCGGGGCCAGATGGGCGAGGTGAGCGGCACCCGGTCGCCGATCTTCCACCCGAACCGATCGGCCAGGGTGCGCCCGACCAACGCGCCGGTGCGCGTCTCCAGCCAGGCCTGCCGCTGGTCCGGAGGGACCAGGTACTCCGAGAACATCTCCAGGAACGGCCCCGGGTCGGTGGGGAAGCTGCCGAAGAAGTTCTTCGGCTCGTTCTGGTAGATGCCGTTGAACCAGGTGAAGTGTACGGTGCGGTCCACGCCGGGGACCTCCTCCATGCGCGGCCCGTACGTCACCGGAAGCAGCATAATCAGTGACACTTTGTGACGTACGACCAGTCGGTCCGCGCCGGCCATCTCGATGCCGGCCGTGAACGCTTGCTTCAGGGCGCACAGCAGGCCGAACAGGGCAAACGCCACGCAGATCGATAGCACGGTGAGCGAGGTGCGCAGCTTGCGGCGCTTCAGATTGCTCCAGACCAGCGAGAGGTACGTCATTCCGGCTTCTCCTCGAAGAGCCGGCCCTTGTCGAGGTGCACGGTCCGCGTGGCCCGGGCGGACGCGTGCGGATCGTGCGTGACCATCACGATCGTCTTGCCGTGCTCGCGGTTGAGGGCCTGCAGCAGGTCCAGGATTTCATCGCCGGATTTGCGGTCCAGGTCGCCGGTGGGCTCGTCGCAGAGCAGAATCGTGGGGTCCGTAACGATGGCCCGGGCCAGGCCGGTGCGCTGCTGTTCCCCGCCCGACAGCGTGGACGGATAGTGACGGGCCCGGTGGGTCAGCCCCACGATTTCCAGGGCGGCGGCCACGTGCT
Source organism: uncultured Phycisphaeraceae bacterium (assembly GCA_964586145.1). GTDB lineage: Bacteria > Planctomycetota > Phycisphaerae > UBA1845 > UBA1845 > JAFGJQ01. The sequence continues at coordinate 36,677 of CAZPHH010000040.1, read as the reverse complement.
TGCGCCGGTCCGCCTTGGGTAGGTGCGTCAGCAGCAGCGGCAGCTCCACGTTGCGCTCCGCCGTAAGCACGGGAAGCAGGTTGTAGAACTGGAACACGAAGCCCACGTGCCGCGCCCGCCAGGCGGGAAGCTGCCGGCTGGACATCCGGTCGACCCGGTCGTTGCCGACCGTGATGGACCCGCTGGTCACGCGGTCCAGGCCGCCGATCAGGTTCAACAGCGTCGTCTTGCCGGAGCCGGACGGGCCCATCAGGGCCAGGAACTCGCCGTTGCGCACCTGGAGATTCAGGCCGGCCAGAACATGGATCTCCTCCGATCCGCGCCGGAAAGTCCGTGCCACGTTGTCCACGTGAACCAGAACGTCGTTGCCGTTGGTCACGGCGTGCCCTCCTTCGCTCGCATGCCCTCTGACAGAGGATCGGGGCCGTCCACGATCACCCGCTCCCCGCCCCGCACACCGGTGGAGATGGTCACCTGGTTTCCGGCTGTCTCACCCACAGTCACCGCCCGCCGCTCAACGCGGCCGTCGCGGACGATCCAGACGATGTCCTGCCCCTGGTCCCGGCGGACGGCGGCCCTGGGAAGGGTCAGGCTCTGCCGGACCGCGGTTGGTTCCTCCCCGGCGCTCTGAAACGCCACCTTCACGCTCATGTCGGGGAGAACGCGCGGGTCGGGCTTCTCGAACCCCACCCGCACCTTCACCGTGGCCTTCTGCCGGTCGGCGGTGGGGATGATGGCGATGACCCGGGCCGGGATGCGCCAGTCGGGATAGGAATCGAGCGTGGCCACCACCGGCTGGCCCGCCTCGACGCGGTTGATGTAGCTCTCACTCACGTCCACTTCGATCTCGAGCGAGCTCATGTCCACGATCGTGCAGATGCCGGTGCGGGTGAAGCCACCCACCGACATGGGGGAGATCATCTCCCCCGGCTGGGCGTTCTTGGTCGTCACGATCCCGGCGAACGGCGCGCGAATGACCGTGTCATCGAGTTGCTGTTCCCAGAGGGCCACCTCGCGCTGGACCACTTCCACGTCGGCGGTCTGTCGGGCCAGCCGTGCCTTCAGCGCTTTCGCTTCCGTCTCGGCCCGGTCCAGCTCCACCGGACTGGCCGAACGCGTCTGCACCAGCCCGGAGATGCGCCGCACTTCGCGCTCCCAGTGCTCGAGGTGGGCCTGCGTCTCGCCGAGTGACTTTCGGGCGGATTCAAGCTGCGCCTTCGCCAGGTGAAGGCTCTTCTCCACGTTGGACGAGTCGATCCGGGCCAGCACCTGATCGGCCACAACGTCCATCCCTTCCTCTACCAGCACTTCCACAACCTTGCCGGTGACCTTCGAAGATACGGTGGCCTCGCGTCGCGCCGTCACGTAGCCGGACGCGTTCAACAGTGTGCGGTTGCCGCCGGACGTCGCCTCCTGGGCCGCAACCGTGCGGACGACGACCGCGGAATCCCGGCTGACCCACCAACCCAACCCGGCCACCGCCGCGATGACGATCATCGCGAGCGCAAGCCACCCGGCGCGCCGCCGCCGCCGGGGCGGCGCCGTCGCGCGGTCAATTCGCAGTGCATCCAGCGTGGTCTTGTCCGGGCTCATGGTTCAGGCTTCTACGGGGTCTTCGTATACCGGCCCGCCGCGCCGCGTTCAATTCTCGCCGCAATCGCGAACCGCGAACAGCCCCCGAACCGAACGCCGGACGGACCGGGGTCGGCCCCCGCCGGAACGAAGCGACCGGTGCCGCCGCCGCACCCGGGAAGCGCCGAACCTTCTTTCGTGACTGGGGTTAGGCCGCCATCCCGGCCCTTCGCCGACCGCGTCGTCACCGCGTGGGCCGGGACGGGAGTTCCATCGATCGGCGTCCGCACGGGCGATTCGGAGGGGAACCGCGTCCTCCGGCTCTGCCGTCCCAACAGACGCGGACCACCGCTGGAGCCGATCGAGCGGATGCCAACGGCCCCGACCCCGCCGAGTACCGGCCGCAATCTCCGCAAGCACTTCGTCTGCCGCTTCGAGTCATACGCCTTGCACCAACCGGAAGAGCACGTCGCCCGGCGCTCTCGTCCGGGCTCGGAAACCCGCGCCTGATCGTCGGGCAAGCTGGAGGGTCACGCGTAGGCGCTGCGGAACGTCTTGACGACGAAGAAGACCATCGTGCCCAGCATGACCAGGAAGAATGATACTGCGATGAAGTTCCACTCTCCATGGAGACGCGACTCGCCCTTGGCGCCGGCCAGGTAATCGATCGAAAGCTTGCCATCGGCGGGGGGTTGCCAGTCCAGAGGTTGGGCCATCGAATCCGTACGCTGGGCCCCGCTCTCTTCGGTGAACTCATAACGCACGACCAGGACAGTTCGGGTGCGGCGCATCCTCATTCGCTGGGTACTGGAGATGGTCGCTTCGGCCGTTTTGCCCCAGATCGAGTACTTGATCTCCTGGCAGGAACTGTAGGCGGACAGCACAAAGAGCAAGCCCACAAAGACCATGATCTTGAATCGGCGGGTTTCGTCTTCCATGCCTGTCGGCCCCCCGTACGAAGCCGGTGCCCTTCAAAACGCGAACGGATCACGGCACGCATGGATATGGCCGCAACCGTCCGAACCGAACTGCCCGCCATTCTACCAAGCAGCGACCGTCAGCAGCAACCGGCGAAACGCCGGTCGCCTGACGTCATCCGCCACAGACGGAGCTGCGGCACGCAAGGAGGGACCACTGTCCAAGAAGCAGCGGCACGTGGGGAGAGACTCGAAAAAACGACTCACGCCGCGAAGGGTCGCGCGGTACAATGGTTGGACACGGCCCCAAGGCGCACCCGAGCCCGGTCGTCTGGGGAGAGCCGGCCTGCTTCGGTTCCAGGGGCCGCAGTACACATCAGGAGGTCACTATGGAATACTCGATCAGTCCGGACGGTGAACGGTTCCCGCTGCCGAGTGAGGCCGACTATGCCTCGGAATTTGAGCGGCTGCAGACGGTCGTGGCCGAGAAGCGCCAGCAGGGCCTGGAGATCGTGGTCGTGGTGGGCGTGGGGTTCGTCGGCGCCGTGATGGCCGCCGTGGTCGCCGACACGGTCGACAAGGCGACCGGCAAACCGAGCAAGTTTGTCATCGGCATGCAGCGCCCGAGCCCGCGCAGCTACTGGAAGATCGCCTACCTGAACCGCGGCGTTCCCCCCGTGAAGGCGGAAGATCCGGAGGTGGAGCAGATCATCCCGCGCTGCGTCAAGGAAAAGGGCACGCTGATCGCCACGTACACGAACGAGGTGCTCAAGCTGGCCGACGTGGCTGTGGTGGACGTCCAATGCGACTACCTCAAGAAGGACTTGGGCAACCTGGTTACCGGCCACGCCGACATGGCCGCCCTGGAGAAGAGCTTCGAGGTCATCGGGCGCCACATCCCGCCGAATTGCCTGGTCCTGATCGAAACAACCGTGGCGCCGGGGACGACGGAATACGTCGCGCTTCCCATCCTCAAGCGGGCGTTCGAGGGACGGAAGATCGGGTCGGAGCCCCTGCTGGCCCACAGTTTCGAGCGCGTGATGCCCGGCCGGAACTACGTCGCCAGCATCCGCGACTTCTGGCGGGTCTGCAGCGGCGTGAACGAGGAGAGCCGCCGCCGCGTCACGAAATTCCTGTCTGAAGTGCTCAACGTCGAGCAGTTCCCGCTGACCGTGCTCGACCGGCCGATCGAGAGCGAGACCACCAAGATCGTCGAAAACAGCTTCCGGGCCACCATGCTCGCCTTCCTGGACGAATGGAGCCTGTTCGCCGAGCGGAACGGCGTCGATCTGATCAAGGTTGTCCAGGCGATCAAGGTCCGCCCGACACACAACAACATCATCTTTCCGGGGCCGGGCATCGGCGGGTACTGCCTTCCCAAGGACGGCGGCCTGGGCATGTGGGCCTACCGGCACCTGATGGGTTTTGAGGACGACATCTTCAAGATCACACCGACGGCGATCAACGTGAACGACACGCGGGCCCTGCACGTGGCGGAACTCACCCGCGACGCCCTCCGCAACATGGGCAAGATCGTGGCGGCCGCACGCATCGCCCTGCTCGGGGCGGCCTATCGTGAGGACGTCGGCGACACGCGATACAGCGGCAGCGAGCTGGTCGTGCGCAAGCTCACGGAGATGGGGGCCGAGATGCGCGTCCACGATCCATACGTCCAGCACTGGTGGGAGTTGGAGGCGCAGGACACGTACCCCTCGCCCGGACACAGTTGGGCTCGCTTCTTCCGCAACCAGGATCGCCTCAAGGACGTGCGGGTGCAGCCGGATCTGGCCGAGGTCCTCAAGGGAGCGGACGCGGTGATCTTGGCCGTCCGTCACAAGCCGTACCTGGAGCTTTCGCCGGACGAGGTGGTGCGAATGACGGGTCGGCCGGCGTGCATCATCGATTGCTTCGGCATCCTGGACGACAACCGGATCCGCCGGTACTTCGAGTTGGGCTGCGAGGTGAAGGGCCTGGGCCGCGGGCACGTCAAGCGGATCAAGGACGAAGTGGCCGCGACCCGACCGGCCTAGCAACAAAGCGCGCACACAACGCAGCCGCAGACGCTCGTGAAGTGCCGGAGAGGGTCGAGAAAGCGCGTGCCAAAGACCCCTCGCGAGGTCTCCTTACATCTTCTCAGGCAGGAAGTTATGTCCACTGGTCAGGGGCGGACTTGAACCGCCGACACACGGATTTTCAGTCCGTTGCTCTACCAACTGAGCTACCTGACCGGCAGGTGTGTCACCTGGGCGACCGGATTTTCTACCAGAAAAACCCTGCCCAGGCAATCGGTCCGGCGGCAATTCCGCGAACCCGGGCCAACGATCCGCTACGGGCTTGACCGGCATCTGGGGTCCGCCAGGTCCGCGGCTTACCAGTCGTGGTTCAGAATGTCCATGCCGCGGCGGCAGATCTCGATGGCATAGTCCGTCCAACGGCCCTGGCCCCAGTAACGGAAGCAGCTCGTCTGCGAGCAAAGCAGGTGGACCAGTGCGTTGCGATACGGCCGGCCGGTGTGGTCCGGGTGGACCTTGTCCTCCTTCTCGTTGAAGGCGGCGCTGAACCGTTGCATGGGGCTCAGGACGTTGTCGTAGCCGTGGACCCAACTGAGGTTGTTGGTCCACGAGCCGCCGTCCATGTGGAAGCGGTGGTCCTCCTTCCGCAGGGCCTCGATGGCCTCGTCCAGCGCCTGCCGGCCACCCCCGGAGAACCGGGCCCACAGCCTGGCCTGATGCAGGGGCTGGATGGCCGGGAAGGCCTCGGGCTTCACGCCGGCCGCCTCGATCAGTTCCAGGTACTCCGTCCCATTGAGGGCGACGGTCCCCTCGCGCCCGAGGGACGCCATCGCCGAGTTGTAGGCGTGTGGGAACTCGTTCATCATCACGCCGCCGTTCTCGCCGTCGCCGATCTGGCTGACCAGTGGGGGGATGGAAACGCCGCCGAGGTCGACGGGGCTCAAGCCGCGGGCCTCGCCCAGCGGCTGCATCTGGGCAACCAGCTTGGTGTCGGAGCCCTGGGTCTTGATGAGGGCCGTGATCCAAGCTTCGTCGCCATCGGAGTTTCGGGCTACCAAACGGTGCGGAATGTGGGGGCGGCGGATGCCCGACCCGTCCGGGTTCTCGACCGTGTGCTCCTGCAGGAGGACCCATGTGTAGCCGCACTCGCGAAGCGTCTGGACAAAGGCGTAGGCCACATCCGGGTCGTTGGGCAGATGCATCTCGGGCGGGGAGAACCCGCGGACGCGGGCCAGGGCCTCCAGCCCGAAGAGGGCCGCAAAATGGTGTCGCCAGGCCAGCATGTGGCGTTTGAAGTCCGGCACGGGGGTCGACGGCACAACGGCGTGCCCCCACATGGTGCCGAGCCAGTCGACGTAGCGGGCGTACTTCAGGTCCGACGCGATGGTGGCCAGATTGTCGAGGATGTCCCGTCGGCCCATCTGATCGAGGTTCCAGAGCAGGTTGCCGGAGTAGTCGAGCATGATCCGCGGGCTGTGCCCGGCGTCGGCGAGGTTACGGACGAAGTCGGCGATCCGGCTGTAGCACTGGGCGAAGACGGAGGCGTTGTGGTTGTCGCCGTCCCCGGGGTTCTCGAACATGCACTGCAGGTTGCCGATCAGGGCGGCGGTTCGGAGATCCTGTCCGCCGGCGGGGATGGTGGGCTGGTGCATGTGCAGCGCCAGGGCCAGGGCCGATCGGATCTTGGAAACATCCATGCCCGTGTGTGGCGCGAGCGCCGGGCCGGGTGCCGCCGCAGCGTCCGGCACGATCTTTCCCTCGCTGCCGCACAGGTTCGGCATGCCTTCGATGAGTGACGGACCCGGCAGCGTTTCAACTTGGGATGTCATAAGCTTCGTTCCTCTTGAATGATCAGAGATCGCGTTGTCAGTTTTCACAGGGGCAGAACCTCCAGGAGGGTCTTTCCGCGGTACCCTCGTGTATTATTGTCGGCTCAGAGGAGGCGACAACCGCTCCGGTATTCGCCTGCCGGCGTTGATTTCACGCAGTAACCGGTGAATTTCGCGTCAAGGTCTCGCATGGGGTGCACGCGACATTCTGAAAAACTGTACCTTAGAACAAGTGGCCGGCTTGCCAAACGGCTTCAGCGCATCCATAATGAGAGTGGGTTCCGGGCATCATGAGTTCCGTTACAGCGCTCCGCTCGCGCCTCGGGTGCGGTGCAGGGGATTTGTCGCAGGATTGTCGCAGTTTTGCAGCCCTGTGGCGGAGGTCTCGCACAGGCCGAAATGGAGCGCAGTTGTTACCTTCTGTCCTTTTTGGTCTTAGTGGCCGTGGGTTCTGAGGCGGATTCGCAATTTTCCCTACTCCGCGACGGGGGGAGTTGTCGAAAGAGAAACTAAGGCGGCGCGATCCGGCCTGACGAGGCTGCTGCGGGTGATGTTTTCGGACGCCCATGCGTTCACACCTGCAACAGACGATTGCAGGATCGGGATCGACCGGGCGGCCCCCCGCGCGGCACGGGGGTCGCCAACAGAGGTGGAAACGGTATGGCCCCAACCGAAACGCATGGACGTGCCAGAACTCACCATCCTGACCGCGCCTGCACATTCCTGCTCAGTAGTGCTGAAAGTGTGCCGGTGCGCGGACAAGCGGAGTGGGTGACCCTGGATCAGGCGTACGTGGTCGTGCCCTACGGAACAGCACGCTCGGTGCGGGAGTGCTGGAACGCCGTGGCGATCATTCCCGACCGCAAGAGACCCGATCAACCTCGCGAGATCCAACTCAAAGCGGAACTTGTCTCGGCCGAATCCATCGGCGCTCCGGAAGGCAGCCAGGAGGGTCTTCTTCTCCGGCTGACGGGAGTTGGCGAACGACTGCTTTCGGAGTTGGCCAGCGCTTTGCCAAAGTCTTGAGGGCAACCGCGAGAGCGGGCCACGCCCCGTGGACCCGGCCAACGGCGGGCGGTGGTCGCTCTCCACAGGGGGCTTACGGTGAGGATTGCACTCCTGTCATGGGAATCGCTTCACTCCATCCCGGTCGGCGGGGTGGGGGCACACGTGACGGAGCTGGGCGCAGCGTTGCAGCGCCGCGGCCATGACGTACACGTGTTCACACGCATCGGCCCCGGACAGCCGGACTACTCGTTGGTGGACGGCGTCCATTACCACCGCTGCCCCTGCCCCGGCCATCGCGATTTCGTCCAGGAAATCGAGCGCATGTGCGACGCCTTCTGGTGGCGGCTGGAGCAGACGGAGCGCTGCCTGGGCGCCGGCTTTGACATCATCCACGGGCACGACTGGCTGTGCGTGAGGGGTCTGGTTCGCGCCCGGCAGGCTGAACGGAACCGCGTAGTGATGACGATCCACTCGACGGAATACGGCCGGTGCGGAAACCAGCATCGCGGCGGCATGTCGCACCGCATCGGGCACATGGAGTGGGAGGGCACCCAGGCGGCGGCGCAGGTGATCTGCGTCTCGGGCGTGCTGAAGCTGGAAACACAGCAACTTTATGCGGCGCAGGAAGATAAGCTTAACGTCGTCTACAACGGGGTAAGCGCGCACCAGTTTGAACACCCGTTGGACGTGGGCGCCTTTCGCCGGCCGTTCGGCATCGGGCCGATGGACCCGATGATCCTGTTTGCCGGCCGGATGTCCACGCAGAAGGGGCCGGACCTGCTGATGGAGTGCATACCGGCGCTGGTCAGGCACCATTCGCGGCTGAAGGTGGCGTTCGTGGGGCAGGGTGACATGCTCAACGGGCTGCAGCGCCGTGCGCACGAACTGGGCGTCTGGCACGCCGTACGGTTCCTCGGATACCGCGCGGGCCAGGAGCTGGCGAACCTGTTCAAGAGCGCGGACATTGTGTGTGTCCCGAGCCGCAATGAGCCGTTCGGCATTGTCATTCTGGAGGCCTGGGCCTCGGGCAAGCCGGTCATTGCGACGCGGAACGGCGGGCCGGCGGAGTTCGTCGAGCACGGCCGGGACGGGATGATGGCCATTGACCACCCGGACTCGATCGGCTGGGGCCTGGGAACATTGTTGAACGACTTTGATCGGGCGCGGTGGATGGGCGAGAACGGTCGTCACAAGGCGCGGACTCAGTTCAGTTGGGACCATATCGCCTTGCAGACGGAGGAAGTCTACTCGCGGACGAACTAATGCCCGCCCGGCTCAAGCATCGAGCCGGCCGGACCATGGACGGGCGAACGCAATGAAGGATCCTCTGGCGAACCTCTTGTACCCGGGCGAACCCACCACGGCGACGGAGCTGACCCTGTTGCCCGTGTCGCCCCGCAGGGTGCTGGCCGCATGGCCCGTTCTCAAGGGCAACGGAAACGGCGCGTCGGGCGCGGGTGGCAACGGCCACGATCCTGAGCACGAGGCGCCCCGGGGCGACGCCAAGGGTTTGTGTCTGCGGATTCGGGAAGTGCGCGACACAGAGCTGGGCGGTGAGGTGCCGGGGCAGCAGTGGATCTTCGATTTGGCGGACGGTCAGACGGGCTGTCTGGTAGAGCTCGAACGGCCCGGCCTGACCGTGCGGGCGGAACTCGTCGCCCCGCCGGGCACAAACGGAGCGGTTCCGCTGGCCCGCTCTCGGCGCGTGCGACTTCCGTCGCCGGAGCCGGTCACGGGGGAGGGGCCGATTCGCTGGATGATTTTCGAACGGAACGGGCTTGCCTGACGGAGCGCACGGATGGCCCAGGGATATTTGTCAGTCATTCTGCACGCCCACCTGCCCTACATCCGGCCGGCCCGGCGACACGCAGGGGATGCGGAGATCTGGTTCTACGAGCGGGCGCTGGAGTGCTACCTTCCCCTCATCCGCGTCCTGGACCACCTGCAGCGAGACGGAGTACGGACGCGTTTGACGCTTTCGCTCTCGCCGACGCTGATCGCCTTGATGCGTGATGAGATCATCCGGGAGCGGCTGATCGCACACGTCAATCGAATGGTGGAGCTGTCCGCCCGGGAATTGAACCGGACCGCCCTGCTGCCGGCCCTGCGGGAACCGGCGGGCACGTATCATCTGCGGTTGCTTCACCTTCAGAACGCCCTCACCCAGCGATGCGGAGGGGAGCTGTTGGGAGCGTTCCGCGAGATGGAGGCTCGCGGGCAGGTCGAGTTGATCACCGGGCCGGCCTCGCACGCCTTTCTGCCGGGGATGCTTGCGATGCAGCCCCAGGCGGCGCGTTGCCAGATCCGGCTGGGGCTGGATGCGTTCGAGAGTGCGTTCGGGCATCGGCCGGGCGGGTTCTGGCTGCCGGAGTGCGCGTACACGCCGGAGCTGGACGAAATTCTTGGGACCGAGGGCGTGGGATACATCGTGGTGGACGGCCGGGCCCTGGAACGGGCTTCCACGCCGGCGTTCCATGGAATTCACGCGCCGGTCTACTGCCCCTCCGGAGTGGCGGCATTCGGCCGGGACCGGGACGCCGCGTGCCTGCCGGGCTGTAATGCGTATGGGCATCCCACCGATCCGCTGTTTCGGGACAACCGTCGCGACATTGCTGACGATCTGCCGTTGGATTACCTTCGCCCGTACCTGCCGGACCCGAACACCCGGATTCCGACGGGGGCGCGATATCACCGCATCGGCACGACCGAGGACGGGTCGGACGTGTATCAGCGCAAGGCCGCGCTGAACCGCGCGGCAGAGCACGCGGAAGGGTTCATGCGAGACCGGATGCACCGGGCCCAGAACCTGGCCTGGAAGATGGATCGACCGCCGCTGTTCGTATGCGCCTACGACATGCACGTCTTCGGGCAACGGTGGTTCGAAGGAACGGAGTACCTCGACTACCTGCTTCGAAAAGTGCATTTCGATCAGAACGTGCTGGAGACGGTGACGCCGGGCGAGTACCTCCATCGGCACCGCTGCAACCAGATGACGACACCGGCCGTTTCGTCCTGGGCGGACGAAGGGTATTTCGATCAATGGGTGGGGCCGGATACGGCCTGGGTGTATCAGCATTTGTCCCGCGCGGTGCGAGTGATGCGGGAGTTGACGGAGTCGGTGTCGGAGCAGGATGGGGGTGACGAGGGAAAGGACATCGGACAAGACCAGGAGGCCCAGGACGCGTCCCCGGAAGGCCTGGGCCATCCCGAGGCAAACGATAACGACCTGCAAACACGAGCGTTACGGGCGGCGGCCCGGCAGCTCGTGCTGGCCCAGTCCGGTGACTGGGTGACGCTGCTGCAGAACCCGCAGCACGCGGAATACGCGCGGACCCGCCTGCACCTGCACCTCTCGAATTTCGCCCGCCTGGCTTCCCAAATCCGGGCCCGGCAAATAAAGTCCGGGGACATTGAAGCGCTGGAACGGGACTGGCCGATCTTTGGGGAAATCTGCCCCGACGCGTATCGGTAGCCTGGCTGTCGCAGCGGTCTGATCCGTCCGGGCTTCCGTCGCGGGACCGGTCGTTCAAGGGAGTGCGTATGCACGAAGCCATGATGGGAACGTCAACCCCCATGTATCTCGAATCGGAAACCGTGGGTTTGCTCTCCAAGCTTCGAAATCTGGCCATGAACCTGTGGTGGACGTGGCACCCGGAAGTGGTCGCCATCTTCCGCGACCTGGATCCGGAGGTATGGCGGGACGTGAACCACAACCCGATCCTGCTGCTCCAGCAACTCAACGAGCAGCGGTTGATCGAACGGGCGCGCGAGGGGGCGATTGAGGCCCGAATCAACGAGGCGGCGCACCGGCTGGCCACGTACCTCAGGGGAGACGACGCCTGGGCCCGATCGCGGGCGTCGAAGCTCCGGGTCTGGCCGGTGGCCTACTTTTCCTTCGAATTCGGGCTGCACGAATCGCTGCCTACGTACGCGGGCGGACTGGGCGTGCTGGCCGGCGATCACTTGAAGAGTTCGTCGGACCTGGGCGTGCCGATCGTGGCGATCGGGCTTCTGTACACGGAAGGGTATTTCCACCAGCGGCTGGATGCCGACGGCTGGCAGAACGAGGAATACACGCCCATCGACAAGAGCCGGCTGCCCATCGAGCCGGTGTACGGGCTGGACGGCAAACGGCTGATGATCGAGGTCCCCATCCTCAATCGCACGCCCAAAGTGCAGGTCTGGAAGGCGATGGTCGGCCGGAGCGAGCTCTACCTGCTGGACAGCAACGTGCCCGAGAACTGCAAGGAGGACCGCCAGCTCACGGGCCGGTTGTACGAGGCGGACCCCACCACCCGAATCCGGCAGGAGATTGTGCTGGGGATCGGCGGCATCCGGACGCTGGCCGCCATGCACAAGATGCCGGCCATCGTTCACTGCAACGAGGGACACAGCGCGTTTGCCCTGCTGGAGTGGATTCGCCTTCACATGGTGTGGGAGGGCGTCGGGTTCGACAAATCGCGCGATCACGTGGGGCGGCGGGCGATCTTCACGACGCATACGCCGATCCCGGCCGGGCACGATTATTTCAGCCCGGATTTGTTCCGGGACCACCTGGGGTACCTGCAGCGGGACCTGGGGCTCAGCGCCCGGGACTTCTTCGGCCTGGGCCGGATCAACCCGGACGACCCGTCGGAGCCGTTCTGCATGACGGTGCTGACGCTGAAGATTGCGCACCGGTCAAACGGGGTGTCGGCCCTGCACGGGCGGGTCTCGCGAAACATGTGGCGTCCGCTGTGGGGCATGCGCAGCGAGCAGGAAGTGCCGATCGGGCACGTGACGAACGGCGTGCATGTGCCGAGCTGGATCGCGCCGTCCATGTACCAGCTCCTGGAGCGATACCTGGGGGTGGGCTGGACCGATCACATGGAGGCCCTGCTGACGCGCGAGCGGCTGGCCCGGATCAGCGACGAGGAGCTCTGGGAGGCCCACCAGATCAGCAAGAACCGGCTGATCGGGTTCGCGCGGCGGCGGCTGGAGGCTCAGGCGCAGTATCGCGGGGAGCCGGCCGGCCGGATCGAGGAGGCCCGGCAACGGCTGGACCCCAACGCCCTGACCATCGGGTTTGCCCGGCGGTTCGCCTCCTACAAGCGGGCGACCCTGCTGTTCCACGACCCGGACCGTCTGGCCCGCATCGTCGGCAACGACGAGCGGCCGGTGCAGATCCTGTTTGCGGGCAAGTCGCATCCGGCCAACGACATCGGCAAGGAGTACATCCAGAAGCTCGTGGCGATGGCGACCGATCCGCGGTTCAAGGGTCGGATCGTGTTCATCGAGAACTACGACATGGGCGTGGGGCGGCACCTGGTGCAGGGCGTGGACCTCTGGCTGAACAACCCCCTGAAGCCGTTGGAAGCCTCGGGAACCAGCGGCCAGAAGGTCGTCCTCAATGGCGGGTTGAACCTGTCCGTGCTGGACGGATGGTGGGCGGAGGCGTACGACGGCTCGAACGGTTTTGCCATCGGGTACGGCGGCTACCACCCGGACCAGGAGGAGCAGTCACGGCGTGACGCGCGGCACCTGTACGAGGCGCTGGAAAACGAGGTCGTCCCGACGTTCTACGAGCGCGACGATCGCGGGGTCCCCCATCGATGGATCGAGATGGTGCGCTGGTCGATCCAGACGCTGGGTTGGCGGTTCAGTGCGGACCGGATGGTGCTGGACTACTTCACGGAACTCTACCTTCCGGCCGCAGGGGCGGCCTCATGCGATACGCGAAGCTTCCGGGCACTCGGAGACAAGTGAGACCGGCCTGCCCGGCAGGGCGGGACGGAATGCGGAGAAGCGGAGACGTCGGCTCAGAGTGGGTCGGCGTTTCTCTTTGCCGGGGGGGGTGCCCGGTTGCGTGCGCGCGGACATCGCGTTAGGGTTATGGACCGCGATCGGCGGCACAACCGGTTCAGGAACGTCCCGTTTGGCCGGTGCGCTGCAATTCCATCTCACAGGAGTTCGCAATCATGTCGAGTTCACTCCGCAAGGGTGTCCCATCGGTGCTCGAAGTTGTGCTGCTGGCTCTTGCCATCGGAATCACAGGCTGCAGGCCGACCGGCGGGGGCGGGGGAGGCGACGGAGGCGCGAACGTCAACGACAACACGAACACCAACGCAAATACCAACGAGAACACGAACGACAACAACCTCAACGAAAACGACAACGGCGGGGAGCCGGGCGAGCGGCTGCAGCCGGCGGACCTGACGTACCAGGGCGCGTTCCGGTTGCCGGATGAGTTCAACTGGGGCGCCCTCGGGCTGGCGTTCTATCCGGGCGGAAACGGCGGCGCGGGGGCCCTGCTGGTCACGGGCTTTGAAGGACTGACCGACCCGGACCACCCGGGCGAAACGTGCTGGGACCCGTCGTGGGACTGCTATGCGCACTACGGCCAGGTGAGCATCCCCGCGCCCGCCCGGGAGGCGACCTGGGAAGACCTGCCCGTGGCGGCCCGGGTCGGTGAGATGACCGCCTTTGACGGCGGCCTGGCCTCCACGGTTCATCGAGAGTATCTCTTCGTGAGCGATCTGGAATTTGTCGCCCGGCGCGGCACGCAGACCCGCGACAAGCTCTACGGCTCCATCAGCCTGTGGTACGCCGAGGGAGTGGTCGGCGAGAACACGTTCCCCACCGTCTGGTTTGCGAACCTGGACGGCACGGGTGCCCAAGGCATGTTCCAGGTGGGTCCCGACGAAGCGCCGTATCACGGACGAAAGATGGGCGCCTATCTCTTCCACGTGCCCGAATGGTATGCCAACCAGTACCTGGGCGGGCGGACACTGGTCACCGGGCGGTCGCGCGGCACGCCGCAGGACGGCATGGAACCGCTGACCATACGAGGCGGCTCGCAGGGTCCGACGCTCTTTGCCTTCCACGCGTGGGACACCGACGCGGCGTCGGGCAACCTGGACGCATTGCCGATGCTGTATTACCGCGTGGCCTTCCCCGGCTGCGCCGGGCCGAACGTGGGCGACCCCGAGGAATGCGATTACCCGGACTTCACCATGTGTGACGACTGGACTGGCGGGGCCTTCGTGGACAACGGCGAGCGGCATGCGATTCTGCTGCTAGGCTACAAGGGCCTCGGCGAGAACTGTTACGACGAGCCGCCGGTGGAGTGCAACGATCCGTGCAGCGACGCCCATGCGTACCATTGCCAGCCGTATGAGCGGCAGGTGATTTTCTACGACGTGGCGGCCCTGGGCCGAAGCGCGTTGGGGCAGCAGGATCCCTGGGTGGTGGTGCCGTACGCCATCTGGCGCCCGACGGAGTTCTACCTGCAAGGCAACCCCTGCACCAACGCCGGCGGCATGACCTTTGATGCGGCGGCCCGGCGGTTGTTCCTGGTGGAGCGCGGCCTGGGCGGCGTGGACACCAACGCGATTGTGGTCCACGTCTGGTCGCTCTGAAGGACAAGCGCGGCGACACAATGCAGGACGGCCGGACCGAGCGGGCGAGACGCTACCGCGGTGCGGTACGCCGTGATTTCTTCACCGGCATGAATCATGTTTGCCCAGTCAGCCGACCGGCCAGCGCCCTCATCTTCAGATGGGGGTGTCAGGCATGCAACTCTTGATTGTTCTGTATTCTGATCGTGGGGAGCCGACTTCAGTCGGCTTCCCTGGGCAGGCAGCCGACAAGCCGGCTGAAGCCGGCGACTCGGTCAAAAGGAAGAAGGAGTGTCCGCAACCCCCGGCCGAGGCCGGGGGCACTGGCCGGCCGGCTGGAAGCCGGCCCCGGAGGGTGCCATAAACCTGGCATCACAGACAACGTAAGCGCCCCTTGCCGCCGACGGCCCCGGTTGCATCGGAACACCACAAATCGGCCGGCGAGGACGCCGGTGCCACGAACCTCGGCCGGCGGGGGCGCCGGCACCACAATCTGGCCGGTGGGAACGCCGGCACCACAAGCAACATGACAGGACTACTTACCCGACGCGGCGCGATGTCATACCTGATCTCTCACGGCGCCGGCGCGTACAGCAGCAGGCGGGCCGCGTCCGTGCGCAGGGTGTTCATCGCGTCGCGCAGGCCGGCGAAGACGGCCGGTGAAAGGGTGTCCTGCCGGACCTCGATGGTTCGGTGGAATCGCACGGAGCCGTCCGTCTCCTCGACGATCTGCTCCGCCCGGCCCCAGTCGCCCGCCGCAGCCGGCATCGTCGCCGGCAGCACGGTCGCCGACCACGCCTTGGGCAGCTTGATAGTCAGGTCCACGCTTTCGCGAAAGCGCCCGGCCAGCCGCACGTCATTACGCCGATCCGACCGATCCAGCGGCATCGGGAAATCCGCCAGCGATGCGGGGCCGCTGCCCAGCGGCAACACCCGATTTGTGCCAAGCGACTGGAGCGGCTCTTTCGAGGCCACCGACACCGTAGCCTGGAACACGTCCGCGGAAAGGGCGGTCACCGAGTGCTTGCGAATCTCAAAACCGCTCAGCACGCCGTCCAGAATCCCCTTGAGCCGCTTGGACTGGCTATCGGCCGAATCCAGCGAATCCGGGTCGTAGAATGCGCCGGTCAGCCGAACGCGCAGCTCCCCTGTGGCCGATCCTTCGGCATCCAGATCGATCGTCCCGCTGACGTGCAACTCGCTCCCGTCCGCCTCGCCCCGTCCGAGCAGCGGCAACGACCGGACCTGCCCGGCCGGATCGACCTGCAGCAACGCGTGTCCGCCCCACGTGCCGGGGTTGCGGAACACGCCGTGCCCCGGATGCACGTACACCGTCCCGTCCGGCAGGTCGATTGAAACGATCACCCCCGCCAGGTCGGACGCCGTCGGCAGCGCCACATCCCACGCCGGCGTGCTGACCGCCAGGTACACGGTCGGCGTGTGGCCCAGCGCGTGCATCGCAGCGGCGAACAGGGCGCCCGCTTCCAGCGGATTGCCATAGTTGGTCGCGAAAACCTCGGATGCGCTCCGACAACTCAGATCGCGGATCGTCTTGGGCGAGTTGACGAGGTTGAAGGTGTCCCGCAGCTTCTTCACCACCGCAACAAGCCGGGCCCGCGGCTCCGTCTCCTCTTTCGCCGCCTTGGTGACGAACGCCTGGATCGCCTTGTCCGGCATGCTCGCCTGCTCGACGCGCGTCAGGTGCGCCGCCGTCCACGCGCCGGCGCTCGGACAGATGGTGAACCGCAACCGCCCGCACGATTCCTTCCACGGCGGCGACTGCGACTCGCTCGGCACGGCGGGCAGGTTGGTGAACCGCCAGACGTATTGGCCCGTTGCGCCTTCCGCGGGGGCGGCGACCGGCTGCGCCCGGTCCAGGCGGTAGTGCAGCGGCAGCCCCTCCGGCAACGTCACCGACACGATGCGCTCGGTAATCGGCTGGGCGGCCTGGAGGTTCAGATCCGCCTCCAGCCACGCGACCATGCCCGCCCGCGTGACCACTTCGTAATCCAGTTCCACCACCGCATCCGGTTCGATGCCGACGGCCGAAACCACCGTCTGCCGCCAGTCGCGGTACGCCGGCCAGCCGGCGACGTCGTCGGGCCCCACCAGGTTGATGGCGTACTCCGGCACGGGCTGCACGGTGCCGTCCGGCCGGATGGTCCGGGCCGTGTGGATGATCAGCTCGTCCGTACCGGTGCAGTGGTCCAGCCGCGGATCGCCCAGCAGGCGCTCCAGCCGGGTGGTGACCATCCGGATCTTCTTGTGCTCGCGGCGGCGAAGCGTGCCGTCCGGCTCCAGCGTCCAGCGCTGTTCCCAGCGCTCGATGACGGCGTCGGGCGGGGCGGCCTGCGGGCTCTGCGCAGCCGCACCCGGCTGTGCCAAGGCCTGGGCGGCCTGGCACCCCGGGCCGGTGAGGGCGATCCACGCAACCGTCAGGCATGCCACCGTCATGGAACACGAGAAACGTTCGGAATGGGAGTATCTGGTCATGTTTGGATCTCGAAGATACAGGGCATCGCGTTCGTGCGGTCAGGATGCGGCGTCCACCGTGCAGAGGACCCAGTCCTCGCTGAGGCTCTTCATGGCGTCCAGGACCTCTTTGAACCCGGGGTAGTCCTCCGCGGGGACGATCTGATGCTTGAGGCTCATCTCCAGGTGAATGGTCAGGCCGCCGTCGACGGGCTTGGCTTCGAAGGTCAGTGACGCGGCGCCGGAATCCATCTTCCGAGGTCCCGGCACCTGCTGCACCGTCCAGCCCGCGGGCAGCGACACCGTTTCGTCGTACCGGAACATCCGCGTCGCCCGCAACCGCATGCCGTACTCGCGGGTCTTCGCGTCCACGGGATACGTCAATTCCGGGGCCAGGAGCGAAGACAGCGGATGCGACAGCATCGGCACCCGGAACGCCCGCACGGGGCCGGAACCGGCCGCATACTGAGGCGCCGTCACCCGAAGCGTCATGCCGGCGTCCACGGAGTAGTCCAGCGGATCGGTGTACGTCACACGCTCGATTCGCGCCGTCGGCGAGATGGTCATCGCCTGCTCGAACATCCCCTGCCGCTCGCCCGGCGGCGTGCGCCAGACGGCTCGCCGCAGCGCGGTGCAGGCATATCCGCTCAGCTCCGCACGAATCGACATGTCAAGCGCGCCGCTCTCATCGAGCGCGCTCTTCGCAGTAAACGCGGCCAGGTTCACCTCCGGCGGGAAATACGGGGAAAGCGTCAGGTCCTCACCTTCCGGCGTGCCGTACACCACGCCCTGCAGCGGTTCGGACACGGACCACATCTGCCGGGACCACGGGGCCCAGGTGGGGTCATACAGCGTGAACGAGCCGTCCTCTTCTCGCACCGCCACCACCGTATGGTTGAACTGGTCCGCGGGAATGCGCTCCACGCGAGAGCCGGCCATCGTCAGCGTAGGATAGGCGTCGATGTCCAGGACCCGAAACATGGTGATGAGCATGCCCGCGATGTCCTTGCACACGCCCATCCGGTCGTGGAACGTCTCGATGCCCGTGTGCAGCGTGAAGCCCTCGCGCGGCCCCCGGCTCGTGCCGCTGTAGCGGATGTTGTCCGCCACCCAGTGCAGCAGGGCCGCCCGCCGATCCTCTTCCGTGGCGGCGCCGGCCGTCACCTCGGCCACCATGGCCCGGATGGCGTCGTCCGCCTCGAACTGGTCCTTGTTCACATCCCAGAACCAGCGCGACTTCATAAACCAGTCCGGCACGGTGGCCATCACCACTTTGGCGACGCCGTCGTCCAGGGCGACCATGCGCGGCTCGCTCTTGACGGCGGGGATGTCCTCCGCGGTGAAGGTGATCACGTGATGATCGGTGTTGAACCAGAACGATGACTTCAGCGGCTGGTTGCACACCTCGTACTGGACCGGCTTGTCCTTGGGCATGTGGACGGAATACCGCTTGCGCACGATCGGGTGCGAGCCCTGGAACAGCGTGGTCTCAAACCAGTGTCCGGGCATCGGCGGCTCGAGCTCGCCCGCCTCACCGGAGGCCGCCGTGGCTTCGCCCGCCAGGTACGCGATGTTCACGCCCGTCCGGCTGACCCTCAGCTCCAGCACGTCGCCGATGTCCAGCCGGGGCAGGTCCAGCACGTGCTGCTCGTTGCCCCAGTAGAGCATGTGCTGCGGCGCGGGCTGCGTGACCACGTCCGCCAGGGGCACTTCTTCCACACCCCCGCCGGACCGGTGAATCCGAGCGGAGCGAATGGTCACGCGGTACGTGTCCGGGTCAAATTCCAGCACCTGCCGGGAGAGCGTCTTGACGCCCGCGTCCGTCAGGATCTTGATGACCTGGCAGGCCTCCGTGGTAGCCAGGCCCGAGTCCCGCACGAACACGTCCGCCTCGTCCAGCAGGTAGACGAAAGGCGCGTCGCGGTAGTCTTTCGCCGAACCCGCCGACTGGATGAGGGCCTGGATGTCCTCGTTCGTGGCCGGTTTCGGCACATCGGCCCGCACGGCCAGCGTCCACGCCGCCATCGCGGCGGCAATCCACAGGCATGCTGTCTGCTTGTCTCGCATGGGTACGATCCCGGAGGTTTCATTCTGATGGGGATACCGCTTTCCCTGCCTCTCGCTGACAGGCAAGGCCCGTCCCAACCGGGCCGGAGCAGCCACTGTAGCCGTCGAGCGGCGGATCGTCCAGCGGAGGCCGGTCGAGCGTCGTGCGCGGTGAGCCGGTGTGTCTGCCTTGCCGTCGGGAGCCGGCGAAAATAGAGTATAGGGGGCGGGGCGGGCTGGACGATGGTTCAAGGGGCTTGCGTCCGCGGTCCGCCGCCCGAAGACGCCGCCCCGCAACCAGGAGCACACGGACGCGCTGATGAAATTCGCCTTGATTATCCCCGACGGCGCCGCGGACGAGCCGCTGGATCTGCTCGGCGGCCGGACCCCGCTGGAAGTCTCCACCATTCCGAACATCAACTGGGTGTCCACGAACGGCCGGCAGGGGCGGGTGCGCACGGTGCCCCGGAACTTCTCGCCCGGCAGCGACGTGTGCATCATGTCGCTGCTCGGCTACAACCCGGCCAAGGATTACAGCGGCCGGGCGCCGCTGGAGGCCGCCGCCCAGGGCATCGAGGTGGCTGGCGACGACCTGGTCTTCCGCTGCAACCTGGTGACCATCGTCGAAGGCATCATGGACGACTTCACGGCCGGGCACATCTCGACGAATGAAGCGGCCACGATTATCGAGGACCTGAACCGCCACGTGGCCGGCGACGACGCGAAGTTCCACCCCGGCATCTCGTACCGCCACCTGCTCGTGCTGAAAGACGCCGCGGACATCCAGTGCGAATGCACGCCCCCGCACGACATCATTGGGAAGAAGGTCCAGGCGTACCTGCCCAAGGGCGCGGGGGCCGACCGCGTGCGCGACATCATGGACCGGGCTGAGGCCCTCCTGTACAACCACGAAATCAACGACGTTCGGCGCGAGCTCGAGGAAAACCAGGCTTCGCACATCTGGCTGTGGGGCCAGGGTCGCAGCCGGGCGATGGAGCCGTTCAAGGACCGCTTCGGCCTGCGAGGCGCGGTGATCGCCGCCGTGGACCTGGTGCGCGGGCTGGCCCGCCTGGTGGGCATGGACGTCATTCACGTGCCCGGCGCCACCGGCTATCTCGACACGGACTATCGCGGCAAAGGGCAGGCGGCCGTTGAGGCGCTGGACGAGTACGACCTGGTCATCGTTCACGTGGAGGCGCCGGACGAGGCTGGGCACAACGGGGACGCCAAGGCGAAGATCCAGGCCCTGGAGCGAGTCGACAAGCACATCGTCGGCCCGGTGCTGCAAAAGCTGCGCACCTTCGACGCCTGGAAGATCCTCATCGCGCCAGACCACCCCACGCCGGTGGACAAGCGAACGCACACCGCCGACCCGCCGCCGTTCTGCCTCGCCGGCGAGGGCGTGCAAGCAGTGCTGGAACGACCGTTCACAGAGCGATCCGCGGAGGGCAGCGACCTGCAGATCGACCCCGGCCACTCCCTCCTGCCGTACTTCCTGAAATCGTAACGATCGTGCATAACACCTGCCGAAACAACCAGTAACGGCGTTTTCCCGCATGGCGGCAACCCGAGCGGCGGCGGCGCCCGAAGGCCCCGGCAGACTGCCGTAAAGTTTTTCGTGGCAAAGGGTCGATAAGTCTGAGCGACCGATAACGGGTCACGTGGACATTGTGTTCTGGCAGGAGCCGATGGGCATGGACATCCCGAGCTGGGTAGAGCAGAGACAGGCGGCCGCAGGGTTGCGGCAGGGACCGCGACGGGCTCGCACCATTCGCATGGCGGCCTCGGGCGACGGATCGTTCCCTCCGAACGACGAGGTCAAGCCGACGGACGTCTACATCGAGGCCACCGATCCGGACGGAGAGATTGCCGTCTGGTTCGACGACTGGTGGTGGATGGAGTGCCTGTCCCGCTGGAAGGACGACGTGGTCACCATGCACATCCTGCCCACACCGGCCGCCCTGCTGCATCCGGTGATCTTGCATCACGTGGAGATGGCCCGTCGCGTGGCGCCGCAATGGCGCATGGTCGGTCACGGCTGGCTGGAAGAGTTGGATCCCGATTCGGCGTCGGAAGCCATCGCCCGGAGCCCGTATCACGAGATTCGCGTCATCGAGGCCCCGGTGCCGGACCCCGCACGGAAAAACCCGCGCTGCGTCGAAGCACTGCAGGATCTGATCCGCCCGGTCCGCCAGCTTCAGCGTGAGTCCGGCCGCACGCTGCCCATCCTGGTTCGGGCCAGCGTTCCGGTCGTTCCCATGGGTGACACGCCCGTCGATCATCCGGCTCGCGTTGTGGAACGACGGGTGGAGAAGATCAAAGCCACATGAGCCGGAGTTCGCCCGCGGGCGAACCGCTTCAACTCGTCAACCGCTCGGATCCCGGCCTGCCGCGGCGCCGGTTTCGCGTATGCAGTCGGCCGACGCATGATCGCCGACGATTCCGGGGCCTTCGTTATCGAAACCTCGCTGCCCTGTGGATAGAATCCCCGTCATGCCGCTGATCGTACAGAAATTCGGAGGCACGTCCGTGGCGTCGGCCGAGAAGATCCATCGGGCCGCTCGCCGCGCGGTCAAGGCCCGGCTGGACGGCTACGACGTGGTCCTGGTCGTGTCGGCCATGGGCAAGACGACGGACACCCTGATCGCACTGGCCCGGGAAGTCACACCGCGCCCGCCGCGGCGTGAGATGGACATGCTGCTGACGACCGGCGAACAGGTCTCCATCGCCCTGATGGCGATGGCCATCGATGCGGCCGGGCACCGCGCCATCAGCCTCACCGGCGGCCAGCTCGGCCTGGTGACGAACGGCGTGCATACGGAGGCCCGCATCCAGCGCATCAGCCGGGATCGCATCGAGCGGGAGCTGCAGGCCGGCAACATCGTCATTGTGGCCGGCTTCCAGGGCATCGATGAGCGGGGTGAGATCACGACGCTGGGCCGCGGCGCGTCGGACACGACTGCCGCCGCCCTGGCCGCGGTCCTGGGGGCGGAGACGTGCGAGATCTACACGGACGTGGACGGTGTGTACACCACGGATCCGCGGATCGAGCCGCACGCCCGAAAGCTGGACGTGATCGGCTATGATGAGATGCTGGAAATGGCCGGGGCGGGGGCGAAGGTGATGCACTCCCGCGCCATCGAGTTCGGCAAGAAATTCCAAGTGCCCATCCACGTGCGCAGTTCGCTCACCGACGCACCGGGAACCCTGATCATGGCAGAAACCCCAGGAATGGAAGACATCGTCGTCCGTGGCGTGACCCTGCAGGAGAACCTCGCCACCGTGGTGCTCATCGGCGTGCCCAACACCCCGGGCATGGCCGCCACGGTTTTCGCGGAGATCGCCCGGCACCACATTGTCGTGGACGACATCATCCAGAACATCTACGACGGCGGGAATGTGGCGAACATTGGCTTCAGCACGCGCCAGACCGAAATGGGTCGCGTCCGGGAACTGGGTCAACAGCTCGCCTCCAAGTACGGCTTCCGCGACACCGAAGTGGACGAGAACGTCTGCAAGGTCAGCGTGGTGGGCATCGGCATGCGCACGCATTCCGGCGTGGCCTCACGCGTGTTCCAGACCCTGGCGGATGCAAAGATCAACATTCACTCCATCTCCACCAGCGAAATCGTCATCGGCTGCATCATCCACCAGGCGGACGGGCACCGGGCCGTACAGGCCCTCCACGCCGCCTTCGAGCTGGATCGGCCGGAGTCCACAAGCGCGCCGGCATCTCCGCCGGCCTGAATGAACCCCACGCATCGGCCGTTGGTTGCCGAACCTGTCCTCACCCCGTATAACAAGCCCGGATTCGCAGGCGACGGCCGGGCCTGCGGCGCGGCATCCGGCGGCCCGGCCGGTTCGGTCTCTACGTTCATTCGCAGGCGCGGAGCAAACGTCATGAAACAAACCCTTTCACCCCGTGCAATCGTTCACACCCTTTCCATCGCTGGACTCCTCGCCGGCGCGGCGATGCTCGCCGGCTGCGATGCCGGCGTGAGGCGGCCCGACCCGATTCGGGCCATCTGGGTCACCCGCAATGACTACCGGACCGAAGACGACATCGCCCGCATCATGGACAACTGCAAAGGCTTGGGCATGAACACCGTGGTCTTCCAGGTCCGCGGGAACGGCACCGCCTTCTACCCGTCCCGGCTCGAACCGTGGGCGGAGCAGTTTGACTTCCAGGATCCCGGGTACGACCCTCTGAAGACGGCCGTGCGCGAGGCCCACAAACGCAACCTCTTCCTGGAGGCCTGGGTCAACGTGCTGCCCGCGTGGCGAGGCACCGAGCCGCCGGACTGCTCGGACCAGCTCTACCACACGCAACCGGAGTGGTTCTGGTACGACCAGTACGGCAACCGGCAGGCGCTGTCCACGTTCTACGTCAGTCTCAACGCCTGCCTGCCCGAAGTGCGGGCCTACCTCGTCGACGTGTTCCGAGAGATCGTCGCCGGATACAACGTCGACGCGCTCCACATGGACTACATCCGGTTCCCCACCGAACCGCCGGCCACGCCGCGCGATTCCGACATCGACTACCCCCGCGACGCCCGAACCCTGAAACTCTATCGAGAGGCCACCGGACTGGCCCCCGATGACGACCCGCAACGCTGGATCCAATGGCGGGCGGACCAGCTCACGACGCTGGTGACGGCCGTTCAGCGAATGATCCAACGGACCCGGCCGCGGACGGCCCTCACCGTTTCCGTCAGCTCCGACCCGTTCCGCGCCCGCGAGCGGTACTTCCAGGACAGCCTCCGCTGGGTGGAGGACGGCCTGGTCGACGTGGTGTATCCGATGAACTACACGGATGACCTGTCGGTGTTCGCCCGCCGCATGGGCAACTGGGCGGGCGTCCCGGAGGACGTTGTGGTCGCCCAGGGCATCGGGGCGTTCCGGACCCGTTCGCCGGAGTCGCTGCTCGCCCAGGTGCGGACGGTGGAAGAGCAGCACGGCAGCTACTGCCTGTTTGCGTACTCCTCCTTCTTCGACTCCACAACCCACACGCCCAAGCCCGAGCAGGAACCCTTCGTGGCCGCCCTGCGCCAGCACCTGGGCGTGAAGCAGTGACGCACCGGCCCTGACCGTCGCGCGAGGCTCGCTCTGTCTGCGCCGGCCGCATTCCCGCGGCACCGGCCCCCCAGATTCGTGTGGGACCGGCCACCTCGGCGTAGGATGTCGGCCGGTCAGCACCGCGCAAGGACCGTTGGGACGGCGAATGAGGATGCGGACACAGGAAGACAGCTCTGCGATTCCATCCACACCCGATGCCACGTTGGCGGCACGCCCGGCCGAACCGCGATGGTCGCCGTGGACGGCGCTGGTCATGGCCTGGGTGCGGCCGGCCACACTGGCCCGGCGAACGAATCACGTTCCGCTGTGGCAGGCGTACTTCGTACACCTGACGGCGGTGCTGCTGGGCGTCGTGCTGATCGTGCTGCTGGTTGCATGGGCCGACTCAGATGGGTCCGTGTTGGACGCGACTGCGATCCTCGTCGCGCTTGTCGAAATGATGGAGGACCTGGTTCGCGAATACCAGGCCTGGCCGCTGGAGTTCGGCCTGTGGGTGTTCGGGACGTTCCTGATCATTGAGGGCAGCACGCTGGCGACGGCGTTCCTGGCGTCGGGCTGGGCGGCGGCCGACGAGCCGTTCCGCCAAAGCCTGGCCGCCGGGGTGCGCCGGACTTGGCTGGGCACGTCTCTGCTGCTGCCGGCCATCCTGTTTGTGGGCGGCGTGGGCATCACTGTCGTTCGTCTGGCGACCGACTATTACAGGACGAGCGAGGTGCAATGGCCGGCGCATCCGAAGCCCCCGAATCTGCAGGCAGATACCCCCGAATGGCAGGAGTACCAGCAGCAGCTCGAGGAGCACGTCCGGGCATACCACCAGGCATGGGACGAATATCAGCGAATGATGCCGTGGTATGTTCAGCGCGTGCGGACCGTGGTCGGTATGGCGCTTCCGTTGGCCCTGGCCTGGTCGATCTGGACGTGGCTGCGCGGGGCGGCGGCTGACCGGAAGCTGGCGCCGCGCGATCACCCGCCCCTGTGCGAATGGTGCGGCTACAACCTCACCCACGCCCCCGCGGACGGGCGGTGCTCCGAGTGCGGCCGGCTTGTGGACGAATCCCTCGGGCCGGGCGTGCGGCCGGGGACGCCGTGGGAGCATTGGGCCGTGGTGGGCCGCTGGCGGGCCTGGCGCCAATGCGCGTGGGACGCGATGCTCCGGCCGGCGGTGTTCGGGCGGCGGCTGCGGCTTCGCACGCGTGTGACGGCCCACGGATCGTACCTCGCGACCTGCATCCCGCTGTTGTTGGTGTGCGCATTGGTAGGCTGGTTGGGCTTCTACGCGGCCGTCGAGCAAGACAATCCCTCTGCCTCAAGGGACCGGGACGTGACGGTCGTTTTTGCCATGGCGGCGGTGTTCACCACGGCGTTTCTGGTGGGTGTTCTGTGCCTGACCGCGTGGGCGACCGGCGTGGGGTTCGCGTACCGGGACCGCCGGAACCTGTTGCCCGTGACGATCCAGGCGGCGGCGTACCTGGGCCCGTACCTGGTGCTGTGGACGCTGTTCGCGGGTTTCTCGGCGGTGTCGGTGGTCCTGCTGGAGTCGGTCTACCGGGGTGTCAACGAGCTTCTTGGGCTCAACCGCCTTCTGGGTTTCGGCCCGTTCGGGCTGCAGTTTCTGTCGTGGCTGTTGGCCAACCTCGCGTGTGTGGTCGTCTACGTGCATCTCGTGGCGCGGGTCACGTCCGGCGCGCGGTATGCGAATCGCTGACGTGCGTCGCGCGGCGGCAGCCGGAGCAGCGCAGCCTGCCGGCCTGCGTGGCTCGATGCGCGGCCGCCCGGGATGATCCGGCACCTTGGGCGATCTCGCGGTTTTGAGTACCATGGTGGCGGCAGGGGCAAAGCATGAATCGGTCGGATCCGGACAGCTTGCTGACGCGGGCCAACGATGGCGATGCCGATGCGCTGCAGCATCTGCTCATCCACGGGACAAAGGGGAATCTTTCCTGCGTCTCCTTTGCTGCTTCGCGGACCGGGCCGGATGCTTGCGTGACCGGCCGCGGGGGCGAAGCGTCGATTCCAGGCCCAACGTCCGCACCATCCGCAACAGCCACGGACCCTGGCCGTAGGGAGTACCCCGGTTCACGCAACGATGTAAAGCCTCCAATTCCGCCGCTACTGGGGACGGTCACCGGTTCTCAGTGAGCGTGCGATACTATGGCACCAGCGTTCCCGGCTGCGTCCGGCCAACCATCCTTCCCATTCGCTTCGTCCTGACGCTCCGCCCAGCCGTCCGAAGGGCGCGTCCCGGCGCGTCGGGGCCGCCCATCCCCGACCGGCCAGGCACAAACCGCTTGCCGGAAGTGTAGCACTTGCCCCCGGAGGCACAAAGCCGAAACCCCGCCCGGCCCGGCTATTCCGGCTTGAGTTGCCGCGTCATCAGGTCGTGGATGGCTTCGCGTGGGGAGCGGTGATCGTGGAGCACGGAAAACACCGCGTGCGTGATCGGCATCTCGATGTTGTGACGCAGGGCCAGCTCCAGGACGGCCTCCGTGGTGGGAATGCCCTCGATCACCGACGGGG
Organism: uncultured Phycisphaeraceae bacterium; assembly: GCA_964586145.1. Taxonomy (GTDB): domain Bacteria; phylum Planctomycetota; class Phycisphaerae; order UBA1845; family UBA1845; genus JAFGJQ01. The sequence goes on along the minus strand of CAZPHH010000040.1, from coordinate 9,852 downwards.
TGGAGTCCATCACCTCCTGCACGCTCATTCCGCGGCCGATCTTCTCGCCGGCGCTGCGGTTGCGGCCGATGGGGGATATGCACGTGGTCACCAGGTCGCCGATGCCGGCCAATCCCTTGAACGTGCTGGGCTGTGCCCCCATGGCCGCTCCCAGCCGCGTAATCTCCACCAGCCCGCGCGTAAGCAGCGCGGCCTTGGCGTTGTCGCCCGCCCCGATGCCGTCGATGATGCCGGCCGCCAGCGCAATCACGTTTTTCGTGGCGCCGGCCAGTTCCACGCCGATGCGGTCGTTGTTCGTGTAGACGCGGAACGTTTCCGTGGAGAATGCCCGTTGCACCAGCCCCGCGAGGTTCAGATCGTCCGCGGCGGCCACGACCGTGGCCGGCAGTCCGCGGGCCACTTCCGGGGCGATACTCGGGCCGGACAGGGCGACCACGGGCACGTCGCCCAGCACGTCGCGGATGATCTGCGTCGGCCACATCAGGTGGTCGATCTCCAGCCCCTTGGTCACGCTGCAGACGGGCACGCCTCGCGGATAGCAACGGCTGAGGCCCTCCCACACGCTGCGCATGTACTGGCACGGAACGGCGGAGATGATCAGCTCCGCGTCCGTCAGCGCCTCGCCCTTGTCTGCCGTGGCGTGGAGGTTGTCGGGCAACGGGTGGCCGGGCAGGAACCGGCGGTTCTCGCGGTGAGCCGTGATTTGTCGAATCTGTTCCTCGAACGGCCCCCAGAGCCGCACGTTCAGCCCGCGGCCGGCGAGGATCAGTCCGCACACGGTGCCCATGGCCCCGTCGCCGATGATGGTTGCGATTTCAACCGGTGTTGCCATGACCACCGCTTGCCGGGCCGCCCGAGCCGGCGGGCGCTGCGGCCGGATCGTTCTTCCCCGCGGCGGCGACCGGCCCGCCGCACGGCGGAACGAGAGGGATCGTCAGAAGACGAACGGCTGCTGCACGTTCAGCCAATCGTAGAAGAAGCTCGTGAAGAAGTCGCTGGCGATGCTGACCGCCCACTGGGTCAGCAGGCCGGTCGGATCGCAGCCGGTCGTCTGCAGAAGCACGCCCGCCCCCATCACGCCGGCCGCCGCCCGCACGAATCGATTCCACTTGTTTCGGATCAACGGTTGTCTCCACTTGCCGGGCGTGTCCCCGGCACGAAATCGTATGGCCTTGTCCTGCGCTTGCGGACTTCCTGTTTTGTGACGAAGATCCTGAGCCTTGCCGGCCGGCCGGGGCCTACTCCGCCTTCGGCCGGTCCTCCAGCAGCACCAGTTCCTCGGCCACGATAATCGGGACCGGATCGACGCTGTCCACCTTCAACTGCTTCGTCTGCGCCCGCACCCCGACCCGCCGACCGAGGTACTTCGTCACGTCAATCGGGCTGTCCGGCGGGATTTCCACGTAGGCCAGCGTTCGCGTCACGTCCTTGCCCGGATCGAGCAGCCGGTAGCGGCGCGGCCCCGTGGGAGAGGCGTACACCGCGCTTTCGCGCAGCTCGCCCTGGGCGGCGAAGCCTTCCGTCTCGCGGATGCGGACCGTTTTGATCCGCTCGCGGTCGCGGGCGAACTGCTCGCGCTCTCCCGCGATCCCGCTGTGTACGTCGTACGCCTTTTTGACGGACTCAATCGTGGCGGCCAGGTCCAGCAACTGGGCCACCCGCGTTTTGGCGTAATGGACCGTGTATTCGTCTTTCGTCTGGTTGGCCAGGGCCTGGAACTTGTCCGCCAGGGGGCGGACGTTTCGCTCAAACAGCGGCTTGGTCATCTCCGCCTTCACCGCGGCCTCCAGGTCCTCCAGAACGGCCCGGTCGCCCTCCGCCGCTTTCTGCCCGGCGGGCGCGGCGGGAATGGTGATCCGCGTGACGTCCCGGGATGCCGTCACCGTCTCGCCGGCGGGCTGCGTCGTGGGAACGCCCGCCGGTGTGTCCGTGGTCGCGGTGACGGCCACGCCTTCCACCCGCTGCACGTACTGGCCGAAGATCCAGAGCTTGGCGCCCTCGGGCGGCGTGATGCGAAGGAACCCGTTGGGAAAATCGCCCAGGATGCGCACGCGCGCCCCGCGGTCCAACTGGGTCTGCACGGCGTACGGGTCGCGCACGCCCTCTGCGCCCGCCCGCACGTTCACCCGTTCCCCGTTGACGATGCCGACGGTCGGGTCACGGTCGCGATCGACGAAGCGGGCGTCGATCAGGCTGAAGCAGTTGGGCGGCGGGGCGACGGCGATCCAGTTTTCCTTCTCCGCCAGCACGGTCACCCGCTGGCCGGCGCTCGCTTTGCCGACCGTGTAATAGTTTGTGCTGGGCCCGCTCCGGATGTAGACGCTGTCTCCGGTCACCTCACCGACATAGGGCACGAAGGCGGCCGCGGGCGAGGCGGATTCCGCCGCGGGGGGCGACTCGACGGGCTGCGCCGCGCACCAACCGCCGATTCCCAGCAACCCTGCAATCATCGCAATTTGCCGAGCAGACATGGCACACCATCCTTGATGAATCGAAAAGCCTGACGCGTGGTTGTGCTCCGTTCGTACGGTTGCCATTCTTAGTCTCGCGTGTGCCAAATGTCAACGCAAGAGGCCCTTTCGACCCTCCGGCGGCCCCGGGGTATACTCCCGCGGTTATGCGAGTGCAGCCTTCCGGCAACGGCATTTGCGGCACCGTAACCCGGGTGCCGTGCGGCACGCCCCTGGAGTGGGCGGTGGTTGCGTTCTGTGACGCTCCCGGGGGATTTGCCCTGCAACGGCCCACGGCCGACGTGCCCGCCCGACAATTCACAATCCTGGGCTGTGAGCCGGTCCTCACGCTTGAGGCCGACACGGATGCCGACGCGGCCGCGCTGCTGACCCGCATGGCGGAAGCTCCCGTGGGGTGCTGTGCCGACCCGTCCGTTCCATTTTTCGGGGGATGGGTGGGCTATTTCGGCTACGAGGCGGGCTTGGGCATGGACCGGATCGCGCGTCGGCGGCGCTCGGCCCGCGTGCTGCCGCTCGCCCGGTTTGCGCTGTACGACACGGTGGCCATCTATGACCACAACTCGCGGACGTGGCACGTCGGCGGGGTGGACTGGGCCGCGATCGGCGGCATGCGCCGGCCCCCGCTGGCAGACCGGCTTGAAAGCGCAGCCTGCCGATTGCAGGAGGCGCCGCCGCCGGAGTCGCTGGACCCCGGCGACATCATCGGCCCGCCGCCCGAGCCGCAGATGTGTCGGGCCGACTACCTCGCTCGCGTCGAGCGCATTGGCGAGTACATCGCCGCCGGCGACGTGTACCAGGTGAACCTGACGCAACGCTTCTCCACCCGAACGGCGGTCCGGCCCGTCGAGCTGTTCCGCCGCCTCTGCCGGGTGAACCCTGCGCCGTTTGCCTCCTATCTGGCCTGGGACGACAAGGCGGTGCTCAGCGCGTCGCCGGAGCGTTTTCTGGACGTGCGCGGTCGCCACGTGGTGACGCAGCCCATCAAGGGCACGCGCCCTCGCGTGGGTGATCCGGTGCTGGACCCGGTCCGCCGCGACGAACTGATGGCAAGCGAAAAGGACCGGGCCGAGCTGAACATGATCGTGGACCTGCTTCGCAACGATCTGGGCCGGGTGTGCCGATTCGGCTCGGTACGCGTGCTCTCCGCCGGTGCGCTGGAGGAGCACCCGACCGTGTTCCACCGGGTGGCCACGATTACCGGCGAGCTGGCCGATGGCCGGACCTGGGCGGACCTGCTGCGGGCCGCGTTTCCCGGCGGCTCCATCACGGGCGCACCGAAGATCCGCGCCATGCAGATCATCGACGAACTGGAGCCCACGCCGCGGGACGTGTATTGTGGGGCCGTGGGGTGCATCGGCCTGGACGGCTCGCTCTCGCTGAACGTGGCCATCCGTACGATGGTGATGCAGGGGTCTGTTGTGCATCTGTACGCCGGCGGCGGCATCGTTGCCGACAGCGAACCGGAGGCGGAATATGAAGAGACGCTGGCGAAGGCCGCCGGCATGATTCGCGCCTTCGGCTACGACGGGGCAACCATACGGGCCCTGTAGCATTGCGAGGAGCCCGCGAACGTGGAAGACGCCGTACTGCTGAACGACCGCTTCGTCCCTCGCCGGGAGGCTTTGGTCTCCGTGGACGACGGAGCGTTTCTGCACGGGGCCGGCCTCTTCGAGACCATGCGCGCGGAGCACGGTCGCGTCTTCCGGCTGGAACAGCACGTGCAGCGGCTGATGAACTCGGCCGAGCGTCTGCTGTTTCCCCTCGAGCGCAGCCGGCTGCCCTCTGCGGACCAGTTTGTCGAACTGCTCCGCCGCAACGGCATGGCGCGCGGCCGCGTTCGTCTGACCGTCAGCGCGGGCCCTGTGCGCAACGCGACGGCAGAACCGACCCCGACCGTCTGCGCGACGGCCGGCGGCTCCGCGGACTACCCGGAGGCATTCTACCGAACCGGTGTCGCGGTCCTGATTTCGCGCTACCGTGTTTCCCCGTCGGACCCCGTGGCCGGACACAAAACGACCAACTACCTGCCGCGGCTGCTGGCCCTGCGGGAGGCCCAGGCGCAGCGATGCGCCGAAGCCCTTTGGTTCACCACGGAGAACCTGCTGGCCGAGGGCTCCATCTCCAACGTGTTCGTGGTCAGCCGCGGCACGGTCATGACGCCCCGGCTGGAGACGCCCGTGCTGCCCGGCATCGCCCGGGCGGTTGTGCTGGAGCTGTGTCATGGCGCGTCCATCCCGACGGACGAGCGGGCCCTGAGCATCAACGACCTGCTGGACGCCGACGAAGTGTTTCTGACCAATTCCGTCATGCAGGTCATGCCGGTCATTCGCGTGGAGCGCAAGGATATTGGCGAGGGTCGGCCCGGCCCGCTGGCCCGGCAGGTGCTGGCCGCCTATCGCGAGTGCGTGGCGAAGGAGTGTGGCGAACATGCCTGATCCGTATGCTTCACCAACCACCGTGACCGTTGCCGACGTGTGCGGGGCGTTGGAACGGCTGGCGCCGTCGGCTCTGGCCCAATCGTGGGACAATGTCGGCCTGCTGGCGGGCGACCCGGCCGCGCCCGTGCGACGGGCCCTGCTGTGCATCGACCTGACTCCGGCGGTCGTGGACGAGGCCGTGCGAAGGCAAGCGGGCCTCGTCGTGGCCTACCATCCGCCGCTGTTCAAGCCCGTCAGCCGATTGAACGCCGCAAGCCGCGGCACGGACGCCGCCGTGTTCCGGTGCATCGCTCACGGCATCGCCGTCTACTCACCCCATACGGCCCTCGACGCAGCGGAGGGGGGCACGAATGACGTGCTGGCCCGCCTCTGCAAAGTCCGGGACCCGAAGCCGGTGGAGTGGACCGAGGCGCCCGGTGAGGCCGAATGCAAGGTGGTCGTCTTCGTGCCGGAGGCGGAGGCGGAGCAGGTGGCCGAGGCCATGTTCGCCGCCGGCGCCGGGCGCATCGGCCAGTACAGCAAGTGCAGTTTTCGCCTGCCGGGGCAGGGGACTTTTATGGGTTCCGACGAATCGAACCCCACCGTTGGCAAGGCGGGGCAGTTTGAAACCGTGACGGAGCTTCGACTCGAGGCGGTGGCACCGGAATCTTGCGTGCCGGACGTGTTGCGAGCCATTCGCGCGGCCCATTCCTACGAAGAGCCGGCCATCGACGTCTACCCGCTGAAACGACCGGCCGCGGCGGGCCTGGGCCGGCAGGGCCGTCTCGAACCGCCGATCCAACTGGGCGCGCTGGCGGACCGGCTCAAGCGAGCGTTGGCGGCCAACACGGTCCAGATGGTGGGCGACTCGCAGGCCGTCGTCTCGCGGGCCGTCTGCCTGGTCGGGGCGGCGGGCAGCAGCGTGTTCCAGACCGGCCTGCGTCCCGGGGACGTGGTGGTTACGGGGGAGATTCGCCACCACGATGCCCTGGCCATTGGGCGGTACGGGGCTTGCGCCATCGCCCTGAATCACTGGACAAGTGAGCGACCGGCCTTGCGGCCTCTGGCCGATCGGCTGGCGGTAGCGGTTCCCGGGCTTCAGGTTGACCTGAGCGACGCCGACATCGAGCCGTTCCGCTCCATCTGACGTTGGGTTTGTCTTCGTGATGCGGGCCTGTTGTTTGCCGGGACGTCCGTGCCGTGGCACGTTAATTGCTACACAAGTTTGTTTTGCAGCTTTCTATCCGCAGCGGAAACAGCGTATTCCTTTTATTGAGAGCGGCCCTTATGCGCCAGTCTGATCGTCTTTCCCGGATTCCTCCCTATCTGGCTTTTGAGATCGACCGCAAAAAGCGGGAAGCGATCGCCGTGGGCATTGATGTGATCGACCTGGGTGTGGGTGATCCCGACCGGCCGACGCCTGATTTCGTGGTGGAGGCGATGGCCCGGGCCATTCGCGACCCGCGGAACCATACGTATGCGCTGGGCGCCGGTGTGCGGGAATTCCGGCAGGCCGCGGTGGATTCCATGGCCCGGCGTTTCGGGGTCCACCTGGACCCCCTGAAGGAACTGGTTCCGCTGATCGGGTCCAAAGACGCCATCGCGCACCTGCCGCTGGCCTTCGTCAATCCGGGCGAGCACGTGCTGGTGCCCGATCCCGGCTACCCCGCCTACATCTCCGGGTGCATCCTGGCCGGCGGCGTCCCGTGGCCCATGCCGATGAGCGAAGACACCGGCTGGCTGCCGCGTTTGCGGGATATCCCGGCTGCGGTGGCGGATTCGGCGCGGATTCTGTATCTGAACTACCCGAACAATCCGACCGGTGCCGTGGCCAACTTGTCCTTCTTCCGGGAGGCGGTGGCGTTTGCCCGGGAGCACGACATTCTGCTAGTGCATGATGCCCCTTACATCGACACCTGGTTTGACGAGCCGTCCCCCAGCGTGCTTCAGGTGCCCGAGGCCCGGCAGTGCGCCATCGAGCTGCACTCGCTGTCCAAGTCGCACAACATGACGGGTTGGCGGATCGGTTTTGCCGTGGGCAACGCGGAGGCCATCCGGCACCTGGCCTTCGTGAAGAGCAACGTGGACTCGGGCCCCTTCAAGGCGGTCCAGTGGGCCGCCGCCGAGGCCCTGGCGGAGACGGATGGCAAGTCCACCCGTACCATGAACGACTTGTATCGGCGTCGCCGGGACGTGCTTGTGGCCGGCCTGGCCGCGCTGGGAGTGAGGACCAGCCCTGCCCGCGGCGCGTTTTACGTCTGGGCCCGGTGCCCGGACGGCGTGGATTCGTTGACCTTCGCCAACCGCATGCTCGAACAGGCGGCCGTCACCGTCATCCCGGGCGTCGGGTTCGGTGCTGCGGGCGAGGGGTGGTTCCGCATGGGTCTGACCGTGCCGGAGAACCGCCTCCACGAGGCCGTGGAGCGGATGAAGAAGGTTCTTTGATGGGTGGAAGGAGGAAGGGGACCGTACGGGGGTGCGGACGCGGATCGGAGTCCAAGCCCAGGCGGCAGGGGGCGGACCCTCGGGTGTCCTGAGGCCGTCGTTACACGACAGGAACGGCGTTTCAAGGATGCTTGAGGAAGGCGGCCTGGTGAGCCGATCTATGCATACTAGCGATGGCATTATGCGTGGTTTTTGCGGCCCTCCGGCCGAAAAGCGGCACAAAGACCGCCCTCGGGCTTGCAAAAAAACGCTCATGGTGTAAATGAATGGTGGATTGGGTCGACGCCGTGGCAGGCAAGCCACGGTTCCAGAGGCACTACGTTTACCGGCGGCGAGTACCGTCGCGCCGGGTGTCGGTACGGCGTGCGTAACCACTGCGCGCCGGCCGGAGGAAGAGGTCATGAGCATTAGTCAGATTGCGCGCTCCATCAGTGAGTCCGCGACGCTGCGGTTGAACCAGACCGCCGCCCTTCTTCGCGAGAAGGGTGAGCCGGTCATTCACCTCGGCGGCGGCGAACCCAAAAGCAAGGCGCCCATTGATGCCCTGGTGGCGGGTGCAGCCCTGCTGAATTCCGGCGAAGTCCGCTACACGCCGGCCGACGGCACACGCGACATGAAGCGGGCGATCATCCGTTATACGGAGGAGTGGTACGGCCGGCGGGTGGAGCCGGAGCACGTGATCGCCTCCGGTGGTGCGAAGCAGGCCATCATGGTCTGCCTGCAGGCCATCCTGAATCCGCAGGAGGAGGTGATCTTCCCGGCGCCGTACTGGGTGAGCTACCCGGAGATGGTCAAGCTGTGCGGCGGGCATCCGGTTCCGGTGATGCCGGAGGACGGGACGTTCTATCCGCGGCTGCAGGACATCGAGGAGAAGGTCGGGTCGTACACCAAGGCCGTCATCATCAACTGCCCGAACAATCCGACCGGCGCGATGTATTCCGAGCAGTTCATGGCGGAGATTGTGGAGTTCTGCGAGAAGCGCGGCCTGTGGCTGATCGTGGACGACATCTATCATCGGCTGATCTTCGACGGCCGCAAGCCGATCAACTGTTACAAGTATGCCAAGGACTTCAGCGAGAACTCGCGGCTGGTGCTGGTCAACGGCGTGTCGAAGGCGTACGCCATGACGGGGTTCCGCATCGGGTGGGCGATCGGCAACAAGCAGCTTCTGGAGGCGATGTGCAACATCCAGAGCCACCAGACCTCCGGGCCATCGGTGATGCTGCAGCACGCGGCGATCGCCGCCATCAACGGTGTGCAGTCCGGCGTGGAATCGTTGCGGATGACGCTGGAGAACAACCGCAACGTGATGGTGGAGGCCTTGAGGGCGTTCGACGGCGTGAAGATCTCTCCGCCGGACGGCGCGTTTTACTGCTTCCCGGATTTCTCCGCCTATCAGAAGGATTCGACGAAGCTGTCCCAGTTCCTGCTGGACAGGGTGCGTGTGGTCACGGTGCCGGGCAAGGAGTTCGGGCTGGACGGCCACCTGCGGCTTTCCACGTGCGGGACGATCAAGGACATCACGGAAGGGATCGAGCGAATCAAGTGGGCGCTGGATCCGAACAGTCCGAACGAGTTGTACCTCGGCGATCGCAAACTGGTGCGTGACTGGACCTAGAAACGAGCGAGCCCTGCCGGCCGGCCGCCGGCGTTGACCGGCCCGGCCGTTTGTGAGGAACCGGAAATGGGAAAGTACCTGGAATTTGACACGCCTGCCTGCCGCCATGCGGACTTTCGCGCGTCGGATTACAAGCTGCGCAACCACGGGCTGCTCGGGCTGGACCGCGTTTTCTGGAACCTGCCCGAGGAGGCCTTGTACGAGGAAGCGATCTTCCGCGGCGAGGCGCACCTGACGCACGGGGGGGCCCTGGCCGTTTTCACCGGCAAACACACCGCCCGTGCCGCGGCGGACAAGTTCATCGTTCAGGAGGACACGACGGCCGACAAGATCTGGTGGGGCCAGTACAACCGGCCGTTCACTCCGGACAAGTTCACCACGCTGCTGGCCCGGCTGCAGGCGTTTCTGCAGGGGGAGGAACTCTTCGTGCAGGACTGCTACGCGGGTGCGGCCCCCGAGCATCGCCTGCCCGTGCGGATCATCACCGACACTGCCTGGCAGAGCCTGTTTGCCCGGAACATGTTCCTGACCACGAACAATCGCGACGAGCTGCGGCAGCACGTGCCGGAGTTCACGCTCATTGCCTGCCCCAGCTTCATCTGCGATCCCCGCGTCGACAGCGGGCGCAGCGAAACCACCATCGTCATCAACTTCGCGGAGCGCATGGCCCTGATCGGCGGGTCCGCCTACGGCGGCGAGATCAAGAAGACGATCTTCACCGTGCTGAACTTCCTGCTACCCAATGACGGCGTGCTGTCCATGCACTGCTCCGCCAACGTGGGCCGCGACGGCGACGTGGCATTGTTTTTCGGCCTCAGCGGCACGGGCAAAACCACGCTGTCGGCCGATCCCAACCGGCACCTGATCGGCGACGACGAGCACGGCTGGAGCGACACGGGCG
>CAZPHH010000039.1:41259-43496 GCA_964586145.1 uncultured Phycisphaeraceae bacterium | reverse complement strand
CGGCTTCTTTTGTGGGACCGGCTTCTTTTGTGGGACCGGCTTTCCAGCCGGTCTTCCTTCCTGCCTTCCAGGATCGAGTCCCCTGCCGAGCCCCGGCAGTCTCGGGCTGCCGTCATCACCCGCCCGGCATGTCCTTGCGCATCACGGAAAACCGGCGAATGACCGAAAGCCCGAATCGCTCGAAGAACCGGCGCGAATGATCGTCCGCCCAGTCCATGGAAACATACCGGCCGTCCGCCTCGCGGATGCGACGCAGCGCCTCCACGAACAGCTTCGCCCCAATCTGCTGATTCCGATCCGCCTCCGTCACGCCGAACGGACCGAAGTGCTCGCATGCCCACTGACAGTACCCGACGACGACACTCTGCCGGCGGGCAATCAGCATCTCGTGCAGCTCGCCGCGCTGGAGCTTCTCCCGGGCCGCCTCGTTCCACCCGCCCGGCCAGGCCGCCGCCAGGTACGCCCGCAGATCCTGAACGCACTCCGGCGTCACCGGCTCGATGTCCACGGCGGGGCCGCCGGCCCACGCCACGGCTCGCGCCGTTTCCGCGTCAAAGTCGATAACGTCCCGGGCCATCGCGTAGACCGTCCGGTCCAGCACAAACCCGAACCGCGCGAACAACTCGCGAACGCCCGGGTACGCATCGTCATCGATGCCCGGCGTCAGGGCGCCCGGCGCGGACAACGGCGTTCCACACACCCAGATCCGTTTCCGCCGGTGCTGCCGAAAGTGGTCCAACGCCGTGTCCAGCAGGGCCGCGCCCACCCCGGCCCGACGACAGCCCGGGTCGACGGCCAGGACCGGAATCCAGCCTTCATTCCGTTCTGCGCCCGGCCGATCGTCCGGCCACCGCCGCACCACCGCACGGCAGAAGCCCACCGGCTCTGCGCCGCGCAACGCCACGAAGAACCCCGAATCCGGCCCCGGCCGGTAGTCCGGATCGGCCAGAATGAAGCGGGCGAACCGCATCGCATCGATCGGATCGCGCTTCATGGTCCGGTTCCAGACTCGCAGCACGCCGGCCAGGTCGCCGCTTTCCATCGCACGAATGTGGATGTCACTCATGTGTCACCGCCCTCTTTCGGCCAGCACTTCGCGGACCAGCCGGTCCACCACCGCGTGACATTCCGGGAACGGCTCCATGTGCCGCAGGTCTTCCGGGTGAACGGCGAACCCGCCGGGGTGTTCCGTGAGCACGGCATCGCCCGCCGTCTCGTCCCATGCCATCCGCCGCTGGTCGCGCCACGTGCGCAGCGCCGCCCGGATGGCGTCTTCATCGCCGGTGACCCACAGCCAGTACAGCAGCCCGCGGGAATTGCCTCGCCAGCCGAGCAGGATCTGCTTCGCGTAGAAGCCCGTGTCCGCCTTCATCGCCGGCGTCAGCTTGGTCCAGTCGCCATCCGGCGGCGTGGGCAGGACCGACTCATCCCACCGGCCCTGCCCGATCCAGCCGCGGACGTACGCCTCCAGCCAGAAGTACCGCTGAATGCCGTACGGTCCCCGCCGGCCGTACTTTGTGTACGCCTCCTGAACGTAGTCCGCGATCATGCGGGCCTGAACGTCCGGGTGATCGCGGCAGTACGCATACACCTTTTCCTCGGGCCAGTCCGGGGTGACCCCGTACGGCCGGCCATAGATGTGCCGCACGTTGTCGATGGTGATCTGCCACGGCCCGATCGTGGTCTGGCCGAGCATGTCCTTGGTCTCGACGGCCGTGGTCCGGCCCCACCGCCGATCCGGATCGTTGAACAGGCCCGCCCCTTCCTGGATGGCCTCGGCAAAGAGGTCTTCCAGCCCGACCGCCGGCCAGCGGCCCTCGGCGTATCCTTCGCGGAGCACGCGATAGGCCGTCTGCAGCACCAGGCGCCCGCCGTCACCGTACGGCTCACACTGTGCCGCCATCGCGGCGTAGCGGCGGTCCAGGTCGGTGACGCGTTCCGTTGAGGTTGCGGCACGCGGCGGGGTCGCGCAGCCCGCCAGCAGCACCCATCCGATTCCTGCCAAGATGCTCTTTCCAGTCATGCCCAGCAGGCTACTCCCGGTGCGGACGGGATGCAATCGCAGCCGGTCCCACAGCGCGGCCGGTCTCACAAAGAGAAGCCGGTTCGGCAGAACAGGAGTAGGGTCCGCCGTGCGGACCAATCCTTGCAGCCCAAAGCTCGCCACAGCGAGTCGCCGGGGCGACCTACAGCCCACACCCTCCCGAGACCGGCTGGAAAGCCGGTCCCACAAAAGG
>CAZPHH010000039.1:36914-41159 GCA_964586145.1 uncultured Phycisphaeraceae bacterium | reverse complement strand
CGACCTACAGCCCACACCCTCCCGAGACCGGCTGGAAAGCCGGTCCCACAAAAGGGGCCGGTCCCACAAAAGGGGCCGGTCCCCCAAGTGGGACGGGGTCGCCGGGCGGGTTGCCCGACGACCCCGTCGGAATGGGTCACTGACTCACTGGCGGCCCCCTGCCGTCAGTGCTTCCGGTACGGCTTACAGCGGGCCGTAGAGGAAGAAGGACAGCAGCACGACGTCGGTCTCATCGACCACGCCGTCGCCGTTCATGTCGGCACAGCCGCACAACGGTCCGCCGCCCGCGACGTCGCCCTGGCAGTTCTGCATGAACGCGTAGTCCAGCAGGTCTGCGTTCAGGTCGCAGTTGAGGTCGGAGATACCGCAGTACTTCACGCAGCACTCGTCCGGGATGCCGTCGGAGCCGGGCAGCCCGGTCGCGTTGATGATGACATCCGTGGACAGGCCGCCGTCGATGTCGTCGTAGTCTGCAATGCCGTTGCCGTTGCAGTCCGCGCAATCGTCGATCCTGCCGTCACCGTCCCGGTCGAGGACGTACACGCCGCTGACCTGCCCGGCCGCCACGATGTCGCAGCCGTCCGGGAAGCCGTTCTCGTTGCAGTCGTCGAGCGTGTTGGCGATGCACTCCTCATCGGAGGTGCCGCAGATGTCGATGGAGTCGAGCACGCCGTTCCCGGCGCCGAAGTTGTCACAGTCCGACCAGCCGCCGCCACCGTACCGGGTGACGTAGCACTCCTCGGCCGGGTCGAAGCCCCCGAGGGTGAACACCTCTTCGCAGGTCAGGTCGTTTCCGGCGATGTTCTGGATGTACTCATTCCAGCCGATGTAGGGCAGCTCACCCGCGGTGTCGATGTCGCACACGTCCGGGATGCCGTTGTTGTTGGTATCCGGCGCGCCCAGTGCGATTTCCTGCGGGTCGAGACAGGCCGTATTAACCGGCCCCAGCGACGGCTGGCCGCTGATCCAGGTGCAGTCGTTGTTGCAGTCCTGGCAGCGGTCGGGGATGCCGTCTCCGTTCAGGTCGGCGACCAGGCCCGACGCGATGGCCTCACTGTCAATCACGCCGTCGTGATCGCAGTCCGGCCCGTCCTTGCGGTACACGTTGTCGATCAGCTTCTCGATGGTCGGCGGATTCGACACGAACGCAATGTGCCGCACGTGTCGCTGGCCGCTCTGCAGCGGCGAACCGCCCGCCCAGTCCACCGTGTACGAGCCGACGCCGACCTTGGTAATCGCCACGTGCTTGCGGGTGTTCTCGACCTTGACCTTGAACTTCAGGGTCTGATTGAAGCCCCAGGTCAGGCCGGTACTGAAGGTCCCGCCCGTCGCGTTGTAGGTGTAGACCAGGTACTCGTACATTCCTACGTCGCCGGTTCTGACGAACACCAGCCCCGTCGTCGGGCGGTCCAGGACGAAGTTCGGGCTGGGGGCCTCTCCACCGTAGAACGCGTCATAGAAGTCGGAGAGGTCCACCCACAGAGGCTCGCCTTCGTAATTGGTGCCCGGGCCGAACGTGACCTGGAAGTTCCACTGCATGATGTCCGGCTCCTCGCCGACGTACAGCGGCGAACCGAACACCGAGGCGTGGCTGCCCGGTGCGTTTGGATCGAACTTCACCTGCTGGCTGCCGCCCTGGAACACCACGTTGATGTCCGCCGGCGTGGGGCCGAACGTGCCGCCCCACCAGCCGAGCTGGCCTGCGATGGGCTCGTTCACCACAAACCCCTCGATCGCCTCGAAGCCGATGGTGGAGGCGAACACAACGGCCGGCTCGCAGAAGTCGAGAATGCCGTTGCCGTTCCCATCCAGGGTGCCGCCGATGCCGCCGACGCCGCCGTTGTCATTGATCTCGCACTCGTCGAGGATGCCGTTCAGATCGCAGTCCAGTGCGCCCTCCAGGATGTCGCAGGCGTCGAGGATGCCGTTGTTGTTGCAGTCCTCCGCGCCTTCGGCGATGTCGATCTCATCCGCGATGCCGTTGCCGTTGCAGTCGCTGAACGGCGCGTCCGGCCCGATCACGCAGAGCTGGACGTTGTCCAGGTAGAAGTCGTGCGTCTGGCCGGGGGTGCCTCCGGTCCAGGTCGGCGACCACGTCAGCGTGTTCTCGAACCGGGCCATGTGCTCGCCGTCATCCGACGAAGCGCCGAAGACCCAGATGGTCGGCTCGTCGGAGAAGCTGAACCCGAGGTACGGCGGGTCCACGGCGTTGTCGTTGAAGAGCCAGATGGACATTTCGTCGCATTGGCCGGCGGTCCAGGTGAACGCCTTCGGGTTCTCCGGCAATTGGGTGTTGTCCACGATATAAGCGCCGTCGGCGTCGAAAACGACGATGGTCGGCCGCGGGTCGGCGGGTTGGCCTTCGTCCGCGAAGTCGTAGATGGCGAACTCGAGCCAGGTGACCGGTTTGCCGGAGTTGTCTTCGACCACAACCTGGGTCGCGTCATTGGTGGCGCCGTTGGAGACCATGTAGCTGAACGTCAGCACCTGCCAGTTGTACTCCTCGTCGATATCCTGCGGCAGGCCGAAGTAGGGCGAGGTGACCCGATCGCTGGCCGAGTTGCCCACGAACTGCAGGGCGTAGCCTTCCAGGTTGCAGGCGTCGGCCCAGTTGACGATGTTGAACACGCCGCCGCCGGTCTCCGTGTTGTCCCACCGCATGAGCGGGTCCAGTTCGTCCGCCGGCTGGCCGATCACCGTACCCAGTGCGTAGCCCTCGTCCTCGGAGAAGTCATCCCAGATGATCCAGCAGAAGCTGAAGTAATCGCACACGTCCGGAATGCCGTTCTCGTTGCCGTCGGACGCCGCGCCGCTCAGGATGTCGCAGAAGTCGATGATCCCGTTGCCGTTGCAGTCAATGGCGTTGTACTCGCAGAAATCGAGCACGCCGTTGTTGTCGCAGTCGGTCGCGGACCCGTCGGCGATCTGGCATTCGTCCGGCACGAAGTTGCCGTCACAGTCGGTGCTGATGGCCGGGCAGTCCTCGTCTCCCGTGCATTCCGTCACACCGTCGTCGCAGATGCCTTCTCCGATGTCGCACACGCCCGGCCGGGTGAGCTGGCACACGTCCGGAATGCCGTCGTTGTTGCAGTCCGGGCTGCAGTTCTCCGTGCAGAAGAACGGGCCGCCGGGGGCGGTGCTGTTCTCGTCAATCTCGCACTCGTCCGGAACCGCGTTGTTGTTGCAGTCCTGGCTGGTGCCCATGAGAATGTCAGTGCCGTCGGCAATGCCGTTCTCGTTGCAGTCGGCCTGGTCGCATTCGTCCGGAATTCCATTGGTCGGATCAACGTCGCAGGACGCGTCCACGACCCAGCCGATGCCGAACGGATCCTGGAACTGGCCGCCGGTCTTGAAGTAGGCACAGGTGCCGGACGTGCAGGCCGGGAATCCCAGGCTGTTGCCGCATTCCACCTGCTTCACGTCGACGAAGCGGTCGTTGTTGCAGTCGGTCAGCGACTCGCCCAGCAACTCGAACTGGAGATACGACGGCTGGCCGTACCAGTACGGCCCGTCATTCCCGTAGATGCGGTCGTTGCCCGACGTATCCACCCGGAACGATTGGTTGGTGGCGCCCACGGTCGGGGCGTGTCCCGCGCCGAAGCCGAACGTCATCACGATGCCGCCGTTGGCGCTGGTGGGCACGAACGTGCCGCCCACGCCGCCGGAGCCGCCGACGATGGTGCCGGTGTAGAAGCTCACGAACACCCGGTTATCGCCGTCGTTGGAGACCTGGAAATAATACGGCAGGCCGGCGTCCGCCGCGAGGTAGTTCAGGTCACCGGTCTGACTGCTGGGATTCAGCGTGCCGTAGTAGAGAACGGCCCCGCCGAGGTAGTTCGAGTGGATCGGGCTGACGGTGTCGTTGTACGTGTCGTAGATTTCCACCAGCACAGCCGCGTCCGTGAACGTCTGCGTGGTAGAGGCGTTCACCAGACCGCCGAAGCCGATCTCGGTGACGACCGCGGCACCGCTGGGAGGAAGCACGAGGTCGTACCAGTTGCCCCAGTTCCACGCGTCCGACGCGTAATACAGGCTCTGGTTCTGGCGGTAGAACACGTAGGTGGCCGTCGAGTCGCGCAGGCCGTCGGTCTGGGCCTGTTCCTCGACGGGCATGGGGGCTCCCGATCGCATCACAGGGGTTTGCGCGGCGGCGCCGCCCGTCTGCTCGGGATCGGTTCGCATCGCCTCGATGTCCACCTTCGTCATGCCGCTGGGCTTGACCACCTTGTAGACCTTGCCGTTGTG
>CAZPHH010000039.1:26399-36814 GCA_964586145.1 uncultured Phycisphaeraceae bacterium | reverse complement strand
TGTCCACCTTCGTCATGCCGCTGGGCTTGACCACCTTGTAGACCTTGCCGTTGTGCGTCACCGTGTCCGGCAAGTCCGCCTGGGCCGACAGCGGCGCCAGCACGAAGCCGACCACCGCGATGGCCGCCACCATCCACCAACAACAGTTGTTTACTCTTCTCACGGTCCGTTCCTCCTGTTTCAACTGACGCGTTGCCGGGCGTGCTCCACACACTCAGGCAACCACACGCCAACCCTGCGGAAGCATGCACAGCCCCGCAGAAGGTCCTCCGCCTCGATATATCCGTCAAAGGAAGTCAGTGCGCGCTGAACGGCTGCTTCGTCCCGCCTCACCAGTCCCAACGCTGCTTCCTTCCTGTACGCTCAACCGCAGGCGAATGCCCGCCCATCCACGAATTGGCCAACCCTGCGCCCGGCGGCACACGCCATCCGCAAACCCGATCCCGGGCAACGCAAGTTGACACCCATCCGAATGCTTATTCTAATGGGCGATCCGGTAGCAATCAAGAGTCGTCCGGTTTTCCTGACGCAGGCCGGAATTCGCGCAACGCCATGCCTGGATAACCGGTTACGGCTCGATTCCCGTCGCCTCGGGCGGTTTTTCTCGGCTCCTGCCGGACCCTGGGGCGTACCCCTAGTGGATGGAACTTACAGACAGGGGCGCCGCGAGTGAACCGATACGTCCGTTTTGTGGATCGGCACGGCGAGGCGCAATGGGGCCTGGCCGCAGACGACGGAACCGCCCACCCGCTGCCGAACGGCATTCCGGGCCCTGGCGGCGGCCTCCCGGCCACCCCCCCCGCCGGCAAGCCCGAGCCGCTCACCCGCCTGCTGCCTCCCCTTCTGGTGGATCCGCCGCCCAACGTGTTCGCGATCGGGCTGAACTACCGTCAACACGCGGCGGAGACGGGTGTAGCGGCCCCGGACCACCCGCTGGTGTTCATCAAGGCGTCCACCGCCGTTATCGGACCGGGAGACGCCATCGTGCTGCCGCGGTCCGCCCCGGACGAGGTGGATTTCGAGGCGGAATTGGCGGTCGTGATCGGCCGGACGGCCCGGCGGGTCGCGGAATCGGCGGTGAACGACTACATCCTGGGCTACACGTGTGCCAACGACGTATCGGCCCGGGATTGCCAGAAGCGGCTGGACGGGCAGTGGGCCCGGGCGAAGAGTTTCAACACCTTCTGCCCGCTGGGCCCGTGCCTCGTTTCGCCCCACGAGTTTGATCCGGCAAATGCCGATATTATCTGCGTCCGGAACGGCGAGACGATGCAATCCGGAAACACCGCGGACATGATCTTTTCCGCGGCCGAACTGGTGAGCTACCTGTCTCATCAGTTCACACTGCTGCCCGGGACGGTGATCTGCACGGGGACGCCGCCGGGCGTCGGGATGGCGCGGAAGCCCCCGGTGTTCCTGCGGGCGGGAGACGAGGTGGAGGTGCGAATTGCGGGGATCGGATCGCTCGTGAACCCTGTGTTGGCGGACAGTTAGGGTGACATTGCCGTCGGGCGAGGGCCGCGTGCCGGCGCCCGTCCGGGCAATTGACGGACTTTTGGTGTACCCGTATAAGGAAAACGTAAGCCGCGCTGTCGGTGCAGGTTGCCGTCGGTTCGGGCGCCTCCCATGCCCGGACCCGCCGGAATCGCGAGCGACGGCGTGGACCCGGAAGTGAAACGACCTGCCTGAACGGTCCGGAGTATCTCAAGATGACCCAGTCACGAGTGTGGAATCGGAATCGCAAGGCCCTTGCGATGGGGGCGGTTTGCGCGACGGCCGTGGGGCTTTCGGCGTTGCTGATCAGTTGCGGCAGCCGGACTCCGGGCGGCGCCGGGACGGGCAGTGGCGGGGCGGGCGATCCGCTGCCGGGGGCCATTCTGCTGCAAAGGGACATCGTGGTGTCCCAGGACGTGACGGTGTTCTACACGACGCCCTCGTCGGCCACGAACATCCGGGCGTTCCGCATTCAGGCGTCTGCTACGGGGGCACAGGGCGGCGTGGAGACGGGCGACGAGGTCGTGATTGCGACGGGGCTTTCGGCGCCGGCCGCGATCGGCGAGACCCGGTCGTTCCTGTTCCCGGTGGAGGAGGTGGACTCGGGCCCGTACTTCGTGGGGCTGCGGTACGCCGTGAGCGGCCAGGAGTACCGGGTGCGGAGCGAGTACACGATCACGGTGTCGGGCATCCCGGCGCCGGCGTTCGTGTCGCCGTCGAGCAATCGCAGTCTGTTCGGCGACCAGTCTCTGGAGATCCGGGTGAACGTGGGTGACGCCCAGAACCCGGTGAACTGGAGGCTGTTCTACATATCGGAAGATGCGGACGACACCGTGCCCGCCGACGAACTGGGCGTGGTGATCGACGAGGGCACGCGGAACGTGATTTCGCAGTTCTGGAGCGCGCTGGGCGTGCCGCCGGGTCGGTATCGGCTGGGCATCTCGGTGACGGACACGGGGCAATCGGTGGGCAGCGCGGTCGCCGCGGGGCTGACGGACCGGATTCTGACGGTCTACAACGACCCGTACATTGTCACCGTTCTTTCGGCGCCGCCGGTGCCCCGGCCACCGCGGATCGAGATCATCGAGCCGTCGGACGACGTGACGGTCGGCTTCGGCGTGGAGACGGTGACGGTGCAGTACCGGGCGCAGGTCTTCGAAGGCGAGCCGACGGACCAGCGAGTCGATTTCTTCGTCGATGACGACGACGTGTACGACGGCGACGAAGCCATTCTGCTGGCCAACCGGCCGGTGGACGAGACGATGGCCACGCTGAGCACCAGCAGCCTGGGAGAGGGCGAGTACTTCCTGGGCGCGCTGGTGTACGACGGCGTGAACGAGCCGGTGGCCGGCTACGCCGAGGGGAAGATCGTCAAGGAGGTTTCGCCGAAGGTGACGGTGACGGAGCCGAGCGTGGCGATCAACCGCCGGCCGAACACGGAAGTGGCGGTGGCGTGGACTACGAACCTGCCGGCGGCGGCGGGGAAGGTGGACGCGTACTACCGTCGGATGAAGGACAAGACCGGCGCGCTGGAGGCGACGGAGTACCAGATTCTGGCGCCGGCGGCCCTGTCGGTGAAGACGGCGACGTTCACGCCGACGCAGTCGGGCATTCTGGCGGTGTTCGTGCGGATCGTGCTGAACGACGGGACCGTGCTGACGGGCCAGGCGCCGGCCTACGTGAAGGTGACGACGCGGCCGACGGTGTTCTGGCTGGGCGACCTGGCCAGCCCGCTGGGCGGCGAGGCGACGGCGACCGACTTGCCGATTCCGCCGGACGCGCCGCCCGCCGGCAAGTTCTACGGCGCGGTGTTCGAGGGGCACAACTTTGAGGACAACCTGGGCTCGGGCTTCCTGAGTGTCGCGGACCGGGAGACTCCGGGCCAGTACTTCGGGGAAGACTTCAACGTCGACGGGATCGACGACATGCTGATGATTGCCCGGTTCGGGAAGCCGGACTTCGTGAACCCGACGGGCATCGGAGTCGGCGAGGCGTATCTGATCCGCGGGAGCGCCACCCGGTTTGCCGGAACATTCAACGTGAACCGGACGGGCAGCACGGTGCTGCCGGGCATGGTGTTCTCGGGCGTGGCCACGCCGGGCACGGACACCCTGGGCATCTACGGCGTGACGCGCCTATCAAACGTGGAGAACCGGGTGACCGTGGACCCGGACGAGGTCAGCGAGTTGGTCTTCCAGTTCCCGCGCGTGGCAAACGGGCCGCTGCCGGGGTTTGCATCGCGGGAGTCGGACCTGGTCAACCGCGAGCATTTCAAGCTGGGCGGCGTGGTGATCGTGGCCAGCACCGACCCGTACGTGCGAAGCGGGACGGTGTCGTCCGGGGGACAACTCAAGTCGACGGACATCCTGGGGGTCCGCGTCGCGTTGGAGGAGGTGGGCCAGGACTTCGTATCAATGCGGGTGGGTCCGGAGCCCGACGATGGATCGCTGTGCAGCGGCGAATCGCTCTGGACGGCTGACTTGTGGGCCAGCAATGCGGACGAGGCCGGGTGTTACCCCGACGAAGAGGACATCCGCAACCTGCGCGTGGGCTGCGCGCCGATCATTCCGTGGGGGCCTGCGGAGGCGGACGACGA
Organism: uncultured Phycisphaeraceae bacterium; assembly: GCA_964586145.1. Taxonomy (GTDB): domain Bacteria; phylum Planctomycetota; class Phycisphaerae; order UBA1845; family UBA1845; genus JAFGJQ01. The sequence continues at coordinate 32,724 of CAZPHH010000039.1, read as the reverse complement.
ATGGGACTCGCTGATCGAGCCGTATTTCGGGTTCTCCCCCACCCTCGCGGTCAATTTCATCAAGTGGTGGAAGCGCGACCAGGGGAACATGGGTCGCTTCCCGTGTGATACCAACACCTTCACCTGCCCCACGTGCGTTCCGACGGCCGACCTGGCGGGCGTGTACGACTGCGTGAACAACACCCTGGAATGGCCGCCCGCGGATGTGTGCACCGTCCTGGGCGACAGCTGGGACACGCACGCGCAGTGCGGAGACCCGTACGTGTGTGCCCAGTTTGACCTGTTTGGCGATGTACTCAGCGAGAGCGCCTTCAGCTCCGTGTCGCTGACGGGGTTTTCCTCCTGCATGAAGATATACACCTGGCTGGTCGGAGAGGATGAGGAATGCGTCGTGGACGACTTCGTGGACATCATCCGGCTGGGCATCCCGTTCGTCGGCGACTTCGCACGGGGCCTCGGTCCCGGGAGCCTGTTGTCGGGGATGCACGTGGACCGTACCGCCGGTGCGGAGAACGGGGACGAGGGCGTGGTCTGGAACAAGCCCCTGCCGCCGTACGGGGCTCGGATCATCGGCCGCGACAAGGACGACGAACACCCGGAGGAGAGCGAGTTCGGCGTGTCGGTCGCGCAGAGCGGCAACTACATGGTGATCAGCGCCCCGAAGCGCGACGTCGTGGATCGCGAGCAGGCAGACCTGTCGGGCAGCTACCCGGACGTGCAGGACCTCCTGGACCCGACCAGCGCCGAGGCGAATTCACTGGCAGGTCTGGCGTACGTCATGGACCTGAAGGACCTCTGGACGATGCCTCTGGAGGATGGCGTGCCGGGGGGCGGAGCGAGCCAGATGCCGCCGAAGCCGCACATGTACATGGCGGACGCCGACAGCCACACGTGTTGGTGCCCGATCTCCGGCACGCCGCCAAGCCGCACGGGCACGGGCGGCAACGCACGGATTCCCCGGTCGAGCATCGCGCGCACGGATATGACTTTCACCCGCACGGGCTTCGACACATTGAAGCGCGCGGTCCGTATCGCCGGCCGGGCGAATGACCAGGTGCGAAACGTGCTCGGCATCCTGGACTTCAACAACGACAGCCGCGACGACATCGCCCTCGCGGCGCCGGAGGCCGATCCGTACGGCAACGGGAAGCAGGACGGCGCCCTGTACGTCGTGTACCGCCGTGCCTCCTCGCTGGAGTCCGATTACATCCTGGACAAGCTGGCGTTGGCCCCGACCCATCCACAGCGGCTGGCCGGTATCTTCCTGAAGGGACGTCAGAACGCCGGCTCGCAGTTTGGCGAAATGATCGTGGGCGGCATGGACTTCGGGACCAACGGGGTCCCGCTGAGGGCCGGTGAGTCGCGGCGGCCCGCGTTGCTCGCGTCCAGCCCGTATTACGACAACGACCGTGGCGAGGTCTGGATCCTCTTCCCCGGCACGCAGCAGCAACCGCTGGTCTCGCCGGAATCGGGCGCCAGGATCGAGGATTGGCTGACCCAGCGGAAGGTGGCCCGGATCGTCGGGAGCCGGGCGGGAGACCTGTTCGGGTTCAACATGGTCAATGCCGGCGATATCGACGGCGACGGGTACAACGACCTGCTGATCGCCGCGCCAGGCGCGACGCCGCGGTTTGACTCCAACCCGTTCGATACGGTGGACGTGCTGGATACCGAGGGCGTGGACCGCGAACCGCCGTTCGGGGTGCGCGACGACATCGACGGGCCCAAAGGCGTGCCGAACAACAGCTACAACGCCACGACGGGCGTGAACGACGATCCGTACGACAAGCTGACCCGGGCCGGCCTGGTGTACGTGATCCTGAGCCGCAGTGTGGAGGGCAAGATGCTGGAGGCGGCCAAGTGGCAGACCGATCCGACCAAGCCGATGGAAATCTCCATCGACAAGATCGGCTCGGAGCTGCTGCCCGGCTTCATCATCGCCGGACGCCGCAACAACGATCAGATCGGCGGCGGACGGGCGTCCGATCCGGACCAGGGCAACGCCGCCAAGGAGATCGACCCGGGCCACTGGGACAACGGACGTTCGTTCGGCCTGGCCGGCGCCGGAGACATTGACGGCGACGGATACGGGGACATCCTGATCGGCTCGATCCTGGCCGATCCGCGGATTGACCCGGACACGGGCAAGGGCACGGTGAACGCCGGTGAGGCGTACCTCATCTACGGGTTCAAGCCGTAGCCGTTCGAGGCCCGCAGTGGACGGACCCGGCGGGGGTCGCGGGGCGGTGAGCCGCTTCGCGACCCCCGCTCTCATGTGGGAACGCGGCAGACCGACAGCCCTTACCACGTTCCCTTCCGCGCGAACGTCAGGGCGGGGGCGGTGAGAATCTCCGCCCGGCCGGGGGCGGAGTCGGCGGCGTGGACGGCCAGGGCGGCGGCCCAGAAGCGGTCGGCGTGGCTGCCGCCCGCGTGGCCGGCGTCCAGGCGAAGGTGCCCCGCGGCGGTGACGCTGCGGCGCAGGCTGTGCCAGTCGTTGCGAATGGCCTCGTCCGCCGGGATGCGGATGCGGCCGGCCTCGACCAGAATCCGCAGCCGACCGGCCAGTTCGGACTTGACCGCCGCGGTGAAGCTCACGGGCTCCACCCGATGCGCCCCGAACGCCTCCACCGCCTGCTCGGCCAGTTGCATCCCCAGTCCGCCCGCGTCAATGCAGCAGCGACGCAACGCACGTAGCGACAACACCTCGGAAAGCGTCGCGAACTGCTCGCGGAACGGGGCCGCAGCCAGTTCATAGACGGCCTGGGTCACCAGGTCCTCGCCGTCCGGGGAAAGCACCCACAGCACGGTCAGGTCGCGCTTGCGCCCGATGTCCACCCCGGCGTAGAGGTCCGCGCGAAGCGAACGCAGCTCGGCGAGGTCGCGGTCCTTGGTCAGCCGGACGTCTTCGCAGGCGGCGATCTGCCCGTACGTCAGAAAGGCGGTGGCCTCGTCGAGAAACTCGCACAGAAACTCCTGGCGGAACAGCTCCTCATCGCCCATCGAGCGGCGGATGGCCTCCAGATCCACGTTCAGGCCCTGGGCGATGGCGTCCGGCAGCGTCACCGTGGAGTGGCTGAACTGCTCGTTGTCACGCAGCTCGGCGAACACGTTGGACAGGCCGCGAGGCGTGGAGGCCACGTCCAGCTCGCCGTCGCCGCGCAGCACGGTCGGGAAGACGGCCGCCCAGATGTCGCGGTCGTTCTCGTGCATGGCGAACTCGTCGAGCAGCACGTCGCCGGTGAAGCCGCGGACCGTGCGCGGATTGGCGGGCAGGGCGATGATGCGAACCTGGTGCGGCAGGATGATCTCGCACCGTTTGTAGGTCACCTTGGTTTTGTTCGCGCCAAGGTAGTAGTCATAGACGATCTGAAGTGCCTGGCAGTGCATGCGGGCCTTGGCCATCAGCTCCAGGCTCTGGCGCTCGCTGGCGGACAGGAAGACCTGGTTGCGCCGGCGCTCCAGGCCGCGGAGAATGCGACGCAGCGATTTCGTGAACGATTTACCGGTCTGGCGCGACCAGCAGCTCCAGCGGAACCGCGCGGAGGAGAATACGTCGTCACGCTGGTACGGCAGCAGCGGCACCATGCAGCGTGGTTCGGCGGGTTGGGATGACGCGGGTTCTTCCATGGCAACCGGCCCGGGCAACGCAGGCTGAACATGCGCGGCGATTGGCCGGCGGCTGCCCGGGGCCGATCGGTTCCCGGGCCGCCTGCCCGAGAATCGGGAACCTATCCCGGCTGGGCGGGTCTAATGCGGTGCAGGGGGCCCCGAGACCGGCTGGAAAGCCGGTCCCACAGGCGGTGGCCGGTCCCACAAGTAGGGTCCGCCGTGCGGACCAAGTCCCACAAGTAGGGTCCGCCGTGCGGACCAAAGATAGGCAGGAGGCCCAGACCGGCTGGAAAGCCGGTCCCACAAAAGAAGCCGGTCCCACAGAAGATGGGGATCCCACAGAAGAAGGTGGATCCATACGAGAAGTATGGTCCCATACAAGAAGCCGGCCCCACACAAAGGGGGGCGGCAGGGTCTTCCGGGTAGGAGTTTAAGTCATGAAATCAAAAGCAATTATGGCGATTGTCGGCGGGCTGGTGGTGGGTGGATTCGGGCTGGCGGGGCCGGCCTGGGGGCAGGAGAAGATCACCGAAGGCATGCTCCAGGCGACGGGGCCGGAGGGCCAGGCCCTGGGTCCGTGCCCGCTGGAACATACGGACGTGGACGTGCGGATCACCGGGTTCGTGGCCCGGGTGGAGGTCACGCAGAAGTTCCACAACCCCTTCGACTACAAAATCGAAGGGGTTTACGTTTTTCCGCTGTCGCAGAACGCGGCCGTGGATGACATGACGATGATCGTCGGCGAGCGCGTCATTCGCGGCGTCATCAAGCCGCGCGAGGAGGCCCGCCAGATCTACGAGAATGCGAAAGCGGCCGGGCACGTCGCCAGCCTGCTGGAGCAGGACCGGCCGAACATCTTCACCCAGTCCGTGGCGAACATCGAGCCGGGCGCCCGCGTGGAGATTCGCATCGCGTACGTGGAGACGCTGGACTGGGAGGACGGCACGTACACCTTTGACTTCCCGATGGTCGTCGGCCCGCGCTACATGCCGGGCGCGTCAACGGCGCCGCCGGTGATGCTGCCGGCAGGGCTGCAACCGCTGCGCGGTGACGTGCTCCAGTCGCGGCAGGTGGTGGAATTCGTGCTGCAGGACGCGGCCGCGGACACCGGCCAGCGCGCCGCGATGAGCGAAGAACAGGCCCGGGCCTGCCTGCTGCACGCCGCGCTGGTGCAGAAGCCGGAGAAGTGGCAGTACGCGCCGTGGCACTCGTTCACCATCACGTACGCCGACGGCACGACGGAGGACGGGAGCTTCTACCTGGACGGGCAACTCGGCCGGATCGGCGATCGGTACTTCGCGTACGACCCGGCCGCTCCGATTCCGCAGGGCACAGGTTGGGCGATCGACACGGACCAGGTGCCGGACGCAAGCCGAATCAGCCCGCCGGTGGTGCCGCCGGGGATGCGGGCCGGGCACGACATCTCGATTTCCGTGGACATTCTCGCCGGCTTCCCGCTGCAGGACGTGCGATCGCTCCAGCACGCGGTGGACGTGGAGTACCCGGACGCGGCCAAATCCCAGGCGATCGTCAAGCTGCAGGACAAGAACGCCATTCCGAACAAGGATTTCGTGCTGAAGTACACCACGACCACCAAGGACATCGGCGACACGCTGCTGCCCTACTTCGACGCCCGCGGCGGCTTCTTCACGCTGATTCTCCAACCGCCGCAGCAGGTCCCGCCGGAGTGGATCGTGCCGAAGGAGATGATCTTCGTCATCGACAAGAGCGGATCGATGAGCGGGTTCCCCATCGAGACGGCCAAGAAAACGATGGCCCTGTGCATCGAGAACCTCAACCCCAATGACACGTTCAACCTGATGACGTTCGAGGGCGGCGTGGGGTCCTGCTTCCCGGGCCCGGTGCCCAACACGCCGGAGAACCGGGCCACGGCGCGGGAGTACCTGGCCACTCTCCAGGGCAGCGGCGGCACGGAGATGATGAAGGCCATCGAGGCCTGCCTGGCGGACCAGCACGACCCGCAGCGGGTTCGCATCGTGTGCTTCATGACGGACGGCTACGTGGGCAACGACATGGCGATCATCGAGGCGGTGCAGCGGAACGCCGACACGGCCCGGGTGTTCTCGTTCGGCATCGGGCGGAGCGTGAACCGCTATCTGCTGGACGGGATGGCGGCCGCCGGCCGCGGGGACGTGGAGTACGTGCTGGACCACACGCAGGCGGAATCGGCGGCGAAGAAGTTCTACGAGCGGGTGAGTACGCCGGTGCTGACGGACATCGAGATCGACTGGGGCGGGCTGCCGGTGGAGGAGGTGCTGCCGGCTCGGATTCCGGACCTGTTCAGCGCCAAGCCGGTGGTGGTGAAGGGGCGGTACACGGCCGCGGCGTCCGGCGTGATCACGCTGCGCGGTCAGCGGGGCACGGAGGACTTCGAGCGGCAGATTTCGGTGGACCTGCCGGGCGAGTCCAAACGGTCGGAGGTCATCGCGACGCTCTGGGCGCGGGAGAAGGTGGAGCACCTGATGAATCAGAACCTGGCCGGCATTCAGCGGGGTCAGCCGGACCCCGAGATCAAGCAGGCGATCGTGGACCTGGGTCTGGCGTACCGGCTGCTCACGCAGTTCACGAGCTTCGTGGCGGTGGAGGAGATGACCATCACCCGCGGCGGCGAGTCGGTGAAGGTGACCGTGCCGGTGGAGATGCCGGAGGGCGTCAGCCACGAGGGCGTGTTTGGCGCCGAGGGCGGCCGGGCCGG
>CAZPHH010000039.1:0-26299 GCA_964586145.1 uncultured Phycisphaeraceae bacterium | reverse complement strand
ATCGAGGTGACGGTGTACCTGGCCGATGCGTCGGAGGCGACCCTGAAGAAGCTGGCCGACCTGGGCCTTGTGGTGTTGTTGAAGCCGCAGAGCGCCAACATGGTCATCGGCAGCATCGATGTGAAGAAGCTGGAAGAGCTGGCTTTGTTGAAGGAAGTGCGGCGCGTGCAATTGGCGATGTATTCCGAGAGCCAATGACGCGGGGTTGGTGAAAGGAAACCTCCGACGGCGAACCCATGCGGCCCGGCACCACGCCGGGCCGCGTGCGCTGTCCAGGGCTGGTAGGACCCGCCGGATCTGGAAGATGCACTGCTCCAATATACGTCTCTCGGTCCTCCTTGAGAGGAAATCCGTTTCCGCATGGGCGCGCTGGGCCGATCTATGTGCGATGTCGAACGTTGTGCATCGCTCTGAGTGAAGCCCGGCGATTCATCGCCGGGGTCTGGCGCGACACGCGATATTCTGAGCCCCGTCGGGGCGACTGAGTCTCGGACGGATTGTCGGTTCCGCACACAATAGTCCATCGCCCGTTTCACATGGGGCGGTTTCAACCGTCCCTGCGGGACTTGGTTTGTCGAAGGCGGCGCGCCTGCCGGCCTTGAAAAGGCCGGGCTGTATTCACGTGCGGATCGGCTCGGCGCGGCGTGTCTCTTGCTCCCGGTTTGTTGCGGCCGATCACCCTCCTCCCCGGGAACGCCGAAGACTGGGGGACCTTATGCCCTACTCCCACGACCAGGCGAAGCGGTCTTTGAAGTGCCGGTAGTACAGCCCGATGATGCGCATGGTGACGATGTCGAAGTAAATCTGCACGCCCAATGCAAGAATCCCTACCACCAGCGAGTCCACCTGGATGGAGCCGGCACCCGAAGCGCGGTCCATCAGCAGAGCGATGCCCACCTTCATGCCAAACGCCGCGGCCACAAGCAGGAAGATGGTCAGGTACGGGACGAACGTCCGGATCACGGTACGCACGATCAGGTCGAGTCGAAAGAGGTCCGTCATCCCACCGATGGCCACGACCAGTATCGCGATCGGCCACAAAAGCAGGCTGGCCGCACAGAGCAGAAAGAACGGCACCACAACGGCCACGCCAGAACCGCCCACGGAGGAAATCGGACTGAAAATCGTCGGCAGCGCATTGGCCAGACCCTGCGACTGCAGCCGAAGAGCGAAAAACAGGTAGGTCATCGGCGGAACGGCCAGCAACAACGAAACGCCGGAGAACTTGAGAATGGGGAGAATGATGTCTTCCCAGACGCCCTCGGTGAAACGCAACGCGGGCAGGTCATCCTCCCCGGACGCAGCCTCGCTCACGCAGTTGAGCAGGAAACTCCAGACGTAGCCCGTCAGGATGATGTACGCCAGCAGCCCCACGCATGGGGCGAAAATAACGATTTCTCTCGCGCCGAGCATCGCCCAGAGGATCAGGAACGTGATCGCGTTGCCAGGCGTCGTGACGAAGAGGAAATTCCAGCCGACGTCGGCCCAGAACCCGCGCCCGGGGGCGCGGCGGTCGGACACCCGGCCAGCCCGCACCATTTCCTCCGCCTCCTCCAGCACGCGCGGGTCCGAGGCGGCGGGATCGTGGACCACGCTCTGGCTGCCGGGGGCCGGCTCGCGGGATCGGGCTGCGGCAGCGGCCGCCTCGGCAAGAAAGTCATCCGGTTCGCCGGCCAAGGAGATGGGGCCCGCGTGCTCCTCCCGGGCGGGCACCTGGGAGACGTGGCCGCACTTCGTGCAACGGACCTTCCGGCCTTCGGCGCCGGGGGGCAGACGGAAGCGGGCGTTGCAGCCGGGGCAGGTGAAAGTCGACATGGCATGTCCCTCCGCGTGCGGGCGCGGAGCGTCCCGCACACGCCCGACACCTTATCATGCCCAATACGGGGAGACTATTACTCTATGCCAGGGATTTTGTAACTGTGCCCCAGACCCGGCCGCCGGATACGTCCTCGATGCGGACCGCCACTACGTCGCCCGGTGCGGCCTGAGCGGCTTCGAACCAGACAGGGAAGTAGCGGTCCGTGCGCCCCTGGCGCCACGCGGAACCGTCGGGAGCGGCTTTCGGCGAGTCTTCGTCGTCGCCGGCCTCGACGATCACGCGTTCCGTGCGGCCGATGAAGTGCCGCCGGAACGCGAGGGCCGTTTCCTGTTCCAGTGCGGCGACGCGGGCCATGCGGCGGCGCACGACCTCCGCCGGGATGAAGTCTCGACTCCATTTCGCGGCCGCCGTGCCCGGGCGCGGGCTGAACGGGAAGGCGTGGACCTTGCAGAAGCCGCTCCGGCGGGCGACGGCCAGCGTTTCCTCGAAATCCGCATCCGACTCGCCGGGGAAGCCCACCACGACGTCGGTGCTGATGGCCGGGCGGTCCAGGGCATCCCGGACCCGATCGATCATCGCCTGGAACTGCCCGGCGGAGTATTGCCGGTTCATGCGGCGGAGGATGGCATCGCTGCCGGATTGCAGAGGCAGGTGGAGGTGGGGCACGCAGCAGGGGTTTTGCCTCAGAACGGCCAGCAGTCGGTCGTCCACATCCCCCGGTTCGAGGCTGGACAGGCGGAGGCGGACCAGGCCTTCCACGCCGGCCAGGGCCTCGACCAGGTCGGCCAGGGGGTTGGCCGCGGGGTCATTCAGTCGGCGGCGGGCGGTCGGGCGGCCGTAGGCGCCGAGGTAGATGCCGGTAACGACGATCTCCTTATGCCCCGCCCGCACAAGGTCGCGGGCCTCCTGCACGGCGATGGGAATCGGCTTCCAGCGAAGGCCCGGCCGCAGGCGGGGGATGATGCAGTAGGTGCAGTTCGCGTCGCATCCGTCCTGCACTTTGAGGAAAGCCCGCTGGTGGCCGGCGAAGGCGCGGATGGTGGAGCGATCCGTTCCGAGCGCTTCCTTGACATCGGTTGAAGGCTCGAGAATAATCGTATCGGAGTCGGACGGCTGGTCCGTCTCCGCAGACATCCGAGCATTCCGCGGCGGAGCGGCTGCTCTCATACGTACGTCATTCCCGACCGCCGATTCGTCCGTATCGGACGAGCCGCAGGCGGCAGCAACACAGGCCGCGTCCTCCGAATGATGCCGGCGCACCCAACTTGAAAGTAGCGGATCGGTCACGATGCGTCGCAGGGCCAGGCGTACGTTTTGATCGTGCCCGAGAACGTCGATGACGCCGGGGATGTCACGAAGGAACGAGGCGGCGGCGGACGCGTAGCAGCCGACGACCACAGTAGGGACCCGTCCCTGCCGGGTGAGGCGTCGGATGGACTGGCGGCTTTTGCGGGTGGCGGCGCCGGTGACGGCACAGGTGTTGACGATGGCGAGGTCCGGAACATCCGCGTGATCGGCGGCGTAAAACCCGAGGGATTCAAGGGTTTCGCGGATCTGCTGGGACTCGTACTGGTTGACTTTACAGCCCAGCGTGGTTAGCCGATACTTGCCGCCCATAGGGGCTTACTGTACGCCCGGACGGTTGTGCAAACAACGTCGGGGCGGGGTTGGCCCGGAGGTGATGCCATGGCCAGCGGTCAGACAGTCTGGGGAATCGACGTCGGGAGAAGCGCCCTGAAGGCCATCCGCCTTCGAGCCCTGACGGAAGGGTTGGTGGAGGTCGTCGGCCAGACCTACGTGGAGCACGAATCGATCCTGACGGACTCCAGCACGGATCGCGACCTGAAAATCACGCAGGCCCTCGAGAAGTTCCTTTCCCAGAACGACATATCGTCGGACCAGGTGGTGGTGAGCGTGCCGGGGCAGCACACGCTGGCCCGGTTCTCGGCGCTGCCGCCGGTGGACACCAAGAAGATCCCGGACCTGGTTCGATACGAGGCGGACCAGCAGATCCCGTTCGACATGGATGAGGTGATCTGGGACTACCAGACGTTTCAGGAAGAGGAAACGCCGGAGATCCAGGTGGGCATTTTCGCGATGAAGCGCGACCTGATCCGGGACTACCTCAGCCACTTCGAAGCGGCGAGTATTGAGCCGGTCATCGTGCAGTCGGCCCCGCTGGCCCTGTACAACGCGGCCCTGTTTGACGGACTGGTGGGCGAGGGCACGACGGTCCTGGTGAACATCGGCACGGAGAGCACGGACCTGATTCTCGCCGGCAAGGACACGCTGTGGACGCGCTCCATTCCCATCGGCGGCAACAACTTCACGGAGGCGCTGGTCAAGGCGTTCAAGCTGTCGTTCTCGAAAGCGGAGAACCTCAAGCGCCAGGCGGCCACCAGCAAGTACGCCCGGCGCATCTTCCAGGCGATGCGTCCGGTGTTCGCCGATTTGGTGCAGGAGCTTCAGCGCTCGATCGGGCGGTACACGTCGGCCCACCGCGACGCGGAGCTGACGAAGGTGATCGGCGTGGGCAACGCGTTCAGCCTGCCCGTGCTCCAGAAGTACCTGCAGCAGAACCTGCAACTGGACGTGGAGCACCCCAAGTCGTTTGACAAGATGCAGTTCGGCCCGGGCGTGGAGGACGACGAGTTCAAGGGCCGCCTGCCGAACTTCGCCGTGGCCTATGGCCTGGCCCTGCAGGGGCTGGGGCTGACCAAGATCGACACGAACCTCCTGCCGCCGGAGATCGCGCGGCAGGTGGTGTGGCGGAAGAAGCGGCCGTTCTTCGGTGCGGCGGCAGCCTGCCTGCTGCTCGCGGCGGGGATGGTGTGGATGCGGTACTCCTGGGACGACGGGGCCCTGCCGGACCCGAAAGACCTGCCGGCAAGGTCGTTTGCCTCGGCGCAGGACGCGGAAGACTTTACCCGGGGGCCCCGAAGCGGGTCGCCGGCCTCCTGGGCCCAGAGCATCCTGAACGCGGCCCAGAAGCTTCAGGACGAGTACAACGCGGCAGCACAGGGCGGCCGTGCCGAAGAGGAGAAGATCGCCCAGATGAGGGCGCTGCAGGACAACAAGGCCGTCTTCCCGCGCATCGTTGAGATTGTACACAAGGCGCTGCCGGTGCCCGAATCGCTTCTGCGGGCCCAATCGCCGGAGGAATACGCCGAGGCGTTCAAGAAGATGGGGGCGCGCGCCACCCGAGACGTGGTGTACATCGAGTCGCTTCAGATTGACTACATCCCGGATTTGAACGATCCGGAGTACGACAGCTATTTCCAGGACATCGCCTCCGACGCGAACCTACAGCCGGTGCTGGCTCCCGGTTCGGGACCGGCCAGGGGCTTTCTGGTTCGCCTGCAGTGTCGCACACCCATGTCCAGGGCGCCCTTGTTCATCCGCGATCACTTTCAGAAGGCCCTGCGAGAGATCGGCCGGACGCCCGGATTCGGCCTCTACGTCAACCGGGTTGCGCTGACGAGTGTGCAAGAAGTGGGCGGTTCGAAGGATTCCGGGGGTGGCGGCCCTCCGGCCGGACCTCCCCGGACACCGGCGGGCCCGCAATTCGGGCAGCCCGGACCGGGTGGTCAGCCGGGTCGGCCGGGCGCGGCTGGGCCGGGCGCCCCGCCGGGATTCGGTGGTCCGCCCGGTGTGGGCACCGGACCGAAGCCCCCCGGCCTCGGTGGCGGCGGGCCGCCGAGCGGGCCGAAGGGAGAGTTGGATCCGCTGACGGGCGAGCCCGTCGCGTCGGACTGGTTGTTCACGATTTCGCTGGATGTTGTGCTGGGCGACCTGCAGGAGGTCCCCGAAGGGCAAGAGCCCCCGGCCCCTCCGCCGGCGGAGGGGCCGTGGCCGGAGGGACCGCGAGAGTAGGCCGTCCCCACGGCCGGGTCGTCCGGTGGATGGAGGTCCGCGAGAAGAAGTCCCGGAGATCAGGGATATGGAAATCATCCAGAAGCAACTGTTCTTCATTCTTTGCGGGGCGGTCGCACTGGCGGGCGTCGGGCTGGGAGCCTGGGGGATCAGCCAGATGTCGGCCATTGACGCCAAGATGGACGATGCGGTGAATCTGCACCGTCAGCTTCAGAATGCCACGCCCCGGAATCGTGCCGCGATCGCGGCCCAGCATTCACGTGTGGAGGCCGTGAGGAGGAACTATGAGGAGGTGCTGAAGCTGACGGATGAGCATGCAGGACACAAGGAGTTGATTGAGGGGTTCTTCCCGAACCCGGTGTATGCGGCCCAGTTCGAGTTTCCGCGTGTGTATCGGGCGTCGCTGGACGGGTTGTACCAGCGATTGCGCGCCGGTTCCCCGCCGACGGCCGCGGAGGTGCGTGACGCGGAGGAGCGCATCCGGGACGAAGAGCGGGCCCGCGGCGGCGCCGCCTTCGGGGTGGACCCGAACGAGGCCCGGCTCCAGGGCGGCGGCACGCCGGACGAGGACGAGCCGACCAGCGCGACGGGAGTGATCACGACGGCGCAGGCGCGGCGAGACCCCTACGTGCGGGCGAGCATTGCCAAGGCACGGGGCATCTACTGCTACGCGGCGCCACCGGACCACGAGAAGTCCGCGCTGAGCATCATTCCGTCCGTGTACAGCCCGGGCGCCTACGCCCCGATTCCCGAAGCCTGCTGGGACGCCCAGGTGCAGTTCTGGATCCAGCAGGACGTGGTCGAGGCCCTGGCCCGCGCAAACGAAAAGGCGGCCGAACAGCTCCCGCCGGAGAACCAATGGGTCGGCCACCTGCCGATCAAGCACGTGTTCGCGATCAACGTGAACCCGCGATACGTCGGAACGGAAACGGGCCCCACGCCGGAGGCATTCACGGGGAACACGTCCGGCCCGGAGTATGAAGTTCTGTACTTCTCCCTGGACCTGATTGTGGACGCTCGCCATCTGAATTCGATCATTGCGGAGATCTGCAACAACAGCTACACGACGCTGTATCAGCTCGACTACCAGGTCGAGCCGCCCAATCTGCGCATGGAGGAGTACATCTACGGCCCGGAGCCGGTGATCCGTGTGAAGATGAGCTTCGAAAGAATCCTCTACTCCAAGCCGTATTTGAAGCTGATGCCGGACATCGTGCTGCAGGACCTGGGCAAGGAACGTCCGATTCCGGAATCGGAGACGGCGCAATGACAGAGCGGCAAGAGGACCGGAGTCGCACCGGCTGCAGCGCCGCGCGGAGGATCAGTCATGGCTAAGCAGGCGGTCAGCTCGCTCGAACGTCACGTGGAGAAGGCCGTGCTGGGCGTGTGCGGCCTGGTGCTGCTGGCGGCGATCGCTCTCTTCCTGGTCGCGTCGCCCAACAAGAAAGAGTTGGGGGCGGAGACGGCGACGCCGGCCACCGTGTACAACGTCGTGGCCACGCAGGCGGAGCGTCTCTCGCGAAGCATTGCCGACGCGACCCGGGAGGATCCGCCCCCGGTGCGATCCGACGTGGATGTGCTTCGCCAGTGGATGCAGAACCTGCTGGCCGCGGCCCGGCTGGACCGGATGCTGCCGCCGCCTCTGCCGCCCCTGCCGGCGGTCCCCCAGGTCGGCCCCCAGGGCCCGGCGTCGGACAAGATCGAACTGGCCCGTCTTCTGCCGCCGACGCAGGTGAAGGTGGCGACCTCCGGCCGAACACTGGCCGTGATGGAGCCGCCGTTCATCCTCGGCGGGCAAAGCGACACGGCCCTCGGAACGTCGGACTTCGAGATCGCCTTCAACTGGGTGACGGTGTCCGGCGTGTTCGAGCGATCGGCTCAGGAGCGGCTGTTCCGGGAGGCCGGGTACCACGCCGGCAGGCGCGATGCGTACGTCGTGGGCGTCGACCTCCAGCGTCGCGAGCGACGGTGGGACGGCACGTACACGGAGTGGCAGGACATCACGAGCTACGCGCCGATCATGGCCGCTTCACCTCCGGCGATCCAGGTGATTGACTCGGGCCTGATTAAGGCGGTTTCGGAGGACGATCAGGCCCTGGTGGCGTACTTCGCCGATTTGATCCGCGATCCGCAGACGCAGCTCGACCTGATGCGTCCGCTGTTCCCCGTCCCCATCGCCGGAGATTACTGGAAGCTTCCCCAGTACCCGGACCTCGACATCGTAGTGCTGGACGAAGAGTACCATCTCCTGGCGGGCGTCCCTGCCGACAATCGATACCTGGACGTGCTGGAGGAGCCGACGGAAACGGTCGGCCAGCCGGACCCCCGAGAGGAACTCGAGCGGGACATACGACGGCTGGAGAGTCAGCAGGAGCGCGGTTATCTCACACTGGCCGACGCCCAGGCGGCGGAGGACGAGATCAAGGCCCTTCTGAATCAGACGGGCCTGAGCACCACGCAGAACCGGCGTCTGGAGGAACTGCTGATTCGCACGCGGGAGGACGTGAAACGCCTGCAGGCCAGCCCGCAACCCCAAGTTCCGGTGGTGGTGCAATCACCCCAGCAGGTGGTGTGGGCCCATGACGCCCTTCGCAACAGTGTGGTCAGCGGCAAGACCTATCAGTACCGCATGAGGCTTCGGCTCTACAATCGGTATTGCGCGTTTCCCTCGCCGCTGGCCGACCCCGCCGATGCGGAAAAGGTGGTGCTGGCCACCGACTGGTCCGAACCGACCGAGCCGGTGACGATCAAGCTGGACACCGAGTTCTTCCTGGCCAGCGTGTCCGGCGAACGGGTCCGGACGGACGTCTTCAAGTGGGTGGAGGGGAACTGGCTCCGGCAGACGTTCGACGTGGAACCGGGCGAGCCGATCGGCGGAATCCGGCGCGTCACGCTGCCCGGGGAGGATGCGGTGAAGGAACTGGTGGATTTCGACACCGGGGCCATCGTGCTGGAGATGGACCTGCAGCGCATGTTCCGCCCGGTCAGGACGGGCTCGGACGGTTGGTCGGTGGGCGCTCCAAAATCCACGGTGGCCGTCGTTTACGTAGACGCCGCCGGCGACGTCCGGGAACGGTTGCTGGAACTGGACCGGAACAGCGACGGGTATCGGGACTTCCGGCAACTGGCTCGCCAGGCAACCGCGAAGCGCCCCCCGCCCTCCAGGACTCCCCCGACCGCACCTCCGACCGGCATTGGTGGCCCGGGCGGCCCGCCGCGAGGCGGTGGCGGGCGCGGTGGCGGCGGGCGCGGCGGTGGCCTGTGATCCGGGCTCAGGCCGGTTGAAACAGACCGGGTCCTGGCGGCTGGTGGTCGCGGCGGTCCTGCGGGCTTGCAAGCGGGAGAACCGGCCCGTACACTGAGCGGGCCGTGGCGACCCGAGCAGGCGCCGGGTCGTTCCCGCAAACGAGCGAACCTGCCAACGTCCGTGTGACCGCGTGTCACAGGCATCGTTCTACGGGCTGCGAGGGAGCGGTCTCCTCGATCCTCGCCCGGCGGAACGTGGCAAAGGAGGATTCCCTTGACAACGTCTCGAATGCTGACCGGGGCCATTCGTTTGGCATTGCCGTTGCTGTGTCTGTGTGTCGGGGTTTCGGCTGTGGCCGGCCCGGCCGAGGACGCCTTGAACAGGGGGCTTGGCCTGTTCGAGGCCGGCAAGTACCTCGAGGCGCAGCAGAGCCTGCTGGAAATCGACCCGTCCGCCCTGAGCGAGCAGGACCGGGCCCGCCGGGACGAGTACCTGGAGCGGTTGCAGGTGGCCCTGGCGATGGTGGACAAGGCAAACAAGGATCTGGAGGACGGGGAAAAGGCCCTGGCCGCCGGAGACTTGGACACGGCCGAAGAGTTTCTGCTGGGCGTGCTGGACAACGAGTACGCTCCGCCGCCTCTGCGAGCTTCAGCGGAAGGGCTGTTGCAGGAGCTGGGGGACCGGCAGAAAGCGCAGAAGCCGGTGGACGCGCCTGCGGTTGAACCCGTGGTTGAATTGCAGCCGACGCCCCCCCAGCCGCCGGCCCCGCCCGCTGCGGAGGTGCATGGCGGCCCGGGTGTCGACCGGGCGGCGACCCTGATCCGCGAAGGATACGAGGCGTTGGCGAACGGGCGGACCAGCGAGGCCGCTCGCCTGTTCGAGCAGGCGCTGCAGGTGGCGCCGGGCCATCCGGACGCCGTGGACGGCCTGACCGCCGCCCGCCAGCACGAGTCCGTGGCGGCCGGGTCGGCGAACCTGCTCGAGAAGATGAGCGTACGAGACCAGATTCGATGGCAGCGGACGGAAGCCGCCTTCCGCGAAATCGAGAAGGAGGTCCGTCGGCAGATCATTGAGGAACGCTTCGAGTTGGCCCGAGAAGCACTGCTTCTGGCCACCCAGACGGTGGAGGCCGGGCGGCAATACGCATCCCCGATTTCCAAGTACCAGGCGCTGAAGTCGGAGTTGGCGGGTCTGGAAGCGTTTGTGGCGGAAGAGGCGCGGCGGTACGAGGAGACCCGGATCCGCGAGCAGCGCGAAGAAATCGAGAGCCAGCGACGCGACCGCAATCAGCGGATGCGGGAGGCGCGGGACCGCGAGGTGGACGCTCTGCTCGAACAAGCCTGGACCCATCGCAAGAACCACAACCTGCCCGAGGCCATCTCCGTCATGCAGCAGGTCGTGTCCCTCGAGCCGACCAGCGCCCACCGGTTCACGCTGGATGACTGGCAGGACGTGTATGAACTCCGCCGCCAGCGCTCCCTGTACGAGGAAAAGAACCGGAAGACGCAACAGGTTCTGACGGACGTCGAGGTCAGCAAGGTCCCGATCAGCCGACTGCTCGAATACCCGGACGACTGGCCGGAGAAGCTGGCCAGCATCTACCGTGTCCCCACCGGAGCGGAGCAGCGGTCGGCGGAGGACCAGGCCCTGCAGGAAAAGCTGGACGAGAGAATCCCGGTCAACTTCGAAGACCAGGCGTTTGAGGACGTGATGGACCAGTTGGCCCAGTCCCAGGGGGTCAACATCACCGTGATCTGGAACGATTTGGAGGCCGTGGGCATTCGCCCGGACGATCCGGTGACGTTGCGCCTTCCGTCCGAGATTACGTTCCGCAAGGCCCTGAACCTGATTCTCGACCAGGTGGGCGGACCGGACGCACAGGTGACGTTTGTGGTCAGCGAAGGGGTCATCCGAGTGGCGACCAAGCTTCTGCTGGACCGTGACGTGGAAACCGAAGTCTACGACGTAAACGACCTGCTGATGGTCGTGCCCGATTACCCACAGCCGATGATCGGCGGGATGGGCGGTGGACTCGGCGGCGGGATGGGCGGCGGCGGGATGGGCGGCGGCGGGATGGGCGGCGGTCTGGGCGGCGGCGGCGGATTCGGTGGCGGCGGCGGCCTCGGCGGCGGCGGCGGATTCGGTGGCGGCGGCGGTGGCCCCTTCAACGTCAATCCGAATCACCACGGTCAGATCGGCGGCGGTGGCTTTGGCGGCGGGGGTGGCTTCGGCGGCGGTGGCGGTGGATTCGGAGGGGGAGGCGACGAGCAGGGCCGCGAGGGCCGTATTGCGGACCTGATACAACTGATCCAGGACACGATCGAGCCGGAAAGTTGGCGCGAAGCGGGCGGAGACGTGGCGGCGATTGCCGAACTGAACGGCCAGCTTGTGGTGACCCAGACATCATCGGCCCACGCCCAGATCGCGGATCTGCTCGAGAAGCTTCGCCGCCAGCGGGCCATTCAGGTGGCGATCGAGGCGCGATTCCTCACCGTGATCTCCAACTACATGGAGGAACTGGGACTGGATCTGGACATCATTCTCAACCAGGGCAACGCGGGCTTTGACCAGGCGTTGGGGGAGAATCGCTTCCCCATACTCGGCCCGAACGGCGAGCCGCTCTACCTGCCTCGGTCCATGTCACGGCTGGGCTTCACGCCGGCCGTACCGGGCATCGGAACGGAACTGGAGACACAATCGGAGCTGCAGCACTCGTTCTACACTCCCGGACTGGTCCCCCCTCGCGGCGGCATCGGGCCCAGCTCCAGCCACATGACCCCGATCCCCATCCTCTCCAACATCCTGGACTTTACCACGCCCTCCGCGACCAGCGTGGAAGGATCGTTCGGTGGCGCGCAGAACCCCGCGATGCGGGTGTTTGGCACGTTCCTGGACAACCTCCAGGTGGATTTCCTCCTGCGAGCCACCCAGGCAGACCGGCGGAACAGCCTCATGAACGCCCCTCGGCTGGTCCTGTTCAACGGACAGATGGCCAACGTCGCGGTGTTCGACCTGACGTGGTATGTGCAGAGTCTGTGGCCGCAGACGGACGAGGGGGCGGTAGCCGTGGTTCCCACCCCCGCGCAGCTCGCCACGGGCACCATGCTGATCGTGCGGGCGACGGTGTCGGCGGACAAGCGTTACGTGACGATGAACCTGACTCCGAATGTCACGGAGCTGCTGAGCCTGGTGCGGCTGCCCATTTCGGGCGGTGCGGCGGGTGGTGCGGCCAATGACGCGTTCATTCAGTTGCCCGTCACCACGAACCAGACTGTTGCCACGACGGTGACGGTGCCGGACGGCGGCACGCTCCTGATCGGCGGGATGAAGAAGACGCACGAGGTGGAGATCGAGGCGGGCGTGCCCGTTCTGAACAAGTTGCCCGTGCTCAAGCGGCTGTATTCGAACCGCAGCATGGTGAAGGATGAGAAGGTGCTTCTCATCCTGGTCAAGCCGACCATCATCATCCAGCGTGAAGCGGAAGAGGAGGCCTTCCCGACGTTCTCCAGCACGGATATCTGACCGGATGCCCGCCTGCCGTCCCCCGACGGAGGATCGGTGACGCAGTCATCCCCAACGGCCGGTTCGGTTCGCCGAATCGGCCGTTTCGCTGGGTGCGGCGACCGTCGGAGGAGCACGTGCAGGAGCAGCGCCGGGCGGCCCGGCGGGGTCTTGTGACCGACCGGAAGTTGAATGATAATGACGCCTGATGACCGAGCATGCTTCGTGCCACATTGATGCTCCGGGATCCGTGGACCGTCGGCGGCGGATCCTCGCGTTCGGACTGAGCGTTCTGCGCAAGGAGGTGGAGGCCGTTGAGGCGGCGGCCGACGCCCTCGGAGACGCCTTCGTGGACGCGGTCGAGCGCATCGTGAGCTGCCGCGGGCGCGTCGCCGTCACCGGGCTGGGCAAGGCCGGCCTCGTCGGAAACAAGATCCAGGCCACGCTGGCCAGCACGGCCACTCCCTCGTACCGATTGCACCCCGTCGAAGCCTTGCACGGCGACCTGGGCATGATCTGCCCGGACGACGTGGTTCTGATGCTGTCCCGCAGCGGAGAGAGTGAGGAACTGGTTCGTCTGGCGCCGGCGTTGAAGCGGGGCGGCTGCACCATCATTCTCCTGACCGCCTGCCTGCAGTCGCGGCTGGCATGTCTTTCCGACATCGTCATCGACATCGGCAACGTCGCGGAGGCGTGCCCGCTGGGGCTGGCCCCAAGTTCGTCCACGGCGGCGATGCTGGCGGTGGGAGACGCTCTGGCCCTCAGCGCCATGGAAGTGAAGAACGTCCAGGCGGAGCACTACGCGCAATTCCATCCGGGGGGGGCCCTGGGCCGCAGCCTGATGAGGGTATCACAGATCATGCGGACGGGGGATGATTGCCCCCGGGTTGGCGTGTCCGACACGTTGCGAGCGTACTACGACGCGGTGCTGCGGGCGCCGCGGCGCGCGGGGGCCGCATCCGTCGTGGACGCCGCCGGACGATTGGTCGGCTTCTTCACACACGGAGATCTGTTTCGCCTGACCCTGTCTGCCGGAGAGTCAGCCGGGACGGCCGACCGGCCGGTGATCGAGGTCATGATTCAATCGCCCAAACGTGTGCGGGTCGACGACCGGGTGGCCGACGCGTTGACCCTCATGCGGCGGCATCGGATCGACGAGCTGCCGGTCGTGGACGAAGGAGATTGCGTCGCCGGCCTGCTGGACGTGCAGGATCTGATCGCCCACGGCTTCTCGGTCTTCGATGAACCTTAAACCTCCCGCCGGCACCCCGGACCAGTCGCACGACGACGGGCCCGCCGGTTGCATCGAGTCGCCCTGATGAAGCTTTCCATCGTCATTCCGGTGTACAACGAACGTGCCACGCTGGAGGAGCTGGTGTCCCGCGTGATCGCCCAGGATGTGGGGCTGACGCGGGAAATCGTGCTGGTGGATGACGGCAGCACGGACGGCACCCGTGACCTGTATCCGAAGATCGTCGAGCGATGGCCGGCAGAGGAGATCCACGTCCACCTTCAGGACCGCAATCAGGGAAAGGGTGCGGCCCTGCGGGCGGGCTTCGCCCGGGTCACGGGGGACATCGTTCTCATTCAGGACGCCGACCTGGAGTACGATCCGCACGACTATCCCAAGCTGCTGGCTCCGATTCTGGACGGGAAGGCGGACGTGGTGTACGGCTCGCGATTCGTCGGGTCGGAAGCCAAGCGCGTGCTGTTTTTCTGGCACATGGTGGGCAATCGGTTACTGACCCTGTTGTCGAACGCCATGACGAACCTCAACCTGACGGACATGGAGACGTGTTACAAGGTGTTCCGGGCGGAGGTGGTCCGTTCGCTACGGCTCCGGAGCCACGGGTTCACCATCGAACCGGAACTGACGGCCAAGGTGGCCCGAGGTCACTGGCGAATCTACGAGGTGGGCATCAGCTACGCGGGGCGGGACTACAGCGAGGGGAAGAAAATCACCTGGGTGGACGGGGTGCGCGCGTTGTGGGCGGTCTTGCGGTTCCGATTTCGGGACTGACGGGTACAGGAGAGTGTTCGGATGAAGGACCTGTTTGTAGCGAGTGCGATTGGAGTGTGGGCCTGGGCGGCGGTTGCCGTCGGACAGCCGCCGGCGACCCGGCCGGCCGCGACGCAGCCGGACGCCCCGCGTGCGCCCTCGTTCTGCTTTCTGCACGTTGCCAACGCCCCGGTGCGTCCGGGAAAGGAGGCCCCGTCGCCGGATGGAACGGCGTTTGTTTCCTGGATCTGCGCTGAGGCGGGCCGACCGGCGTCCGTGCCGTCCCTGGATCTGGACCCCGCGCCGCCCGCGTTCATTCTCCACACCGGGAATGTGACGGCGTTCGGCGGCACCGAAGGTGTCTGGCCGACCGTGGAAAAGGCGTTTGGCGCCTCGCCGGTGCCCGTTCATTTCGTGGCCGGCCTGGACGACAACGCGTGGAACCCGATCCAGGCGGAACTCCGCCGGCGAGCCGGAGCGGACTCCTTTTCCTTTGACCAGTTCGGCTGCCACTTCGTGGGGTTGCCCTCCACCCTGCCGCAACAGGGCGTTGCATGCATCGACTCGGCAGCTCTGTACTGGCTCCGCAAAGACCTGGCGGGCGTAAGTGCCGGGACGCCGGTCGTTCTCTTCATGCACCATCCGCCGGACAGCCCGGCCCTGGCGCAGCCCGCGTCGTGGTCACTCGTCCACGAGTTCATCGCAAGGCACAACGTCGTGCTGGTGCTGCACGGGGAGGGGCAGACGGCGGCGCACCGGGTGATGGACGGGATCGACACGGTGTCGGCCGGCTCGTCGGTCGGTCCGGACGCGGGGTACAACCTGGTGTCCGTGCGGGGGGGGATGCTGCGCGTGGTGCGTCGATTTCAGGACGCGGCGGAGGCGCCGCGTCTGCTGCTGGAGAAGCCGCTGACGCCGCCGTCCGGGCCCCGGCTTAGCTGCAACCTGAACCAGCTCAACATGTACGGAGTGCGCAACCGCCAGCCGTTCTCGCTGAGGCCGCAGATTCGCCCGAGCGTCAACTCAATCCGCTACGAGGTGACCCTCGACGGTGAGGTGGTGCCGATCTCGGAAGGCGCCCGGGGCGTGCTGCAGGTTCCCGCCGCGGACCTGGACATGGGCGGGCACGTGCTCTTCCTTCGCGCCACGGATGCGGAGGGGCAGCGGTTCTACGGCATGGCCTCGTCCCGGTTCTACTTCAACGATCTGTCTGTGAACATCGGCTGGGTCCGCAATCTGCCCGCCTCGGTGACGGCCGCCCCGATCACCTACGGAGACCCCCTGCGCGTGATTGTCGGGGAGACCGGGGGCGCCCTGCGGGCCATCCGGTCGAACAACTCGGAGCAGATGTGGGAGTTTGACGCGGGCGGGCCGATCATCGGTTCACTCAGCCATGAGGATGACGCGATTCTGTTCGGCAGCGGAGATGGGAACGTCTACTGCGTAGCGGCCGACCAGGGGGTGTTGGAGTGGAAGTACACCGCCGGTTGCCCGGTCCATGGCGTCGCCTCGTTGACCGATGACACGGTGTACATTGGCGATGTCCTGGGCCGACTGCACGCCATCGACATGATCCTCGGCGAGCCGAAGTGGGTGTACGAGCGAGCGGGCGGCTCCATCGAGTGCCGACCGGCGGCCTGGGGTGAGTTCGTGGTGTTCACCGCCTGGGACGGGTTCATGTACGCAGTCCACCGAAAGGACGGCCGCCTCGCCTGGAAGGCGAAAACGCCCAGCCTGGAAGCCGAGGATGCGGACGGACGTGTGGGGCCCGGCGACTGCAGTCCGCTCGTCCGGGGCGATCGAATCCTGGTCTGCGATGCGACCGGGCTGCTGTACTCCGTGTCGCGCGAGGGCAGGCCCGGCGAGCCGATCGCGCGGGACGTGGCGGCGATCTCGTCCGCGGCGGACGGCGAGTCGTACTATGTTCGGGCGACGAACGACCGCTTGGTGAAGCGGGGACCGGACGACAAGCCGATCTGGGAGGCCGCGGTGCCGACCGGCCGGCTGCCGGTCCCTCCGACGGAGGCAAACGGCCGCGTGTACGTCTGCTCCGACACGGGCAAGCTGACCGTGCTGGACGCCCGGAGCGGCGAGGTCCTCTGGCGGTACCGGGCAACGCACGGACACTACGTGCTTGCGCCGGTGACCGTGGATCGCGACGGGGCCGCCTACATTCTGGGCGCCGATGGTTCGATCACGCGTCTGCTGGGAAAGATGGAGAAACCGGCCGCGGCAGAGTCCAGGGCGGATTCGAAACCCTCGCCGTGAGGGGTTTCGTCAGCCGCGTGCGGCGGAGCCGGCGGCGCTGCGGGCACGAAGCGCCTCCACGACCCGTTGCGGAATCTCCGGGGGCGCAGCGGTCATCTGAACGGCCCCGAGATCGGCCGCCACCTTGGGCATGCCGTAGACGACACAACTGCCCCGATTCTGCCCGATGGTGACGGCCCCGGCGTTGTGCATCGCCAGCAGACCTTCCGCCCCATCGGCTCCCATGCCGGTGAGCAGGACCCCGACGGCCGCCCGCCCGATGCACCGGGCTACGGATTGAAAGAGCACGTCCACGGAGGGACAGTGCCGGTTCACTTCCTCCCGATCGCCGTACGCGATTCGGCAATGGCCGACGCGGCCGCGGACGGTCATCTGGATTCCGCCACGGGCCAGAAGGGCCAGACCCGGCGTGAGGACGTCGCCATCGACGGCCTCGCGCACCTCGATCGGGCTGTTGTCGTTGAGCCGATTGGCGAACAGCGCGGTGAATCCTTCCGGCATGTGCTGGACCATCACGACCGGGGGGAAGTCCGACGGCACGCGCGACAGCAGATGGCGCAGCGCATCCGTGCCCCCGGTCGACGCCCCGACGGCCACCACGTGCCGCGTGGGGTCGAGGCCCAGGGAACGCAGGCTGCTCGGTTCACCCGTGGCCGAGAGAGGGATCGGCGGTGGTCGCCGCAGGGCCACCGCGGCGGCCCGCACTTTCAGCGCCAGCTCCTGGGCGAGCCGTTGCAGGGCGGCGCGGTCATTCACCGGCGGCTTGACGACCACTTCGGTCGCACCCTGCTCGATGGCGTCCAGCGCGGCCTGCCGATGGTCGGTCGTCGGGTCGGCACAGACGATCACCGGAACGGGGTAGTGCTCCATGAGCTTGGCCAGGAAGGTCAGCCCGTCCACCCGCGGGAGGGCCGTGTCCAGGATGATGACGTCCGGCCGATGCTGGATGATCCGGTCGCGGGCCTCGAAGGCGTCCTTGGCGTCTCCAACCACGGCGATGCCCTCCTGGGCGCTGAGTTCCCGCACCACCGCCGACCGCACGAACGGCGAATGCTCCACGACGAGAACTTTGATGGGCCCGGACAGCATGGTGATCATTCCGCGGCGGCCAGCCGCTCGTGCATCCCCCGCACCTGGCGGATGATGAGGTTTCCGCTTCCCGTGTTGAAGAGGACCTTCCGACCGTGGTGTCCTCCGGTGTCCTCGCGGATGACGCGCAGGCGAAGCCGGCGGAGGACCTCGATCGCCAGGTCTCGATTCTGCCGGCCGACGAAGGCCGAATGCAGCGCGCCCATCGGACAACCGCCGCCAATGACGGAAGCCACGAGCCGACTCGGCACTCCGCCCAGGGCGGTGATCTCTTCCAGCAGCGCCGGGATGGCCATCACGCCGAACCGGTTCCCGGAATCTTCGGGTCGGCACGGATGGGGCAGCAGGTAATGGTTCACACCGCCGACCTTCGCGACCGGGTCCCACAGGCAGACGGCGATGCAGCTTCCCAGAATGGTCTTGACGGCCAGGGGTGTGGCGCTGGCGATCAGCTCACCGGGTTCCAGGAACCGGTCGACGCGAAGATACCGCGTGGTCACGTGCGTTACCTCCGATAGACCGTGGGTTCGACGTAGCTGAACGGATGCGCAATCCCGTTGAGGCTCTCCGAATGCCCGATCATGAAGTAGCCGCCCGGGTGCAGCGTCTGGGCGATCCGATTGACCAGTGCCGTCTGCGTGGGCCGGTCGAAGTAGATCATCACGTTGCGACAGAAGACCACGTCAAACCCGTGCCGGAAGGGGAATGTGGGCGTCATGAGGTTGAATCGTGCGAAGGTGATGAGGCGGCGGATTTCCGGCGCCACCTGGAGACACGCCTGGTTGTCATGGATGACCTTCTGGAGATACCGGTGACGCAGATCCGCGGGCACGGTTCCCACGCGGTGCGTGTCATAGATCCCGAGCTGGGCCTTGCTGAGCACCTGCGTGGACAGGTCCGTGGCCAGGACCTTGATGGGCACAACCGGCGGGTTGCCCAGGGCGTCATGTACGAGCATGGCGATGGAGTAGGGCTCCTCGCCGCTGGAGCAGCCGGCGCTCCAGATGCGCAGGGTCTTGTGCCGGGATCGCCATTCGCGGCTGTCGGCCCAGCCCTTCACGATCTCGCGGAGCAGGACGAAGTGGCGCATTTCCCGGAACAGATGCGTGGTGTTCGTCGAGATGGCGTCGAGGAGGCTGCACAGCTCCTCTCCGGAGGGGTCCGCCTCCACGTGGCGGAAGTAGGCCTCGAACGTCCGGAACCCGCCCTGACGCACGCGTTTGCCCAGCCGCGCCCGCACAAGCTGCATCTTCTGGTCGCCCAGGTTGATGCCGCTCTTGGCGTGGACCAGCTTGCGGATCAGCTCGTATTCCTTGCGGGTCAGATCCTGAACTTCCAGTTCCACGGCGGCGACACTCCCTGGACGGGTTGGGGGGTCATGCCTGCGGGCGGTAGAGCACCTGCA
The DNA here is from genome assembly GCA_964586145.1 of uncultured Phycisphaeraceae bacterium. Lineage (GTDB taxonomy): Bacteria > Planctomycetota > Phycisphaerae > UBA1845 > UBA1845 > JAFGJQ01. Next base: position 7,098 of record CAZPHH010000039.1, on the reverse strand, counting down.
CCCGATGGCCCTGCACGGAGACGCCGGCCGCCTCTTCCTCCGGGCCAGGGGTGAAGTCCGGCGTTTCCGTCAGTTCCTCGATCTCCGGAATCGTCAGATCGAACACGTCCTCCACCCCGTGCCGGGCGGTCACGTACTGGCCGCAGAGGATGTTCATGAACTCCTTGACCGCGTCGCCGGCCCGCCCCAGTGAGTCCGCAGATTCCGGGTCCGTGCCGAGCAGGTTCGCGGCCAGAAGCACCGCGAAGTCCCTCGTGCATCGCAGCCGAAGCGTGCCGTCCTGCGGCCCGCGGTAGCGGATGACGGTTTCCAGCCAGACCTCACCCGGGGCGATTTCCGCCTCGTCCTCGTCATGGAACATGAAGGCGAGGTTCTGGAGGACCTCAGAAAAGATCGAGTTCAGCGTTGGCGTTTTCTGATCCTGCATCGTCTACCACTCCCAAAAGGGGCTTGAGCACGTCGCGGAGCTGTTCCGGCTGGAAGGGCTTGCGGACGTATCCGAAGGCACCGAAGTCTTCCATCTGGGCGATTCGCTTCCGACTGCCCTCCGTGGAGGCGATCACGATCGGAATGTCGCGAAGCCGCGCGTTCTCCTTCATGCGGGTGAGCAACTGGATCCCGTTCATGGTGGGCATGTTGATGTCCACCACCATGCAGGCCACCGTGTGGTCGTTGAGCTGGGCCAGGGCCTCGATTCCGTTGGAGGCCTCATAGACCTCGCCCACGTCCAGCCCCGCGATTTGCATGGTTCGCTTGACCATCTGACGAATGGTCGCCGAGTCGTCCACGATGAGCACGTTCGAGGGCATCGCAAAAGCTCCTAACTGCTGACCGACTGCAGTCGGTCACCGGACGGGGGCGTCGTAAAGAGGGCCTCGACCCGCTTGACATCCACGAGAATCTGGACCCCGGTCTTCTCCAGGTCCGTCTCGTGCAGGTTGTGGCGGGACAGCACCGCGGGATCCGCCCGGTAGCACAGGCCGTCCACACCGATCCCCATCCCAAACATCAGGCACGAACAATCCGCCAGATGCACCACGTCCACCAGATCGTTGGGGGGATCGAGCTCGGCGGGAAGGTGATGATGACGGATGCTCAACACCATGTTCTCCGGCAGCTTCCAGCGCTCGGCAATCAGGCCTCCGATCTCCTGGTGCGAGAAGCCCAACACCTGCTGCTCGGCCTCCATGAAGCTGACCCCCTCCTCCTTGACCTTCCGCACAATGACGGTGAACTCCTCGGCCACGTAATCGTTCAGGATCACCTTGCCGATGTCGTGCAGCAGGCCCGCCGTGAACGCCAGGCTGCCGTTCGCCCGCCGCAGCAGGCCCGCGAACTGGGCGGCCGCCAGGGCCACCGCCACCGAGTGTTTCCAGAGCACGCCGGGATCCATCCCGTACCCGCTCTGCTCCCGGGAAAGCAGGTTGGTGGTATGCACGGACATGACCAGTTGCAGCACCTTCACCGTGCCCAGGCAGAGCATGGCGTCGTTCAGCGAGGTGATCCGGCGCGACAATCCGAAGTAGGCGGAGTTGCACAGTCGCAACACCTCCGCCGTAATGGCCTGGTCGTACCGGATCGTCTCGACAATGTCATCCACCGTGCTCCGCGGATCGTTAACCACCCGGATCAGCTTCATGGCCGTGTCGGGGAGGGGCGGCAGCGTTCCGACCTTTTCGATAATCTCGTTGGCCCTGTTCACAGATCACGCTCCCCGTCTCGAGTCTTGAGTGTCAGGCGACCCTCGCTGCATCGCAGCCGCAAGGTCCGGCTGATCGAGCCTCCCACGTCCTCCTTCTCGATCAGGATGCCGTTCTTCCAGAAGATCTTGCGCAGCATGACGTAATTGCGCTTGCCGATGTTGAAGGTGCCGTTGTCGTCGAGCAACTGCGAACCGCCGGCCACCCTCACGACCAGACGCTTCTTGGCGGCCCCCAGCTCGTAGGCGGCCCGGAACAGCGCCGGCACGCCCGTGTCCGCGAACATGGCTGGGTTCGCCTTGGCCTTGTCCGGCGAAATCGCAGACTCCGGCAGCATGTAGTGCAGCAGCCCGCCCACCTTCGCCTCCGGGTCCCAGATGGCCACGCCGATGCAACTGCCGAGCGAGTAGGTGACCAGCGTGGCGCGCGGGTCGTTCGAGACGGCGAAATCAGCGATGTCGACTACTCGGTCCACAAATGTCGTCCGTGATGCCGGCCCCGGTTGCGACGGCGCATTCGGCTTGCTCACTCTGTCGGGTCCGGCGGCCTCCCCTACGCCCGAGCGGGTTCCGAACGGCTGACGTGCTCCGGAAGCTCCACGAGCTCGTCGCCGTTCAGCACCCGGTCGATATCCAGCAGGATCTTGACGTCGTCTTTGACCTTGCCCATGCCCAGAATGAAGTCCGCCCCCACGGTCCGCCCCAGCGAAGGCGGCGGTTCGATATCCTGGCTCTCGATGTCGTGGACCTCCTGCACCGTATCCACGACGATCCCCATAAGCGTTCCCACGTCCACGACGATGATGCAGGTCTGGTCGTTGTAGGCCGTCTCAGGAATGCCAAACTTGGCCCGCAGATCAATCACCGGAATCACCTTGCCCCGCAGGTTGATCACGCCCCGCACGAACTCCTGGGTGTGCGGCACGACGGTGATGTCCAGGACGCCGATGATCTCCACGACCTTGAGAATCTGCACGCCGAACTCTTCCCGATCCAGGGAGAAGGTCAGGAACTTTCCACCCGGCACGGATCGCACGCCCTCCGCGAGTGCGGGCGACGGAGGGCCGGTGTTCACTTCCACGATCGCTTCCATACTCATTACGCTCCGTCAGGCCGGTATGAGCACCGTTTCCCGTGTCGTCCGGACCGCGCCCGTCGCGGTCGGGTCCGCAGACGCGTCCGGCGGCCCCAGGGCGGGCAGGTCCCGGCCGCGCGTCTCCACGGCAAGCCCGCCGCGCCGCTTCGGAATGCGGAAGTCGTTGTAGGCGGCGTACAGCCCGCCCATCTCCAGGATCAGGCCCACCCGGCCGTCCCCCAGGATCGCCGCCCCGGAAATGCCGCGCAGCTTCTCGAAGCGCTCGCCCAGCGTCTTGATGACGACCTGCTGCTGCCCGATGAGTTGCTCGACCACCAGGCCGATCGATCGACCCTCGCAATGGGCAATCACCACCATGGCCGAGCAGGGATCGATCCGGTCCGTCAGCCCGAAGAGCTGTCCGAGCTGGATCAGCGGGATCAGCCGCCCGCGGTTGTTCAGCACCTCGCCCCGGTGCTGAACCGTCGTGATGTTCTTCGCCACCGGGCGCAAGGATTGCTCGATGGTGATCGTCTGGATGATGAATCGCTCCGTGCCCACGCGCACCACCATGCCGTCGATGATGGCCAGCGTCAGCGGCAGGCAGATCGTGAACGAACTGCCCTTGCCCTTCTCCGACCGAATGTCCACCCGACCCCGCAACTGCTCGATGTTGCGCTTCACCACATCCATCCCCACACCCCGGCCGGAAATGTCCGTCACCTTCTCCGCCGTCGAGAAGCCGGGGGCGAAGACAAGCGAAAAGATCTCCGGGTCCGACATGTCGGCGTCCGGCTCGACCAGGCCCTTTTCCACCGCCTTGCGGAACAGGGCCGCCGGGTCCAGCCCCTTGCCGTCGTCACTGATCTCGATCGCGATGTTTCCGCCCTGGTGAGAGGCGGCCAGATGCACGACGCCGATTTCCGGCTTGCCCGCAGCGCGGCGCGCCGCGGGAGACTCAACGCCGTGATCCACCGCGTTGCGAACCATGTGAACCAGCGGATCGCCGATCTGCTGGATGACGTTCTTGTCCAGTTCCGTGTCCTCACCGGAAATGGCCAGGTTCACCTGCTTGCCCGCCTTGCGGGATACGTCACGAACCAGGCGGGCCATCTTCTGGAACGTAGGGCCGATGGGCACCATCCGCATGGCCATGGCCACTTCCTGGACGTCGCGCACGATCTTCGTGACCTGACTCACGTTCTTGGTGAGCTTGGGATCGGCCTCGATCTGGGCGTTCGCACTGACCTGGGTCTGGGCGATGACCAGCTCGCCCACCATGTCCACCAGGGCGTCCAGCTTGGCCGTCTCGATCCGCACCGACTGGTCGCCCACCGGGCCCGCCCGGGCCGCGGCCGCCGCCTCGGCCGCATCCACGGCCTGGGAGCGTAAGGCCTGATCCACCTGCCGCGCCGTAGCCGCCCCGCTCTCGATCAGGATCTCGCCGACCTTGCGGCCCGCGCCCGTGCTCTGCTGCGCCGACAACGCGGCGTCAATGGCCTCACGCGACGTGGCGCCCTGGGCCACCAACGCGTCTCCCAGCGACTGCCCGGGCTCCGCCGGGGCCGGCATCCGGCCCCGCGGCTCGATCTGGAACGCGTTGATCTGGCGGAGCTTTCCGATCATGGCCGACACGGGGGGCTGGGGAACGGTGTCTCCAATCGGTTCCGCCAGATAGGCGGCCAGCGAGTCGATCTGGGCCCGCAGAACGTCCACGACGTCGAATGTCGTGTCGATCACGCCCGCCGTGACCTTGCGCTTTCCCTTGCGACACTGGTCCAGGAGCGTTTCCGCCTCATGGGTCAGACAGTTCACGTCACGCAGGTTCAGGAAACCGGCCATGCCTTTGATGGTGTGGAACGGCCGGAACAAGTCGTCGATGCGGGATTCGTTTCCCGGATCGCGCTCCACTTCCAGCAGCGACGCCTCGACGGACTCAATGTGTTCGCGGGCCTCCTCCACAAACGCCTTGAGGAACTCCTCTTCCTTCTTGTTGAGGATCAGCGGCTCCGACACGTACGGAGGCTCATCCGGAGTGGCGGGTTCGGATGCAGGGGCCGCCGGCTCGGCCGGCGTCGCCGACGCCGTTTCGACGTGGCCCGGTTCCTCTTCCTCCTCGGGCGCCGCGGACACCGCGAAGACCGCCGCACCGGGTGCGCTCTCGTCGGTCTGCTCCGCCGCCGCAGCCGCCGCGATATCCATGCAGTTGTTCGGCGACATCGCACCGACCAACTGGTTCAGCGCCCGGACCCCTTCGACCACCCGGGCCAGCATCGCCGACGCATCCTCGGCGTCCCCCAGAATCAGCGACTCCAACTGCTGCGTGAGCAGCCGGGCCGCCTCCCACACCGGCACACAGGGCGCCGGACCGGTGTCATGCGCGGCCTGGCCGACGGCCTCCGACCACCCGTGCATCTTGGCAAGCACAGCCAGGTCGTCCGCTTCCGCCCTTTGGGCGGCGGCGGACAGGCGCTCCAGCAGAGTTGCGAGGGATTCCGGGGTTCCTTCCGTGTGGCTCATGCCTCACCTCGAGAGTCGACAAACCAGGGATGTCGAACCGGTCCTGTCCATCCGTCGTCGCGACGGCCGGCCGGGAAGACACGTCTGCCGGCATCGGCCCGACGCGCACGCGTCGACGCACGGTGACGCTCGAAGCCGTGCTTCCCCCTGCGTTCCGTTCCCACGACTACGCATCGGCCGATTGCGATGCGGCAACAATGCCGTCACCGGCGTTGCACGCCTGTTCGATGTACGCGTCGTCGCCCGTGAGCACGCGGTCCACGTTCAGGAGGATCTTCACGTCGTCACCGACCTTCCCCATGCCGAGAATGAAAGCCGTGTCCAGCGAACCGCCCATCGACGGCGCGGGCTCGATGGCCTCGCCCACGATGTCCAGGACCTCGGACACCGTGTCCACGATGATCCCGATCTCCCGACCCACATCCATGACGATGATGCAGGTCTGATCGGTGTGCTCAATCTCGTTCAGATTGAACTTCAGACGCAGATCGATCACGGGGATCACCTTGCCGCGCAGATTGATTACGCCCTTCATGTACCCGGGCATGCGGGGCACGGCCGTGATGTCCATCATGCCGATGATTTCACGGACCTTCAGAATCTCCACGCCGTACTCTTCGTCGGCCAGCTTGAAAGTCAGGTACTTGCCGCCGTGGTCGTGACTCGTACCCGTCAGGTCCGCCTGGGTGGAAATCGTTGTCATGCTGCGTCTACCTTTCTCGGCTGGCGCCGTCGGCGCTGCGGCAGCGGGCGACTTCGCCGAAGTACGCCGCCCGCGCTGTCGCGATCTGGTGCGGGTCGCGGCCCCCGCGGAGGCCTCGCCGGATCCCCGTCCCGATGTGCCCGGACGACCCGCTGCTCTGACGGCTGTATCGGTTGAACCAACCGCGTCCTTGTGATCTGGACTCACATCCCCCGATCGCCCACCCGCAGCCTCTTCGCCTCAGACGCATCAACCCATCGCCGGCTCGTTACCGGCCTGCCGGCCTGACAATGCCGCACCACGGAGGTTCGGTTGCAGCACAAAAAATGCAGTAGAACTGTAGTTTCGACGGGGTGCGCGCTCGGCAGCCGCGCGCGGAACGAGGTCCGAGAAAACCGGCTTTCTCTTGCAAATGGACGCGGACCGATATAGGAAATAGGCGTTTATCGCCCGAAGGTCAGCCCGGCAGGCGGTCAAGCCGGGGCCGACGGGCACAAGAAACCAGGGTGTGTCGGACCGTTCGCTCCGCAGGAACCAAGGGCTGCGTAAGAACAAGGTGGCGCATCGAGCGCAGCTCGGAAGATCAGCGACGGACTGTGCGGATCAGGACTGCCGGCCTGCGGATCCGGATGGACGGCGGAGGTTCAGATCGACGCGCACCCGCTCTGTTCGACGTAACGAAGCCTGCGTCCACGGGATTTGCGGTGTGATTCGTTCGATTCATGATCCGGTTCGTCCGGTACACGCCCGGTGGACACTCTGCTGCGGCTGCAGGCATAGGGTTTCATGACGGCGCACGGCCGGACCGTGCGGAAGGAGAATCGCAATGTTCGTATGCAAGCGAGTTGGGGTCTCAATCATGATGGTGCTGGGGATCATCGCCTGGGCCGGCGTGGTCTCAGCCGATCCGATTGCCGTCGGTGGTCAGGACCGGAATCAGTCGGTTGCGGATGCTTCCGGGGCGTCCTCCTCGTTGCCGTCCAGCGATGTCGCGCGGCGCACAGAAGGCAACGGAGGTCCGCCCAAGCAGGTGGAAGGCAACGGTGGACCGCCGAAGCCTCCGCCCGTTGAGCCGGCCGAACCTGCGGAGCCGCCGGCCCC
>CAZPHH010000038.1:0-43935 GCA_964586145.1 uncultured Phycisphaeraceae bacterium | reverse complement strand
GTGTAGGCCTGCTGGAAGATGGCGAAGTCAAGGAGGTCGACCACGCCGTCGGCGTTGAAGTCGGCCAGGTCACAGGCGGGGTTCGGGTACGGGCTGACAAACTCGGCCTGGAACAGTGCGAAGTCGCGCAAGTCCACGCGCTCGTCGGCGTTCAGGTCGAACACGGTGCAATCCCCGCCGACCGGACCGACCGCCGGGCCGAACACACAGGGCGCCATCCCGTCGAAATCGTTCAGGTCCACGTCGTCATCGCCGTCGATGTCGGCCGGACCGCAGCCCATGGGGCCGCACGCGCTGATCCCGGTCATGCAGCCGACAAATGTTTCATAGTCTGCAGCGTCCACGTCCCCGTCCTCGTCGAAATCGCCCGTCGCCGGACCGGCCACCTGGAATTCAAACGCCCCCATGTCCACCGTCACGGAGCGCAAGCCCGGCTCTCCAGACCCTTGGATGAAGCGCGGATTGCGGTCCAGGTCATACGGTACGGGCTCCCACGTGTTGCCGTCCCCGTCCAGGTCGTTCACGTCGGCGGCGACCTCGGCGTTGTTGCCCCGGTCCACACAGGCCGACGCGGCGGTCAGACGGTAATTCCCCGTGAATGCGTTCAGGAACTGAGGGTCGTCGCCGATGTTGCCCTCACCCCCCAGCGCTCCGGACCAACCCTGCACGCAACTGTGGTGGATGAAGCCGTTGGAGTTCACTCCGTTGGAGTTGATCTGGGCCTCTTCCAGGGAAGGGTACGCAGGCTCGTTTCCCCAGAAAATCGAATTCGCGATGCTGACTTGCGTGCCCCCCTGGGCGTCGAGCCCGCCGCCAGGCGATCCGTGGTTGCCGGCCACCGTGCAGTTGCGCACCACCAGGCTGCCGGCCACGGAACTGATACCACCGCCTCGGCCCGTCGACACGTTGTCCACCACCGTGCAGTTGGTCAGGTCCAACTGCCCGCCTCCCCAGGAAATACCGCCGGCTCGCGCGTAGGGCCAGGATGCGGTGTTGTCCACAACGGTACAGTTCGTCATGGACAGAGACTCGCACACCGCTTCCAGCCCCCCGCCGTTGCGGGCCCGGTTCTCGCGGAGGGTGCAGTGAATCAGGGTGGGACCGCCCCAGCCCGTCGCGTAGAGCCCGCCGCCGTAGTCCGCAGCGCGGTTCTGCTCGATGATGCAGTTCTGCAGCGTCGGGCTGCCGTCCACCACGTACACTGCCGCCCCGTCTCCCTCGCCGCTGAAAAAGCCGTCCGCGTACCCCCGCCGGATGGTAAATCCGTCCAGCACGGCCGACGGTCCGACGCCGGCGGCGGTCACCACGTGATAGCTGTTCTCGTACGGCCAGCCCTGATCGTCGTTGTTCTCCAGATCGCCGCAGAGGACGGTGGCATACAGATTCACGTCGCGGCGCCGCCGGGCCGCCTCGTCGCCGCGGAAGCCGCCGTACACGCCCAACCCGTCGATCAGGGCAAACGAGGCCGAACGAATGCCCGTGTTCTGGTCGGGCCGGTAGACACCCTGGGCAACCCATATCTCCGTGATGTACGGATCGAGCGACGCCGCGAACAAGGCGTCCTGAAGGTCCCGGAACGCGTTGGCCCACGAACTGCCGTCATTCGCGCCGCCGGCCGCGTGATTCACGTACAGTGTATCGGCCTGGACGCCGGAGCAGGTGTCTGTTTCCTCGATGCAGGCCTGCCCGAACGGACAGGGATTCCCGGTCGAAATGCATCCCAGCCAGACGCTGCAAATCTCGGTCCCGGTACAGTAGAGCCCATCGTCCGGGCAGAGGGAGTGATCCGGAACGTGCGAGCAGTATCCGCTGATGCAATCATCCACGGTGCAGTCGACGCCGTCATCACACTCCGCGGGGTTGAGGCACGTCTGGTATTGGTACTGCTCGTAGCAGCCGATATCGTGTCCCAGCCCCGCCGTCCGCGGAACGCCGTCCCGGTCGACCGCTATGTCCTGACCGAAAAGGCCCAGGTACAGATCGTAGACGTGCGACGCGACGCCGCTGTCGGTAGCCGGGCTGCCGGGCAGCGCGTGGTAGTCTCCGCCGCCGGGATCGACGAACAGGGGGTCGCCTTCCAGATCGCCTTCGCCTTTGCCTGTGGCGGCCTGGAACGCCGACACACTGGTGTACGTATTCGAACTCCACTTGATGCGCACCGGCCCGCCGGACTGATCAAACAGATCGTGCGTGGTGGTGGAGCTCGACGCGGTGCTTCCGCTGCCGCCGAAGACGTTGATGTGCTCTGCCGAGGACAGGTTGGCGATGATGTTGTTCGCCAGCCTCATGCCAGGCCCGTTCTCGTAGCGGATTCCGCCTCCGCAATCGGCAATGGTGTTGCCGACAATGTACGTCGTCTGCCGGTTGTTCCAGCAGGTGATTCCCATGCCGCAATCGTGAATCAGGTTCCCGACGTGGTACACGTCGCCCCCCGGCCCGCCGTCGTTGCTGGGCCCATTGATGCCCCATTCATTGTTGTACAGGTGGTTGTAGATGTACCAGAGGTTGTACGGCCCGTACTGATACGCCAGACCCTTGCTCACGGACCAGGGAGTCGAGATCACGTCGTGAACCACGTTCTGCGAGAAAACCACGTCACGCGCCTTCTTCACCGTCAGCCCGGACTGGCGCACGTGATGCACGTGGTTGCGGCCCACGTACACGTGATGGGCCGGACGGTCTCCCGTCTCGTCCAGAAAGCCGGAGTTCACCTGAAGCCCGGAGCCGCTGGTGTTGTAGATCTCATTGTCCACCATCCAGATGTTGTTGGCATGATGGCCGATGACGAAACCGTGATGGTCCTGATCCGTCTGGGCGCCCAGATCACCCAGGTCGTGGACGAGGTTGTCATAGAACACGATGTTGCGGACGGTCGTGGGGGTGCTGCTGTCCCAGCTCCCGACCGCCACCAGGCCCGCGCCGCTCCCCTGCGCGTTCCGGACCTCGCAGTGCCGGATGCAGACCCGGTCGGAGGGACCCAGCACGTTGCCCTGCGCGGTCGGTCCGTCGAAGTCCAGATACTCGATGATGAAGTAGGTCCCGATGAAGGTCGTTTCGATTTGAATCTTCGGCCGGGCGGCCGGATTGCCGCGAATGAACACGGGCAGCGCGGCGGTGCCGTTCCCGCGCAGCGTCCCGATGCCCCCCGCCGAGTACACCCCGCCATGCACGTAGACCACACTCCCCGCGGAAAGGACCGAAGGAATCGTCCGGCGCGGCTGCGCCGGGCTGCCGAACGGGTTGTTGTCGTCCGTGGCGGCCGGGTCGGCGTTGTTCACAAAGTGGGTGTAATGATCCTCGCTGCCGTACACGCTCGCGATGGTCTCGTGAATCCCGAAATCCGGCTCGGGAATGCCGATGGGAGCCACCCACGCCCCGGCAACCCCGCTCCAGAAAGACGCGGCGGCCGCCGCCGCAATCGTCAACGCCCGGGAGCAAGTCCGCCGCGCCGTCCTTGTCCTTGCGGTCCGCCAATCATGTCCTTCCAAGGTTCGCTCCTCCCGTGAAGCACACCGCACCCGCAGACAACCCGCGCCATCGGGCGGGCGCCGCGATGGACCGCACGTCTTGGCTGCGTATTGACACCCCGGCTCGCCAGGCCCTAGCCAGGCGTGACTTGGCGGCCGATTGCGGAAGGCGGGCAGGGTTGCCGTGGACGGAGCCGGCCATCTCGTCCGGCTGTACGTCTCGTGGGTAGCGCCCTGTGCAACCCGGCGTGAAGGACCGACTCTGGCCGATCCCACTCATCCCCATTCCTGAAGCTATCCTTCGCCCACGTGGAATTCAAGCAGCCCAAGCCGATCGCGCATCGCCCGGAACCGGCACAGAGCCTCGTGACCCCACGCTCGGCCAATCCACCGACGGCCCAGACAATCCCCACTTCTGCGTCAAGGAACGTCAGGAAGGACAGCGGGGCGCCCCGTCTCGTCGGACGCCGGCCAGCGATGTCCACCACCGCTCGGATCGGGGAACAAACGCATAACCCCTTATATGAAAGGAAGATAAACCGCTTCTCGTCGAGGTGGTGCCCGAGACGGAGGTCTCGATAATCCCCTGACTGGACATCGGCGGGACCATCTCTATCCAGCGGCACTTCAATCCCCTTCAACGATAAGGATATCAGCAAGAATCGAATTCGCTGGAAGTCCCTTTGGGGACAGCGTAGAATCAACATGTTGGGCGGAGACGGCATCTTTTGGGGTAAGCACCGTTCTGAGGGAACCTGAAGCGCAGGCCTGTCGAGTCGCTGTGTCGGTTCGTCAATGCGTGCGCGTTTCGTGAAGGCGCCGATGGGGCGGGCGCTGGATGTCCGAGCAGGCGGGAAGGATGCACGGAAGACAGAGAGAACGGCATTCTGTCCAGAAACGCCTTGTACAATTGGAGGCAGAGACGTGAAAAAACTTGGAGTGGGATTGGTGGTGGTGGTGGCGGCTGGGGGTTTCGCCGCTTCAGCGTGGGGGGACTATACCCCGATCCAGCCCCCCCTGCTCGGTGAGCCGAGTCACCAGCAGGTTCTCAGTCACCTCTACGGAACGTCGTTCTCCGCGAGCGGTCTGAACTTCGTGGGCGCCAACGGCGTCTCGGTGACGCGTCTGCACGACTTCGGCTCCGGCGGCGTGGTGGACTTCCGGGACGGATCGCTCCCCGGAGCCGACGAGCTCTTCACGGGCGGAAACACTCGGGCCACCGCAACGGCCGTATTCTCGGCCAGCCGCCAGCAGTTCGGCCTGATGGCTGGCAACGGCGCGGAGGCCGGGTTCCAGAAGGGGTTTGAAACACAGGGCCTCGGATACAACGCGTCCGGCTCGTTCACCGTCGATCTCGCCGACCAGACGTGGACGTTGGCCCGCCGGGGGGGGTTGTTCAGCGGACAGCGGAATCTGCAAACATCGGTGGCCACCGATAACCCGTTTGACCTCGACCACCTCGTGACGTACCGCGTGGAGGGTCCGGGTGGACAGCTCAGTTGGCTGTTGTTCTGGGAAGACTCGTCCATTCCCGGACTCCGCGACTTCAACGACCTGGTGGTGGAGATCCAGGCGATTCCCGCGCCGGCCGCGCTGCTGCTGGGCGGGATCGGGCTCGCGATGGTCGGAATCGGGCGCCGCTGGCTTGCGTAGCCCAAGACATACGTCCAGACAATCGAAGGCCCGCCGCGCGTATCGGCGGGCCTTTTCTTGTGCGCGATCCGGGCAACCGAGAAACCCAACGGCGCGATCGCAACATTGCCGTGGATGTCGCCCCGCGTATGATGGATCGCCTCGGCGGACCGATGCGGCAATCGGTCTGCCCGCGAAACCCGTCGCCCCAGAGGCGCTCCGATGAAACACACGCATGCACTGCCAGGGGCCGTCAATGTCCGTGTCGTCATCATCCTGGTGACAATTCTGGCGCTGGTCGGCGGCGGGGGAGCCGCCTGGTACAAGGTCCGCAAGAGGGTGGTGGCTGATCGTGCCCTTCGCGAGGGACTGGCGGCGCTGGAGGCGGGTGAATACGCGACGGCCTGCCGTCATCTTCGGCACTATCTTGTCCGGTATCCGGATGATCCGGACATCCTGAGCCGGTTTGCCGACGCCAACCTGAAGGTGCAACCGCCCGAGCCGGCCCATCTCGGAGACGCCATCAGTGCGTATCGGCGCCTGCTGCGGATGCAGCGCGGGAACAAGGTCTTCAGCGCCCGTCTGGCCCGCCTGTGCTTCCGCGTCCGGAATTTCTCCGAAGCCGCAATGGTGTGCCGGAACCGGCTCGCCGTCGCGCCGGACGATGCGGACGCCCTGCTCTGGCTGGGCAAGTCGCGGGCGGCTCAACGGAAACGAGAGGAAGCCACAGCCGCACTGACCGAACTGGTGGACAAGGTTCCCGACCAGGTCGAGGCCTGGATTCTCCTCAGCGATCTGGCGCTGGCGACGGATGCACCCGAGGGACGGACGTCCGCGCTGGAATGGCTCGGCCGCGCCTTGGAGCACCAACCCGACGTCGCGGATGTCTGGGCCCACCGGGCACGCCTGCTGCGGACCGTTCATCACGATGAATCGGCCGCACGACAGGATCTGGAGGCGGCTGACGCACGCCCCGCCGCTCGGGTCACCACTCCGCTGGTTCTCGCCGAAGAGTGGCTTCGGCTCGGAGAGCCCGGCCGCGCCGAGCGTCAGCTTGCCGCCCTGCGCAACGAAGGCATTCCCAACGTCCTGGAACAGAACCCGGCCGACCTCTGGCTGGCGTGGTATACGTTGATGGGCGACGTTCTCCTGCGCACCCAGGCCCGGGATCGCGGCGCGGCACTGGCCGATGAGGCCCTGGCCTCGCTCAGCGATCCCCACCGCGTGGTGTTCCTGCCGACCGCGGTCGACCTGTACCTGGCCGCAAACCGTTTGCACGAGGCGCGGCGCGGAGCGGAGGACTACGCGAGAGCGCTGGCGGGACCGGCGGGAAGCGGCGCCACCGATGCGGGCGCCACGCACCTCCGCGCGGCGATCGCCCGCGCAGAGGGCCGCCTGTACGACGCCATTGCCGAACTCGAATTGCTGACCACTCGCAACCCCCGGGACGAGTCGGCCTGGCGCCATCTGGCCGAGGCCTACGACGCCACGGGACAGCAAACCCGCGCGATCGACGCGCGACGACAGGTGCTGACGATGGCGCCCCACGACTACCCCAGCGTCATCTACCTCACCCGGGCACACCTCAATCGCGAACCCGCCGAGGCGCTGAAGTATGCTCGCATGGCACAGCAGCTTCGACCGGACGACCTGCGAGCCTGTCTGCTGCGCATCGAGGCGCAGCTTCAGACCTGGAGACCCGCCGGGGGCGCCGCTGGCGAACTGGAACTCCTGGAACGGGAACTCCAGGCGCTGCGCGAGGAGTCTCCGACGCACGTCGGCATCCGCGTCCTGTTGTCCCGCATCGCCGCCCTGACCGGCAAGCCGGATGCGGCCGTCACCCTGTTGGAGGAGGCGATCGAGCACTGCCCCAGCGCGGAGCTCGCGGGACTCGAGCTCGCTCGAGTCCACCAACAGGCCGGCCGGAGCGACAAGGCCATCGAAGCGTGCCGCCGCGTGATCGAGCTCACCCCGGACTCGGCCCTTCCCCGCTTGCTGCTGGCAGAGCTGCAGGTCTCGGAAGGAACGCCGGAAGAAGCGATCCAGACCCTCCAGGCCGCCGCCGCCGCCCTGCCCGACGCGGACCGGGTTGAGCTTCAACTGGCCCTGGCCCGCCTCCAGCGCGAACACGGGGACCCCGACGCCGGACAGGCGATTCTGGAATCCTTGTGTGACGCGTACCCCCGGGACGCGTACTTCCGCCTGGAGCTCCTGCAGTTCCCCTCCGTTCGGGCGGACGCGGAGCACGCCAGGGCCGTGCTCGAACAACTCCGTGCGATTGAAGGCGATCAGGGCGTACAGTGGCGGCTGGAACACGCGAGCCTGTCCATGGAAGCGCCCGACTGGCAGGCGCAATCCGCGGAAATCCGCCAATTGCTGTCCGAGTGCGTCCGGACCGATCCCACCTGGGCGCCCCCCGTGCTCCTGCTGGGCGAGTTGTATGAACGTCTCGGCGAGGCCGGCGAAGCCGAAGCGTTGTATCGCCGCGCCGTGGACATGACGTCGGCCAACGTGGACGTCGTCGCCCGCCTGGTCCAGCTTCTGCAGCAACAACAGCGATACCCCGAGGCGGAGACGGTCCTGCGCCGGTTGCCGGCCGACCTTCGCATCCTCGATGACCAGCGCCTGGCGGTCACCGTCGGGCTCGGCGCACATGAAGCGGCCATCCGCGAGGTTCAGCGTCGGATCGAACGTGAGCCGGAGCACGCGCCGAACTACGCCTTCCAGGCACGACTGGTCTACGCGGTTCGCGGTGACGTCGACGAAGCCCTCCGGCTGCTGGATCGGGCCGAGACGCTCGACCCCGCTCTGTTCGCCACGGTGCGCAGCCGCGCCCAGATTCTGTTCGCGGCCGGACGGCTCAATGAGGTCCAGGCCCTCCTTGATCAGCAGGTCGCCCAACGAAACGATTTCGCCGCGTACGAGCTTCGCGCCGGATTCCGGGTCGCCCGAGGAGACCTGGAGGCGGCCGAATCCGACTATCGCACGCTGTGCAACCTGCCCGGCATGCAAGCTGCGGGATACGCGGCGCTGGGTCGCTTCCACGCGAGCCTGGGGCGCCAGGACCAAGCCGTGGCCGCCTGGCGGGCGGGCCTCCAGCAGGCGCCCCAGGACGTCGGTCTCCGCAAGCTGCTGATCCAGGCATTGCTCTTCGATCCCCAGGCGTCCGCCCGCGAGGAAGGAGACGCCATGCTGGCCGAGGCCATGGCGCAGGCGCCGGACGACATGGATCTTCTCATGTTCCAGGCCCAGCGGCTGGCGGCCAAAGGCACGGAGGAAGCGACGGAGGAAGCCGAAAGCCTCTACCAGCGCATCCTGACCAAAGACGCCTATCACGTGGGCGCGCATCTGGCGATGATCGAGCTCGCCCGGCAACGGGCCGACTATCCCCAGGCCAGGGAGAGGTTCACCCGAGCCTTGGGCGCACGCCCCCGATGTACGGAATTGCTCGTGGCCGGCGCCTGGATCGAGGCCGATCGCGGCAACCCGGCCACGGCCCGGGACATGGTGGGGCCCATCCTTCGACTCGATCCTCAGAACGTCGCCGCGCGAAGCCTGATGGCCCGTCTGGCCCTCGCCGAGGGCGACCTGGACCGGTCGGAACACTTCACGCAGGAAGCATTGGCGCTGGCCCCCGCCCATGAGGCGTCCCGCCAGATCGAGGCGCAGATCCTCGTTGCCCGCGGCAGACTCCCGGAGGCCATTAAGCGTCTGGAGACGATCCGGCAGACACAGCCGGCGGCCTGCGGACCGGGCACCCTGGTGATGCTCGCCGACCTGTACCGTCTCCTCGGTGATGCCGCAAAGGCCGAATCCGCCCTGCACGAGGCAGAGCAACGCGCCCCGGAACAGACCAGCGTATTCCTCGCCCGACAGCGGCTGCTGGCCTCGATGGGAAGGTTTGATGAAGTGCTGGCCAACCTCAGGCTTCACGGGGAACGCCACCCCCGCGACGTCAGTGCGCTGGCCGAGGCGGCCCTCATGCTCGCCGCCGCACCGGATCACCGCCACGCAGAATCCGCTGTGGACATCCTGAAGCAACTGACGGCCCAGGCGCCGGATCAGGCAACCGCATTTCGCGCGCTGGGCCTGACCCTCCGTCACACCGGCGACACCGCCGCGGCGGAAGAGGCATTCCGACAGGTGCTGCGCCTGGAACCGTACCACCGCCAGACCCTCAACGATCTTGCGTGGCTGCTGGGGGTGGATCGTGGCATGGCGGACGAGGGGCTGGAACTCGCCGACCGGGGATTGGCCCGCTACCCGGCCGACCCCCACCTCCTCGACACCCGCGGCGTCCTCCTTCTGCGAATCGGCCGAACCGCCGACGCCATACAGACGCTGGAGGCAAGCACGCGGGCCACGGGGGCGCCGGCCGGCACACAGGCGCGAACCCGGATTCATCTGGCCCAGGCGCACCTGCAACTCGGCGATGGGCCAGCCGCCCGGCTCCAATTGCTGGACGCACACGCGATTGACGAACGAGAAGGCGTCCTGACAGCCGAAGAACGTGAGGAGGTGGCCAGACTGATGGATTCCGCGGGCGTGGGGCAGGTGCCCGACCCGGGTGACCCGCACGTGCCGGCCGATTGACTGTACTCATGGTGGGTCCTACTATTCCCCAACGGTTGGCGCAAAGCGGTGCTGCAATTCGCATACGCAGACTGGATGGCGCGTACGCAGCCGTGCAGAGGAAGCGGCCGGGCAGCCGGAAATAGGAGGGACGGGGCCAATCCCGCCCGGGGTTGGGAGACAGGGGGGCGCCTTCGGCAGCTTGGGAGGATGATCGTGACAAGAAACAGTGCGGCTCTGGGGATTTGTGTGGGATGGCTTTTCCTGGCATCTGCGGCCCTGGGCCAGACGCTCTATGCGGTCTCGGGCGATGAGACCAACGGACGGCTCTACCGCGTGGATACGACCACGGGGGCGGCCACCGAGATCGGCACCCTGGGCGCAGGGCGGATGGCGGGCATCTCGTTTGACGATACGGGAACGCTCTACGGCTATTCGGGCGTCACGCCGGCCGGAGGGCTGTATACGATCAACGTGACGTCGGGCGCCGCCACGCTCGTGGGGCCGATCGGCGTCGAGGTGTTCGAGGGCGGACTGGCCTTCGACCCCGTCGGCCGCGTGTTCTACGGAACCGACAGCTTCGGCGACGACACGCTCCTGCGCATCGAGCCGTCGACCGGCACGGGCACGGTGGTGGGCCAGATGGGGGTCCCGGGCCGGGACGTGTCAGGACTGGCGTTCTCCGCAGCGGGCGTGCTCTACGGCATTGCGATGGCCGACGATGAAACCGGCGCGAAGCCGGACCAGTTGGTCCGGATCAACACCACCACGGGGGCAGCCACAACCATCGGGCCGACCGGCACGGACAGTGAGACCGGTCTTGGTGGGCTGGACATCGATGCCGACGGGGTCGCGTTCGCGAGTGACGGCGAATCGTTGTACACGATCAACCTGTCCACCGGGGCCGCGAGCCTGATCGGCGACCATGGCGTGTCGAGCATCAGCGGCCTGGCCTTCGAGCGAGAGGCCACGAACGGCGGGGGAGGCGGCGGGGGCGGAGGCGGAGGGGGAGGCGGAGGAGGAGGCGGAAACGGCGGGGACGCCGACGATGACCAGGATGGCGTGCCCAACAGTCTGGACCGCTGCCCCGGCACCCCCCCGGGCGCAACGGTGGACGAGTTTGGTTGCACCGTCACACAGGCGCAGGAAGACGACGACGAGGACGGCGTGCCCAACGTGGATGACGAGTGTCCGGGCACACCCGCCGGAGAAGAAGTGGACGCCCGGGGCTGCTCGTGCAGTCAGCGAGACACGGATGGAGATGGGGTAAACGACTGCGACGATGAATGTCCCAACACGCCACCGGGCGTGGAGGTGCGCGAGAACGGCTGCCCGGTCGCTGAGGACGGCGACGGCGATGGAATTCCTGACGAAATCGATCAGTGCCCCGATACGCCGGCGGGCGAACCCGCAGATGAAAACGGCTGCTCCTGCAGCCAGCGGGACGAGGACGGGGATGGTGTCAACGACTGCGACGACCTCTGCCCGGACACGCCGGTCGGCGAGGAGGTCGACGCCAACGGCTGCTCCTGCAGCCAGCTTGATGACGACGGCGACGGCGTGAACAACTGTGACGACGAATGTCCGGGAACCAGCCCCTCGGTCCAGGTCGATTCCCGCGGCTGCCCCGTGTCCAGCGGTGGAGGCGGAGGCGGTGGTCGACGCAGCACCTGCGGAATCCTGGGTATGGTCAATCTGGTATTGCTCTTCGGGACCCTGACAGTTGCGCGACTGGTTCGTCGGCAGTTCGCCCGAACCGGTCCGCGGGCCTGAGACGCAACCGCGTCTCCGCCAGGCCGGAGGGGGGCGGCGTATTCAGGAAGCCGCCCCCCGCCCGCCGGACCGGAGGCGCATCATTCAACGCAAGGAGGTTTTGCTGATGTACGGACGTGTTTTTTGTGGAATCCTGTTGGCCACGGTGGCCGGCTGCACCGTGAACATGAACCCCGGCGGAGGCGGCCCGTCGACTCCCTCGGTCACGTCCGTCCGCGTGGCACACGCGGCGCCGGGCGAGTTGGCGTTTGACGTGTGCGTGGCCAACGAAGTGATCCTGGAGAACGCGCGCTACGGCCGCATCACGGACTACGCCGAGTCCCGGGCCGGATCGGTGAACTTCCGCGTGATCGATGCCGGCGGCCGATGCACCGACGTCATCCAGGACATCACCCTCGACCTGACGGCCGACCGGGCGTACACCGTGCTCGTCCTGGACGACGTGGCGCCCCTTCCCCTGCTGGACGACACCTCGCCGGTATCGTCCGGACGCGCCCGGATTCGCGTTGTCAACGCCAGCCGGAACTCACTGGCGATTGACGTATACGAGCAGGGCGGCCTGCGCTTCTTCGACGACATCCGCTACAACGAGCCGGGTGATTACGGGTACATCACCGTGCCCGCCGGCACCTACGAGCTGACGATCGAGCCGCTGGGCGGCTCCAAAACCCCCCTCGTGATGGATCCGACGAGCCTGGAGAGGGGCCGCGTCTACACGCTCTTCGTGTTCGGGCGGGTCGACGCAGCCGAAGACGCGAACCCGTTCTCGGCCATACTTCAACTCGACGGCAACGCGGGCGAGCTGTGATCCCCGCCGGCTCGGCCCCGGGCCGCGTGCTCGCCGGCGTCAGCGGCGCTGGAAGATCGCCCGCCACCCGCCCTTGGGCTGAACGACGTTGTTGTACAGGGCGAGCCCCGACGTGCGCGTTTCCTCCACCGTCACAAAGGCATTTGAGTCCACCGTAAGGGCGGTCCGGACCAGCGAGGGCGCGAACCGACGGGACACGGCGGCGAAACAGATGGTGACGGGCCCCTCTCGGCCGCGGCCGCGCAGCGTCGTGACGGGAAACCCGTTGATCCGCAAGGCGTGGGCGATGCTGTGGCCCCGATCCCGCGAGATAATCCGGACGATCTGTTGCCCGATGGCCAGTTTCGATTCCAGCCACATGCCCACCCAGTTGCCCGTGGCAAAGCCCGCGGCGTACGCGACGATGTTGATCGGTCGGTCCAGCCGGGTGACCACGCTGGAGACGGCCACGATCCAGATGCTGACCTCAAAAAAGCCCAGGATGGGCGCCATGTAGCGGGCGCCCCGGACGACAAAGATCATGCGCACGGTGCCGATCGACACGTCGCAGATGCGGCAGAGGAAAATGATCAGCGGCAGCCAGGCCGCGTAGCGATCCAGAAACTCTGCAAAGTTGGGCATTGCGGGACCCTCTTGTTCCACGATTCGGCCGCAACCTTTCGACTCCAGACCGCGGCCACGGGGGGTGAATGGTACCCATCCGGCGCCGGTGTGCAATCGGCCGCCACGGGGCGGGCCGGCGACCCCGGCCGGCAACCCTTGGCCCGCGCCCCCACCGGCGGTACAGTCCGTGCCGGAATCGATATGGAGAAGCCCAAATGACCCGAATCCAGATTGACCCGAAGGACTGGCCGGCGCAAGGTCGACTCGTGCGCGAAACGTACGACCGGCTGACCGCGGAGGGCATCCTCATCGCCGCGCTGGACGCCGCAGGCCGACTGAACCCGATGACGATCGGATGGGGCGTGTTCGGCTGCATCTGGGGCCGACCGATGTTCCCCGTGCTCGTCCGACCGTCCCGGTACACCTATCAGTGCATCGAACACATCGGAGACTACACGGTGAATGTGATGCCGTCGGGTCTCTCCGACGTGGTCGGCTCCTGCGGCACCACATCCGGGCGTGATCTGGACAAGATGGCCGCGCATGGGCTGGACGTGCTTCCCAGCCGGCACATTCGCAGCGGCGGCCTGGCCTCGGCCAACATCGTGTTCGAATGCCGGGTGGTCCACCACAATGACGTCCAGCAGCCGAACTTCACCGAGGACATCATCACCAACTACTACCCGGACGGGGATTTTCACCGCGTGTACTTCGGACAGGTCCTCGGGGTCTCCGTCCGACGCGATTTCATCGAGGACGGTCCGGCCTGACCGGGCACACAACGGTCCGCCGCCCGGGGTGATGCGCGAACCCGAGGCTACCTGTGCAGGTCAAACGCCTGGCCGGGCGAAGGGACCTGCACGTTCCGATACCCGCGCCCGCGCATGGCCTCCGCCAGCTTCTCGGACTGGTCCGGGTCGCCGTGAATCAGGAAGGCGGCCCGGCAGTCGGCGGCCCGCGGCGCGGTCCAGTCCGCCAGTTCATGGGCGTTGGCGTGGGCACTGAAGCCGTTGAGCACCTTCACGGCGGCCCGAACGTCGTACATCTCCCCAAAGATGCGCACCTGCCCGGCCTTTTCCACCAGCCGACGGCCCAGCGTGTTCTCGGCCTGGTAGCCGACAATCAGCACCGTGTTCCGCGAGTCCCCGATGTTGTTCTTCAGATGGTGCAGGATACGCCCGAACTCGCACATGCCGCTGGCGCTGATGACCATCATCGGCCCCTTGCGCTTGTGCAGGGCCTTGCTGTCCTCCACGTTGCGCGTGTATTCGGCCCAGTCGCTCAAAAACAGACTGCCGGCCTCCGCGCGGAAGTTGGCGGCCTCGTCGTCGAACACCTCCGGATGGCGCCGGAAGATGTCCGTGGCCCGGGCGGCCAGCGGGCTGTCCACCACGATCGGCGCCGGCCGCTCAATTAAGCCCGACTTCACGAGCTGGTGGTAGTGATACACGATGACCTGCGTACGCCCCACCGCGAACGCGGGCACGATGACCTTGCCGCCCCGATGAAACGTCTCGTTCAGCACCTCCGCAAGCTGCTCCCGCATGCCCTGGTTGTCCGGCGTCACCCGGCCGCCGTACGTGCTCTCGCAAACGAGGTACTCACACGGGGGAAGCGGAGTCGGATCCCGCAGAATGGCCCGCCCCGCACGGCCCAAATCGCCCGAGTAGACCAGCCGAGCCCCGCTGTCCAGCTCCAGCTCCACGATGGCGGACCCCAGCATGTGTCCGGCCTCGTGCAGCGTCACGCGGGCGACGCCCTCCACCTCAAAGGGCGTGTTCAACCGCTGTGGCCGCAACAGCGGAAACGTGACCGCCGCGTCATCGGCCGTATACAACGGCGCGATCGGCGCATCCCCGCGCCGGACCCGCTTCTTGTTCCAGTACGCCGCGTCTTCCTCCTGAATGTACGCGGAATCCGCCAGCAGAATCTCCGCCAGGTCACACGTGGCGGCCGTCGCGTAAATGGGACCGTCAAACCCCTCCCGAACCAGCCGGGGCAGACGCCCGCAGTGGTCAATGTGGGCGTGGGAAAGAACCACGGCGTCCAGCTTCCGCGGATCGCACGGGAAGGAGCGGTTCTTCCGGTTGGTTTCTTCGCGGCGCCCGTGGAACAGGCCGCAATCCAGCGCCAGCATCCGCCCGTTGCATTCGATCAGGTGCATGGAGCCGGTGACTTCGCGGGCGGCCCCGTGAAAGTGAATGCGCGTGTTCATCCGCCGTGCTCCCCGGACCGTCTGCTCGGCCCATCGGATTCGGACCCCGCGCCGGCCTCCGGACCTTCCGGAACGCCCCCAGCGCAGAGCCGGGCACGCGCCGCCGGCCCAACGACCCGGCGCTCCGTCGACTCGTCGACGCTCATGCCTCCGCCAGTCCCTCCCGAATGGCAAACCGCGCCAGCTCCACCCGGTCGTGGATGTCCAGTCGGTTCATCAGGCTCGTCGTATGGCGGTTGATCGTATTGACGCTCAGGTGCATCAACCGGGCGATCTCCTTTTTGGAGAGCCCACGCGCCAGGTATCGCAGCACCTCCATCTCACGATCCGTGAGCGTGGACACCCGCGAACGGGTCGGCCTCGCCAGCCGGGCGCCTCGGGCGTCCACCACGATCCGGGCCTGGACTTCCGGCGAGAAGTACGCGACGCCGGACATCACCTTGTGGATCGCCGCGATGACGGACTCCTCCGGTTCGCTCTTGGTCACGTACCCCCAGGCCTGCACGGCCATGGCCATCTCGATGTACCGGTCGTGGAAAAACGCGCTCAGGAAGATGACACGCGTTTCCGGAGAGTGCTCGTGGATGGTCCGCGTCGCCTCGAAGCAGAGCATCCCCGGCATGTCAATGTCCATGAGGACAATGTCCGGCTGGAGCAGGATGGCCTGCGTGACGGCCTCGTCCGCCTGCCCCACGCTGGCCACCACCCGAAGGTTCGGGTCGGCTTCCAGACGCATCTTGAGCATGCCGCGAAGCATGGCGTGGTCATCCACCAGCATGATCGAAATCGGTCGACTCATTTGGGATCCCTTCCTCCACTGACGGCTTGAAGAGCATCAGAAACGGCCTCAACCAGGGCCGGCATGTCAAACGGCTTTCGCAGGCTGAACCAGCCCGAACCCCCGTCCGCCGGCGTCCGATCCGTACAACCGGTGACGCAGAGAAACGGCGTGCCGCGCCCTTCCTCACGCACCGTGTGCAGAATGCCATCCGCGCCAAGGCGCTCGTCGTCGACGATCACCAGACGAATATCTTCCCGGTTCCGCCGCCAGGCGGAAAGCCCCGCACGCCCGTCGGGGGCCTGCGTCACCGAGTATCCCGCGGACTGAAGCGTAAGCGCCATCAGGCCGCGCACGTACGGATCCTGGGCAACCAGCAGAACGGCCTCGCCGCGCGCCGGGCGGCGAATCGGGACGGCGGGCTCTTGCCCGACGGACGACAGCGCCGGCAGAGTGACGATCATCGTGGTTCCCCGTCCCACCTCCGACTGCACGTCGATCCGGCCGTCGTGGTCACGGACAATCCCGTGGGCGATCGACAGCCCCAGGCCCGTCCCGCGTCCGCGCGGCTTCGTGGTGAAGAACGGCTCGAACACGCGCGTCCGGATGTCCGGGGCGATGCCCATACCCGAGTCTCGCACGACGAGGCGGACCCCCGGGTGGTCGGAAGAACCGGAATCCTCCGCGGCGTCCGCAACCCCCTCGCTTCCCCGCACCACCGCAATCTCCAGCGTACCCCCCTCGGGCATCGCATCCCGGGCGTTGATAACGAGGTTCATCAGGACCTGCTGCAACTGGACCCCGTCGGCCTCGATCCAGACCGGCTGATCCGGAAGGTCCACGTCCAGGCGGATCGTCCGCGGCAGCATGTACTGCAGCAGCCGCGACCACTCCTGCACGGCGGCGCGGAGATCCATTCGCTGCCGACGAGTCGGCGTACGCTGGCTGAACGTCAGCAGCGACTGCGTCAGGTCGTTCGCTTGCGCCGCCGCCTGCTGGATAAACTGCACCGCCTCCCGGGCCGGATGCTCCGCCGGCAGCAGCTCCGCCGCCTGCTGCGCGTGCCCTCGCACCACGGTCAGCACGTTGCGAAAATCGTGAGCCACCCCGGCCGCCAACTGACCCGTCGCCTCCATCTTCTGCGCCTGATGAAGCTGCTCCTGAAGGGCCGTCCGATCCCGATCGGCACGAACCCGTTCCGCCACCCGCGCCAGGCGTTCCGCGATCACGTCCAGCAGATGCTGCTCCTCCGGGAGAAACGGATCCACACCGTCCGCGTCCGGCTCGCCCAGGTAGCAGACCTCCACAACGCCCGCCGCCTCGCCACGTACCACGATGTCGCTGGATCGACGGTACGGCGTCTCGCGAAACGCGGCCGTGCTGAAACAGCGACCGTCCAGCGTCACACGCGCGGCCGTCTGCCCCGGCCGCTTCCAGGCCGGCGGAATCAACTCCACCGTGCCCTGCACGATCTCGTCCAGCGACGCATTCGGCTGCTCGACCAGGTCGGACACGGCAAACAGGCAACGCAGTTCCTGGATGCGCTTGTCCAGATCCTCCGTGCGACGTCGAAGTCGCTCCTCCACACGCGCCCGCTCAAACACCTCCTCGGAAAGCCGCCGGTTCGCGGCGGAGAGATCGAAGGTCCGCTGTTCCACGCGCGCTTCCAGCGCGTCCCGGGCCGCTCGAAGCGCCGCCTCCGCCTGCACACGCAAGGTGATCTGGCGGTGCATCGCCCACATCCCCGAGAGCATGCCCGCCGCCAACGCAACACTCACCAGCATCAGAACAACCGTGCCGCGGCTCCAGGAGGCACGGCCGTATCGAGCCAGCCGCACCGCCAGGCCCGATCCCGGCGGGTCGAGGACGGCCTCCGCCACGAGGCGGGGGTCCGTCTCGTCGCCCCGATCCAACCCGGCCTGTTGTCCGCCCCCATCCACCAGGCTCACCCGGTATTCCTCCGCCAGACGGCGACGCAGACCGACCTCCGCTTCCCGCAGCAGGTCGTCACACGAGTACACCCCGTAAAGCATACCCCGAAACACATCGCCCTCATACACCGGAACGTGGATGTCGAAAGCGGCCCGGCCGGACGACAACGCGCGGACCGCAGAATACATGGAAGCGCCGGACAGCCGCGACCCCAGCAGAAGATCATCCAACGGCTCGTGGACCGCCTCGCGGTCGGGACCCCCCGTGCCCGGCCGGCAAACGTCCCATCGCGTGGCAAACCCCTCGTCCATCCAGCGCACACAGAGCAACTCCGGCCGTTTCGCCAGGAACCGACGGGCCTCCGCCCGGGCATCCTCCGCCGACGTCAGCCCTGCGGCAAGACGACCGCCGAGCGTCTCCAGATACAGACCACTCGACGTCAGACGGTCCTGCAGGGCCTGGGCGATGGCATCCGTGCTGTGACGCAGATTGCCCTGCCGCTCCCGCAGGATCTGCTCAGTCGACAACCAGAACAACGCCGCCAGCACAATGAGGAAGACGCCGGCCAGAACGGCCGGCCCCCACCATGCCCAGTGCGTGCCACGGCGTGACAGGTCGCGGACGGTCATCGATCCCATGCTCCCCGGACTCGTTCCCCCGCACTAGTGTACGCGGAACGCCGCCGGACACCAAGTCGGGAACGCAGGCCGGGAGCCGTCGATCAGCCCCCCGAACGCTTCATCGCGTCCATCAGCCGTCTTCGGAGGGGGAAAAGACCGTACATGCCGCCCGTGTGGATAAACAGCACGTGGCCCCCCGGATCGAACGTCCCGCGACGCACCTCCCGATCCAGGGCGTACAATGCCTTGCCTGTGTACACCGGGTCCAGAAAGATGCCCGTGACTCGGGCGAACCGGACCAGAAAGTCCATCTCCTCGTCGGTGTTCACAGCGTAGCCCCGACCCGCCCCGTCCAGCAGAGCGATGGCGTCCGGATCGGCCTCCAGGTCAATATCCCAGTAGTTCGCCGTCCGGTTGACGTAGTCCACCAGCGACGCTCGCCACTCCCGGACCGTACCTTCGATGATGACGGCCACGTGTCGGGGCGCCAGTCCGGCCAGTTCCCGACCGATGTGGCACCCGGCGAACGTGCCGCCGCTGCCGCACGCGTGAACAATGCACCCGACACCCCGCGGGTCCGCCTCCAACTGCTCGGCCAGCTCAGACACGGCCCGACAGTAGCCCAGGGCGCCGACCTCGCTGGAACCACCGGACGGCATCACGTAGGGCCGCAGGCCCTGCTGCTCCAGCTCCGCGGCGAGTTCGAGCATCCGGGCGTGACGGTCCGACGAGGACATCGCCGGCACGATCCGCACGTCCGCGCCCACCAGCCGGCTCAGCAGCAGATTCCCGTCCAGCTCCAAGGGCTCGTCGCCGGAAAGCACCACCACCGAGCGCATCCCGCACAGCGTGGCCGCCACGGCGGCGGCCCGCGTATGGTTGGACTGAATGCCCCCGCAGGTCACGAGGGTGTCGCAGCCGCGGGCCCGTGCGTCCGCGATCAGGTACTCGAGCTTCCGGACCTTGTTGCCCGACAGGCCGCTGCCCGTCAGGTCGTCTCGCTTCAGATACAACCGCACCGGTCCCCAGTCCCACGAGACCGGCGTGATCGGCGTGGGCAGATGCGCCAGCGGGACGCGGGGCCGTTCAATCAGGCGCGACAGATCGGACATGTCGTCTTCCTTTCCATGGCGACTGGGCAACCGCGACGCCCGCTCCGCAAACCGACGGCCCCCCGTTCCAGGTCGGTACCCCCCGTCCCCGCGATCGCCGACCCCCGCTCACGGATTACCGGCCTCCGCGGACGCGGCCGACCAGACTCTGGGTCGAGGTCTTGATGCCCTTGACCAGGCTCTTGAGGGCGTCCGGGTTCGGCGCGTAGTCCACCGCGGTGTCGAAGTGGACCAGCTCCTTCTCGACCATCTCCGCCAGCGACAACGTGAAACTGCGCATGCCCTCTTCCACGCTCTGCGCGATCACCCCGGGCAGGTCCTCATCCTCCTCGTGGAGAATCTTGTCCTTGACCGTGGAGTTGTTCAGAAGCACTTCCGTGGCCGGGTAACGCGAGTTCTCCGTGATGCCGGGCAACAGACGCTGCACCATGATCGCCTTGAGGCTGTTCGCCAGCGACGAGCGGATGAAATCGTGCTCGTCACGCGGGAAGAACTCAAGAATGCGCGAGAACGTCTGTTGCGCGTCGCTGCAGTGGATGGAACCCAGCACCAGGTGGCCCGTCTCGGCCGACTGGATGGCCGCCTGCATCGTCGCCCGGTCGCGCATCTCCCCGATGAAAATCACGTCCGGATCCTGCCGCACCACGTAGCGCAGGGCCTCCGCGTAGTTGGGAATGTCGATGCCGATCTCCCGCTGCGAGATGATCGCCTTCTTGGCGTGGAAGATGAACTCGACGGGATCCTCAATGGTGATGATGTGACACGCCCGTTTCTCGTTCACCACTTCCAGCATGGACGCGAGCGTGCTGGACTTGCCGCTGCCCGTCACGCCCGCCACCAGAATCAGACCGTCCATGCTGTGCTCAATCGCCTTCTCGTACACGGGCGGCAGGGTCAACTCCTCGAACGTGGGAATCTTGCTCTGCACCCGCCGGATGGCCGCGTGCATCTCGCCCGTGGCCCGAAACACGTTGATGCGGTACCGGTCGCCCGTCGGACCCGCCGCGGAAAAGTCCAGGTCGCCCCGCTCGTCGTACTCGTGTCGACGCGTTTCGGGCACCAGACCGTGAAGCATGGCCTCCACAAACTCGGAGTCGGGCAACGGCGGGACCTTCACCTTCTGCAGATGCCCGCCCACCCGGTAGTACGGAACGTAGCCCACCTTCAGATGAAGGTCGGACGCTTCGAACTCCGTCATCTTGCTCAAGAGCTGGGTCATGAAATCGTGCGGATTGCGTTCGTCCGTCATCATTTCACCTCGTGCCGACGGTCCCGTCTCCGATCCGTCTCAGCCCGCGCCCGTCAGCGCAGCACGCTGACGAGAATCCCTGCAACACCGGCCACCGCCACCGCCAGCGTAATGCCGAACAGCAGCAGAAACCGCCGGCTCGCGCGGTCCATCGTCGCGGCCAGACGGTCGTCCCGCGACGCCGCCTCGCTGCGCATCTGACGCAGGGTGTCCGTCGATTCCGTGCAGGACTGCCCCAGCGCGCAGATCGACTCCTGAAACGTGTGCAGAGACTGCGCGATCTCCTCGTCCGTCCGGCGAGAACTCTCCACCTGTTGCGACACCACGGCCAGCGACTGCCGCTGCGCCTCCGTCAGCTTCGCGAAATGGCTGCACAGCTCCTCCAGCCGCACCGCCCGGTCGTTGCCCGACTCCAGATGCCCGACAATGGCCTGCAACGTCTCGCTCTGGCCCCCCACCGCCCGGGCCAGGCTCGACATGTCCGCCGCCACCCGCCCCAGCGAATCTGCAATCTGGGCCGAACGCTCCTCCTGCAGCGTGAAATGCACGTTCAGCGAGTCGCACAGGTTCACGACTTTCTCGAACCCGTCCTCCAGCCGGGCCAACGCGTCTTCCCGACCGCGACGCCGGACCAGGGTCGGAGCCGGCCGGCCGGCGGGCTCCGCATCCACCGACTCCGCGAGGTCCGCGTCGGCCGAGTCGGCCGGTCCGTCGCCCGGCGGATACGCCGGCCCCCCGGCCGGTGGCCGGATCCAATGCCCCACCCGTGTCCAGAAAGATGCCCGCTGCATGGCCGCCTGCTCCTTCCGACCCGCCCGCTCCAAAAAGTCACCGATGACGCGTAACAACCGTCCGAACCATCATACCGCCCCCGCCCGCGCGGAGCAACGCGACGCGCCCTGCTCCGCCCCCCCCAAACCGACCTGCCACCCACGGCCAAACGAGCCACAACGATGGCCGGACCCGAACAAATTCTACAGAAACGGTAACACAACTCGTTGGACGTGTGCCTGAACTTCAGTCCGGCCACAAAATTGGCCGCAGCCCCCGCGCGAACCACCGCTCCACCGCATCTCGTGTCGCCATCACCCCACCACCCAAAGCCGGCGTCCACACCTCTCGCGCCCTGCGGTCCACCCGCTCCACGGCCGCGATCGTGAAGACACGCCTCCGTCAAGGGGCGCCGACACCCGCCGTGGCCGCCATCCCCACGCGACACAAGGGTCTGGCCAGGCAGCGCAGCCGGCCGGATGCCGCACTCCAAGCACCACGACCCCATCCGGGAGACATGCCATGACACTCTTGCAGCATGCCATCCGCCTGGCCGGCGCTCGCTCGATCGCACCGGTCCGGCCGCCAGGCGCCGTTACGGCGTCCCCACGGCGTCGGGCTTCGACTTGGCCAGAACCTCGCAGAACTGGTCCTGCATCTTCGTGAAAGGTCGACTGGCCTTCTTGAAGCCGTTGAACAGCACGGCGAAGGCGTACATCCGGCGGTCCGGCGTCTCCACGTAGCCGCTCAGCGTGCGCACGCCGCCGATGTAACCCGTCTTGGCGCACACCAACCCCGGCACATCCTTCATCCGCCGCTTCAGCGTTCCGTCGCGACCGGCCACCGCCAGGCTTCGGGCAAAGAGCGGCCAGCCCGGATGCTTGTGCATGTGAACCAGCACCCGCACCATCGCCCGGGCCGACGACCGATTCGCGCGGCTCAGCCCGGAGGCGTCGGCAGGAACAACGTGGCCCTCTTCCACGCCGGCCCGCTTGAGGAAATCCTCCACCGCCGCCCGCCCGGTCGCCCAGCTTCCCCGGGGGTTCGCCTCGCCCGCCGCGCGGGCAAACGCGTAGCCGGTCCGCTTCAGCAGGGCCTCCGCGAAGAGATTCTGACTGTCCTTGCCCACGCGCGCCGCGACGTGCGTCAGCGGCGTGGTATGCACCAGCACCACCGCGCAGTCGGGCGGCAACCGGCCCTGCTCGTCGCGCACGCGCTCACGCCGGATCTTTCCTTCGATGCGGATCCCGCGATTGGCCAGATGCGTCCGCAACACGTCGGCAAAGAACATGCCCGGGTCCGGAACGGCCAGAGAGGATTTCGTCTCGGCCGTGCACGTGCCGCTCAACTGGTACTCGAACGTGGGGCGGGGCCGGTACAGCACGGGGGCGTTCTTCCCCTTGGCGGCGCTCTTGCCCCGGTTCCGGACCTCCACCAGCCCGTTGGGCGGGTAAACGCTCCACTGCACCGGGTCGCCGGCCTTGGCCGCCGGCTTGATGGTGAACAGCACGGAGTTCTCGTAGAGATTCAGCGCGCCCGGCGGCGCGGCATACGCGCGTCCGATATCCTCGCTGGGCCACTGCGGGTGGTCGCGGGCGGGTTCAAAGATCGACTCGTCGATCACCAGATCACCCGCGAGGACCTCCAGACCCTTCTCGCGCAGCCGGGCCGCCCATCCGTCAAACAGGGCCGCCACCGGGTCGCTGGGCTTTCCGGCTCCCTCCGGGTCCGCGAGGCTCGGGTCTCCGTCGCCCACCACGATCAGGTCGTCCCCCCGGGTCGCCACCACGGTGCGGAACTCAAACCCCGGCCCCAGAACGTCAATCGCGGCAGCCAGCGAGAATACCTTGGCGTTGCTGGCTGGGATGAGGGTCTCGTCACCGTGGATGTCAAGAAGCACCTTGCCGGTCTGCAGGTCCACGACCACGGCCCCGCAGACGGCGCCGGGCTCCGGCTTGGGTCCCAAAACGGCCTGAAGCTGCTCCTCCAGGGTGGCCCCGCCGGCCTGCCCTGCGAGCAAACCCAGCAACGCGCTGCACAGAATGAAGTTGCGGGATCTATTCATCAGCCTCGGCTGCATTGTGTGGTCCCTCCGTGACGTTGGCCGGGTCATGATAGTGGATGCCGGGAGTGCCGCAACCCACGTCCGGGCAATGGGTTCGTGCACCGGCGGGACCGTCTTGACAACGCAGGCCGGCCATGTATTATCAGAGTGCAAGAAGGCTCAGCGCCCCTCGGGGCGCCGAATACAAGGGCCCGTAGCTCAATTGGTTAGAGTACCGGACTGTCGATCCGGTGGTTGAGGGTTCGAATCCCTTCGGGCTCGTTGGCGAACGGCTGTGCATCCTTGTGCATGGCCGTTTCTATTTGGTCCGTTTCCAAGGACTTACGGTCACCCGCTTTTGCAGGATTCGTTTTCCGCCTTGTGCGTCGATCGGCTCTGAATTGCGCCCAGTTTGCTGCGCACTAGCTGCGCGCCCGTAGGTGCCCTCCGCTCGTCCTTAGTATTGGGCGATCCATCGGTCGCCGCGTTTGAATACGCTCGCAATGTTACCGCCCTCCCTTCTGCCGCCTCGACGCCCGCAACTCCAGGGCAAACAGATCGCACAGTTTGCTCGCGTTGCGCAGCGTCATATCACGGCCGCAGGCGATGAAATTGTGGATCGACGCATACGGCATCTTAGTCCGCTTGGCGATCTGAAGCATCGACAGGCCGCTCCGGGTCGCGGCTTTCCGCAGCTCTTTTGCCAAGTCGGTCTTCATGGGCACCTCCAGTTATCGCGC
The DNA here is from genome assembly GCA_964586145.1 of uncultured Phycisphaeraceae bacterium. Taxonomy (GTDB): domain Bacteria; phylum Planctomycetota; class Phycisphaerae; order UBA1845; family UBA1845; genus JAFGJQ01. Next base: position 19,619 of record CAZPHH010000038.1, on the reverse strand, counting down.
CTCTGATATCCATCGTATCAGGAAACTGGGACCCGTCGAGCAGAAAAAAGCGTGACGCTGGGTCCCAACGTCACGCATGATGGTTCGTAGCGGCGTGCCCTCGTCACCCGCTGGAACGCTTCCTTCGCAGCACTCCCACGCCGGCCAGAGTTAGCATCAGGATCGCAGCGGGCTCAGGGACCAAGGCGACACGAAACCCGAAGCCGCTGCCCTCGTACGGCGGGTCGTAGACGTAGTCGCGGTGCGAGGCGTGCAGGAGGTAGCCGTAGTAGCGGAACGACCCGCCCCGCACGCCGCGATACACCCCGTAAACCACTGCTTCATTCCACTCCCGGACATTCCCACCCTGGTCGAACGTTCCGTACGGACTGGCCGAGTTCTCCCATTCCCCGACCACCGTTCGGTAGTAAGGGCTGCCGATCCCTTCCGTGCCGCCGTCCCCGTTATACGTCGCGTAGTTGCCCGGATCAGTGCCACCCTCTACGAAGGGCGTACCCGTCCCGCTCAGGTTGCCGCTGTCTTTGACGTAGCCCGGCGGACTGTCACTGCTGGTGGGATAATTCCAGTAGTTGCCGGTTACGCCGTCGTTCTTGTGGTACGCTGCCTTGTACCATTCGTCCTCCGTCGGGATCACCCACGTGGCGTCCGCCCACTTACGTCCGACGGCCATCAGCGCCGCATTGGTTGTCGCGCCGTTCAGGAAGTAGGAGCCGTCCTCCGTGGTGGTCAGGTCCTGCACGCCCGTGGGCTGGCCGTTGTGCAGCCAGTTGGCAAACCGGGCCGCGTCGCCCCACGAAATGTAGTTGACCGGGCGGTTGGCCCAGTCCGCCGCTACGCTGTACTTGTAGCTGCCCGAGGCGCCAGTGCGCTGGATCTTACAACCATAATAGCTATTCGACCACATGCTTGAGTCGTACAGCCCGTACGTGTCCGTCGCCGCCACGGCGTTTAGAAACTCGCAGTACTGCCCTGCCGTTACCTCGTACTTGGCGATGTTGTATGTGTAGGCAACCGCTCCGCAGATGCGCGCCTGTTCGCCCCCGCCAGAAAGTTCACCGACGTTGCCCGGATTGCCGACGTGCACGGTTTCGATCACCACAGTGGCCCATGCTGGACTCGCGCAGAGCGCGACCAGCACGCAAGTCGATACTCGGGTTCTCAAACGACACATCTTCTCCTCCCTCCATCGTCTGGACGTGTGCCGCCGGGAATGCTCTCTCCCTCAAAGACAGCGCTACCCAATAATACCGCGTCGCTCCCCCTCGCGCCTACCCCTGAGCGGTCAATTCGGTTCCGCCGCCTTCCGCCTACGCAGCCGTCGCCAATCGTGGATCCCGCAGTGCCCTATCGGTCGAACATCCGCGCGGCCGTGCGGGCGGGAGCGACCCGCCCTGCCCGGTGTCTTTTTATTCTACCGCGTCCAGCATCGCCGTGATGGCCCGCCGGATCGGTTCCGGCAGACTCGGCCACGCCGCAATCACGCGGGACAGCTCGGGGCTGTTTACTGCGCATTTGCTGCGTGCCTCCCCCAAATCGGCCTTGGCGTTATCGCCAGCCGCGGTTCCGGCCGGATGGTCGATCTGGTGGTTGAGGGTTCGAATCCCTTCTGGCTCGGATATGAGCGGCTGTGCATCCTTGTGCATGGCCGTTTCTATTTGCCCGTTTGCCAAGGGGTTATGAGCGTGGACTTCTTCAGGGCCGCTCCTCCGGGTTGTGCGTCGTCTGTCACCGGAGCGCTATGAACTGCGTGCTGTTTGGTCCGCATTTGCTGCACGCCCAAAGGTCCCGTCGGCCTGTATTTCCTCGGCCTCGTCCGCGTTGCTCCCGGGCGCGTACGGAACCGCCTGCCGCCTCCGCTCGTCAGGCGCGACGCCAGGCTCGGCGGGAATGATGTGAACAAAGTGATCAGACACGGCGCCTGTCTTCCGAAACCTGAGTTCAGCGGCCGGCGTTCGTGGGGAGCCTCCGGAGTCATTCCCCGCTTCGAGCAGATGCCCTGGTTCCGCGTCTGGCGGGGCGCCCCGGGTGAGCTCAACCGCGAAAGACCGGCACTCCTGCGCCGGCCTCGTAGCGACCCATGATCGCATCCTGGCACTGTTGGCACACCAGCCCTCTTTCCTGCCCGTCGTGTGTGCCGCGGTGGGAGTGATCGCGAACGCACTCCGCAAGCTTGAACCGACCCCGCACGGCCTCGAGATCGAGATAGCAGTCAAAGTACACCCACTCCCGGCAGTTCTGCGACCAGGCAGACCCGCGGAAGGTCTCGCGCATCCCATGTCCCAGAATTGCCTGTTCGACCGCCTGGAGGTGCTCACAAGTCATGGCACGAAACTCGCGTCAAGCGTCGCCGGACAAACAAGCACCCGGCAGCTACTTCTCCACCAGGTACGGCGTGACTTCCTCAATACGCGTCCTGGACACTTCATCCACGAGGACCCTGTCAGACGCCCAGAAGTACCTGCCCGACCGGTAGTCCGGTCCCCCGCCACGCCTCACACCAGGGCATGACCCGTTCAGCGTCGGCGCTTGCGTGCACCACCCGTGCTCTTGCTTCGCTTCTTGCCCTTGCGCTGAACCACCGGGCGCCGCGGCGGCTTGCGGCCGGGCTTTGGCGCCGACGAGGCCCGGGCCCGCGGCTTGCCCAGGGCCGCCGCGTCGCGCACCGCCAGGTCCAACTGCCGGGCGGCCACGTCCACCCGGGCGATCTGCACGCGCACGAGCTGGCCGATCGTGATCCGCAACCCCGAGGTCTCCCCCACCACGCACCCGCGCTGCGCGTCCACGTTCCACCAGTCGTCGGGCAACTGGTCGAACCGCAGCAGGCCGTCAATGAGCAACTCGCGAAGCTGGACGAACACGCCGAAGTTCGTCACGCCGGTCACGACGCCGTCGTATTCGTCACCCAGGTGCTTCTCGAGCAATTGCAGAATCTTGACCAGCTTGTACTCGCGCTCCGCATCCTCCGCGCGACGCTCGTTCGTGCTGCACTGCGTGCCGATCTCCTCCAGATCACTGTACGAAGGCACGTCGTGCCGGCCCGTCTTGCTCTTGAACTGGCCGGCCACGTACGCATCCAGAAGCCGATGAATCGTCAGGTCCGGATACCGCCGGATGGGCGAGGTGAAATGCGCATAGTGTTTGCTGGCCAGCGCGTAGTGACCCACCAGCTCCGGCGAGTACACCGCCTCCTGCATCGAACGCAGAATGGCCAGGTTCACCGCAAAGCTCTCCGGTCGGCCCTTGACGAACGCCAGCAAGGACTGGATGGCCTCCCGGGTAAACGACGCAGGCACCGGCAGCCCCACCGCCTTGAGGAATTTCTGAAGGCTTTCCGCCGTGGCCGGGTCGGGCTCCGGATGCACGCGCCGCAGGTGCGGCACCTGCTGGTCCACCAGCAGCCGGGCCACCGCCTCGTTCGCCTCCACCATGAACATCTCGATGATGGTGTGGGAAAACGAGGTGTCGGCCGGCTTCGCCCCCGTCACGTGGCCGTCATCGTCATAGACCAGGTCCACCTCCGGCAGTTCGAGCACAAGCATCCCTTCGCGAAGGCGCCGCTCGCGGATCGCACGAGCCAGCCGGTCCATATCGCGCAGCAACTCCACGACCGCCGGCGCGAATCCATCCGTCTGCCCGTCCAGAATGGCCGTTGCCTGGCCGTACGTCAGCCGTTTTGCCGACTCGATCAGCGTGTTGGCGAACCGGGCCCCGCGGACGTTGCCGTCACGGTCGTACGTGATGAACGCGCTCTTGGTCAGCCGCGGCTGGGCTTCCTGCAGGCTGCACACGCCGTTGGACAGCACCTCCGGCAGCATGGGAATCACGAAGCCGGGAAAGTACACGCTGTTCGACCGCTCCAGCGCTTCGCGATCCAGCGGCCCGCCCTCGACCACAAAATGGGAAACGTCGGCGATGTGGACGCCCAGCTCCACCAGACCGCCCTTGCGACGCTTCAGCGAAATCGCATCGTCAAAATCCCGGGCGTCGTCCGGATCAATCGTGACGACCGTCTGGCCGCGCAGGTCCTCTCGCCGGGACGGGCCGGCCTGCGGGTCGTACGCGGCCACCACGCGGCGTGCCTCGCTCAACACGTCTTCCGGAAAGTCGTCCGGGTAGCCGTACTGCCAGAGAATGCTCTTGAGATCAACCTCGGCGTCGCCGCGCACACCCAGCACCTGCACCAGCACGCCGCGGGCGTCGGTGCCCCGTCGAGGAAACTGCACGATTTCCACCACAACCTGGTCACCCGCCCGGGCGTTCTTGGCGCCGGGATCGTCCACGAAGATCAACCCGTGAAACGTGGCGCCGTCCGGCCGGACGAACCACCGCCCGAACTCGTTGAGCAACTCCCCGACGAACCGGCTCTGCCCGCGCTGGATGATCTCCAGGATGCGCCCTTCGTGCAGCATCCGGCCGCCCCGCTTGCCCTTGCGGAGCACGCGGGCCCGCACCGTGTCACCGGTCATGGCCTCGCGACTCTCGCCGGGGGGCACATACAGATCACCGTGGGCGGTGGGGAGCTCCGGCACCACGAACCCGAACCCTCTCGCATTCGCCCGGTATCGGCCGACGATGGTGCCGGACGGCTCCGGCGGCATGAGCATAGTGCGGCTGCCCAGCACCACGCGGCCCGCCTTGGCCAGCGCCTTGACCGTATCGCGGAAGCTGCCGTACTGGTCTTCCGCGATGCCCATGGCCCGGGCCAGGGCCCGAAGCCGCTGCGGTCGATAGTCCTCCCGCGACAAGATCCGCAGAATCCGTTCCGTAAAGTCTTCAGTGGGCATGAATGATGTGACCCTTTCCGTCGACGTCCCGGCACCCCCCGGCCGAACCGCGACCTTGCGCCGGCTGGGATGGTACCCCATGCACACCGACACGGCAACCGCCGATCCCCTCGGCACGCGCAGGAAACGCCGAACCGGGCGCAAGAGCCGCGCCCCACAGACCGCCGACCTCCCGTCTCGGAACACCCGACGTACGCCGTGCCGCCTCAAGCACCCCAAACCGCCGGGTTATCGGATGCCTCTCGCAGCCCGCCGCACGGCGTTCGTCCGATAGCCCGCGAACCTTGCGCGGCGCGCAGCGACAGAACTTTGGCACTGGCCCCAAGCCTTAAGCGCCCTCAAGATTCGTTTCCTCCACCTCCGATACAACGCCGTCCGAGGGGACAACGCCGCGGGCCACCGCGAGACACGCTCCTCGAACGAATCGTCGTTTCACGCGGGGTGGAACCCCGAACGGAAGACCCGCTTCACCGCGGACCGAAACCGACCGGGCAGGAGGCCCGAAGGTCGATACGCTCTCCGTCCGGTCGCGGTGCCAGGAGTCCGCAATGTCTCTGCTGAACCTGCTCGATCGATTCATGGAACCCCTGCTCGCCGGCGACCGCCAGACCTGCCGCCGCATCTTCTGTCAATGCCTGGAACGAACGCAAAACGCGACCGAACTGTATGAGGCCCTCCTCTGGCCGGCCATGGAACGCGTGGAAAAGCTCTACCGCGCCGACCGCATCAACGTGGTCACCGAGCACATGGCCACACGCATCAACCGCTGCCTCGCCGACCAGCTCCAGGCCAGCCTGCCGCGCATCCAGCCGAACGGCAGGTCCGTGATCATCTGCTGCGCGGACAACGAGCCGGAGGAACTGGGCGCGCAGATGTGCGCCGACCTGTTTGAATCCGACGGCTGGGCGGTCCACTTCGTCGGGGGCGGTGTGCCCCACGACGAAATCCTCATGCTCGTCGGCGCGCGGCGTCCCACGGTGCTGCTGCTGTACGGCACACAGCCCCAGGGCGTGCCCGGCGTGCGCAAGCTCATCGACACCATCCGTGAAATCGGCGCCAACCCCACCATGAATATCCTGATCTCCGGCGGCGTGTTCAACCGGGCCCCCGGACTGTGGAAAGAGGTCAACGCCGATCTCTATGCCCGGACCATCGGACAGGCCCTGGAAATGGCCAACCGCGCGGAGCCCCGCACGCCGGACGTACGCATCCCCGGCGCCCCGAAGAAACGCCGCCGTCGACGCCGGCCGCCCCTGCTCAGCGCGGCAAACTGACCGCAACGCGGTTCGCCGCCGTCGGCCGGCGTGCCCTCTTCCGGTGGCCTACGGCCGACGCAGCAGCACACGAAACATCGCAGAAACGCCGACCAGCAGTGCGGAGAGCAGAACAATCACCGCTCCCGACGGCAGGTCCGTGACGGCGGACAGCAGGAAGCCGCCCAGGCCGCTGACGGCGCCGAAGAAGATCGCCAGAACGATGGCCCGGCCGTTCCCCTTGACCAGTTGAAACGCGGCGGCGGCCGGGTTGGTGATCAAGCTGTAGATCATCAGTCCGCCGACGGTCTGGAAGTTGACGGTCATCAGCACGGCCGTCAGGATCAAAAACCCGGTCCAGACGCCCGTGGCCCGGATGCCCGCCGCCTGGGCATCCGCGCGAGAGAACAGAATCGCCCGCATCTCCTTGCCGAAAGCCAGCACAAAGAGGCCCAGCGCCAGGCTCGCGCCCAGCATCAGCCAGACATCCGACCACCGGCAGTAGAGCAGGCTGCCCCACAGCAGGCTGCGAACGTCATTGTCGCTGCGACCGAGCACCGGAAACAGCCCGATGCCGACGAAGGCCAACCCCATCGTGATCGAGAACAGCAATCCCATAATCACGTTGGCGTCCATGTTGAGCTTCCGCGGGTCGGCCAGACCCAGCGACAGGGCGGTGACCGCAGCGCCGCCCAGCGCGGGGATCAGGAGCATCGATCCCTCCAACCCCGCCAGGCTGCCAAAAACCGCGCCGGCAAGAGCGGCGTGCGCAACACAGACGCCCAGGAACGGAATCCGCATCCCGACGATGTAGACGCTCAACAGCCCGCTGGAACCGCCGGCCAGCACGCCGCCCGCCATGACCGGCGCCCAGAAGGTCAGGTCAAGCATGAGCCGACTCCCCGGGCACCACCGCCCATCGACCCGACGCGGCAACGACGGCCAACCCGGGGCCGTACAGCGAACCGATTCGTTCCGTCGACAGCACCTCGTCCGGACGGCCATCGGCGACCACGCGACCCGCATCAAGCACCACGACGCGCCCGCAGCAGGTCGGCAGGACCTCCAGCTCGTGACAGACCAGCACCACCGTCAAACGCAGGGACCGATGCAGTTCGGCGATCACCCGGACGATCCGCTCACGCCAGCCCAGGTCGAGATTGGCCGTCGGTTCGTCGAGAAGCAGCAACTCCGGGTGCTGAACCATGGCCCGCGCGATCAGGGTCTTGCGCTGCTCGCCCCCGGAAATCTCCCCAAAACCCTGGCCGGCCAAACTCGTCAGACCCAACCGCTCGATCCATTCGTCCACGAATCGCCAGTCCGAACCCTTCAGGGGACGAAGCAGGCCGGCAATACCCGTCCGGCCAATCGCGACAACCTCCCGCACCGTCAGGGGCATCTCGCTCCGTGCCGGCAGGATCTGCGGCACGTACCCGATCCGTCGCCGCAGCCCGGCAAGCCCGCCCGATCCGAGGTCGCCCACCGGCCGGCCCAGGACCTCAACGCGTCCTTGCACACGCCACTGCAACCCCAGCAGGCATCGCAGCAAAGTGGTCTTTCCAGCCCCGTTCGGCCCGAGCAGGCCCACCAACTCGCCACGCTCCAGGCGAAGCGAATCCACAGACAGGATCGTCCGACGCCCTGCCCGGACGATCAGGTCATCCAGTTGCACCGCCGCATCACTCACCGGCCCACCGCCTCCACAAGAGCGGCGACATTGCCCTCCAGCAACTCGTCGAACGAGGACTGCCCGTCCGCCAGGGTCGGAAAGTTGCCGAACACGACCACTTTCGCGCCAAGACGCTCGGCAAGCGCGTCGGCCACCCGACGGCCTTCCGGCAGGTTCGCAATCACCAGCTTCGCACCGGCCTGCTCACCCTGCTGGATGGCCCGGTTCACATCGCCCGTGCCGGCGGTGTCTGCCCCGCTGAACATTCCGACGACGTTCAGCCCCAGCCACCTGCAAAACGTGGCCTGATGGACACTGGCCAGAACAGGCGTGCCCGTCAATGCGCCTGCGCGACGACGACATCGCTCGGCGGCATCCTGGATTCGCCGGTCGATCTCGCCCAGCCGCCTCTCCGCCGCGTCACGCTTGAGCAGTCCGACCGCAACCAGGGCGTCGGCCGTCTGCCGGCACGCCGACAGGTAGCTTTCCGGCTCACAGAGCCCGCCCGCGATCGTGATCTCGACGAAACGCAGGCCCTCCTCCTTCGCCCCGAGCAGCTTGCCGTCGAGCGACTTCTGGAACTCCAGCCGCAGCAGCACCCGACAACGGCGAAGCTCCGCCACCTGACTCGGGCGGACGTCAAAATGCCCCGGGCACAGGCCGGGCTCGGCCAGACGAAGCACCGGCGCGGATGCGCCCAACAAATCCCTGACCGCGCATTCCAGGAACGAGTTCGTGGCGGCCACGGCCGCAACAGGCGGGTCCGACCGTTTCCGGCAGCCGATCGCCGGCACTACCAGCGCCATCAGCAGCAGGATGAATGTTCGCTTGCTCATGGGCTTTCGCGTCGGGGACCGTCCTGCGCGTCGAACCTCGCGACTCCGCCCCGTCACACCACCCACCCTTCCAGGGCGGTCCCGGCATCGCCGTGGCACCGGCCCGCCGGAAAACGAACCGCACGGCCCGCTTGACGAGATGGCTGCGTGGTATTACGCTTCCGCAAATCGTATGATGACAACCGGTACCACGCAAGGGGGATTCCGTGTGAACACGTCCGACCGGCGAATCGCCTTCTTCGACGCCCTGGCCGCCCAGTGGGACGACGAAGAGCCCTCCAGCCGGACCATGACCGATCGACTGAGTCAACAGGCGCACCTGCTGGGCCTCCGACCGGGTCAGGCCCTCCTGGAGGTCGGCTGCGGCACGGGCAAGACCACCGCCTGGCTGACGGCCCAGGTTGCCCCCGGCCGCGTCACCGCCATCGACTTCGCGCCGGAGATGGTGGCCCGGGCCGAACGCAAGGGCATCGACGCGGATTTCGCCTGCCTGGACGTGTGCAGCGACCGCCTCGGCTGCGGCCTCTACGACGTGGTCCTGTGCTTCCACAGCTTTCCCCACTTCCGGGATCAATCCGCCGCCTTACAGAACATCGCCGAGGCCCTCACGCCCGGCGGGCGGCTGATCGTGATGCATCTGGCCGGCAGCGCGCACATCAACCGCTTCCATGCCGGCGTCGATGGCCCCGTCAACCACGACGTGCTGCCGGTTGGCGCGGAATGGAGGCCCCTGCTGGCCGCGGCGGGACTGAAGCGGGTGACGCTCATGGACCGCGAAGACCTGTTCTTCCTGGACGCCGTTCACGAAGCCGGCCGCGCCGGCTGACCACGGCAGCCGCAGGCCACCGGAATGACAAGGAACCAGGCAGTCATGTCCGATCTTGTGCGATTCACCGTGTCGATCGAGAAGTTCCTCTTCGATGAGCTGGAAACGCAGGTTGCGGATCACGACTATCGCAACCGGTCCGAGTTCGTCCGCGATTTGCTCCGAAACTACCTGGTCGACCGCGAGTGGCAGACCGACGACCCGCTGCTGGGGACGATCTCCTTGCTCTATGACCACCACACCCGCGGCCTGACCGAGCGGCTGACCGCCCGGCAGCATGACTTCCCCGGCACCGTACTGGCCACGACGCACGTTCACCTGTCCCATCATCTGTGCGCAGAGATGATCATGGTGCGCGGCAAAGGCAAGGATATCCGCGCCCTGACGGACCACATGCAGAGAGAAAAAGGCGTCCTCCACGCCAAGCTGGCGGCCGGCTCCACCGGCCAGGCAATTCACCCCGCACAGGAAAGCCACCACGCCCGGAGAACGAGCCGATAGGACGGCCCGCCCGGGCGACCCGTGTATCGCAGATTCTCGTCGTTGATGTTGAACGACCCGCCCCGCGCTTGCCCCGCGGGGGCAACCCGGCGCCCCGGGAGAGCCGGCGGCGCCGACTCCTGGTGCGAGTCGCAAGGATACCCCTCAGCCCCGAAGGGGCATAGGTGTGTAGCCAGGGGCGCAAGCCCCTGGTACACATGCGGCCAAGATCAATCAGCCCCGAAGGGGCGATAGAAAGGAGCCGCGACCGTGGGCCAAACCCTCACCTGCCTGCATTACCACACTGTCTTCAGCACAAAGAACCGGCTGCCCCAGATCACCGACGACCTGCGCCAGCGTCTGTACGACTACATGGGAGGTATCGTCAAAGGCGAGCGCGGACTGCTCCTCGAAGCGGGCGGAACCCAGGACCATGTCCACCTTCTGCTGTCGCTCCCCGCCCAGCCTTCCGTGGCCGACTTCCTTCGGCTGGTCAAGACGAACTCCTCGAAATGGGTTCATGAAACGTTTGCCCATCACCGCGCTTTCGCGTGGCAGAGCGGGTACGGCGCATTTTCCGTGAGCCGGTCGAACGATGATTCCGTTCGGCGGTACATCGAGGCGCAGGCCGAGCATCACCATCGAATCACGTTCCAGGAGGAGTTTCTCGAATTCCTTCGCCGCCATGAGATACCGTTTGACGAACGGTACATCTGGGAATGAGACATTGCGCCGTCCGCAGGAATCTGCCGCCCCTCCGGGGCTTGACGAATGACGCGCCACGTCTTCCAGGGGCTCGCGTCCCGGCGCGCCGGGACTACACACCTTCGCCCCTTCGGGGTGAGCACCAAACACGCCGTGCGCATGACCCCCCAGAACCACCCGCGCCGCCTTGACTCTTCGCTCGCGGCGTTACGCGCCGCCCAACAGCGCCGCCAACTGCTCATGCTCATTCTGGCGGGCGTAGTCCAGCGCTGTGCGGCCCTGCTGATCCTTGACCGCGGCGTCCGCGCCCTGGGCCAGCAGCAGGCCGGCCACTTTCACCAGCGCCGCATCCACCGCCCGGTCTCCGTGGGCCGCGTTCGCCAGGACAATCAGCGGAGTGGCCCCCGCCGCGTTGCGGGCGTTGACGTCCGCGCCGTTCGCGAGCAGCGCTTCCACCGCCTCCTCGCGGAACCGCGACGCGGCCGTATGCAGCGGCGTGTTGCCCTCTTTGTCCGCCGCCTTCACGTCCGCCTTCTTCTCCATCAATGTCTCGATGACCTTCTTGTGATTGCCCAGTGCCGCCATGTGCAGCGGCGTGCGACCTTTTGCATCCACAATGCCCACGCCGGCGTTCGCGTCGAGAAGCACCGCCAGCAACCGCTCCCGACCGCGGACGGCCGCAACGTGCAACGGCGTTATCCCGTCGTTGTCGGCCGCGTCGACCGTCACCTTGGCGCGCAGCAGCAGCTTCGCCAGAGCCTCACGCTGTTCCTCATCCGCCGCCCGATCCCGGCCGCCGTACGCCACTCCGTGCAACGGCGATTCGCCGCGCTCGTTCCGGGCCTTCACGTCCGCCTTGTGCGCCAGCAGGACCTCCACCGCCGAAACGCTCAGCGCCTTGGCCGCCGCGTGCAGCGGCGTATCCAGACGCCGATCCGTCGCATTGACCTCCGCACCCCGATTCAGCAACATCTCGACCGCCGGCGCCGGCTCACGACCCAGGACCGCCGCGTGCAACGGCGTCTGCTCCAGCTTGTTGCGTGACCGCACCAGATCAGGGGATCCGTCCAGCAGCACCGTCAGCACCGCCATGTCCCCCTTCTGGGCCGCCTGAAACACGTCCGCCGGCTTGTCATCCGCCAGACACGGCACCGTCCAGCCGGCAAACAGAACCGCGAATGCTGCTATCATCATTGCCCTACGCATGACTTTCGCCTCACTTGTGTCGCATCGCCCTCAAAAAGAACCCGCGGACCGCCCGGCCGCCATCACTGGGGCCCGGTCAGCCGGGACGCAAACTCCACGTAATCGTTCAGGTCGATCACCCCGTCCTCGACAAACTCGAACGTCTCTCCGCACACCCCAACGGCCACCGACCCCATGCACTCCTGGAAGGCCGCGAAGTCCGCCAGGTCCACGTCGCCGTCGGGTTCCACGTCGCCCGAGGCCCCGGCCACCACGCGGAAGACGGCGTCGCTCTCGTCCCAGACGCCGTAGAATGTGTCGTAGTCCGCCCGCACGCGGACCTTGTACAGATCGCCCACGTTCGTCGGGGTCCACCACACGGAACTCGCACCCACCTCCGTCTGGGCCACGATGTCCGTCCAACTGGTATTATCGACCGTTGCCTCCAGATCATCGATCCAGACCGTGTCACTTCCGCCGTTGACACTGCCGTCCTTCGTGTACTCCCACTTCAATAGATGCGAGCCCGGCGGCAGCGTCTCGGTGTATTTCGCCCACGACGGGTATCCGGACACGTGCAGCTTCCGCACGCCGTCCACGTAGAAGTTGAAGAAGTCGTAGCCGCTCTCGGAGCTCACCCGGTGCCAGAACGACAGCGCTCCGCCCTGTACCGTTCGCGTCATCCATGTGGTCTGGCTGTGGGTGATGCCGCCTGCCCGCGCCGCCCGCACCCCGCCATGCACGGTCCCGGTGGACGTGTACCACGCGGCATCCCCGCCCGTCGTGTAATTCGACCCCAGGCTGGGCCGCTCAAATCCGTCCGCCACAGCCGAGAAATCACCCCAGTTCGCGCTGTATTGCACCTGATAGCGCGCCGTCGGGGTTCCCGTCCACGTCACCTGCACGGGGACGCCCGTCCGAAGCTCCTCCGCTCCGTTCGGATAGGTCACGACGGGCGGCGGCCCGAACTGCACGTCCAGGCGAGTCGCGGCCCCCGCGTTGACGCCCACGCCGGTCACGGTGATCGGATCGTATCCGTCCGCCTCAAACATCAGGTCGTACGTGCCCGGCAGCAGCATCCGATGATAGTTCCCCACCACCGGGTCCGTATAGATGGGATGGTCGCGCCCGACCACCCGGACGGTAGCGCTCAGGGGCAATCCCGTCATCGAATCCGTCACGATGCCCCGCACGCCGAGCAGCGCCGTCTCGACGTAGGCCAGCATTGAATCGCGATTCTCCGCCCAGTACGTCGGGATGGTGGACGCGGAAGGCTCCTTCGTGCCGATCTCGAGCGTCACCTCGTTGCAGCCCATGTAGCGGTAGCTCCAGTCCTGCATCCCGCCGTCGATCGAATACCAGTCCGCCCCGTTCGTAATGCCGTGGTAGAAGGTGCTGCTGCCCCACATCGGCGGGTTGTAATACGAGTACTGCTCGCTGATGTACACGAACAGGTCCTCGTCCGGCGTCGGGGAAAAGACCGACCCCAGGCTATCGTTGTCAAACGGGTAGTTCACCACCAGGGCGCCACCGTGAAAATTCGCTGCCAACACGAACGACCGGCCAAAGCACCAGTTCATGATGTTCTGGACTTCGATGGCCCGACCCGTCGGCGTGTTGGGATCGCCGTACGTACCCTCCGGGAAGTTCCGGTTCAGGTCGATCCCATTCGCGTTTTCCCGCGTTCGGTATGTCCGGTCATACCCGTCCGGGTTCATCAGCGGCACGATCCACAGGTCCAGCTCGTCGACGATGTTCGTCACCCGCGGGTCCGTGCCGTAGTTCGTCAGCAGGTAGTCGATGAAGTTCATGCACATCTTCACGCCCGTGATCTCGTTGCCGTGCATGGTGGAGATGTACCGCACCTCCGGCTCGTCCTCTTCCACACCCACGTTGTCCGAAATGCGAAGGGCCCATATGTGCCGGCCCTGGACGCTCAACCCCAGGTCGTACCGCTTGGCCAGCGTCGGGTACGCCGTCTCATAAGCCAGCAGGTCCGGCCCCAGACTGGAATACGTCGGCCACGTATCCGCCGCCACAGGCATCGCCAAAGTCAGCAGGATCAGACCCGCCAGACCCGCTCGCACACCGCCGTTACTCATGTTCCCGCTCCACGACCAATGTCGTTATCGGACCGCGTCGCCGGCCCGCGCAGGCACACTCGCCCACGATTCCGGCTCTTGTCCGCATCAACGCAAAAAAAACCTCGCCATGAACCATCCCAGTCGCAGGCAGGAAGGACAGGGCTGCCGCCTTCGGGCCGGTGGACTCGAGGACTACCGGCCGGTGGCCGGCACCCCTCTGCCACGCCATTATATCGCCGACGGCCTCCCGACCCAAGGCATTTTTCCCGGCCGGACGTCCGTCATTTCATCCACTACACCGGCCGGGGACGAGTCCCCGGGGCCCGCTCGATGACCCCCAGTTCGCCGTGATCCAGCCAGATCAGGCCGCACCGGGCACAGGTGTCAATCACCGCGTTTCCCGGGCCGTAGTACGGATGCACGTCCATCAGGCCGTCGCAGACGGGGCAGCCGATCCGACGCTTCAGCGCGTCCCGATCCAGCGGGAGCGGCCGATCCACCGGGCCCTCGTGCCGGGCGCGACGAATGCGCACAATGTCCGCGAAAGACGGATTGCTCACCAGAATTCCGCGGCATTTCTCGCAGTGAAGCACCCGGTTGCCCTCCAGCGCCGCCTGGACCAGCGGCACGTGGCAAACCGGACACGCCAGGTCGCTCTCCTCCTCCAGCCGCTTCACTCCCTCGAAAGACGCCTCGCTTTCGTCCGGAAAATGGAACGCAGTGCAGTACTCGCAGACGAAGTAGCCGCGCCCGTCGAGGAACTTCATGGCCGCTCCACAGGATCGACAGTTCACGACAGGCCTCCTCCACGGAAACCGACGGCGCTCACCCAACCCCGTCTCCAGATCGAGCTACACCGACGCCAGGACGCCGTCCCACGCATGACCGCCGACGCCGGCAAGGCTCATCCCCATCCGACCCACCTGGCCGATCTGCTCGAACACGCCGCCCTTGTCAAGCAGCAGCAGAGTAGCGCCAACCACGCCCAGCAGGAACAGCACGAACAGCGTGATCTTGATCCAGCTCCACGGCCGATCGCCCTGCACCTCCCCCGTTCGGCCGTTCACGAGCACCTGATATGCCCGCTCCCGAAACCGGTACGCCGTGATCCACACCGGCAGCAGCAGGTGCTTGAATGTGATATCGTCATACGCGGTCTCGATCGAGAAGATCCGCTGCTCGTCCCCGCCGATGTCGCGGCGAATGCTGCGCTCGATCCCGGACTGCATGATGCCCTTGGCCACCTCAAATCCCTGCTCCAGGTCCACCTGGTAGCTCTCCGCCAGAAAGCCGCTGAGATACTCGTCACCGTACGGCGCGAGGTCCTCCAGGTCCCACGGCTCCAGCTCCACCACGTGTTTCGTAGGAAGCGAGTGGCTGGCCACCACCAGCACGTCATCAAACGTGTTCCACACCGTCCCCGATGCGTGGCGCCAGCGAATCTTGCGCACCCGCCGCGTCTTGGTGACGGTTCGCCCTCCGGAACGCGTGGTATATGTCTCCGTCACCCAGTAATAGTCCCCTCGCTGCCCGACGTAGTGGCTCGTGGTGTTGCAGTCATACGTCCAGTACGGCAGGTACATGCCGTTCAGCCGGCTGTCCATCCGCGCAAACTTCTTGAGCGCATTCGGCGCAAACCACCGGCTCCGGATCCACCCCAGCACGCCCGACCGCGCCTCGCTCCGCGTCACCCGGAACGGCAGCAGCGATTTCGGCCGGATCCGCTTGCGCGAAAACGCCGCCCCCACGATGTCCGAACCGCAAAACGGACACGCAAACGCCGTGACGTGCTCCGGCCGGTCCACTTCCGCCGCACAGGCCGTACACTTGACGGTCGGCGTCTCCTGCAAAACCTCGCCGTCCGCCAGCCGGGCCAGATGCTCGTGGTAGTCCAGCTCTCGAATGACGATGCCGGACTCGCTGATGGGATTCTCGAACCCGCAGTACTTGCAGACCAGGGCCGTCGTGCCCGGCTCAAAGACCAGCTTCGCCCCGCACTGGCCGCAGGGAAACCGCCGCCCCTCACCCGGCGTCTCCTCCGCTCCTTCGTCGTCCGGCTCCGGCCGGCTGTCCCACGAATCCGTCAACGCCGATCACCCCTCACGAAGAAACGCCGCCGAAAACAAGGGCGATGCACAATACACCCGCGGCACGCCCACGAACCACAAGCACTCCATCCTCTGCGCCGTCGAATCATTGCGGCGGCAACGGAGGCGGCACCGCGCCAAAGATATCCTGCAACGCCGCCACCTGACCGGCCGGCGTCCAGCTTGCCATGCCCTGCGTCCAGACCAGCGTGTCCTTCGTGATCTCACCGGCCTGCACCTTCTGCTGCAGAACGGCACGATCAAACGGACCGGCCTGCTGGTTCTGGATGGCCGCGAAGTACGCGATGCCCTGCGTCGGCAGCGGCGGCGGACCCGACGTGGCCGAGCCGCCCGGCGCCATCGCCTGGCCCATCTGCTGCGCCATGGCAAAGCCCATGCCCATGCCCATGCCCGCACCGGCCGTGCCGCCGGGCGCGTTCGCGGCGTCGCGCATCGCCTCGGCGGCCTGGTACTGCATGTACTTGCCCAGGTCGCCCACCACGCCCATGCTGGTCCGCTTGTCCAACGCCTCCTCAACCGCCGGCGGCAGCGAGATGTTCTCCACCAGCATCGTGGTGATCTCGAGCCCGTACGACCGGAACTCCGCACCGATCCGGTTGATGATGAACCGGCCCAGCTCGTCGTAGTTGGCGGCCAGGTCCAGCACGGGAATATTGCTCTCACCCAGAATGTCCGCGAAACGGGCGACAATCAGGTTCCGCAACTGCCCGGTGATGTCGTCCGTGGTGAAGTGCCCGCCCGTGCCCACAATCTCCTTCAGAAACGCGCCGGGATCGACCACGCGGATGGAATACGTCCCGAACGCCCGCAGCCGCAACGGCCCGAACTCCGCATCCCGCCGCATGATCGGGTTCTTCGTGCCCCACTTCAGGTCCGTGAACTGCCGGGTGCTGACGAAGTAGACCTCCGCCTTGAACGGGCTCTCGAAGCCGTACTTCCACCCCTTCAGCGTGGCCAGGATCGGCATGTTGGCCGTTTCCAGCGTGTACGTGCCGGGGCTGAACACGTCGGCCAGCTTGCCTTCCTCGACAAACGCCGCCGCCTGCCCTTCCCGCACGACCAGTTTCGCCCCATACTTGATCTCGTTGTTGTACCGCTCGAATCGGTACACCATCGTGTCATGCGTGGGGTCGAGCCACTGGATGATGTCTATCAGTTCGCCCTTGATCTTATCCCACAGGCCCATGACAGCCCCCCTTTTCTCTGCGCCGGCAGGTTGTGCCGGGCGACGGGTGATTAGCTGGCTCCAACGACGGACCAACGCCGCTCATTGTATCCCCTCACGGCCGCGAGAATACCCCGGCGAGGCTCGCGATTGTTGGAATTTGTCGACCCGCCGCCGGAAAGCCATCGGCCTGCTCTGCGCGATCGTCGCCGGCGCCACGCCGGCCTGTGCGCCGACCATCGCCCCGCCGGCGCCAACCATTGACGAAAGCCACGCCGCGCCGGCGGACACCCGCATCACGCTCTTTCCACATGTCGTGTTCGATCCGGCCGCCGGGACCCTCGAAGTGGACGCCCACGTCTGCCTCCGCCGCGGAATCCTCGAATATGCCGCCGTCGCAGAGGGCGGCAAAACCTACGAGAGCCTGCTCGTCCTGCCCTGCCGGCCGTCCCACCTCCACACCGCCCTGCTGCTGGCCGGTTGCCGGCCGGGCGACGTCGGCCCGCACGCGCGAGGTGACGCCCCTCCCGCCACCGCGCCCGCCGAGCCCGGCACCCTCGTCCGACTCGAAGTATCCATCGGCTCACCCGCCGAAGCCGCCCCCATCGAGCGGTTCCTCATCGACCGCCGCACCGGCCAATCGCCCGACCCGCTCCGCTGGGTGTTCACCGGGTCGTTCTTCCACCGCGACCAGCCCGACAGCCCCGAATATTTCATCGCCGACGTGGAGCGCTCCCTCATCGCACTCTGGTACGACGCAACGGCTCTGCTCAACATCACCCGCGACGTGGGCAACCCCTATCGGGGCCCCGTCGGCCTGGAAGTCAACACGCCGATGCTGCCGCCGCCCGAAACCCCCGTCCGACTGCGGATCATCCCCGTGCCCGCAGAGCCCGGTTGACCTGCGCATCGCAGAACGGTAGGAAGGCACGCAACGAGCCGGCATCCGGCCGCGGACATGAACGGGAGACGAAGCTGTCATGCAATCCCACACGATTCTCGCGTTACGCCGTTCCGTTTTCGTACTGGCGACCATTCTGGCCGCCGCAGCCTCGCAGACACTGGCCGCTGAACCGAAACCCGACGCAAATCAAGACGTGCTGGCCGACGCCCGGAAGGCCGTCGACCGCGGACTGAAATTCCTCGCCGCCACCCAGCAGCCCGACGGCGGATGGGAGAGCTTCGGCCAGACCGATCCGGCCATCACCGCCCTGGCCGTCCAGGGCTTCCTGCAGCATCCGGACTACGGCCCCCAGCACCCGATCTGCAAGCGGGCCCTCACCTTTATCACGCGATCCGCCCGCGACGACGGCGGCATCTACGTCGACGGCATCGACCTGCGGAACTACTACACCTCCGTCGCCCTCATGGCCCTGTCCGCCGCCCGGGACCCGGCCCTGGAACCGCTCATCCGGAAGGCCCAGGAGTTCCTCACACGCCTGCAATGGGATGAAGAGGAATCGTACGACCGCTCCCACACCTGGTACGGCGGCGCCGGCTACGGCCAGAGCAAGCGGCCGGACCTGTCCAACACGCAGTTGATGCTGGAGGCCCTGCACCAAAGCGGCCTGCCCGCGAGCCATCCCGCGTACCAGAAGGCCCTGGTCTTCGTGCAGCGCTGCCAGATGCACAGCGGCAGCAACGACCAGCCCTTTGCCGCCCAGGCCCGCGACGGCGGGTTCATCTACACGTGCGCCAACGACGGCGAAAGCAAAGCCGGCACGATTGTCGTCGACGGCAAGCCGCAACTGCGCTCGTACGGCTCCATGACGTACGCCGGCTTCAAGAGCATGCTGTATGCCGCGGTCGACCGGAAGGACCCTCGCGTCCAGGCCGCGTTTGACTGGATTCGCCGCAACTACACGCTGGAGTGCAATCCGAATCTATCCGACACCGGCTCGACGGAGGGCTTGTATTACTACTACCACGTCTTCGCCCGCGCCCTGCTGGCCTGGGGCGAAGAGACCATCGTTGACGCCGGCGGCCGGCCGCATCGCTGGCGTGAGGACCTCTGCCGCGCGTTGATCGCCCGCCAGCGCGACGACGGAAGCTGGGTCAACCCGGCCGACCGCTGGTACGAAGGCAACCCCAACCTCGTCACCGCCTACGCCATCCTCGCCCTCCACACCGCTGCCCCCCGCGTCGCCCCATTAGGGCCGGAGGCCCGAATGAGGAGAGCCCGCCCGTTTCAACGGCGGGCCCGTGCTCCGCGTGGAGCATCCGACCCCGGCGGGGTCGAGGCAGATCGCCACGGGTGGAGCTACGATGCAGATCGCAGCGGAACCCGTGGGACGAGACCAGCTTTCCCAACTCCCGCCCCGAACGGGGGCGGAGGATGTCACCGGAGCAGACGCCGCGCGCAGGAAACTCTGAAGCGCAATTGACCGGACCGGCTGGAAAGCCGGTCCCACAAGTAGGGTCCGCCGTGCGGACCAAGATAGGCAGGAAGCTCAGACCGACTGGTCTCCGCAGGTCCCGGCGCGCCGGGATGGCGAGAAAGCCGGTCCCACAAACACTGGAGAAC
>CAZPHH010000037.1:0-43993 GCA_964586145.1 uncultured Phycisphaeraceae bacterium | reverse complement strand
CGTCCCTCCGTCCCTCCGTCCCTCCGTCCCTTCGTCCCTCCGTCCCTCCGTCCCTCCGTCCCTTCGGTCGCGAGCTCATGCCTGCCCGGCCAATCGGGAACGGACCCGACGCATCACGCCGGGCAGCCATTGTCCGGAGCGCGCGCAGGATTGCAAACGCACCGGTTTCCCGTACGGTGTTGGCACTATGGGCCAAGCATCCACACCGCAAATCGTTGTCATCCGTGGCGGGCGCGTCGTGAATCCGTCTCAAAAACTCGACGAGGTGACCGACATCACCCTGCGCGACGGGCGAATCGCGAGCATCGGGCCGGCACACGCCGGCGCAGAGGCCACCGTCGACGCCGCCGGGCTGATCGTCTGCCCCGGGCTCATCGACATCCACGTCCACCTGCGCGAGCCGGGCGGCGAAACCGCGGAAAACATCGAAAGCGGCACCCGGGCCGCCGCCGCGGGCGGCTTCACCGCCGTGGCGTGTATGCCGAACACCCGGCCTCCCATCGCCGACGCGGACACGATCCGGTTCGTGCTGGACAAGGCCGCCCGTGTAGGCTCGTGCCGGGTTTACCCGGTGGCCGCCATGACGACTGGAAGGCAAGGCAAGACCCCAGTGGACATGGCCGCCCTGATGGCGGCCGGTGCCGTGGCCTTCAGCGACGACGGCGCTGGGTTGGATGACGACGAGGTGGCCCGGGCCGTCTTTGAACAGGCGGCCGCCTGTGGTGCCCTGCTCATGCAGCATTGCGAGGTCGCGGCACTGGTCGGCGACGGTTGCGTAAACGCGGGCCCCCTGGCCGAGGCCCTGGACCTGCCGGGCATCGATCCGGCCGCGGAAGAGCAGATGATCGCCCGGGACCTGGACCTGCTGCGTCGGTTCCCGGCCCGGTACCACGTTTCGCACATCTCGACCGCAGGTGCGGTGGAGCAGGTTCGCGCCGCCAAGGCCACCGGCCTGCCGGTGACCGCGGAAGTGACCATCCACCACCTGACCCTGACCCAGGAGTCCGTCCTCCGCCTGGGGCCCAACGCGAAAATGAAGCCGCCCCTGCGTACGGCCGCGGACGTGGAGGCCTGCCAGCGGGGCCTGGCGGATGGCACCATTGACTGCATCGCGACGGACCACGCCCCCCATCCGTCCGAGGCCAAGGCCCGCGGCCTGAAAGAGGCCCCCTTCGGGATCATCGGGCTGGAGTCGGCCTGGCCGCTGGCATATAAAGCATTAGTGGAATCTGGAAAGCTTGACGTGATGGGTCTCATTGGGCGTATGAGTTGCGCGCCCGCCCGGATCCTGGGCCGGAAGGCGCAAGGCACGTTGGCACCCGGCAGCGAGGCCGATGTTTCGCTAATCGACCCCGGCCACGAATGGGTTCTCGACGTAAGTACAATTTTTTCAAAAAGTAACAACTCTCCCTTCCTTGGCTGGCACCTCATTGGACGGTCTGTGGTGACCTTTGTTGGGGGGGCGTGTGCTTATTGGCACCCGGATGTGGCCAGCCGGCTGAAGGGTTTTGCTTGACAGCGGTGATTGACAAATTGGAGAATTTCTTTGACGCCCCGCAGGGACGCGGTAAAATGCAACCTCATGAGAATGAATGAGTAACGACGGCCCAGTTGTCCTGGTTCTGTGTCGTTTTGGTTCGGTCGTGCGGCCTTTCGGGCGGCGACCACGAGTCCGTGAGAACATGGGGTAAGGGCGTCGCCGACGGGGATCAGGGACGGGAAGCGTAATGAGGTCGGTGGCAGGTCGTGTGCCGTTCGAAACGGAGGTGTCCGGTGACCGCGGGTGACCCTCTTGTAAGTCTGGAAGAGCGTCGCAGCAGTCAGCGGCAGCAGCAGCACGCAGAGGTCTGCCTGATCTCCCTGCGCGGCTGTGAAGTGCTGCGCTGTCGGCTGCACGACGTCTCGGATGCCGGTGTCTACGTCTCGGCCCCAATCGGTTTCGGGGTGGCGGTCGGGCAGCGTTTTGAAGTGCTGCTCGGTGCGGACAGCGCGAACGAACCCAACCCTCGGCGTCTGAGTCCGGGCGAGTACGCCACCGTGGTTCGGACCCGCGTGGACGTGGGCTCGGACGGCGATTCGGTCGGGGTGGCCCTGCGGTTTGACCGGCCCCGCATGGGGTCGGCCTGAGGCGGTCCTGGCAGCGGACTGCCGATGCAAATCCTGGCGCCACGGCCGAAAAGGGGGTTGCAAGAATCGCGTCCGTGGGCTATACGGTTGACAGGTTACGGCGCGGGTGAATCGGCCGGGCAGGGATGCCCGTCCCGGTCGAGTCGGACGGACGCGTCGCGTACGGAGCGACCCCCTCCCCCCAACAGCCCGGGAAGGTCCGGGCCCGCAGGAAGCCCGCCGATTGACCTCGCCTACGCACGGCTGCACGCACGTTAAAGGAGATTGCCGTTGAGCACACTCACGAAAGTTTTCATCGTTCTGCTCGCTGTTTTCAGCATTGCCTTCACGATGATGGCGATTTCCTTCGTGGTGCAGACCAACGACTGGAAAAAGCTCGCGGACGACTACCGAGCCAACGCCCAGGCGGTCGAATCCGCGATGCGAAACCTCAGCGCGTCGCACGCCGCGGAGAAAGCCACCTGGCTGGACGTGCGGGCCGCCCTGAATCGCAAGACGGATGAATTGACGGGCGCCCACGAGCAGATGGCCCGGGACCTGGCCAAGCGCGAGGCGGAACTGACGGCCATGACGCTGGAAAAGCGCAGTGCCGACGATCTGGCGAACCGGCTGAGCAGTCAGCTCCTGATCGCCGAGACCGGGTGGAAGACGGATAGCGACCGGGCCGGCGCCCTGGAGCAGCGGAAGCTGGATCTGGAGAAACGCAACCAGGACCTGGACGACCGCGTCAGCGAACAGGCGACCCAGATCATCGCGATGGAGCAGGAGAAGCGGCAGCTCGAGCAGCAGGTCTACATCCTGCGGAACGAAAACCGGCGGCTCGCCCAGGCCGCCAAGGAACCGCCCACCATGCTGGCGGAGGTCCCCGCCGGCGTCAGCAAGGGACGCGTTCTCCCCTTGACCGAGACCACGGGTACCCCGATCCGCGGGCGACTGCTGGAGGTCGAAGGCCGACGCGCGTCGATCAGCGTGGGCTCGGCGGACGGCGTGGAGGCGGGAATGGTGTTTGTGATTTACCGGGGCGGCGATTTCATCGGCGACCTGGAAGTGACGGACGTGGAGCCGGACAAGTCTGCCGGACGGATCACGCTGACGCGGGGCACCCCCCGCACCGGCGACCTGGTGATGGACGAGTCGCGGATGGGAGTTGTGGATTGAGCTGACGGACCCGGCGGGTACGCCCGCGGTCTGTAGCGTACCGGGAGCGCGCTGACATGGCAGAATCGGGACCCCCATCCAGTCCGGCCAATGACGTGTATTCGCTTCTGATTATCGTCGCGGCCGCGTTCATGATGCTGGGAACGGTGGTTTTGGCCGTTCGCAGTGGTGCGTTGTTCGATAGTTGGCTGCCGTTCTGAGACGGGGCCCTGGCTCGGCCGGCGGAGCGGGCATGAGCGTGACCATTGGCAGGGATGCAGCCATATCCCTTAAAGTTCATCTGTACGACGCGTCGACATCGTTAGTGCATCTGTCGGGATGCCGGCCAGCGGTGTGTGAAACGGACGGGAGCCTGCCGTGATCTTTGATTCCTTGCTCGGCATGTTCAGCGTCGACATGGGGATCGACCTGGGCACCTGCAACACCCTGGTCTGCGTCAAGGGAGAGGGCATCGTCCTCAATGAGCCGTCGGTGGTGGCGGTCAAGCGAGGCACCAACAAGGTCCTGAACGACGGAAACGCCGTGGGCCTGGTCGCCAAGGAGATGCTCGGCAAGACGCCCGGCTCCATCAGCGCCATCCGGCCACTGAAGGACGGGGTGATCGCCGATTTCGACATCACGGAGGCGATGCTGGGGTACTTCATTCGGAAGGTCCACGGCCGGAGCAACTTCTTCAAGCCGCGGGTGGTCATCGCGGTTCCCTCGGGCATCACCGCGGTGGAGAAGCGGGCGGTCTACAACTCCGCCGAGCGGGCCGGCGCCCGCCGCGTCTACCTGGTGGAGGAGCCCATGGCCGCCGGCATCGGGGCCGGGTTGCCCGTGGCCGAGGCGACCGCGTCGATGATCGTGGACATCGGGGGCGGCACCACGGAGGTGGCGATCATGTCGCTGGCGGACATCGCGGTATGCGAGTCCATCCGCGTGGCCGGTGACGACATGGACGAGGCCATCATCAACTACCTCCGGCGGAACTACAATCTCATGGTCGGGCAGCAGACGGCCGAGCAGATCAAGATCGAGATCGGGTCCATCTCCGATCTGGAGGACGAGCTGTCGCGCGAGGTGCGCGGCCGCGATCTGATCAGCGGTCTGCCCCGCAAAACCGTGGTCAGCAGCCAGGAAATCCGCGAGGCCCTCAGCGAGCCCATCAGCGCCATTCTGGACTGCGTGACGCGTACGCTGGAGCGGGCGGAGCCGGAACTGGCCGCCGACCTCGTGGAAAACGGCATCTGGCTGGCCGGCGGAGGCGCGCTGCTCCGCGGGCTGGATCAGATTATGAGCCAGGGGACCGGGCTGGACGTTCGCCTCGTGGACGATCCGTTGAGTTGCGTGGCCCGCGGGACCGCCGTCTACCTGGACAACCTGTCGCTCTGGAAAGAGACGATGGAGTCCGACGCGGACGAGTTGTAGTCCGGCGTCGGGATCGTGCGGCGTTCCCGGCCGGTTGCCGTGCCGGGCCTGAGCCGCGGCTGCGCATACCGTCATGCGTGATCGACGCTCAAAACGAATCTCCCGACGAAGTCTGGCGTTCGTGGTCCTGCTGACCCTGTCGCTGGCGGCCCTGATTGCGCCGCCCCGGTACACCGGCTGGCTGGCGAACCTCGTGCAGGTCGTCGCCCCGATCCAGGCCGTGACGAACCGGAGCATCGCTTCCGTGGAAGACTTCGTGGGGCCGCCGGCGCCGACGGCGGCGGACGCGACCGACCGCCCGGACGTCGCCCTGGAAAACCTGCTGCACTCGTTAACCGCACGCATGGAAGTGCTGGAGCGGCAGAACGAGGAACTGACCGCCATCCGGGAACTAGGCCTGGATACGCGCGGTGACCTGATTCGAGCCCATGTCATCAGCCAGGACCTGTTGAGCTGGCGATCCTCCGTCGCGGTCGATGCCGGCTCCCGACGGAGCGTGAGACCCGGGTTGGCCGTCCTGTCGGATCATTTCACCGTGAACGCCGGATCACAGCAGGGCGTGCAGGACGGCCTGCGCGTGCTCTCCAGCGAGGCGCTGGTGGGCACCGTCGTCAATACCGGCACGCACACCGCCCGCGTGCGGCTGCTGACCGATCCCGGCACCGACATGGTGGTAACGATCAGCCGCGTGCGCGGCGGGGCGCCGTTGCCGCTCGACCGTGAGTTCATCCTCCAGGGCGCCGGCAAGGGACGGCTGGAAATCCGGGACGTGGCTCAGAAGTACGTTCTGTCCGGGGACATCCAAACGGGTGACATTGTGATGACATCCGGCGCCGAGGTCATTCTGCCCGCCCCCGTCGTGATCGGCCGGGTAAGCACGATTCGACGTGACCCCGAGAACGGCACGTTGTACATTCTGGACGTGGAGCCCGCGGTGCAGCCGGAGCAGTTGCGCCGCGTGTACATCGTGCAAACCGGCACGGCGGAGCCGCCCTGATCCCGCTGCCGCGAAAGAATCGCATCCGGGCGGCGGCGATCCGCCTGGCCGGACGTGTGCCATGCGAACGAGCCAGATCGTTGCCGTCGACCACGTCGTACTGGAAGGCGGGCCCGCGTGCGAACCGGACCTGGTGTGGCTGTACCAGGACGTGGTCGGCTTGCGCCAGCTTCGCGCGGGCACGGAGGGCCTCGCGACCGCGTCCGACGAGGCGTGGCTCCGGTTCCGATCGGGCAACCTGGAGCTCCGCTACAGACTGGTGCCGCGTCCCGCGCTGGAAACCGTGGCCTGTCGGTTGGTGGTCGAGGTGGCTTCTCTTCCGGAGGCCATGGAGGCCATGGAGGAACGCGGCGTCGCGTTCGACCGACTCCGCGGGTTGAACTTCACCGACCGGCGGGTGTCCCTGCTCGACCCGGGTGGCAATCGGATCGAGATCAAGCAGCACTGGCCGGGGGCCTTCTGACCGCGTGGTCCCGTCCGCGAGCCGGACTCCCGCTCGGCCGGGCGAAATTTCCGACAAAAAAGGGGGGTGACAAGTCGGTCCCGAGTGGATATGATGCTAGCAGATTTCCCGGGGCATCCGGGGAAAGTAATGCCGTTCCGGCAGCCTTCCTGCGTATCCGCCCGATGGTACAGCCCGCTTGGCTTGAGGAATGCACGGGTACGGATGCTACGGGCGGAGGGCGACGGGCCTATCTGGGGCGCACGTTCGCTGACTTGTCGGTTTCGTTTCGGCACAGACGCATGGTGAAGTCAGGTCAGGGATGCGTGTGAGCCCTCCATGGATGGGGTGAGGTGTTCCGGACCAGGTCCCACGGGGGCGGCGAGAGCGCTGGGGTACCGTTCGGCGTATCCGACGCCCGCGCGGCGCGGGTCGGTTCGACAAAGGAAACCGGGCCCTGAAGGCGTCAAAGCCCGTCATCGGATTGGCCGGGGGAATTGGTGCCGGCAAGTCCGCCGTCGCGCGGATCGCGGGCGACGTGGGAGGCTGTATCATCGATTCGGACCGGTTGGCCCGGGCGGAGATGGACGACCCGGCTGTCGTCGCGGTGATGCGGCAGTGGTGGAGTGACTCGATCTGCAGACCGGACGGCAGCGTGGACCGGGAGCGGGTCGCGGGGATCGTCTTTCGGGATGCGGCCCAACGAGCCCGGTTGGAGGGGTTGATTCACCCGCGCGTGGCCGCCCGGCGCCGCGAGCAGATGGCGGCCGCCCGGTCCGATCCCGCGGTTCGGCTGATCGTGCTGGACAGCCCGTTGCTGTTTGAGGCGGGGCTGGCCGACGCCTGTGACGCGATTGTGTTCGTCGACGCGGACCGGGACGTGCGGCGGGCCCGCGTGCAGGCCACGCGGGGATGGAGTGAACAGGAGTTTGACCGCCGGGAAGAGTTGCAGGATTCGCTGGACAGCAAGCGGCGCCGGGCCGATTATATTGTGGACGGCAACTCGGGGCTCGACGAACTCCGTCGCCAGGTCAGGCGCCTGATATCCCGGATTCTTCATGAGGAACATGGCACACCGTAAGAGGGGCATCCCCGGAGGATGCCAGACAAAACCGAAAACGTGAAACGTCGCGAACGTCAGTCCATTCCGACTCGACACGCATCCGTTTGACACACCCGTCAGCCGGGCAGGAGATTTTCGTCATGGCGAAAGCCAGCAGCACCAGTCGTACCCGAACCGTTCGCAGAACCTCGACGTCCCCGCGCCCGCGGAACAGCAAGGCCCCGGCGGCGGACGAAGCGCCGGTCGTGGAAGCCGATGCGACGGAGCCGGTCGAACCGTCGACGCCGCCGCCGCCGCCCACGGTCGACAGCATCGACGCCGAAACCCACGCCCGCTACGAAGAGGTCAAGAAGGGAGACCTGCACATCACGCAGTTGCAGAAGATGACGGTCACCGAGCTGCACGACGTGGCCAGGGCCGAAGGCCTCACCGAGTACACCGGCCTCAAGAAACAGGACCTCATCTTCAAGATCCTCAAGGACCGCATCAACCGCAACGGGCTGATGTACGGCGAGGGCGTGCTGGAGATTCTGCCCGACGGGTTCGGCTTTCTCCGCAGCCCCGAGTACAACTACATGCCCTGCCCGGACGACATCTACGTCAGCCCGTCGCAGATCCGCCGGTTCGGACTGCGCACCGGGCACGTGGTGGCCGGCCAGATCCGGCCCCCCAAAGAGTCGGAACGCTATTTCGCCCTGCTGCGGGTGGAGGCCATCAACTTCGAGGACCCGGAGGCCGTTACGGAAAAGACGAACTTCGAGGACCTCACCCCGCTGCATCCGGACCGGCGGTTGATCCTGGAAACCACCCCGGGCGAACTGAATATGCGTATTGTCGACCTGGTCACGCCGATCGGCCGGGGCCAGCGCATGCTCATCGTCGCCCCGCCCCGCACGGGCAAGACGGTGCTGCTCCAGAAAATGGCCAACGCCATCACCACGAACCAGCCGGAGTGCTACGTCATCATCCTGCTCATCGACGAGCGTCCGGAAGAAGTGACGGAAATGCAGCGCAACACCGAGGCCGAGGTCGTCAGCTCGACCTTTGACGAGCCCGCCTCCCGCCACGTGCAGGTGGCCGACATGGTGCTGGAAAAGGCCAAGCGCCTGGTCGAGTACGGCCGCGACGTGGTGATCCTGCTGGACTCCATCACCCGCCTGGCTCGTGCTCACAACACCGAGGTGCCGCACTCCGGCAAAATCCTCTCCGGCGGCGTGGACGCCAACGCCCTGCAGAAACCCAAGCGATTCTTCGGGGCCGCCCGCAACATCGAGGAGGGCGGATCACTCACCATCATCGGCACCGCCCTGGTCGACACGGGCAGCAAGATGGACGAGGTGATCTTTGAGGAGTTCAAGGGCACCGGCAACAGCGAACTGCACCTGGACCGTCGCCTGGTGGACCGCCGCGTGTGGCCGGCCATCGACATCCCGGCCAGCGGCACCCGCAAGGAGGAACTGCTGCTGGATCCCAAGGAGTTGGAGTTGGTCTATCGCCTGCGCCGCGTGCTGGCCGACATGAACGTGGTGGAATCCGTCGAGATGCTCCGCAACCGCCTGGACAAGGTCCGGACGAACGCGGAGTTCCTGATGACCATGAACCTCGCGTAGAACGTCAACGTGCCGATACAACCGGCTGTGTAGGGTCCGCCTCGCGGACCAAACCCGGCCGCGCTTCTACGAACGGATGTCTTCCCCGCGTGCCTTCGCCGCACTCAGGAAAGCCAATACGCGCCGCTGATAACCGTAAAAATCCTCGGTCAGCACGTTGCTGTGCGGACCGGGCCCCAGCCATCTCTCCTTGGGCGATTCCGCCGCGTCGTAGAGAATGTCCAGATTCACCGGCGGAATTATGCGATCGGCGTCGCCGTGGATCAGCAGCACCGGCCGACCGGCCAGCCGGGCCAGGGCCGGCCGCGCGTCCAACACCCGGAACGACCGGCCGGCGTGAAGCGCCATCGCCCCCAACACCAGGGTGCCGGCGGTGCGGCCGGCGATTCCGCTCCCCAGGTGCTGCTCGGCCAGCAACGGGGCCGACGCGAAACAACTGTCTAGAATCACCGCCTCGATCCGCGGGTCATCCGCCGCCGCCCGCACCAGGGCCATCGCCCCCATAGACGAGCCCAGGCCGTAGACGTGCCGGGCGGCCTCCGACCGTTCGCTGCGGAGCCAGTCCACCGCGGCCCTGACGTCCCGCGATTCGTACAGGCCGAAGGTCAGCGTGTGTCCATCGCTCTCCCCGTGCCCGCGAAAGTCGAAAATCAGCGCGTTATATCCCTCCTCCCTGAACAGATGGAGGAACGCGGCGAAGTTGCCCTTGTTGGCCCCCGCCCCGTGGCAGATGACCACCGTCGCGTCGCTGCCTTCCTCGGCCAGGAACCAGCCGGACAGTCGCAACCCATCCTCCGTCGCAAACGTGACCGTCTCCAATGAGCTGCCGGGAAAGACGACCGCAGGATCGGCGTTGCCGATCTTCAGGCGATGGATCAGAAGAGATCCCAGAAAGAGCGGAGCGAAGACGCACGCCACCAGCAGCGCTCGCGCCGGGGGGATGAGCAAGGCGGCAACGGCGCGCCATCGAATCCGCGAGTCATCCATGTGTCGCAATCCACCCGCACGATGTCGAGCCCGCCGGCCCCAGCGCCGCCACCGTTCTCCGAGTCGCCCGACCGTCCGTTTCCACGCCGCCCAGGCCAGCCGCCAGCCCACCAGGAAGTACAACGCCCAGAACACCTCGATCCAGATCACCCGACCCTGCGCCATCGACGCCGCGAACCACGCCGCCGCCGCCACAACCGGCGCAACCGCGACGACGTACACCGCATACCGGCGCAGAGGAATCCTCCGAACCGCCGGCCAGCCGAGCCACAGCCACAACCCCAGCGCCGCCGGCATGGCCAGAATCACCGCCTCGCCCGGATGCGCGACCCACGGCCACGTGACGACCATCACCAGGGCCGCCCCGGCCATCGCCCGGATTGCCCCCACGGTTCTTTGTCGCTGCTGTCGTGCCATCATCGATCCTGATGAGCCGTGAGCGCCGGGCCGTCTCCTGGTGTCTCTGCGGGGTAAACCGGATTTGCACGGTCCACGCGTGCGTATGGGGGGTCTCCCGGTGCGCATGGTATGGTGAGAGCACGAGCCGGTCCACGCCGCGCGTCCCTTGTGAACGCGGCGAAAGCCGATGTCTGCAAACTCTGGGGGTGAACCCTGCTTGCGGTGAAGGGAGCCTCGCTTGACCGGCTCTTATGGTGTATGATGGGTCGTCGATCTCTCGCCGGCTGTGCCGGACCGAACATTCTCACCCGTTCGCACAGGGAATCGCCATGGCGATGGACGATCCCGACAACCCGTTCCGCGGAATGGACCGCCGCGACTTCCTGGCCGCCGTGGGCCGGTACGGCGCGGGAGCGTGCGGGCTCTGTGCGTTTGGGACGCTCACACCGGAAGCCGCTGCGGCCGCTCTGCCGCCGTTTCATCCGGGGCCGGGCGCCCGCCGCGTGGATTTCTTCGAGAGCCGGCCCGACGGCAGCACGGTGTGCCGTGTCTGCCCAAGGCACTGCGTGTGCAAGGACGGCGAGACCGGCTTCTGCCGCTCGCGGACGAACGTGGCCGGCGTGTATTACCCGCGCGGCTACGCCCGGCCGGCCATCCTGCGGGTCGACCCCATCGAAAAGCTGCCGCTGAACCATTTTCGTCCGGGGACCCACGCGATGACGGTGGCCGTCGGCGGCTGCAACCTCCGTTGCCTCTACTGCCAGAACTGGCAGCACGCCCAAGCGGCCCCGGACACGCTGGAGACGTTTGACCTGTCGCCGGACCAGGCCGTCCAGGCCGCCCGCGAGAAAGGCCTGGACACCATCGCGTTCAACTACACCGACCCGACGGCCAGTCTGGAGTACGCCACGGACCTGGCCCGGGCGGCCCGCAAGGCGGAGCTGCGCGTGGTCGCGGCCACGGCCGCGTACATCGAGCCGGAGCCGCTGCTGTCGTTCGCGCAATACGTCGACGCGTTCGCCATCGGGCTCAAGGGGTTCACCGAGGGTTTTTACGATGACGTGGTGAGCGGCCGGCTGGACGGCGTGCTGGCCGCCATCGAGACGCTGAGAGCCAGGACGAACTGCTGGGTGGAGATCGTCACGCTCATCGTGCCTACCTACAACGACGACATGAGGCGGATCCGCGAGCTGGCCGGCTGGGTGCGGCGCACGCTCGGCGTGAACACGCCGCTGCATTTCTCGCGTTTCGTGCCCATGTACCGGCTGACCAACCTGCCCCGTACGCCGGTGGAATTCCTCGAGGCGGCCTGCGAGACGGCCCGGCGCGTGGGGATGAAGTACGTGTACACGTCGAATATCGCGCCCCACGACGGGAACAACACCTACTGCCCCAAGTGCGGCGCCGCCCTGATCGAGCGACTGGGTTTCAAGGTGCTGACCCACCGCGCACCAGAAGGTCGCTGCCCGAAGTGCCACATCAGACTGCCGGGCATGTGGGCGTAAGCCGGACCACTGGGATCGGCACGGAGGCCCGGACGGGCAGGGTGCGGCGCTCGCAGCCGACCGCTGGGCGACTTCGCGCCGTCCTGCGGACCAGCCGCCGTGCCGCGTCTACTCTTCCTGCTGCTCGACGACCGTCCGCGGGGCCACGGCCGGTTCGGCCGTTGCGGGGGCGGGCGTCCGCGTGGGAGGCCGGTTCAATGTGGCGTGCGCCGCGTCCAACTCCATCCGGCTCAGCGGAGCGTCACCGACGGGACGGGCACAAAGCAAGTGCCCACGCGGCGAGACCGCGTAAACGGCCCCGTCCTGCCGGTTCACGGCGACGTGGGCCGGGTACGCCAGAGGCAGTTCGGCCAGGACCGTACCCGTCGCGGCGTTTACCGTAGCCAGTCGATCGCCTCCCAGGGACACCACCACTCGGTCACCGGCTCGGGCCACGGCCTGTCGGCCCTCCGGCAGGGTCCAGAGGATGTCGCCGTACCGGGCGTCCACCGCGTGCAGGCCGGTGCCGGGGCAATGCTGATAGACCGCATCGCCCAGCAGGGTCGGGCCGGTCTGCAGCAGTTCGGGCAACCGGCGTCGCCAGCGCACCAACCCGCTGAGTCGATCCAGCTTGTAGAGCGACCGGTCTGCACTCGCGACGTACAGGGCGTCGTCTCCCAGTTCCGGGTTGCCGGCAATCGCTCTTCCCGCGCGAAACTCCCACTGCTTGGCTTTCGTGGCGACTGTGCAGCAATACACGTTTCCGCCCATCGACGCGCAATACACATGGTCCGGATCCCCGAATACCGGCGTGGCCTGTACCGGTCCGCCCGCCGCAGCCCTCCACAGGTTGAACATGCGCGGCTGGGTGGGCAGCTTCCATTGCACGGCATAGACGTGACCGTCCGAGCTTCCGACGATGAGCCGGTACAACTGCACGTCGGTCTCGTCGTCGTCCTGGGCACGCACCACGTAGCCCGCGGCGCCGCTCCCGATGGCAAACTGCGGCGGTGCGGAAGCGAGCGGGTCGCCCGAGTACCGGTCCAGCACGGTCAGCGTCGTGGTTGTGGCGAACACCACCGGCCCCGTGCCCGTGTCGTTGACGATATGCGTGGGAGGGAAGATGGTGAACGTGCGCTGCGTCACACGCCGGGCCCACCGCAACAGACCGGCCCCCGGATGGATGGCGAGCACCTCGCCCTCCGTGGTGGTCACGTACAGGTTGTCATCCACCAGGTGGATGCCGGTCGCCCCATCTCCCTCCCGAAGCGGGAGCTGGGCTTCCCAGAAGGCCGAGTACTCTGCCTGGCGAAGCGCGGCGGGGTCGATCAGGGCATCCGCCCCGGCCGATGCGGTTGCGGTGAACACACCCAGCAGGCCGAGAATGGCACGGAAACGACGGTTCATACGCGGATCTCCAAACCCGGGGTTGGGGTCTTTCGGGCAGGGCTCGACCCGGATCGGCCGTCGGCCCCCAGCGCGGTTCCGTGCCGGCCCACCCCGTTTCGAAGGCGGTCGATCTGCCGCAGGTGTGCCGCGAGGGTCTCCCCCGGAGGGTCTCCGTCGCGGGCACGATGCCAAACACGCGGGGTTGAGCGTCCCGGCCAGTCTGCGGGTCGCGGGAGAAACCGGCCCCGCTCGCCTCGCAGAGGGCGTCCCCAATGCACAATCGCATCGGCTGCTCGGTCGCCCGGCTGGACGGACCCGCGTCCGCCCCCGTCCCGGCCGCCTCCAACGGCACATTCGCCGTGGATCAACTCAACGCCGCGAGACTATTGAACGGGAACGGCCGATGGGGGTCAAGGCCCGGGATTCGTGGTGTCCGGCGGAGTCGCCGGCATTCGCCCGCCCGCCTCCAGGGGCGCCGCCCCGGCGGACCGTCTGCTCCGGTATCCAGCTTCTCGGTTCCGGATGGTGCCTGCCGAAGGGTCACAGGCCGTACACGACGCCGACAAACCGTACGGCCTGCCAGCCGACGCACGCCAGGGCCGTCAGCCCCGCGGCAACCACCCGCCAGCGTGCCCGCGCCGACCAGGCCAGGACGCCGGCCAGCCCAATCGCGAAGGCCGGTGTTGCCGACATCAGGTATCGGTTGCCGTAGCTCGTGAAGTCCCACCACACGCACGACACCGCGTAGTAGCTCAGGACAAACCCCACCGTGACCGCGGTCAACATGCGCTCACGACGCCACGGCAGGCTGAGGACGCCCGCGACGCCCAGCAGCGCCAGCGGTGCCGTCCGGCCCAACCCCGTGCGGGGGTGGGCCAGCGGTCGCAGCAGATCGGGCGCGGTCCAATCGAGCACCGCCAGCCGGCCCTGCACCCGCACCGATGCGTATGTGTTGACCACCGGCGCCCCCGCGTGCCGGACATTCACCACAGCCTGCGGAGCGTAGCAGACTACGGCCACCACGACCGCCAGCAGCACACCAAGGCCGACCCGGCCCTTCTGCCCGGGCTGCCGCCACCTCGGCCACAGCGCCGGCGCCAAAACGACGAGCGGCACAGACACCCACAGCACGTCCTGCGGACGCGTCACCACCGTCATTCCCGCGAACAGCCCCAGCGCCGCCAGCCACCGCCACGACAGCCCGTTCCAGCGAATCGTGTCCGTCGCCAGCATCATCAGGCCCACCCACCCCACGCTCGCCGCGTGCGAATGCGTCGACTCATAGCCGACGTAAAACACCGCCGACGTGCCGGCCCAGGTTGCCAGGGCGCCCAGCGCCGCGGCCCAGCCGGCGAAATAGCGGGCGGCGACGGCGTAGGCGCCCAGCAACCCCAGCACGCCCAGCAGCGTGTGCCCCATCGAGGTTACGAACTGGTAGTACGCGCTGAACCCGTCGCGCGGCAGCGGCCCGAGTCCGGCGGCGTTGTGCAACGCCGTCAGCCCGTCGGCCACGGCGATCAGCGGATAGGACACGATCGCGGTGCCCGTCTGGAAGTGGTTGCGCACGTAGCCGGTTACCGTCCGGTCGGCGATGTACAGCGACGCATTGGCGAACCCCGGCGCCATGCGCATGTCGTTTTCGTAGTCGCAGTCGCGATCGAAATACCAGGAGCGGGCCTGCACGTGATAGAAATACTCGTCCGTCAGCCGGATCGTCCGACCCACGCGCACAAAGCTGAACACCTGCACCAGCACCGGCCCCAGCACCAGCGCCAGCAGCGCCGCCCGGCGCAGCCGCCCCTGCCCGGGGCTTTCCGGGCGAACGAACAGGCGGGTTTTCGCGTCGTCGCGCACGGATGTCTGGCTCCGCCCACCGCCGGGCTCGCCGGCGGGGCCTCGGCGGTCGTTCCACGAGCGCACGGACCGCCTGCACAGCTATCGGCACCCCGCCCGGGCAGGTCCAATAAACAACCGGATGCGTTCCTGTAACGCCGGTCTGCCGCACCTTCAGCCCAACCCCGCCGGTGCCGATAAGTCGGTTGCCGGGCAGGTCCGGAAACCCGCCCCGCGGCCGCGTGGATACATGAAGCTGATTATCCAGATCCCGTGCTACAACGAGGAAGCGGTGTTGCCGCAGACGCTGGCCGACCTGCCGCGCCGGCTTCCCGGCTTTGATACCGTCGAGTTCCTCGTCATCGACGACGGCAGCACCGACCGAACCGTCGAGGTGGCGCGGGAGTGCGGCGTCGAGCACGTCGTCTGCCTCAACGGGAATCAGGGCCTCGCCCGGGCCTTCATGGCCGGGCTGACGGCCGCCATCCAGCACGGGGCCGACGTCATCGTCAACACCGACGCGGACAACCAGTACGACGCGGCGGACATTCCCCGCCTGGTCGCGCCGATCCTCGAGAACCGGGCCGACATTGTCGTCGGTGCCCGGCCCATCGACGACATCCACCACTTCTCCGGCGTCAAGCGGTGGCTCCAGCGGCTCGGCAGCCACGTCACGCGTACGCTCAGCCAGACCGACGTGCGCGATGCGCCCAGCGGCTTTCGGGCCATGACGCGCGACGCCGCCCTCCGGCTGAACGTCTTCAACGGCTATACCTACACGCTCGAAACCCTGATCCAGGCCGGGCGCAGCAATCTCCGCGTCGTGAACGTGCCGATCCGCGTGAACGGGCCCACGCGGCCCAGCCGCCTGATGCGCAGCATGGTGCAGTACGTCTGGCGCAGCGTCTGGACCATGGGCAGCGCGTACCTGGTGTACCGGCCCACCCAGGTCTTCCGGCTCCTGGCCGCCGCCCTGTTCGGGCCCGCCCTGGTCCTCGCCGTCCGCTACCTGTACATCGCGGCGTTCCTCGGCGACGGACGCGGACACCTGCACTCCGTGATCGCCTCCGGCGTGCTGGCCACCTGCGGCGTGCTGCTCATGGCCGCCGGCTTCCTGGCCCACCTGCTGGCCATCAACCGCCGGCTGCTCGAGGAAATCCGCTACATCGAACGATCCCGGCAGTATGCCGCCGGCCGGCAGCCTGACCGGCCGCCGACCGAACGCGACGCGCTCCCCACCGGCGTCGACATCCTGACCACCGAAACGTACCACGGCCCTCGGCGAATGTCAGCGACACACTCATGACACCCGTTTGTCCCAGCCACGTCACGCTCGCACCGCCGCCGACTCCCGATGCGGCGGACCATCCGGACGGGTTTGTGGCCGGGAACTTTTTTGACAAGTACCGATCCACCAGTCGCATTCACCGCCATCTCATGGACGGGTTCATCCGGGCCGCCCGCGCCTTCATGCAGGCCGCGCAGCCCCGCCGCGTGCTGGAAGTGGGGTGCGGTTCGGGCGACCTGGCCGACCGGCTGCTCGATCCGGCGGTCTGGCCCGCCGCGCGGGTGCCGGAGTACTGCGGCACGGATGTCAGTCCGGAGCAGATCGCGCTGGCCCGCGCCCGCTATCCGGGGCGGGCCTTCCAGACGTGCAGTGTGTACCGGCTTCCCTATCCCGACGCCTCGGTCGACCTCGTTGTCGCCTGCGAAGTGCTCGAACACCTGGCCGACCCTGCCCGCGCCCTCGACGAAATCGCCCGCGTCACCCGCGGACACGTCCTCATCAGCGTGCCGCGGGAGCCGCTCTGGCGGGCACTCAACCTTTGCCGGGGTGCATACTGGCGGCACTTCGGCAACACGCCCGGCCACGTGCAGCATTTTTCCGTCCGGTCGCTGCGACGGCTCGTCGGACGGCGGTTTGTCGTTGACGCTGAACGGCGGCCGATCCCGTGGATCATGATGCTGGCCCGCCGGCCGGAATCGTCCGCCGGCTTCTTGGTGGAGGTCTGAGCCCGCGCCATGCCGAACCAGGTTTCCGGAATCCTGTCCCCATTCCTGCGAGGGTGCCGGCTGCGCGCCGCCCGGCCGTTCATCGACGGTGGCCGGGTGCTCGACATGGGGTGCGGAACCGGCTCGCTGGCCGACGTCGTGGGCCCGCAGCAGTACCTCGGTGTGGACATGGACGCGGAAACCGTTCGCCTCGCCCGCCGCCGTCACCCCGAACACACGTTTCTGACACTCGACGAATTCCACGACGGCCGGCCGCTGCCGGGCTTCGACGTGATCGTGGCGCTGGCCGTCATCGAGCACGTGCCCGATCCCGGGGGCTGGCTGGCCCGCCTGACGGCCCACCTGAATCGCGGTGGCCGGATCGTGCTGACCACTCCCCATCCCGCGTGGCACCGTGTCCACGATCTTGGCGCCGCCGTGGGGCTGTTCAGCCGCGAGGCCGCCGAAGAACATCAAGCTCTTCTCGACGAACCGACTCTGAGCGAGCTGGCCGCCCGCGCCGGGCTCGAACGGATCCACTCACGCCGATTCCTGCTCGGCGCCAACCAACTCCTCATCCTCCGCCCCCCGCAGCCGGACTCGCCCTCTCGCAACGCCGCATGCACGGCGCCGCTGCAACGTCTGGCGGCTGCGTTTGGGCGGTTCGGATTGCTCGCCGTGGCCAGCGCCGTGCTCAGCTTCGGGCTGACCATCGGGTTGCACGAACTGGCCGGCGTGCCCGCGTACGCGGCCTACGCCGTGGCCCTGCTCGTTGCGTTTGTCGTGAACTTCGTGGCCATGCGACACGCCGTCTTCCGCGCACGAACCGGCTCCGCCGGCCGCCAGCTCACCCTGCACGGCCTGACCGCGATCAGTTTCCGCGCGGGCGAGTACGCGGCGTTTCTTCTGCTACACTCGTGCCTCGGCCTGCACTACATCACCGTAATGGTGGCCATTCAGGCGCTGAGTTTTCTGGGGAAATTCTTCGTCTATCGAAACGTCGTGTTCCGACTCCTCGACCACAGCCCGCGCCCCAGTCCGGCGACTGCCTGAGTCCCTTTCCACATCGCACCGCCCTACGGCGGGGGCGGAGTCTGTCCGGCGGGACTTGACCCGAATCAGTCGTCGGCCCGCAGCGCGATGCCGTGTCGGCGCTCCCAGTTTCGCAGGCGGTCAATCTGCCGAAGGTGGGTCAGGATGGTTTCCCGGAGGGTTTCGCTTGCAGGTAAAATGTCAAACACATGGGGTCGGGCGTCCCGGCGGGCGCGCAGGTCGCGGGCGAAGTCATCCCAACTTCCCTCGTACAGGGTGTCCCGGACGCGAAGGAGCATCTGCTGCTCGTCCGTCAGGTTTGACGGATCCACGTCCGCCCCCGCTCCGGCCGGTTCCAACGGCGCACCCGCCATGGGTCACCTCAACTCCGCGCGACCATTGAACGGGAACCGCCGGCCGGGGTCAAGGCCCCGCCGCAGACCGGGGAGGTGCGATGCCGGCGTCATCGCCGGCCACCGCCGAGGTCCGCCCCCCGGCCTCCGGGCCCCAACCCTCGCGTCCTCGATGCCTGTCCTGTGTCCCTACGGCACGAATTTGTACCCGATGCTATGCACGGTGAGGATGTGTCGGGGGTTCTTCGCGTCCGGCTCGATCTTGCGACGCAGCGAGACGATGTGGTTGTCCACCGTTCGATTGGTCGGATACGCGGCCAGCCCCCAGATCTCGTCGAGCATCCGGTTGCGGTCCACCGGCTGCTCGGCGTTCTCGATGAGCATCTTGAGGATCTGGATCTCGAAGTGCCCGAGCTTGAACGACTCGATGCCCCGGACCACGGTGCCCTTGATCAGGTCCACCTCCGCCTCGCCGATGCGCACGACCCTGGAGACGCCGGGGGTGGCCCCCCCGTGGCGCAGGGCCACCTTGATCCGGGCCAGCAGTTCACGGACCCCGAAGGGTTTGATGATGTAGTCGTCCGCGCCGGCCTCCAGGCCTCGGACCACGTCAATCTCCTGGCTCTTGGCCGTCAGCATGAGGATGGGCACGGAGAAGCCCGCGTCCCGCAGCTTGCGACAGACGGTGATGCCGTCCAGCTTGGGCATCATGACGTCCAGGAGGACCAGGTCGGGGCGGTCCTGCTGGATGGCGTTCAGCGCCTGCTCGCCATCCGTGGCCTCGATCACGTCGTAGCCCTCGAACTGCAGGTTGTCCCGCAGGCCCATGAGCATGTCCGGTTCGTCTTCTGCAATCAGGATTCTGGCCATCCGCGTCATTCCTTCTGTTCGGAGGTATCGTGATCTTCCGGTAAGAATACCCGAAACTCGCTGCCTTTGACCAGTCGGGATTCCACGTCGATGCACCCGCCGTGGGCCTCCACGATCTTCTTGCATACGGTCAGGCCCAGGCCCGTCCCTCGGCTCCGTCGCACCCGCTCATCGGCGGCCCGGTAGAACCCGTCGAACAGGTGGGCGCGGTCCTCGGGGCGGATGCCGATGCCGCGGTCCCGCACGCAGATCAGCACGCCGTGGCGGTCCCGGCGGGTCTCCGGCACAACGTCCACGTGCAGGTGCTTCTCGTCTCCGCTGTACTTGATGGCGTTGCTGATCAGGTTCAGGACGACCTGTCCGATCGCGTCGTCGTCGCCATGGATCCCTGGGAGGCCGTCCGCAACGGTGCAATGGTGCTCGAACCCGTGGTAGTCCAGCTCATGGCGGTAGGCGTCGTACGTCTCGCGGACCACACGCCCCACGTCGACCAGCTCGCGGCGGTAATGCTTGCGTCCGGCGTCGATGCGGGAGAAGTCGAGGATGTTGTCGATCAGGTGAGTGAGACGTGTGCTTTCCCGTGTGATGATGTCGTAATACTCGCGGGCCTTCTCTTCCGAATGCACACGGCCGCTGAGCAGCGTCTCCGCGAACATGCGAATCAGGGCCAGCGGCGTCTTGAGTTCGTGAGACACGTCCGCCACGAAGTTGGCCTTCATACGCGAGAGTGAAATCTCGTGCTGGACGACCCGGTTCATGGCTCGAATCGCCAGCAGCAACGCCACCAGGCCGAGGATGGTCACACCGGCGTACAACATCGTCTGCCGCAGTCCGACGCGCTCCTGCTCCAGCAGGAAACGGGAGGACGGCTGCACCGACCAGAACGGGAACAGCGGACCCAGCGACTCCGACCAGACGCCCGTCCCGAGGCCGGATTCGGGCGACCGCCCCCCCGTCGACACGACGGTCAGATCACCCCCTGTGCCCACCAACCGGTCCACCAGGTCTGCACGGGCAAAGCCCAGGTCCACGATGGCGACCGCGACGTTCAACTCGCCGCCGCCTGGGCGAACCGGGCCGTAGACGACGAGCACCCGTTTGCCGTCCGGACGGCTGTGAAGGTAAGACTGGAGGGCCGGCGACCCCCCCTCGCGGGCGTCGGCCAGGATCAGGTCGAGCCGCAGCCGCATCTCCGGTTCGAGCCGGACCAGGTCCGTCTCCGAAAGCGGCTGGAACGGCCCGATGGCACAGGGGCGCAGACGATCTCCATCCCAAACGAGAAGCTCGCGCAACCAGGTTGCGCGGGGGGGCGCATACGGTTGGTCCTCGGACGTCTCGTCTTCCGATGCGGGACGGGTTGTGGCGCGGCACCCATGCACCCCGATATCAGCAAAGGTTCGTTCGATTTCCGAGGCCGCCGCGCGGGTCACGCTGGCAACCCGGCGATAGGCCTCCGGCCGAAGCTCCGCGACCCGACCGGCGACCAGAAGCTGAGACTGCTGCAGGGCCAGCAACATTCCCATGGCCGAGAGCAGGACGGCCAGTGCCACCACCCCGACCACGAGCTTGCGCGACGCCTCCGGGGAGCGGCGCTCCACCTCGATCACTCGGCTTGTCTGGGAATCGCCAGCCGGCACGTTTGGCCTTCTCCCGCCTCAGCCCACCGCAACATCATACCACGCCCGACCTCCGCCCGCAGAGCCCCCCAGGGGGTGGAAATAGTACCCCGGCGGTTCTATATTAACGCATCGGGATGCCGTCCGACGGGGACTTCGTCCCTCCCTCTGTACCGGAAAGAGACTCGAAATGCACCAGCCGGCCCAAGACGCGATCCTCGAGCAGCTACGCACCGTCCACGATCCGGAACTGCACCGGGACATTGTCAACCTCAACATGGTCAGGAAGGTGTCTGTCGAGGAAGGGGTCGTGACGGTGGAAGTCGAGCTGACCACGCCCGCCTGCCCGATGAAGGACCGGATCCGGGGTGACGTGGAGGCGGCTGTCCGGCGGGTGCCGGGCGTCCGCGACGTGTCAGTCACCTTTAGCGCTCGGGTCCGGGGCCACGCCCGCAGCGCGGTGCAGATGCCCGGGGTCAGGAACACGATCGCGGTGGGCGCCGGCAAGGGCGGCGTGGGCAAGAGCACGGTGGCGGCGCTGCTGGCGATCGGGCTTCAGCGGGAAGGGGCCCGAGTCGGGCTGCTGGACGCGGACGTCTACGGGCCGTCCATCCCGACGATCATGGGCGCGACCGACGCCAAGCCCGACGTCGGAAGCGACGGCAGGATTGTGCCGGTCGAGGCGCTCGGCGTGAAGCTGATCAGCATCGGGTTCTTCGTGGATCCCCGACAGGCCGTGATCTGGCGGGGGCCCATGGTCCACAACACCGTTCAGCAGTTCCTGGGGAACGTGGAGTGGGGCGAACTGGACTACCTGGTCGTGGACCTGCCGCCCGGCACCGGTGACGTGCCCTTGACCCTCTCGCAATCCATTCCCATGACTGGCGCCGTGGTGGTCTGCACGCCGCAGGACCTCGCCCTGGCCGATGCCCGCCGGGCCATCATGATGTATGCGACGCTGAAGGTCCCCTGTCTGGGAATCGTGGAGAACATGAGCTACTACGTCTGCCCGCACTGCGGTAAGCGAGACGACATCTTTGACCATGGCGGGGCCCGCCGGGCGGCGGAAGAGATGCAGGTGCCGTTTCTCGGGGGCATTCCGTTGAACGCCGGGATTCGCCTGTTTGCGGACGAGGGAACGCCCCAGAGGTGCTTCACCGCGGCCCAGGCGGAGTTGCGCGATTCCATCCTGAACGTGGTGCGGGCGGCGGCGGGTCAGGTCAGCATTCGCGTGGCGCAGGAGGAAACCCCGCCGACTCTCTCTGTCGAGTGACGGGGGCGGGGGCTGCAGGCGCCGTGGAGGCGAGTTGTGGATCCCATCGAACGAGTGCAGGCGGTGCTGGCCGGGCAACACCCGGATCGACCGCCCGTGTCCTTCTGGTGCCACTTTGCACAGGATCGGGTCTGTGGACCCGCGGCCGTGGAGGCCCACATCGCCCACCAGCAGTCGTTTGACCTCGACTTCCTGAAGGTCATGAACGACAACCCCTACCCAAGCGCGAAACCGATCGAGAGACCGGCTGATCTGCACGCGCTGCCGGTTCTGCGGGGCGACGAGCCGGAATTTGCGCGCCAACTGGACCTCCTGGCGGCATTGAAATCCCGCCTGGGCGGCCGAGTCTGGATCAACACCACCGTCTTCAATGCCTGGACGACCTTGCGACACCTCGTCCGGCCTCCGCAGCGACACCAGCCGCCCAGACTGTCCGGGGAGGACGAGCCGACGGCCACCCTCCGGCAGTATTTTGAGCAGGACCCTGACGGCATGCGCCACGCGCTCGGCCGCATCGGCGCCAGCCTCTCGAACTTCGCCCGGCGATGCATCGAAGCGGGGGCGGACGGAGTGTTCCTTTCTGTGCGAGACGACTGGCTGGACGGAGTTCAGGACCACTCGCCGTTGTACCGCCAGTTGGTCGAACCCACCGATCGGGAGATTCTGGCAGCGGCAGAACGCGGCCGGTTGAACGTGCTGCACGTCTGCGGCCGGGCCGTCGACTTTCCCGCGTTCGCAGCGTACCCGTGCCACGTGTTGAACTGGGCGGACCGGGCGGCCGGCCCGTCCGTCGCGGATGTGGTCGGGTGGCTGAAGCCCGCCCCTGCCGCCGGCGTGGACAACCTCTCGACATTACCCATGGGCTCGCCGGAAGATGTTCGCGGCGAAGTGAACGACGCCCTGCGTCAGGCGGGCGACCGGCCCCTTATCATCGCGCCGGGTTGCACGTATGATCCCGACTCGGTGCCGGCGGCAAACCTCCACGCCATGGTGGAGGCCGCCCGCGGATGGGCGTATGGGCGGCAGTCCGAGTAACCGACCTTCCTCGGCGTTCGCGTATGCCGGCAATACGTATCGGGAGAACGAACCTTGGAGCAGACACTGATAATTCTCAAGCCAGACTGCATTCAGCGGCGGCTGCTGGGACGGGTCATTCAGCGGTTTGAGGACAAGGGGCTGACGGTTGCCGCCCTGAAGCTGATCCAGCTTTCGACGGAGGCGGCCGAGCGACAATACGCGCCGCACAAGGGCAAGCCCTTCTATACGCGACTGATGGACTACATCACGCGCGGCCCCGTGGTGGTAATGGTGGTTCGAGGGTTCAACGCAATCAGCGTCTGTCGGAAGCTGCTCGGCGCGACATTCGGCTCGGAGGCGGAGCCGGGCACCATCCGCGGCGATTTCGCCGTGAGTGCGACGTACAACCTGGTTCACGGGAGCGACGGACCCGAGTCGGCCAGGGCGGAAATCGACCTGTACTTCCGACCGGACGAGATACTGAGCTACGAAACCGCAACGGACACGTGGGTCAAGAGGGCCGACGAAGCATGACCTGTCGTCTGTCGACGCGTGAGACCCAAAGGTGGAGCCATGAAAATCCAATCGCTTGCCTCACATGAGCAGACGCCCGTTGCGGCGGGCGGCGCCAGGAATGTCCGGATGCGCATGCTGATCGGTCCCGAGGACGGTGCCGCGAACTTCCACATGCGCCATTTCGAGGTTGGCCCGGGCGGCAATACCCCGCACCATGCGCACGATTACGAACACGAAATACTGGTGCTCAACGGCTGCGGCATCGCGAAGACGACAGAGGGCGATCGCCCGTTTCAGACCGGTGACGTGATCTTCGTTCCTGCGAACGAAACGCATGCGTTCTTCAACACCTCTGACGAACGCTGCGAGTTCATTTGCCTGATTCCCGCCCCGAGGAGTCAGACCCCCTGAGCACCGATCGGGTCACGCCGATTCGACCCGGACGAAGCGGTCTCCCGGCCGGACGTGGCGGCCGTTGACGAACTCCTGCCAGGTCATCCGGCGACCGGCGGCGGGTTTGATCTCCAGGATTTCCAGCCAGCCGTCGCCGGTGGCCGCGAAAAGTCGAACGTCCAGGACGCCCGGATCGAGCCCGGCCGCCATAGCGTCACCCATCCGCGCCCGGGCCAGGGTCACCTGTTCGCGACGCGAGCCGTCAGCCGACTCGAACGTGCAAACCGCCCCGGGCCAGGACCACATCCCGCATACGAAGTGCCCGAGGACGGCGGCCGGCCGGGTGAAGTCGATCCATCCGTCTGCCTTGCGAAGCTTGGGGGCACGCGTGACCTGGGCGGGATCCTGGGGCTGCCCCTCCGGGATTGGGCCGTCCGCATAGAGGTCCAGGGCGGCTCGCACGGCATCCGGCCCGATGCGGGCCAGCCGATCATGGAGTTCGCAAGCCGTCTCCTGCGGTCGCACGTACGTCCACCGCTGGGTCAGGATCGGCCCGGCGTCCATCCCGGCCGTCAGGCGGAACACGGTCACACCCGCCTTCTCGTCCCCGTTGATGACCGTCCATTGGTAGGGTGCGGCGCCTCGATATCGGGGCAACAGGGAGGCGTGCAGGTTGACGAACCCGGCTGGCACGGCCGCCAGCAGAGTCGGGCCGATCTTCTGTCCGAACGCGATGACGATCCCCAGGTCGGCGTTCAGGCCGGCCAGTTGAGACACCGTCGCCGGCTCGTTGATGTTCTCTGCCTCGATGATCGCAAGATCATATTCAGCAGCGAGTTGCCGAACTGGCGTGGGTCTGACCGACTGTCCACGGCCGGCCCTGCGGGCAGGCTTGGTAACCACCGCGACCACGTCGTGTTCTTCACAAAGGAAGTGGAGCGTGGGCTCGGCGAAG
Organism: uncultured Phycisphaeraceae bacterium; assembly: GCA_964586145.1. Taxonomy (GTDB): domain Bacteria; phylum Planctomycetota; class Phycisphaerae; order UBA1845; family UBA1845; genus JAFGJQ01. The sequence continues at coordinate 19,077 of CAZPHH010000037.1, read as the reverse complement.
TCGCCGGATCCCACAAAGAGGATGCGCATGAAGGCCTACCGTATGCCGGCGGTTCTGCGGCGCGTTCGGCGTCGATAGTTCTCTTCCATCAGCTTCAGGGCTCGCCGGTTCGCCAACGCCGACTCCGTGGACATGTAATCGATAATCATGCGGCCGTCGAGGTGGTCGTTCTCGTGCTGCCAGACCCGGGCCAGCAGATCCGCCGATCGTTGCGTAAACGGGTTCCCGTGGGGGTCCAGGGCCCGCAGGGTGGCGGCCCCGGGCCGTCGCACGGGGACGGCGACCTCGGGCAGGGAAAGGCACCCCTCCTCCAGTTCGCACCCCCCCTCGAAGTCCTCCAGCACGGGGTTGATGCAGATCAGGTCGTTCGCGGGATCTTCCGCGATGTTGCACACGAAAAGGCGGAGCGGCAGACCGACCTGGGGGCCGGCCAGCCCGATTCCGCGGTCGGCCCGCATGAGATCAAGCATTCGGCGGCAGAGGGCCTCCAAATCAGGGCCGAACTCCGTCACCTCCTGGCAGGTTTTGCGCAGCACGGGTTCCGGATACTCGACGATCCGAAGCCGGTCGATCTGGATGTCCGCAATCTTCATGTTCACTTCCGCAACGATACTTGGTGGCCTGCCGGCCCCTGTGCCGGGACGGGGCTCGTGAGGGCCGGCCGGTGGTCGATCTTGACATCCTACTCGTTATCATAGTATAGCTCGGCAGTTTACTGCAAACGACGGGAGGAAATCGGCGGTTGCTTCTGTCGGAACGGCCCTGGCGGATTGTATTGCCGTCGGGGCGCGGCACGGGAGTCATCGCCCTTCGCGTCTGCGGGAACCGCAATGGCTGAGAACGAGCAAGGCAAGGGCAGCGCACGCGGGGAGAAGCCGGACCCCAACGCCCGGCATGTCACGCCGGACGCCGACAAGGCCAAGGCCCGCAAGTGGTTCACTCGGGCCAAGCAACTCTTTGACCAGCGCAACTACGACTATGCGATCAAGTGCTACGTGGACGGGCTGGAGTTCTGGCCGGAGGCGATTGAAGAGGCGCACCAGCCGCTTCGCGTGGCGGCTCTGGCCCGGCGTCAGGCGGGCGGGAAGAAGCCGGGCATCATGGATTCGATGAAGTATTCCATGACGGGGAGAGACCCGATCCGGGCGATGCTGAACGCCGAATGGCTCTGGGCGCACGATCAGGCGAACGTTTCGTACATGGAAGGCATTCTCCGGAACGCGGACAAGGCCCGGTGCGAAGACGTGGTCATGTGGATCGGCCCGGTGTACCGGGAAGCGCTGGAAGCGGAGAAGAAGCCGAACGCCAGGAAGTTCGCCCTGCTGAAGGAGGTGTACGAGGGGTTGGGGGACCGCGCTCAGACGCGCAACGAGACCGCGCTGGCGGTTCAAGCATATGAGCGAGCCCTGGACGCCCTCAGCATTCAGAAACACCTGAGTCCCAAGGACTTGTCGCTGGACAATGTGATGCGCGACTTGTCCACCAAGCTGACGATTCTGAAGGGGCAGTACCAGACGGCGGACTCCTTCAAGGAGAGCATGGTCGACGCGGAGCAGCAGAAGGAGGTCCATGATCGCGAGCGGATGGTGCAGTCGGACGATCGCCTGGATCAGTTGATCGCCGCGGCCGAGAAGGATCTGGGGAAGAACCCAGGCGTGGCCGGCAAGGTCATGACGCTGGTGGACCTGCTCTGCCGGCGTGATTATGAGCCAGACGAGAAGCGTGCGATCGCTGTCTTGCTGCAGCAATGCGAGACGTCGGGCGACTATCGCTACAAACTGCGGGCGGATGACATTCGCATGCGGCAATTCGCCCGGCGGGTCCGAACGGCCCGGGAGTCCGGGGACCGCGACCAGGTGAAGCAGGCCCGGATCAAGCAGTTGCAGTTCGAGATTGGCGTTTTCAAGGAGCGGGTGGAAAAATACCCCACAGACCTGCGCATCCGGTACGAATACGGCATGCGGCTGTTCTCGGGACGAATGTACGACGAGGCGATCCCGCACTTCCAGGCCGCCCGGGGGGAGCCGAAGGTGCGGGTCCCCAGCCTGCTGCACCTGGGACGCTGCTTCTACGAGAAGGGCTACCACGCCGAGGCCATCGCGACGCTGGAAGAGGGGCGATCCCAGTACGAGCTATCGGACGATACCGTCGCCAAGGACCTCCTGTACTGGCTGGGCCGCGCCCAGGGGGACGCCGGGCAGGCCGAGGCGGCCTTGAAGACCTTCGGGACCCTCCTCCAGGTGGACTACAACTACCGGGACGTTCGTGGTAGAATCGAGGGTCTGCGAAATGGATAGGGCCCCGCGTCCCGGGGCGATGCCGGCGGGAGGACCGTCGGCCCGGCGGAGGCCCGTCGCCTCCGGCTCCGGACCGGGATTCGAGGGTGGATACAGCAGGAGATCATTCACGTGGCGCATTCCCTGTCGGCGAAGAAACGGATTCGCCAGAACCAGACGCGGCGGGCCCGCAATCGGGCGCGGAAATCCGCGCTGAAAACGGAAATTCGCAAGCTGGACGACGCCATCCACGACAAGAAGGTCGAGGAGGCCCAGTCGCTGCTTCGAAAGGTGACGAAGCGCATCGACCAGACCGCGGCCAAGGGCACGCTGCACAAGAACGCGGCGGCCCGCAGGAAGTCCAGGCTCGCTCGGGCGATCAACCGGATGCAGGCCGCCGCGGGCGCCTGACGGCCGTTCCGCGCAGAAGATCACGCGTGGGCTGCGCCAGGCGGAGCCCACGTTTTTCATGCGCGGCTCGAGAGAGAGGCGGATGGTCATGGGTGGCTCGACCGGCCGATCCTACGTATCACGCGGGGGCGAGAAGCTGGCGTTCGCCCTGGATCAATTCAACGCCGTCGTTTCGGGACGAACCTGTGCGGATCTCGGCAGCAACGTGGGCGGGTTCGTGGATTGCCTGCTCCGGCGGGAAGCGGCCCGGGTCTATGCCGTGGATACGGGGTACGGCGCCCTCGCCTGGCCCCTTCGGCGGGACGAGCGCGTTGTGGTTCTGGAACGAACCAACGCGCTCCACGTCGAGTTGCCCGAGCCCGTCACGCTGGTTACCGTTGACGTGGCCTGGACCCGGCAGCATCTCATTCTGCCGCACGCCCTGACGCTGCTGAGCCCGCCCGGTGAGGTTCTGACCCTCATCAAGCCCCAGTACGAAGCGCCTGCCAGTCGCCTGCGCGGAGGCGTGCTGCCGCACGATCGGTTGGAGGAAACCCTGGCCGAGATGACGGCCCGCCTGGCTCGGGCCGGCATCACTCTCGATGCCACGGTCGAATGCCCTCTCCGCGGCGCAAAGGGCAATCGGGAGTTCTGGGGCTGGATCCGCCGACCGGCGTCGTGAGGAGGCCGCGGGCGACACCGCAACCTCGTGTTGAACGACGTGTTGGAATCAACCCTGGTGGGACGGTATAATCCGGTGGGCGAGGGGACGCCGCTTTGAAGCGGCTTCGAGAGGAACCGCGGCCGATCCCCAGGAGGTTTGTCCATGCCGCCCCGCTCTGCGTCCGCCGAACACCGCGGCTTCACCCTGATTGAGCTGCTGACCGTCATTGCCATCATCAGCCTGCTCATCTCCATCATGATGCCTTCGCTGAGCCGGGCCCGGGAGCAGGCGAAGTCCACGCACTGCCAGGCTCGGCTCAAGGAGTTCGGCAATGCTCTGGCCGCGTACGAGAACCTGTACCGGGACCAGTTGCCCCCGGCGGAATGGATCCTCAACAGTGACCGGGCGGATGACAACGTGCGCATCCGGTACGGATGGGCCGAACTCCTCTTCGCGTTCGTCTACAACGAGCCGCTCACCATTCGGGATGAGTCGTGCCCGCCGAACTTTCCCGCCCAGCGGAACATCGAGGCGCGTCGCTGGAACGAGTATTACATCTGCTCAAGCTCGAAAGAGAAAGGCGCGAACAGCGGGCACTACCGGGCCTACCTGCCCTTCTGGGGCGGCGGGCGGATCGAGCGGAATCCGGACGGAACCTATGCATCCGGACCCTCCCCGTACGGCAGCGGCGACCGCACGGGACTGAACCCGAAGAAGCCGATCCTCGGCGATGCCAACGAACAGTCGGAGCGCGGCGACGGGGACTGTTCCGGCAGCACGTGCGAGTCTTGCACCAAGCAGGGCGATGACTGCAGCTACATCGACGCCGGCGAGGCGAACACGGCCGGTTCGATGGGGTATAACGGCAATCGCTTCTCGGATCGCCACAGCGGGGGCACGAACTACCTGTTTGGAGATCTGCACGCCGGGTGGGAGCGAGGCCTTCGCGCCCGACTGGCAATCGACTGGGACCTGAATGAGATTGACGACGTGAGCACCGCTCCCTGAACCGACCCGTGTTCCGCCGGTCGGATGCCACGCGGGATCCGCTTTCCGTTTCCGAACAAAGCCATGCTTCGCGACGTGTATCCCTGCTATCTCGCCGGACACCCGGTCGCACCGAATCGCGACCTGGTGGTGACGAACAAGTACACGGGCGAACCCGCGGTGCGCGTGGCCCGGGCGGACGCCGCGGCGATTGACGGCGCCATTGCGGCGGCGGCAGAGGCTTCGCAACGCTGCCGCCGGCTGCCGTCCCACGCCCGGGCGGCCGTCCTGACCCACGTCGCCGGACGTATCTCCGAGCGCAGCGAGGAGTTTGCCCGCGTCCTGGCCGTGGAGGCCGGCAAGCCCATTCGGGACGCGCGAGGCGAGGTAGGCCGGGCGGTGGACACATTCCGGATCGCCGCAGAAGAGGCGACGCGCATCGGCGGCGAGTACGTACCGCTGGACATCTCGCCCCGAGCCGAGGGGTATCGGGGCATCTGGCGGCGCGTCCCCGTCGGACCGTGCTCGCTGATCGCCCCGTTCAACTTCCCGCTGAACCTGGTGGCCCACAAGATCGGGCCGGCCATCGCCGCGGGCTGTCCCTGGGTGCTCAAGCCCGCATCCGCCACGCCGGTCAGCGCGCTGATTCTCGGCGAAGTCCTTGCCGAGACAGAGTGGCCGAAAGAGGGCTTCAGCATCCTCCCGTGCAGCCGCGACGGGGCGGACGCCTTCACTACGGATGATCGACTGAAGCTGTTGTCGTTCACCGGGTCCGCCGAGGTGGGCTGGGCGCTCAAAGCCCGGGCCGGCAGGAAGCACGTGGTGTTGGAGTTGGGCGGCAACGCAGCCTGCATCGTGGATCGCGATGTGAACCAGGATTTTGCCGTGCAGCGAATCATCCTGGGTGCGTTCTATCAGTCCGGACAGTCGTGCATCAGTGTGCAGAGGGTGCTCATTCACGCAGACATTTACGAGCCGTTCAAACAGAAGCTGATCGCCGCGGCGCAGAAGCTCAAGGCCGGCGATCCGCTCCGTGAAGACACCTTCCTGGGTCCGCTGATCACCGAAGCCGACGCCCGGCGGGTAGAATCGTGGGTGCAGCGGGCCGTCGACCGGGGGGCGCGGGTGCTCTGCGGCGGCCGCCGAAACGGCCCGTTCCACGAGGCGACCTTCGTCGAGGCCGTGCCGGACGACGAGCCGCTTGCCTGCCACGAGGTGTTCGGCCCCGTGGCCACGGTGGAGCCGTTCACGTCGTTCGAGGCCGCGTGCCGTCGGGTGAACCGCAGCGTCTACGGGCTGCAGGCCGGCGTGTTTACTCAGAACCTGCACTCGGCGTTCTTTGCGTTCGATGAGCTGGAAGTGGGCGGCGTGGTGGTGAATGACGTGCCGTCGTTCCGCGTCGATTCGATGCCGTACGGCGGGGTTAAGGACAGCGGTCTGGGGCGCGAGGGCGTGCGTTTCGCCATTGAGCACATGACCGAGCTGCGGCTGATGGTGCTCAACCGGGTGGGGGAGACGCCGGATTGAGACCGGCTCGCGGCGCGCCGTCCGCAGGAATGAGGCACAATCGTTATGCCTGAAATGTCAAACTACCAGCGGAAGATCGTGGAGCGGTATTACGACCAGCGTGACACCATCATGCTCAACAGGCTCCAGGAACTGGTCACCGATCTCTACCTGGAAAGCTCCGATCGCAAGCGCGATCAGCTCTGGAGGCGGGTGCAGACGGCCATGACCAACCTGAACGTCCCGCCCGCCCTGGCGGAGCACATCCTCGCCCGCCGCGATCCTCAGATCCTGGCCCGCCACATTCAGGACTGGCTCAAAACGGCCGATAACCCCGGAAAGCCCTGACTGTACCCACCCCGGATTGACGCTCCACCGGCGTTCCCGGATCATTCCCGGGCTCCCGGGCGGTCGGTCCGGGCCGGATGACGCACGAATGACGGACCTGGCAACTCAGCTTCAGCCCGATCGGATGACCCCCGCGGGTCCGCCTTCATTCGCGAAGGAGCTTGAACAGGAGTTCGGTGAATGCGGCCTGGTCCGCCCGTTCCGGCGGACCGCCCACGCTCCGGGCGACCGCCTGGAATACGCCATCACCGGCGTCCTGCCGGCCCATGCGGGGCGGATGGTGGTGGAGATTGAGCGATTTGTCGGCGGGGGCTTTGCGGGCCAGGTGTACAAGGTCCGACTGCTGGAAGTCCACACCGACGAGGGACCCATCGCCGGGCTGGAGGCGGGTCGGCAATACGCCATCAAGGTCCTTCGACCACCCTCGGGCTTCGCCCGGCTGTTTCGCGATTTCCTGTACTTTCTGGCGTATCAGGGCCCGTTTGCGGCCCAGGCGAACCCGGCCGGCGTGCGTGTGGGCGTGTTGTGGCAGAAGCTGATCCGCCGGGCCGCCGGGCTGCGATTCGGCGAAGCGACGGCCGTCTGCGACACATACGCCACGTTCTACGACGAAGAACTGCACAGCTTCGGCGAGATCAACGAGTGGATCGACGGGCGGATCTGGAAGTTCGAGGTGGACGAAGACCTCTTCGGCCGGTGGGCGTTCCAGGGCGATCCGCCGGCGGACCACAATTCGCCGGAGTACGTTCACAAGAAGCTGTTTATGCGTGAGCTGGTCCGCCTGCTGCACGAAATGGGGGCCGGCGAGCTCGCGCGCCAGTACGAGTGGTGGACCTGCAAGAGTCAACCCAACGCCCTGAAGCGATTGGCCGCCGGTGCGTTCCCCAAGGCCGGCCTGACCGCGGTGGACTTCCGGGCGGGGCTGGCCCTGCTGCCGTTCGCGCCGATGAGCCCCGCCGATGTCTGGCTCATTCTGCGGGGTCTGGCCCAGGGCCGCGTTGTGCAGTTCGATCGCAGCGACCCCGCTCGGCTGGAGGAGTTCCTGGACGCGCACCGGGAGTCCTTCGCGGACCTGCAGCCGGCCATGGACGAGCTGCGGCAGGCGGAGGCGGCCCATCGCGCCTCCCTGCCCGATCTGACCCACCATCGGTTGCGGCTGCTGACGGACGGGAGCCTGCGGCGGTCCGTGAAAGACGGCATCATCACCGGCTGGCAGCACCTGGGGCGGCTGGACGAGGAACACGCGGCGCGACTGCGACGGGGCCGGGTGTTGTTCCCACTGCTGTATTGCCTTGCCTTGATCCCGTTCTTGGGCGCGACGGTTGTGAAGCTGTGGGGCTCGACCGTCCGTCGCACCCATCTGAAACGTTGCCTGACGAGCGGGCGCTATCTGTGGCGGGCCATGCGGGGCGCGCGGATCGAGACCCTGGTGATCTGGCATCGCAAGGGCCGCGGGTGCGACGCGCGGCTGCGGAAGCTCGTGCACCGGCCGGTTCGGTACTGGCTGCAGCGCATCCTGTGCGGCTGGATGCCGCCACGGTGGCATCGGTTCCTGACGGAATGGGCCTTTGCCCGCGAGTGCGTGCGCAACGCCGTGGGCTTCGTGTACCAGTTCCTGCGCGTGCCGTCGTTCCGCGAACAATGGCTGCTGGGCGAGGTGGAAGCGGGGCGGCGCGAGGGCATGCTCACGGACGCCGAGGCGGAGCACATCGCAAGCCAAATCAAGGACCCATTCATCCAGAAGTACCTGCGCTGCCTGGCCGTTCACCTGTGTACGGTCCCCATCACGCAGATCGTCATGGTCATCGCCGGGGTGGCGACGGGAGCCTACTTGTACAGGATGCACGGGCTGGACTGGGGCAAGGCCGTGGCCGCCGGCACGGCGGTGGCGATCGTCATTCAGGGATCACCGATCTCGCCCGGTTCGATTGCCCGGGGTCTGTTTGTCCTGTACCTGATGATCCGGGAGCGGGACGTCCGCAACTACTACATCGCCGCCCCCGTCTCGTTTCTGCACGTCATCGGCTACCTGGCATTTCCGCTGCAGATGGTCGCCCACGATCCAGCGCTTGCCCGGTTCCTGGCCGGCCGCTGGGCGAAGAACCTGACACACGTGGTGCCGGTCTTCGGCGAAAGCGGCGGGCTGCTGGAACACTTCGTGTTCGACCTGTTCTTCAACTTCCCGCTGACCATGAAGCGCGGTTTCAAGACCCGGCCGCTTCGCTGGGTAGTGGGCACATTTCTTACGCTGGCGGCGGTTGCCGCAACGGTCTATGGACTGTTCCTGGGCGCCTACCGTCTGACCCACCCGGTCCGGATGCTCGACGACGTGAAGGTTGTGGCCGTGACGCCCGTCACGCCCGAGGGGGCAGACGCTCCCGTCTCGTTCGACGTGCAATTCGAGACGGTGGAGGGTGCCGTGCGGTTTCCTGCGGACGCCTGGGACGTGCGGATCGAGGTCGGCGACGCGGTGGATGCCCACATCCGCGACAGCGTCTTCCGGAAGGAACGGCGGGGCGAGCAGGTCGCCCCCGCATCGCCGCCGACGTCGTCCACACCGGCGCCCGTGCCATCACCCGCTTCCGAGTGACGACACCGGCCGCCCGCGTTGACGAAGAAAGCCGGCATCCACTACACTGCCAACCCGGCCGTCCTGTCGGCCTCGGTCAATCGGCTCAACGGCAATCGGGGGGTCCTGAATCATGGCGAACTATCTGGTCACCGGCGGCGCCGGCTTCATCGGATCGCACCTCACGGCGCGGCTGGTGGAACTCGGCCACGCCGTGCGCGTCCTGGACAACTTCAGCACGGGCAAGCGGGAGAACCTGGCGGACGTGCTGAATCGCGTTGATCTGGTGGAAGGCGACCTGTGCAGCCCGGACGACTGCCGTCGGGCCTGCCAGGACATCGAGGTGGTCTTCCACGAGGGGGCGATTCCGTCCGTTCCGGTCTCGGTGGCACAGCCGCAGCGCAGCCACAATGCGAACATCAACGGGACGTTCCATCTGCTCTCGGCCGCCCGCGATGCGAAATGCCGGCGCGTGGTGTACGCCGCCAGCAGCTCCGCCTACGGAAACACCACGGTTTCGCCGAAGCACGAGGAACTTCGGCCGGTCCCCCTGAGCCCGTATGCCGTGCAGAAACTTACGGGTGAGCTCTACTGCAAGGCATTCGCCGAGTGCTTCGGGCTGCAGACGCTCTCCATCCGCTATTTCAACGTCTTCGGCCCTCGCCAGGACCCCAAGAGCCAGTACGCCGCGGCCATACCGGCCTTCGTCACCGCCATTTTGCGGGGTGAACCGCCCACGGTGTACGGAGACGGCGAGCAGACCCGCGACTTCACGTACGTGGACAACGTGGTGCATGGCAACCTGCTGGCCGCCCGGGCCGAACGAACGGACGGGCAGGTGGTGAACGTGGCCTGCGGCGAGTGCGTGAGTGTCAACCAGGTCATCGCCAGGATCAACGAACTGCTGGGCACGAACATCACACCGCGGTACGTGGAGTCGCGGCCGGGCGACGTGAAACACTCCACCGCCGACATCCGGCGGGCCGGAGAGGTTCTCGGCTTTGAGCCTCAGGTGCGGTTTGACGAGGGTCTGCGCCGGGCCATCGAGTACTACCGGTCGCTGGCCGGCTGAGCCGCGGCGATCGGCTGGGCTTCGGGCGGCGTTTCCGTCTCGAGGGCCTCGCGGATGTCGTCGGCGATGCCTCTGAATGGAGTCGCGCGGAACTCCTGTCGGATGCGCTCCGCCTGTCGCTGGGCCCGGGCTCGGTCGCCGGCATACCACAGCAGAAGCACGCTCGTGGCCTGGATATGCACGTCCTTCGACGCCGTCGCCGCACGATCCCACTCGTTCACCAGTTCGTCCAGCGTTCTCTCGTTCCACGGGACGGATTGGGGCAGCCCGCCCAGGCTTTCGATCTCTTCGGTCGTCCCGATTGCAACGCTCGATGGCCGCTCGTTCAGCGGCATGGCCGCCAGCGCCCGCAAGTCAATCTGCGCGAGGAATGGGTTGGCGCGGGGGCGGAAGATGCCCGCCGATGGCGAACCCGCTTCCGTGTCGACGTCCGGGAACAGCCGACGGACCAGGGCGACGGACGATTGCGCCTGGCCCGTTGCCAGCGCGCTGAACAGCATGCCCAGCGTGGCCTCCGCCTCGTATCCCTTCCATCGGCAGAGGGTCTCGAACTTCGTGCCGGCATTCTGGTACCGACCGGCCAGAAACGACGCCCAGGCGTCGTGGAGGCGCTTGTCAATCTCCGCGTTCAGACGCCATTCCATCAGATCCGCGAACGAACGACCCGGCGCCGTATCGTCCGGCTTCATTTCGTCCGCCGTGGGCATGTTGCGAAGGCTCCTGTTGGTGAGGCCGTCGCGGATGCGCCCGCCGCGCGTCGCGTTACGAACGGGAGCCAGAAACGCATTCTGATACAGAAGAATCTGCGGGGCCTGCACGGCCATATGCACTTGTCCCGGCCGGTAGCCCTCGCCAAACCGATGCCCTCTCGCCCGCGCCCAGGATTGACGACCTGTGTAGTCGCGGCCGATCATCGCCATCGGCCGGGCGAGGCCGTAGTTCAGAGGGTTGGCCAACGCATTGTGGATGCCCAGTTGCTGCGGTCGGAACATGTCGACGGAGGGAGGGCGATACCGACCGCCCGGCAACGCTCCTTGCCCACCGGCGCCGCCGGGAGCGAAGTTGCCGCTCGCCACGTCCCCGGCTCCCGAACCCCGATATCCCTCGGTGTACAGGCGTTGCCCCTGTGACACGCCCGTCGCGCCCACATGGCCGAATCCGGACAGGGCATTGCTGCCGCGCTGTGCCCGAGCCTGGCCGTAACTCCTTCCACCGAAGATGAATACGATCGCCAACGCCGCGATGACGATGGCGAGCCAACGGCTATCAACGGGATGCCTCATGATCGTACACTCATCAGACTGTCGGGGCACCGCCCGACGAAGCCCTTCGCCTTGGAATCCCTGTGGTGTATCGGCTGGGTACCCTGTCCGTCTCGTGCCGAAGCGGGTTCCCCTGGCCCTGGGGGCTTCCCGGAGGCACCGGATCAGAAGATCCCTCCCACCCGTATTCTACGCGCCGGCCAGCAAAAGGATCATGCCCCCAACGTAAAAAAACGCAATCGCCACGGAATCCGCGCCCAGTCCCAGAATCCGACCCCGCGGCCCGGCCGTCAGGCCCCCGATGGCCACCGCCGTCAGCAAAACGGGCAGAAGCCCCGCCAGGAGGTTGGGATCAGGATGGAACCCCGCCCCGGCCATCAGCAACGGATGGCCGCCGGCCAGTGAGGTCGCCTTGCACATGGGGACCACGAAGATATTGAACATGTTGCTGCCAAAGATGTTACCGAGGGCGAGGTCCATCTGGCCCATGCGTACGGCGGCCAGGCCCGTGACGATCTCGGGCAACGAGGTGGAAACGGCAAGGAACGCCGCCCCCACAAACGTGGCGCCCAGGGGCCGGCCCAGCAAGCCGATCGGGTGCGACGAGAGAACGTCTCCGGTTCGCGCGCTCCACCAGGCGGCCGCCACCAACATCAGTGAGGAGCCGACAATCCTTCCCAGAAGGCCCGGCGTTCGTGCCACGGGAGCCGCCGAGGGTGGGCGCGGGACCGCTGCTTGCTCCAGACGGTACGTGGTCCGAATGGCCTGCAGGTAGGTGAAGACGATCATCAGGCACACCGCGATCTCGCAGCCGCCGGCGATCCGGGGGTCCGCCTGGAACTTCTGCGACAGTGCGATTCCCGCAAGCGTCAGGGCGATCATGAAAATGCCGCGCGTGCCCGTCAGCACGTGGACGGGGTTGCGGCCGCTCAGAATGGACCCGCCGCCCACCGCAATGTTAAACCAGACGATCAGGGCGATGTTGAAGCTGCAACTGCCCAGAATGGTCGCAAACGCCAGATCCGGGGCCCCGATGGCGACGGACGTGCATGCGGTCACGACCTCGGGCAGGCTGGTGACCGTCGCCAGCAGGAGCATGCCGACCCACGCCCGTCCCAGTTCGTACTCCTCTGCGAGACGATCGGCAAGCCGGGTCAGCCGCGCCCCGGACAGAATCACGATGACCGCCGCCAGCCCCAGTTCCAGCGCCAGGGCCCACGTCGGCAGTTCAGCGGGGAACAGCAGTCTCGAAAACACGGCATCGGCTCCGATGAATGATCGCCTCGCTCACGGGAATCACCGGGTGAGGCAGACGAGCCCGCCGTTGCGGAGCCGCGCGAGCCCGGCTGCACCAGTCAATTCGCATCCTCCCGAAGGCTATGGAACCCGAACCGCCCGATCTCCTCATTGCGAGCGATGTCCGCCAGTCGGCTTCGCACGTAATCCGCATCAATGACCACTTTCCGACCCCGCCGCTCCGGCGCATCGAACGACAGGTCCTCCATCAGCTTCTCTGTGATGGTGTACAGCCGGCGGGCCCCGATGTTCTGTGCGTTGCGGTTCGCCTGGAAGGCGATGGCCGCCATCTCCTCGATCGCCCCCGAAGTGAACTCGATGCTCACGCCCTCCGTGCCCATCAGGGCCACCTGCTGCTTCGTGAGAGCGTTCTCCGGTTCCGTCAGGATGCGAACGAAGTCCTCGTTCGTCAGGTCCTGCAACTCCACTCGGATGGGGAATCGGCCCTGCAACTCCGGCATCAGGTCGTTCGGGGAAGCGGAGTGAAACGCCCCGGCCGCAATGCAAAGAATGTGGTCCGTTCGCACCGGCCCGTGCCGCGTGCTCACCGTGCAGCCCTCCACGACCGGAAGGAGGTCCCGCTGGACCCCCTGGCGGGACACGTCCGGCCCGTACCCGCCCTCGCGGCTGCAGAGCTTGTCCAGCTCGTCGATGAAAAGGATGCCGGCGCTCTCCGTGCGGGCGATGGCCATCTCCGTAACCTTCTCGCGGTCGATCAGGGATTCGCACTTCTGTTCGAAGAGAATCCGCCGGGCCTCCCGGAGCGGCAGGCGCCGCGACTGGGACCGGGAGGGAACCAGTCGGTCCAGAAAGCTCTGCAGCTCCGGGTCAAGCTGGTCCATGCCCCCGATGGTGGCGAACATCCCCACGGGCGTTGCCTTCTGCTCCACCGCCACGTCCACCATCCGGTCGTCGAACTCGCCCGCCCGCAACTGGCTCCGCAGCTTCTCACGGCTCCGCCGGCGGCGCTCGGCCGTCTCGCCGGCCACCGCCTCGTCCGACCGGTCGAAGCTGCTGGGCGGCATCAGCACGTCCAGCAGGGCCTCCTCCGTCAGACGTTCCGCCTCCGCCCGGACCACCTCCGTCTGCTCGCTGCGAACCATGTGGATGGCCCGGTCCAGCAGGTCGCGGATCATGCTCTCCACGTCCCGCCCGTGGTAGCCGACCTCCGTATACTTGGTTGCCTCCACCTTGACGAAGGGCGCATTGACCAGACCGGCCAGCCGGCGGGCGATCTCGGTCTTTCCCACCCCGGTCGGTCCGACCATGATGATATTCTTGGGGCCCACTTCGTCCCGCATCGACTCCGGGAGCTGTTGCCGGCGCCAGCGGTTGCGGATGGCGACGGCCACCGCTCGTTTGGCGTCGGCCTGCCCGACGATGTAGCGGTCCAGGGCTTCCACAATCTGGCGCGGCGTCAACTCGGTTCCCATGTTCCCCTGCTCCTCCCCGGCGCCTGGCGAATGCCCATCGCCGCCCGGCCCAGGCTTGCCCGGTCCCTGCACCGGGACCATCATGATGACGGTATAAGAAGCCGGGGCCCGTGGCAACCGACCCCGCCCCGCACGGGCGCTTCAGGCCCCTGGAAGGAGTCCGGCGTGAAACCCTCATTCCTGATCGCCCTGATCGCATCCTCTTTGGCGGGGACACTCTCGGCATGTCGCGAATCGGTTCCCAAGCCCGACCTCACGTCGTCATCGCAGCCGGCCGTGCCGAGTCTCGATGCCGCGGATGCGGAGCCCGATCCGCCACCCGCCACCCAGCCGGCCGCCCCCGCGGAACCGCCCCTCGATTCCTTTCCCGAGCCGCAGCGCGGCTGGCTGCAGATCGTCCGGCTGGCTCCGGGGGCCGAAGGCGGGTGGGCCACCGGCCGCTTCGAGACCGACCGCAACCGCGTTTGCGTGGAGACGCAGAACGTGGCGGAGTTCATGCTGGATCAGACACGCCTGGATGTTCGGTGGGATCGGCGCGTGGTTCTTCGGATCAACGACCGGCCGGCGGAGTTGATTCGCAAGCAGGACCCCCTCATTCATTTCCGGCAGTCGCCGGGGGGCGCATGGGAAGTGGTGCGTGACTGAGGGGCCGCCTCCGTCCGTTCCGCCGCGGACGTGCCCTGCCGGTCAACCGCAGGCCGGGAACGCAGACTCACACCTTCGCAGCGGCCGGCTTGGGTGTGCCCCCGGAACGTACCTGCCGGATCAGATGGTCGATCTTCTGGGCCTTGGCGCGCTGGGCCGCGGCCTTCGCTGCCGCCATCATCTCTTCGCGCGTGGGCACCGGCGGAGCGCTCTGCCGTCGCGCCACGACCGACATTCGATCCCCCTGGACGTCCGATTCCACGGCGGCCAGCACCGGAGCGGGGCCGCCCAGCGCCGGGGTCAGGACACTCGAAAGCCGCTGCTGCACCTGGGCCGTTTCGTTGACCCACTGCTGAAGAGCACCTGCCACCGCCTCCAGCCGGCGCAGCTCCTCGATCTTCTGGTTGGCCTGAAGTGACGCCTGCGACAGCCCGGCGAAGACCTTCTTCACGGCCCGGCAGACCTCGTTGAGCTGCACGGCCTGCGTCTTGGCCTCGCAGACCAGCTTCTGCGGCTCGGACAGCAGTGAGGAGAGCTCGACGCGGAGGGACTCCGTCGTTGCGGCCAGGTGCCGCACACGCAGATCCAGCGCCTCCCGCTCCTCCGTAAGCTGGACCAGCACACGGCCCTGCAGCTCAATCTCCTCTTCCCGCTCGTTGATGTGCTCGACCAGTTCGCTGGTCTTCTCGAAAAGGGCGGCCGCCACTTCGGAGCGTTCCGTCAACTGGGCGTAGGCCTCCATCGCTCCGTCCTTGATGTCCTCGAAGCGACTGGTGATCTCCACGCCCCGGGCCACCTGCTGCGTCAATTCGGACACCACGCGACGGTGTTCCTCGGACTGCTGGGCCTGGTCCGCGATGAGCCGTCGGGCGATCTCCGCCTGGTCCTGGATGCTCTGCCCGTGCTCTTGTGCCGCGTCCACCATGGCCTCGAACCGCTGCTGGGCGGCCTGAACGGCCTGCATCTGCTTGTCCAGGCCCTCCAGGCGCACGTCGATCTGGCCGCTCAGGTTGGCCATGCGGGTGTCGATCTGCTCCCGCAGGTGCGTGAGCCGTGACTCGAACTCCGTGTTGGCCGTTCGCAGCCGCGCCGCGATCTGCTCGTGTGCGTCGTGCAGTTGCCCGGAGATGTCCTCCACGACCTTGGCCACACGGGCGTCGAGATCCGTCCGCACGCCGGTCAGTCGTTCCTCGATTCGGCGTTCGGCCCGCGCCAGCTTGCCGTCGATTTCGTCGCCCAGCTCCTGAGCCCGATTGCTGAAGTGCGCGATCGCCCCGTGGGCGCGATCCTCGCACTGCCGGGCCGTTGCGTCGAGGCGGGCCTGGGTCGCATCGGACCGGGCCTGCACGTCCTGCACTCGCTGCTCCAGCCCCCGCATCGCCTCGTCGGCCGCTCCGGCGATCTCCGCCGCCTGCTGCATGAGCTGCCGGATGCTCGCTTCCCGACCTTCCGCCGCCCGCAGGTTCTCCCGGCTCTGTTCCACTTCGCCATGCACGCGCCGAAGCGTTTCGTCCAGCATATGCTGCGCGGCCTCGCCGGTCTCCTGGATGCGGCCGGCGACCGTGTCTGCCTGTGCGGCCAGATCTGATTGAATCCGGGCGGCCCGGTCCGCCTGTGTCGAGAGCTCCTGCATTCGGCGCTGGGCGCCGGCATTGGTTTCCGCCAGCGATTGCGTGATGTGGCCGGCCGCGCTGATGTGCGAAGCCAGTTGGGCCGACTTCGTGTCGGCCGCGCAGGCGTTCAGGCCCAGGTCCGTGCTGATCCGGTCCGCCTCCGCGACGCGGCCCTCGATCGCCGCCAGACGCGCGTCGAGCTTCTGCATGCTGTCCTGGAGAATTTGTCCGGCCGTGGACCGGATGGTCTCGGTCGCCTCGGCCATCCAGCTCTTCGAGGCCTGGCGCTGAGACTCGACCACCTCGGACACGGCTCGCGACGTCTCTTCCCGCGCGGTGTCGAGTTCGGCTCGGATGGCCGGCATGACGTCCGCTTCCACGGACGCCCGAACCCGGCGCAGCAACTCCCCGTGAAACGCCTCCGACTGCCCTTCCACAAGCTCCAGCCGCGCCTTGAGGATCTCCGCCGCAGCCTCCGACCGTTCAATGATCGCCCGGTTCTGCTGCTCCAGACGAGTCATCATGGCTTCGGTGGCGCGAAGCATGGCGTCTCGGTTGTTCGCAGCGGCGGTGCCGGCCTCCTGGAGCGCCTGCATCCGCTGCTCGACCATCTCGACAGACCCCGCCGTGCGGCTCTCGATCTCGTGGTTGAGTCGGGCCAGTCGCTCGTAGGCCCCTTCCCCGGCCTCCAGGCCGCTGGCCAGCAGCTTCATCTTCTCCTGCGCCACTTCCGCGATGGACTCGATCCTCTCGCCGTATTCGCCCAACCGGGCAACCGCTTCCTCGGCCCGGACCTTGGCCTCTTCGATGGAAATCAGGCCGTTCTGCACCGCCTCTCGCTGCGTGTCATAGCGATCACTGGCCGTCCGCAGCGTGCCCAGGCGGTCTTCCGCCGCCGACAGAACGGATTGGATGCGCTCTTCCAACGCGGCGGCCTTCTCGCCGGCCCCGACCGTCAATCGAGCGACGCGGTCCAACAGGGCCTCCAGCTCCGTCTGATCCAGACGAGCGGCGGCCGCCGATTCTCGCGACTCGATCTCACGCGTGGCGGTGCCCAGCCGGTGCAGGGCTCGCTCCGCCCGGGCGACCAGCTCCTCCAGCCTTTGCTCACAGGCCGCATCGACCTCCTGGGGCAGCGTGCCAGGCACAAGAGGATTGTCCGAACCCGAGCCCGCTGCCAGTGTCCTGTCGTTCGTCATGAGGCGATCCATGTCCGGTCCGTTGCATCCGCCGGGCGTACCCATCGCAGGGGCGGGCGAGATGCCGTCGAAGGTCTGAATTTCGCGAAGAATGGCGTCCGTGATGGGCACCGTGCCCGCCTCTGCCGCGTAGGACAGCGCGGACCGGCCCAGCCAGTTCGCCATACGAAGGTTCCCGCCAGCCTGCTCGCACAACAATGCGAACGCACCGAGAGTGAAAAATGTGTTCGCATCCCCACCGGTCGCCGCTACGCGGTGCCGGATGTAGTCGGCCGTCTCGGACGGGGAAAGCGGCTCCAACGCTTCGGCAAGGACGATCCGACGGCCGAGCTCGGGCAGGTCCGGATGCTGCAACTGCGTCTGACACTCCGGGCGCCCGATCAGCGCAAGCTGCAGCGCCGGCCCCTCCGACGTCCGCATCCGCGTCAGCATCTCCAACTGACCCAGGTCGTCCGCATCGAGATGCTCCACCGCATCCAGCACCACCACGTGCAGGCGCTGCTCCGGATCGTCTGATCCAATGGCTTGCCGGAGTCGGGCCGCGTGTTCGGCGACGCTCGCGTCCTCGTCAACAGGCACGTTGAACCGGGCACATACCTGCTCCATCAGCCGGCCGGCCAAGGCGCCGCCACACGGCACGTACACGCGACGATGCTCGCCGTCGAACCGATACAGCAATTGGCAGGCCAGCGTGGTCTTGCCGCTGCCGGGATCGCCCGTCAACAGAACCGCGCCTCGGTTCTCGCGCAGTCCCGTCTCCAGGGTCGACAGGACCCTCTCCCGGGCCGGCAAAGAGTAATAGGACGCTTCGTCAGACCCCTCCTGGAACGGATCGCGATCCAGTCCGATGCTGTCCCAGTCCATGTCAATTTCCCTCGTTGTCGGACCGGCCAACCCCCGGGTGCGAAAGCGGCGGTGGCTCTCCCGACCTACTACGCTGGCGCAGGTGGACCCGGCGTGGGACCTCCCTGTGTCTGGCAATATCGGAAGTCACCGGGGGAGGCTGAACTTATCGGGCAGAGATTCGCAACCGGACCGGCAGGGGCGATAACCTTCTGTCCGGAAAGCATTTGCCCGACAGGGGCGGATATCCTACGTTTCACCTGCGAGGCACCTAGACCCGGAGCCGGGGACCGGCAGCCGACGTTGACGACTGAATCAACAGAGGCATTCGCCGTGTGGCAAAGGGCGGAACCATGATAGGCCTCGTGAATGCGGTAGGCGCGCCCGAAACAGCGCGCGCAGAAGCCGCCGATCGAGTGGCTCGCCAGCGAGCCCGGGTGGAGGCCGAGAACGCCCCCATCCTGAATACAGGCGAAGCAGCGGTGTACCGTGTGCTGAGAACGGCCATCAAGGCCCTGGACGAATCGCTCAGCGACGCCGCGGCGCGGCGTGCGCCGTCCGGCGACGAATCGGACCGGTTCGACCAGGCGGAGATGGAACGCGGCACAGGAACAGCGGTGCTCGGCGGCAATCTGGACGTGCTGGCCTGAGCCGCCAGAAAAGAAGCGGGTGAACGGTTCGCCGCCGAAGCCATCGGGCGACGGCACCGGGTGCGGTACGGGTACAGCCCCGTCCGCCGCAGACGGCAGACGAACCGTTCACGTGCGGGCAGAGAGCGCGCCCGCTGGCGCGCAGGATCGACCGTGCGCCGGCGAGGGCAATCGGTTTCTCTGTTCCCGCGCAAAGTCCGATAACCGGCAACGGCGGCCACGTAGCAGGCCCCGCCCATGCGGGAGGCCCGATCGCGACCGTCGGAATCATTCGTTGTCCTCCACGTCATGCGGCGCCCGACCGGGCCTCACGCCCCGGCCGGG
>CAZPHH010000036.1:0-44916 GCA_964586145.1 uncultured Phycisphaeraceae bacterium | reverse complement strand
CCTTTACGCGTTTGACACCTTTACTCGTTCTGAAAGAGCTCTCTCGGCATTTCTCTCACCCCAAGACTCCTGCAGCAAGGGCGTTTGTGTCAGCACCACGCGATTACGTGATGCAGAACCGAAGGGGTGTTCCTTGCGGCCATGACCGGTCCGCGCAAGGTCGAATGCTGCTATTCGCATTGCGAGATGATGAGTTGATCGCGGAGGGCAGCTTCGTCGCACAGTTCCTGGATGATTCTCAGTTTCTCATAAGCGGAGGCAAGCATCGATCTTTTCCCCTCGTCCAGCTCGCTGCCTTGCTCACTCGAAACGCATCCTTTGATCATCCGGCAAAACCAGCTCACGTTCTCGGCCAGGTCCTTTGGAATGGCCAGTTCCAGTAGAAGCAGCTTTGCCATAAACACCTGGATGTCTTCTGAGATCGTGTGGGCTTGATCATAGACCTCCGCAAAGCGTGTTCTTGCAGGCGCAGCATCTGTGCTCGTGAATGTGTCAAACCAGCCGAAGGCCCTCTTTGATCCCGGTATGCGCAAGAAGGAGAGAATTGGCATGCGTACCTCTCTTGCCTGGGGAACGATCTCATTTAGGATGATTGCCAGATTGCGGAATTCGTCGGGATCAGCGAACGGTTCGGTCTTGATTATTCTTTCCGAATCTTTCTCCTTCAGCACGAGCTTCATAACGGATCTCCTCTCTGCGTGGTCTGCTTGTTAGTCTACTGGGACGAGCCAGCGTAGGTTATGACAGTTTTTCCACCTCATCTATGACGCCCCGGGCCAACGCCGTCAACCAGGCGGCGAGAGTGCGTAGATACTGCGTTGCCAGTTTGCGTTCCTCCGAAGTGGCTCGGCGCATCTTCGGTGGTTTCGGGATGAGGGGCTTCGGGGTGGGAATGCAAAACGGGGGGAATGCAAAACGGGACATCAGTGATTTCGCCGTTTCTTCCGCGGTCGGCCGGGGCCGCGCGGGGTGAACTCCAGCCCCAAGCGCCGCGCCGTCGACCACACCCACGACTCCTCGCCCAGCGGACGACCCCGATTCACGCTGATCCGCAACTGCTCCAACTCGTCCTTGCCCAGCGGATCGTTCACCGCCGCCGTCCAGCGACGCGGCCGATCCACCGGCCAGGCCGACAGAACGAGATCCTTCCCGCCGATCCCGCCTCGCGCGTCTCGGTGTCCCGGGGTTCCGCACATCCGCCCCCGGTAATGCAACCTCCGCCCTCCCCCAGCCCACCGCCGTGGCTTCATTATGCCACGGTCCGCCGCTTCCGCAACGCCGCTGCCCCCGCACGCCTGACGAGCTCCCACCGCCCTCACCTGAGCCTCGCCGCTGCCGGGGACCGCTGCCGCACGGCTTGACCGGCCGGCGGGGGGGGTGGACGATTGGATCATGACCATGCGAACCATCATCGGTTGCATGACGGGAACGAGCATGGATGCGGTCGACGCGGTCCAGGTCGTCGTGGAGGGCCACGGCCTGGGGATTCACGCATCGGTGCATCGCTGTGCGACGGGGCTGCTCGGTCCGCTCGCGGGGGCGCTGCGTGAGTTCGCCGAGGGCCGCCCGGCCACGGCCGCGCTGGTGGCCGGTCTCGCCAGGGAGTTCGCCTTGCGGCACGTGGACGTGGTGCGCGAAGCGGCGGGGGGTGAGCGAATCGATCTGATCGCCGTGCATGGACAGACGGTGTTCCACGCTCCGCCCATAAGCTGGCAACTGCTCGCGCCGGCCCCCATTGCGGAGGCGCTGAACGCCCCCGTGGTGTTCGATCTGCGGGCGGCCGACTTGGCGGCGGGTGGGCAGGGGGCGCCCATCACCCCGTTGGCCGACTGGGTGCTGTTCCGCGACGAGTCTGAGACCCGAGCGGTCGTCAACCTGGGCGGGTTCGCGAACTACACGTTGCTTCCCGCCGGGCGCGACCGCGATGACGCCGCCTTGGAGGAGGCCGTGAACGGCATCCGCGGCGGCGACATCTGCGTGTGCAACCTGCTGTTGGATGCGATCGCCCGCCGCTGGTTCAAGATGCCGTTCGACGAAGGCGGGCGCCGGGCGGCTGCCGGCGAAATCCAACCGTACCTGCGTGACGCTTTGGCGAGCCCGCTGAGCGATCAGTCATTGGCGGGCCGATCGCTTGGCACCGGAGACGAGATGATTGCCTGGCTGGACGAGCGCAGCGGTACGGATCGCCCCGAGGACCTCGCTCGCTCCGCCTGCGACGCCGTGGGGTTCGTGATTGCGGCGGCAGTCCGAGACGCGGCACGCAAGCATGCGTCGATGCCGCTTCGCCGGATCCTGCTGGCGGGCGGCGGTGTGCATAACGGCACGCTCACCTCTGCCCTGCAACAGCATGCAGAAGTGGGCGCGCTGAGTACGGACGCCTTCGGCGTGCCGGTCAGTCACCGGGAGGCCGCGGAGATGGCCGTGCTGGGCGCGCTCTGTCAGGACCGCGTGCCGATCACGCTTCCGCAGGTCACCGGCGTTCGGGCGCCGGCCCCCGTCGCCGGGGCCTGGGTCTTTCCCGGCCCCGGTTGAACGAGATCAACGATTTCACGTTGCCCTGGGCGTTCCGGGCCGTTCAGTTCGTGGCGAACACGGCGAAGTCGTACAGGTCCACGTCGCCGTCGTTGTCGTAGTCGGCGTCCACCCAGCAGGGGCACGTCGGCGGGATGGGCTGGCCGGGACCGCCCAGGCACGCCGCGAGCTCGGTGTACTGCGTCGGCGGCTGCGGCACCGTGATGTCGCAGATGTCCACCTGTGCGTATTCACCGGCATCCAGGTTGCCGTCGGAGTTGATCGACGCCGGAACCTGGTACGCGGCCTGAAGAGCACCACCGTTTGGCGTCTCATACGGGACGGCAGCCAGGTAGATGACCGACGGCATGGCGCCGAACTCGTCCACCAGGTTGATCGTGCCCTCCAGGTATCCCGTCCCGGAACACGGCCCCACCTGCGTCGCGCCGGCCTGGTCAAACCAGCCCGCCCACAGGTTGTCGTTCTCATTGGCCAGGTAGGCCGACCAGTCCGCGGCCGTGCCGGCCTTTGCCCAGGGCGCCGGACGCATCGCGCCGGGTGTGTCCGCCACGAAGATGAAATTGTCGTTGCCTTCGCCGGCGTCCCACGTGGCCACGTACAGCGTGTGGCCGATGACACCCGCGTAGAGCACGTTCCCATTGTTCTCCGCGATCCACGTGGCGGCGCCGTCCAGGGCCCCGTCCATCACCCATTGAGGTGCCGGCTGCCCGCCTCCGGAGACGGCGAAGT
The DNA here is from genome assembly GCA_964586145.1 of uncultured Phycisphaeraceae bacterium. Lineage (GTDB taxonomy): Bacteria > Planctomycetota > Phycisphaerae > UBA1845 > UBA1845 > JAFGJQ01. The sequence continues at coordinate 41,655 of CAZPHH010000036.1, read as the reverse complement.
GCCAGTCCTGCCCGCCGTTGTTGTCCCACGTGCCGGCGCCGTTGTTGAACACAAGGTCAAGCTGTGTGGCAGACGACGGGACGGGAACCGTGACCTGCCAGACACCCTCCGCGCCGTTCCAGGTCATGGCCGGATCGGGCGAAACCACTGGGTTCCAGCCGTTGAACCCGTAGTGCAGGTACACGGCCGTTGCGCCGTCGAGCACGCGGCCGGTCGGGTCATACGAGATGGTCACCGGCTGGCCGGCGACGGCGGGGTCGGGGTCGATCGTGACGCCATCGCCGGAGCTGCCGCCGCCGGTGCCAACGTACACGTGTTGAATGTCCGAGCGGGCGGTGTGGCCGCTGTTGTCCACCGCCTCCACGTAGTAGTCGATCAGCACGTTCTGTTGCCCCGTGATCATGCCGCTGTATCGGAGGGCCCGGTACGTCGGGGTCAGCACGCCGCCCTGCGGCGGCACGTCGGAGGAGGTCATGACGACGCTGTTCCAACTGCTGACCTCCGGTCCGCCCGCGTACGTCTCGTTTTGGATCGACGACAGCGGGTTGACGCCGTCGGCGTCCGTTCGCCACTTCAGCGTCACGCCCGCGAGCCCGGCCGTGTCGTAGACGTACGTCCAGACCTCGAAGTCCGACGGCTCCGGCGCGGGACCCCACTCGTAGCCGCCGGGGTTGTACGGGTCTCGCTGCGGCAGAAAGATCGTGGGCGGCAGGGGGTCGGCGGCGCCGGCCAGCACGAAATCGGCGAACGCAACGGCCTGGTTGCAGCCGCGCGTCACGTTGCTGTCCCAGATTTCCGTGCCGTCCCAGTACCAGTAGTCGCTTGCCTGCGAGACGAGCAGCCAGTGCCACGCGTTTTCGGTCGCCGTGCCGCTGCCCGTTAGAATGTTCTGCATGCTGACAGCCGGGGCCACCGCTTCGGCGTGGAACACGCGGTGCTTCGCGGCGGTGAGCACGGCCCAACTGTTGCGGTCCGGGCTCCATCCGGCGGGGTTCGGATCCCCCAGCCACTTCTTGAACTCCGGATCGCCGTTGTCCGCGCCGGACCAGGAGCCGTTTTCCACGTGGATCACGTCGTTCACATCCGGCGGAAAGCGGTCCAGGTAGTCCTGGATGGTCGTGGCGTCGTAGTCCGGGTCGCCGCTGATCCACGAGACGAAGTTCTGGAAGTTGTGGTGGTAGTACGCGTGGGTGCCGCCGCCGTAGTTGTCGCCGTCGTGGTGCAGCACCACGATCATCGGATGGGCCGGGTCCGTGTTGTACGGCAGGTACTGGTCCATCACCTGGTCGTACAGGAAGGCCCCGTACCCGCCGCGGCCGTCTTCATTGCCTTCGTAGCGGGCGGCGGGGACCGCGATCATCCGCGTGATGTGCCCTGTGTCCGGGTTGACGTGCTGCACGCGGTGCGGCTGATAGCCGAAGGGAGCGCTGACCCGGCTCGGCGCCCACAGGTTGTTCAACTGCACCCAGGCCCCGCCGCTGTCGACCGGGTTCGGGTTGATCTGGTCTGCCGCATTCGGTGCGAACAGGTTGGAGGCGTTCGTGTGCGGATACCCCTGACATGCGCGGTCGAAATGGATGTTGTCGACGAGCACCCACTCAATTCCTTCCGCCACGAGGGCGGGAATCATGCGCGTGGAGAACGAGGTCTCGGCGGGGAACATTCCGTTGGAGTAGGTCGGCCCGCCGGTCCAGGTCTGCCCGTACACGTGTTTGTGCAACTGGATCTGCATCCGGATGTCCGCCTCATCCAGCAGCGGCATCAGCGGGTGGTGGTAGCCGAAGGCGACAAGATCGAGGCGCGGATGGCCCAGGGTCGTGGTCAACGACCGTCCCTGGTGGTAGCCCCATTTCCAATTGTTCCACATGCCGCCGTTCACACCCGCCGCCTCCAGGGCGTTCAGGTTCTCAATGAGCGAGCCCGTGAAGCTGACGTGCGCTCCCAAATACGGGAGGGAAGAGCCGGCAGCCACCGCATCATACGGCCAGGTGGTGTACGGCCCGAATCGCTGGTTGTGAACGTCCACGACGCTGAACGAGAATCGCCCGGCCGCATCGGTGGCGATCGGTGATTCGTACGGGTAGTAGATCGGCTGGTGCATGTGCCAGAGAAAGGCGACGTGAATGGGTTCGGCCGCGACGAGCTCCCGAGGGGAGAATGGCATCGCCGTGACCAGCGCCGTACCCGCCAGAACTAAACCGGTTAACCGCGACATGGTTCCTCCTTCGCCTCGTGAACCGACCAAGTGCTCCGCCCGGCCGGTCAGGCTGCCAGCCGGGCGTGTGTGGATTGCATCATTCGCCCCACGGCGAGGTCTGCCACCCCAGCCTACCGTATCGGGCCTTCCGGATTCAATGGGCGGCCGACCGAGTGGAACGCAGGATTAATTGCAGCGTGGCTGCAATTCTGGCGGATGGCGGTCGTGTCATTGGGGGCGTGGAGATATCGGGGCGATAGAGTGCCTATCCTATTGCATTGCAGCCGTCCAAACCGGTAAACTAGATAGCGTGGAGGCAGCCTCCCGCGATCGAGGCGGAGGAATCGGCAGATCCTCGCCTTCCTGTCGCTTGGGGTAAGCAGAGAGAGAGAACAGAGGGCGCAGCCCGCGTGAAGGGGGTCGAGTGCATCCCGACATGGTCGGTGTGCCGACGAAGCCTGGGGGCTGCATGGAGAACAAACCGCGACCCGGTGCGGACCGGGCGCGTTGAAAGGATCTGTAGAGCTCTCTCGACTCTATCTCAATGAAGGAGGTATGGAAGATGAAGAAAGTGATTGTGATGTTGGCGGTGGGTCTCCTGGCGGTGCCCGCCATGGCGGACTACTACGCCGTTGGCAGTTTCAACGGCTGGGACAACCCGGGCAGTCTTGTTATGAGCGAGGTGTCGCCGGGCCATTACCAGGTGACGATCACCGGAGCGCTGGGCGTCCAGGAGTTCAAGGTCACCGATGGGACCTGGGACAACGCATGGCCCGGCCAAAACGCCAAGGCGGACTTCGGTGCCGGCGAGATCGACATCAACTTCTACCCGGGCGCGCACGCAGACGGATGGAACCCTGCCGAAAACCGTGTGGGCTGGGAGGATCTCGAGCTGCACGGCTGGGACATCATGGGCTCGTTTAACGACTGGTCCAGCCCGGTGGCCACGATGACCGGGGGAGGCGGCATGTATACCGCCCAATACACCGTTGCGACGGCCGGGACGTATTATTTCAAGTTCCGCAAGGAAGGTGACTGGAATATCGCAATCGGCCAGGATTTCAGCAACTACGATTACAACATTGAGTTGGTTGTCGCCAACGACAACGAGATCATCCAGTTTGACCTGGACATCCCGGCGGGCCGGTGGCGCACGTTCGTGATTCCGGAGCCGGCCACCCTGGCCCTGTTGGGTCTAGGAGCGGTTGCACTGATCCGGCGCCGCTAGAGCGACGCACACGCTGAGTCGCAGAGGATTTTGCGCAGGGGGAAGCGCGGGCGGGCGGATTGTCGCAAATGCGATCCGCCCGCCTTGTTCTTGCGCTGTCGCGCCGCCCGCTTCGCGGGCGTGCCGAGCACTTCAACCGATCCTGCCCCGGCGGTAGGATTTTCGCGGTCGTCTTGTCCGGATGAGGGCAGGCAGGTGGCTTTCGGAGACATCGGGCCGTGACGGAAGACGTTCAACCCAAGGCCGGGTCCGGGCCTAAGCCGAGGATATCCCGGCGTCGTCGCTGGGCCTTCCGCGCCGTTGTGCTGTGTCTGTCGTTTCTGCCATTGGCCGTGGGGGAGGCGGTCTGCCGCTGGAAAGGGTATGGGGGATATCCTCCGATTTTCCGTCATCTGGGGACCGTGGATGGTCGCCGGTATTTCGGGACCGACCAGCGGGGCCTCAGCACCTTCTTCCATCAGAATCTCACGACGCCGGGTCGTATGGATGAGCAGGTGTTCACCCTCCCCAAGGATCGCCGCACCGTTCGGATTGCGTGGCTGGGGGGCTCCGCAGCGCTCGGCTATCCGTATCCTCCGAGCCTGGCGGCATCCTCGTTCGTTCGGGCGATGCTCAGCGACTTCTGGCCAGACCGGAACGTGGAGGTGCTGAACGCGGGGACGACGGCCGTTGCCAGCTTCCCCGTGATGTACATCCTGGAGGAGTTGCTGGCCTTCGACCTCGATATGGTCGTCGTCTACAGTGGCAACAACGAGTTCTACGGCGCGCACGGCGTGGCCTCGGTCCACTCCTTCGGCAGATCCACGCGTAGGATGCGTTTGATGCGTTTCCTTCGCCGGTCGGCTCTCGTGCAGTGGGCAAGCGACCGGGCGACCCGCCGCAAGCCAAGCGCCTGGGACGGCGAGCGTCCGCGCGTGCTCATGGAGTGCGTGATGGCTGATGCCCAGATCGGCCCCGACGACCCACGTCGGGCCGCTGCGGCGCAGAATCTGCGGAACCACCTGACGGAGATGGTCCGCCTTTGCCGCAATCGGGGCGTTCCGGTTCTGCTCTGCACGCTGCCGGCGAACGAAAGTGGCCTGGCGCCGATCGGCGACGATGTCACCCTGCCCCTCGCACCGGCGGACCGGGCCGCATTCGACTCGTGGCTGAAGCAGGGCCGCGAGGCAGCCAACCCAGACGATGCGGTCGAGCGACTGGAACGCGCGGTGGTCTTATACGGGCGGCACGCCGAATCTCACTTCCGGCTGGGTTGTGCGTACGCGGCGCTGGGTCGGCCGGACGAGGCGAAAGCGGCGTACATCGCCGCGCGGGACCTGGATACCATGCCCTGGCGGGCGCCGTCCGCTTTGAGCGATGCGGTTCGCGACGTGGCTGGGCAGGGGGGCATCCTCTGCGACATCGAAGAGGCGTTTCGCGCAGCGAGTCCGGACGGCGTCATCGGCTGGGAGCTGATGGAGGATCACGTGCATCCGTCGCTGCGCGGGCAGGCGCTGATTGCCGTCACTGTGCTGGAATGCATGCAATCGCTGTCCGGGCCGCTGCAGGTCGACGGGAAGCGCGTCCGGGCCCTGCCCGAATGGGAGGTCTATGCAGCGCGGCTCGGCGACAACGAGTTCGACCGATACGGCGTGGCCAGCCGCATGGTGAGCCTGCTGGAGGCCCCGTTCTACCGCAAACACAACGCCGCGGCGCTGTCCCGTTTCCAGGCTCTCTGCGTCGAACACGAGGCCCGGATGACGCCGGTGGAGTTGGCGGCCGCGCGGGCCTGGAAGGATCCGCGCGTTCACCAGGGCGGACATCGCCCGATCACCGGCATGGTCGGCATGGCCCTGCTTGACGCGGGCGAGTATGAGAAGGCGGACCGCTTGCTGACCCTCGCTCGTCGCAATGTGCCTCGGTACTCCGTCTGGAACTGGGAGTTCACCTGGGGCGCATTGCACTGCCGCCGGGAGATGCGCAGCACCCCGCTGCCGGAGGATCGGATCCTGATGGAGGAGATGCTTCGCGACAGCGCCACTTTCATTCGAGTCACCGGGTTGATCCCGCCCCCCCTGCGAAGGCATCTGGGGCTGGTGTTCCACATGATCAGCCGACACGAGGACGCCATCGCCCACCTGAGTGAGGCCGTGCAGTACGTCAATGACTCCAGCGGCTTCATCGTGGTGGAATCCCTGGCCGAATCGCTGATTGCCGTCGGCCAGAAGGAGAGGGCTCGTCGGCTGCTGCAGACGCCCGTGCGCGACCCCGAGCTCCGCGCGCAGTGCGAGGCCCTCTTGGCTCGCCTGGAGTCTGGTGTGGGCGGCGGGGGCTGAGCGTGCGAAAGACGAGAGCCCGTTTCCCGCCGGTCACGTGCAGGCCGAGAGCCGGGGTTGCAGGACGCCCAGAACCGATTCCCGGGCCGCTGTCAGGTCGCCCGGCACGCGTACGCCCGCCGCACGGGCGTGGCCACCCCCGCCAAAGGCCGCGGCAATCTCGGCCACGTTGATGTCCGCGACACCCAGCACGGGTGGTTTGCTGCGCAGGCTCACACGCACCTGGCCGGGTGCATCGGTGGCCAGCAGCACGGATACCCACACGCCGGCGATGCGCAGCGGGAGGTTCACGATGTCCGACGTGTCGGCGCCGCCCCCGGCTGCGCGGCGCTGGTCCGGCCCGAGGGACATCACGGCGATCCGCCCGCCGGAAAGAAGTTCCATGGATTGGATGCAGGCGGCCTCCAGCCGCAGGCGCGCGGCCGGCTCCCGGGCGTATACGGCCTCGTACAGCGTGCTCAGGTCTGCGCCGCACCGCGTGAGCCGGGCGGCGGCTTCAAGGGTTCGGGCGTCGGTGTTCGAGTATCGGAACCAGCCGGTGTCCGTCGCGATCCCGACCAGCAGTGCGTCGGCGGCGGCGCGAGAAAGGACCCAGCCGGCGGCCTCGGCCCACTCCAGCACAATCACCGACGCCGCGGAGGCGGTTTCGTCGATGAGACAATCAACGCCGATGGGATCGCGCGTCTGGTGGTGATCTATGGCGAGGGTGGGCAACGCAGCGCCGCGCGTCCGCAGCCAGTCGGTCAGCGCGCCCAGTTGGGCATACGCGCACGTGTCTACGATGATGACACCGTCCGCATTCGACTCCGCCGCTCGGGCCGCCGGGTCCGAAGGGTTCTCGATCGGCTCATCCGACCACAGAAACGCATACCGCGGCGCCGGTCCATCCAGCCACATCGCATGGGGTTTGCTGCCTGCGTCTCGCAGCAACGACCGCAGGGCGAGCAGGCAGCCCACCGCGTCCCCGTCCGGACGGGTGTGCGTCAGGAGCAACGGCCGCTTCCATTGTAGGACGCGCAGGGCCGCGTTGCGATACTGCGGGACGTCAATTGCCATCGGGGCCGATTCCTCTCTGCCGTCGCAAATGCAACGCTCCCCAGACCGAGGGCCGCGCGTTCACGTCGGCGTTGAACCACTGCGATTCTGGTTCCGCTCCACCTCCGCGTCATGAGCGTGACGCCGGACTTCCGCGACATCCCGCTTCATCTGCTCGATCAGCGCCTCCGCCGTGCGGTAGGTCTCCTGCGGGCGCAGCCGGCGAAGGAAGTCGAGCCGCATACGCTGTCCGTACACATCTCCCTCAAAATCCAGCAGGTACGCCTCAATCTGCCGGGGGCCCGCGCCGAACGTCGGCGCAGTGCCGATGCTGACGGCCGCCGGGAGCGACAGGTCTCCCAGGCCGGCCAGCCCGGAATACACGCCGTCCTCGGGAATCAGCACGTCGTCCACGGCCAGATTGGCCGTCGGGTATCCGAGGGCACGCCCTCGGCGATGCCCGGGCACGACGGTGCCGGCCAGTCTGTACGGTCGGCCCAGGCACAGGGCTGCCTGGTGGGCCCTACCCTGTTCGAGCAGTCGACGAACCAGTGAGCTCGAGACCGGGACGGTTTCACCCGCCTCGATCTGCAGCGCGATGGGACCGACGACACAGAGCTCAAAATCGTGCTCCTGGCCGAGCGTGCGGAGCAACTCCACGTTGCCGCGCCGCCCACGCCCGAAACCGAACGACGGCCCCTCCACGATGTGCGACGGGCGAAACCGAGCCACCACCACGTCGCGGACGAAACACTCGGCCTCCATGCCCAGCAGGGCACGGTTGCTCTCGGCCACGACGGTTCGTTCGGCGCCCAGCGCCGCCAGATACGCCAGCTTGTCGTCCAGCGTCATCAGACGTGTCGGCGCGCGCGCCGCCGAGACGACCGAGAGCGGATGCGGCTCGAACGTGAGCACCACGAGCGGTTGACCGGTGTCGGCGGCCAGCAGACACCCCTGGGCCAGCAACTGCTGGTGCCCGCGGTGCACGCCGTCGAAGTTGCCGATGGTCAGAACCGATCCGGCCGCGTTAAGCCGGAAGGAGTCGAGCCCACGAACCACGTCCATACCTGGTTTCTGCCGCTTCGTTTCGCCTGTCTTGCCTGCATCCAAACCGTCGAGCGGTAGCTTAGGCACCCCCTCCGCGTTTGGCAATTGTGTCGTTCGCACGAGACGCGGAGCGCAAATGGTTGACAGTGCCACCGACGCGCTGTCGAATGACGGGCATGGCCGACGAGAATTCCAGCCCCGCAACGACTGCCGGCCCGGCGAACGTCGCGCTCTGTATCGAGGCGGAGGTCTGTCGAAGGCTTCGACCGAGCTTGCGCCACCTGTGCGTGGGGCTGATCGACCACAACGTGTCGGGCCGTCTGGTTTCCCGTTCCGCTGAGGTGGGACGCCTTTCCATCGGTCCGATTCAGAGGGTGGCCTACGAACAGCCGCCCTGGCTGCTGCGAAGACTCCGGTCGTCTCGCCTGCATCGAATGCAGACGCTTGCGGAGAAGCTGGCGGACCGGCCGCCCACGGTGGTCCACGCCATAGCGGCGGACGCGTATGAAACAGGCCTCCTTCTGGCCGGACATTTCGATGTCGACCTGGTTCTCCAGGTCACGTCGTTCCGGGACATCAAAGCGCTCACCCCTGCGCTGGCGGACCGGGCCGACAGTCTGATTGCCGCCAGCCAGCCTCTGCTCGACTGGCTGGAGGCCGGCCGGACGCCGCCGGAGCGACGGCTGTCTGTCATCCGGCCGGGTGTGCTGGCCGGCCCGGCCCCGACCTGCTTCGTCCGCCCGGACGCCCTCCCGACGCTTTTGTGTACCGAGGCGTTCTTTCCGGGGTCCGGCATCCTGGCCGTGCTTCACGCGGCGCACATTCTCCGGCAACGCAAGCGGGAGTTCCTGGTGTTCCTGACTGGTGCGGGTCCGCTGGAGGCGGAGTTGAGGCGGCGCACCAATGCCCTGGGCCTTTCGGGAACCGTTATCTTTGCTCATCCGTCCGCCGGGCTGGATCGAATCATGATCGGTGCCGACATCTTCATACATCCTCGGATGGACGATGCCATCCGCATCGAACCGCTGTCCGCGATGGCCAACGGACTGGCTGTTGTGGCTGTTCAGGGGGGTGCATACGACTGCTTCGTGGACGGCGTGACGGCTTTGGTGCTGGACGAGGCCAAACCGGACAGCCTGGCTGACGCCGTCGAGCGGCTTCTGGATGATCCGGACGGCGCCAAGCGCCTCGCGGAGGGCGCCATCAACCACATCCGAACCTACTATCCCATCAGTGCGATGGCGGGACAGACGGTGCAGGAATACCGGGCTCTGCTTGCCCGCCGGCAGACGTATGTACTGAACCGGTAAACCAAGACCCGAATGCCGGCCGCCTCTCACGACCGGAAAAAAGCAGGGCGGGGCGTACGGGCCAACCGCCAGGCGCGGGCCCTTGCGGCCCGTATGAGCCGTTTGGTGTATACTGTGGGTGGGTCGGGTGGTGCGTTCCGACGACTGGAGTTGACCGGACACCTTTCTGGCCGATATCAGATACGAGGTCCGGGATGCGGGCGCGGCGTCCGGGACAGGTGCGAGATGGCTTTCAAAGGAGGCTCCCCGTGCGTACGTTTGCGTTGACCCTTGTGGTGTTGGCGTTGGCTTGCGGCTGTAACCTGGGATGGATACCGGGCATTCAGGATCCTGGGACCCCGACGGACGGCAACGTTGATCAGACGGGTGATGGAACCGGCTCGGCAGCACTGAAAACCTTTCAGTCCGAGGACGAACTGAAGCAGTACTTTGCCTCTGTTGCCCGAAATGATCTCGGGCAAGCGACGGATAGCCCGGATGCGGGCGGCCTTCCCGTCTTCGAGAACGGCGATGATCGGGGTGACGCCGCGTTGGGCGGCGAAGGGGCGGCTCCGGTGGACGGCGATAGCTCTGCTCCGCAGAGCGACGGATCCACCGATCCCGGCTTCTCGGATACGACTACGCAAGAAGAGGGCGTGCAGGAAGCAGATGTGGTTAAGAACGACAGTACCTACCTGTATGTGCTGACGGCGGGTCATCTGCGCATCGTCCAGGCGGCGCCCGGTGAGCAGATGGAAGAGGTGGCCGCGATTGAACTGGGCGGGTGGGGTCAGGAGTTATACAAGCTCCCCGCGGATGCCGACGTCGCCACCCAAATTGTTGCGATTACGCAGACTGACAACTGGTATGGCTACGGGGGGGTGGGAATCGATATCGACGTTGCTGCGGCGCAAGGCGACATCATGATCGGCTTGCCCTGGTTCTCCAGCCCGGAAACACTCGTTACGGTTCTGGACGTGTCCGACCACGCCAACCCTGTCGTCCTCTCCAAGGCCACGTTCGACGGGAGTCTCGGCTCCAGCCGGATGATTGACAACCGACTGTACCTTGCCCTGTTCAACTACCCGGACTACTACGGGGGGTTCCGATTCGACGAGGTGGAGCAGGTTGACCTGACCAGTCTGATGCCGGACTACACTGTGGAACTGGCAGACGGCACGACCTCGGCGGGCGACCTGCTGAACTGGGACACAATCTACCGGCCGTCCGATCCCAACGGACTGGGGTTGACGTCCATCGTGACAATGGATGTCACAAACCCGACCGCGCTGACCGCGGTGGGTGTTATGGCGTACCCGGGCAACCTGTATGCGTCGCCGCAGGCGATCTACCTCACGGACACGAACTACAACTACTCCACCGGCGACTGGCGGGAGACCACGAGCATCTACAAGTTCACGATTGGTGAGACCGGGGTGTCACTGGCTGCCGCCGGAAGCGTGTCCGGTCGGGTGCTCAACCAGTATTCCATGAGCGAATACGCCGGCTACTTGCGCGTTGCAACCACGACCGGCCCGAGCTGGCGATTCGAGGACGAGCAGCGCTCGACGAACAGCGTGTACGTCCTGGCCCACCAGGGTGATGCCCTGACGGTCATCGGCAGTGTGCAGAACCTGGCCCCCGGCGAGGAGATCAAGTCGGCGCGTTTCCTGGGCACCCGCGGATTCGTCGTGACCTTCGAGCGCATGGACCCGCTCTTCACGTTTGACCTCAGCAACCCGGCAAACCCGGTGAAAGTCGGCGAGTGGCACGGTCCCGGGTTCTCGACGTTCATCATGCCGCTCGGGGAGACCCACCTGCTGACCATCGGCGAGAGTGTGGATGCCGAAGGCGACTGGGTCCGATCAAACGGCGTGCAGCTCTCGGTGTTCGACGTCACGGACTTCGCCGCTCCCCAGCTCGTGCATCAACGGATCATCGGCTCGTATGGCACGTGGTCCGAGTGCCTGTACAACCCCAAGGCGCTCACGTACTTCGCGGCCCGCAACCTCATGGCCGTTCCCATCACGGATTGGGGGTGGGAGGGGGACGTGGACGGGGGCGAAGGCACCGACTCTGCGGGGCCCAATCCGGGCGATACGGGACCCCCGGCCCCTGAGACGGGAAGCGGGACGGCTGGAGCAAGCCAGGCCGAGCCGGCGTTGACGGGCGGCTTTGACGGTGTCTACGTCTATCGCGTTACGGCGGAAACGGGGTTCGAGTACCTGGGCCGGATGACCACCCGCACGGAGGAGATGACAGAGTGGTGGTGGTACTACAGCTCCTTTACCCGAGGCGTGTTCCTGGGTGACAACGTGTACATCATCAACGAGCGCGGCGTGGTGGGCGCTCCGACTGTCGCGATTGACACGGCGCCCTGGCGGGTTTCGTTCCCCGTCGAAGAGTGGTATCCCGAAGAGGTGACCGTGGAGGAGCCGGTCCTGCCAACCGAGGACGAGGGCCCGCTGGCAGAGCCGGAGACGCCGTCTGAGTCCGGCGACGATGGAGACCCCGTGGAGGATCTGTGACCCTGGGAGGTCTGGAATCTTCCAGCGGATAGACCGAAAGTGAGCGGCCCGGCGCCCCATTTGTGAGGCGCCGGGCCGCTGTACGTTCTGGCGGGTCTGGTTCGGCCTGACGCCTCGGCCGAGAGGTTTCCGCGGGCCGGGCCCGGCGGTACCCTGGGGAGCCGCAGGGGGAAGGGGCTTCTGGCGCGGGTGCCAGGCGAGCTCTCTGCTTCGGAAGAAAACTCATGGATGCTGAAAGCGACAAGGTGGCCGCCGTCTGCCGAGTCTGCGGGCGGCAATTGACCCTGCTGGAGTTCCAGGCGTGCTCGGGAGTGGGGCACCTCTGCCAGGAGCATCTGCGGGCGCAGTCTGCGCCGGATCGGTCCATTTTCAGGAGTCGCAGGCCCGGCGGTGGGGATGTGGCGAGCGTAGCGCCCAGGAGGGTGGGATCGTTCGGACAGGCGGACTACCCCTGCAAAGGCCAGTTTGCCCGGGACGGGGTCATCCGGCGGGGCAGGCTCATGGGGAACCACCCGTCGTGTGCCGGTCGGGTGGTGTTCGTGTGCAAGGACATTGGGTATGGTCCCGGGGAGATTGTGACCCTGTTTATTCGGAGCGCGGAAGGTCGTGCGCTGGCGGAGCGGGCCGGATTCTCGTGCCATAAATAGGGCCTTACCAGCGGGATAGTGAGCCGATTGCAGGGGGGTAGGGCTTGAACTAATCCCCCAATTCAGCTATTTTAAGCTAATTCCCTGCCTGAGGTTGAAGCAGGGATAGACCGGACACGGCGTAGGCCGCGCAACTCCCCGTGAGCACGGATGAACGGAGGGAGAGAGCACCCTCTTTTACTCCCGTTGCCCGGGTTGTGCCTGCGGTGGGACGGACGCGCGGTGGTGGCTTTGAGAGGCCCGCAAGGCGGCCTGGGGGCGCGGCGGCTTTGACCCCGAGAGCAGTAGTCAGTAGGCTTAGCCGCCCGCGCGCCACCGCGGTCGGATGGCGCGTATGGGAAGTGTGGGTTCTGAGTTTCATAGGACGGATTTTCATGTCTTCTCTGATGCGAACGGGTGGTGTGTGGGTGGTTCTGTGTGTGGGAGTGAGTGTCTGTCTGGCACAGACAACGCAGCCGGCGGAGACGCCGGATCCGGAGGCGACCGCCGCGGCGACAACGCAAGCGGTGGACGCGGTTCTGGTTACGGTGAATGGTCACCCGATTCGGGAGAGCGAGGTCGAAGCGATCTTCCAGCGGGAGATGGCCAACCGGTTCCGGGGGCAACCGGCGCCCGAGGCCTACGTGGAACGGATGCGCGACCAGCAACGACCCAGAATACTCGGATCACTGGTGGACAATTATCTGCTCAACGAAGCGGTGAAGCAGAACGATCTGAGCATCACGGACGAGGAAATCGCTGCCCGCCTCGAGCGGGAAATGCACGACATGATGGTCCTGCAGGGCATCACTCGGGAGGAACTGGAGCAGCAGGCCCAAAGCCACCTGAACATGTCGCTGGAGGAGTGGATGGCGGAGCGCAAGGTCGATCCGCTCTACCGCGATTGGCTCCTGCAGATGAAGCTTCTGCGCCAGAAGTATTCTGAGGAGATGGAGATCACCGACGATGAAGTCCGGGATGCCTACGAGGCGGGGAAGGCTCGGTTCTCCAAGCCGGAAGAGGTCCACGCGAGCCACATTCTTGTCAGCACCAGGGAATTGAAGACGGACGAGGAGAAGGCGGCGGCACGTGAGAAGATCGCCGGCATCCTGCAGAAGGTGAAGGACGGCGAGGATTTCGGCGAGCTGGCGGAGGAGCACTCGGACTGCCCGTCGGGCAAGCGATCAAAGGGTGATCTGGGGTTCTTCCCGAGGCAGGGGATGGTCGCACCCTTCGCCGACGCGGCCTTCAGCATGAAGGCGGGCGAACTCAGCGACATCGTGGAGACGGAATTCGGATATCACATCATCAAGGTCACCGACCGACGCGACGCGCGCACCACCACGCTCGAGGAGGCGAAGCAGGCGTTGTTCGATCGTTTGGAGGTGGACAAGATACGTCAGGTGCGCGACAAGCTGCTGGCCGAACTGAAAGAGAAGGGAACGATCGAGTACGCGGAAGGCATGCAGCCGTCCGCTCCGCCAAGGCCGGCTCGTCCGACGATTGTGCCGAGCACGCAGCCTGCGGCGCCTCCGGCGAGGAAAACAGACGCCCCTCCCGCCGCGGAGCCGGAGAAGCCCGCGACCACAACAGAGGAGCCGCCGGCGAAACAGGCTGAGTAGGCTCCGCGGGAGCGGGCGTTCACGCTGCAGACGGACGGATTCGCGACAACGTCACTCCTCGTCCACGACCAGGACGGAGTGCAGCGGATACGGTCGCAGTGCGTCCCGGCCGCGGAGAAAGGCCAGTTCCACGAGGAAAGCGCATCCGACGATCTGGCCGCCGAGCGACTCGACCAGTCGGCAGCACGCGGCGGCCGTTCCGCCCGTCGCCAGCAGGTCGTCCACCAGCAGCACGCGGTGACCGGCACGGATGGCGTCTGCGTGGATTTCCAGTCGGTCCACGCCATACTCCAACTGGTACTCTTCCGCGTGGATCTCTCGTGGCAGCTTGCCGGGTTTGCGGATCGGGACGAAGCCGGCGGAGAGATTCCGGGCAACGGCGGTGCCGAAAACAAACCCGCGCGACTCCGCTCCGACCACCAGGTCCACCCGCGCCTTGCGGAAGGGCTGGGTGAGGTACTCGACGGCCAGCGACAGGCCCGCTGCGTCCGCGAGCAGCGGCGTGATGTCCTTGAAGATGATGCCGGGCTTGGGGAAATCCGGCACGTCGGCGATCAGGTCGCGCAGCTTGATGAGCTGGACCTGGGCGTCGCGGGCGAGAGCCTCGTCCGTGGGGGTACGCATGCGATTGTCTCCATGGCCGGGGGCGCCGGCTCCTGTCGGGGCCCGCATCGGCTTGCAGGCGCTGGTGCGCCGGAGCAGACGCTACTGCCCGCCGACGACCCTGACGTCCAGGCGGTTGGCGGACTGCTCCACGATCTCGAAGGTAAGGCCGTCCACTTCCATCTCCTCGATACGATCGGCCAGCATGCCGAGATCGTACTTCCAACTGATCTCAGACTCCACCACGTTGTTGACGAGCTCGCGGAGCTTCACGCCTTCCTTGCCGCCGACCACGCCCCGATCTTCGGCGAGGTGGTCCTGAATGGCCTTGAACTGCCGGCGGCTGCACGATTGCCAGAACACGCGGCACGTGCGGCTGGCCGTTGCCCGTTTGCGCCAGGCTTCACCCACGTCCTTGAGGACGGCCGGGGCCACGTCTTCCGCCAGCCGGGCGAAGGCGTCATCGCCGCAGCCCGCGGACACGCTCCGGTACGGCGTCTTGGGCCGATACACGTTGGACATGAGGATCTGGGCCGAGTCCGCCTGGATCGCCCGCACGGTCAGGGTGATGTCCCAGCGGTAAACGGTCTTGTCACCGATGGTGATGGGGCCGCCCGCCTTGGCCTCGGCCCGGCCGAAAACCAGAACGTCAGCCTTGAACGCGGCGGCCACGGCCGCCATCTTGTTGATGTCCTCATTGACGGCGGCGAGTTCCAGGTCGCGTGCTCGCACGTTCTCGGCCACCCCCTTGTCCATCAACTGCACGTCCTTGCTGAGGAAGAAATTCTCCAGCACCGACTGGCAGATGCCGTGGGTCCGGGGCGGTCGGAGGTCGTCCACGTCGTTATCCTCGGTGATGAGGATCACGCAGCGCGGGTTCCCCTCGTCCTCCCGCACCTGGGCGAACAACGCCCAATCCCGCTCAAAATCCGCGACGGCGACCACCGCATCGATGGTGCAGTAGCTGATGTCGTTCTCCGTCCACTCTCGGAGGACTTTGAACTCCCGGATGTACCCGGAGGCCTGACCGAGGATGCGGTCCTTGACCAACTGGAAATTCTCCGCCTCGCTTTGGGCGTTGAGGTAGAGGCCGCAGCCCTGTTCCACGGCGTTACGCTTGGCGTCGGCCTTGGCCTCGTCCGCCGCCCGCAGGTGGGTGCCGGCGGCCTTGCCCGTGGCCTGAATGCGACGATCCAACTGGGCGCGGGCCGCCGGGGTCGACAACCCGAGGCCCAACAGGCAGAGTGCGGTCAGGGGCGTACGCAGTGTCATCGCTATTGTCTCCAGCAGTCGGGCCGGTCCAGACGATATCAGAGACGCCAGGGGCCACCCGACGGGCCCCGAGGCAGGCCTGAGCACACGACCGACGCGTGGAACAGGGTATAAGCGGCGGTGTTCAGGGGCAACCTGGACCACCGAAAAACACTGGACGTGACACCGCGTTCTGCTATATTCCCCGCGTACCGTGGGACGGAAACCGGGGTGCCGGCGCGGGCACCATTTGTAATTCTCGGAAAAATAAAGGGTTGCAGTTCGACGCGAGCCGGTCAGACGCGACCGATCCGCGCGGATGATTCAGCATAAGGAGACCTGCCTTGTTCTCGACCGTGGGCCGTTCGACCTGCTGGGTGTGGGTGTTTGGGGTGATCGCGTTCTCACTGACGGCAGCCACAGCCGCTGCGGCGGAAGCGCCTGTGGAGGCGGGGGCGGTCATCCGACCGGCCATCCCCGGCGTGTGGTGGGTCGCGCCGATCGGGGCGCTGCTGGCGCTCTTCTTCGCCCTGAAATTCTACCGGGAGGTCAAGACGGCCAATCCGGGTGATCCGGACATGATTGAGATCGCCGGCCACGTGCGGGAAGGGGCGATGGCCTATCTCCGTCGGCAGTACCGGGTGGTGGCGATCGTCTTCGTGGTCCTGGCTGCCCTGCTGGCCTTCATGGGCTTCGTCCTGAAGGTCCAGAACGAAATCGTGTTCGCCGCGTTTCTGACCGGCGGCTTTTTCAGCGGTTTGTGCGGCTACCTGGGCATGCGAACGGCCACGTTGGCGAGTAACCGAACGGCCGCGGGCGCCCGGGAGAGCCTCAACCGCGGGCTGGTGGTGGCGTTCCGCGCGGGGGCCGTGATGGGCCTGGTTGTAGTGGGGTTCGCCCTGGTCGACATCTGCGGCTGGTTCCTGATTCTGTATCACGTCACGGACATCCATCTTTCCGTGATCACTGTCATCATGCTGACGTTCGGCATGGGGGCCTCGACACAGGCGCTGTTCGCTCGTGTGGGCGGCGGAATCTACACCAAGGCGGCCGATGTGGGGGCGGACCTCGTGGGCAAGGTCGAAGCGGGCATCCCCGAGGACGACCCGCGAAACCCCGCCACCATCGCGGACAACGTGGGTGACAATGTCGGGGACGTAGCGGGCATGGGCGCCGATCTGTACGAATCCTACGCAGGCTCCATCCTGGCGACGGCAGCCCTGGGTGTGGCGGCGGCGACGGCCCTGTTCGGGTCCGAGATTACGGCGAACGGCGCCGCGGCGGCGATCCGTTTTCTGGCCACGCCGATGGTGCTGGCCGGCGTCGGCATCGTGCTCTCGGTGATCGGCATCTACCTGGTGCGCACGGAAGAGAAGGCCACCATGGGGGTGCTGATGGCGGCGCTGAACCGTGGCATCTTCGGCAGTTCCGCGCTGATTGCGGTGGTGGCCCTCGGGGTTTGCTGGTTCCTCCTGAAGGACATCCCCGCCACGGAGGACGGATACACGGTCAAGTGGTACGGCATCTGGGGGAGCATTCTGGCCGGATTGGTGGCCGGTGTCATCATCGGCAAGGCCACGGAGTACTACACCAGCTATGACTACCCGCCCACGCGGGGCGTGAGCTCCCAGGCCGTCACGGGACCGGCCACGGTCATCATCGGCGGGATCGCCGAAGGCATGTTCAGCACGTGGGCGTCGCTGGCGACGATCATCGTGGCCATCCTGGCCGCATTCATCTTTGCGGGCGGCGGGTCGGAGTTCATGCTCGGGCTGTACGGCGTGGGCATCGCGGCGGTGGGGATGCTGGCCACCCTGGGAATCACGCTGGCCACGGATGCGTACGGGCCGATCGCGGACAATGCCGGCGGCAACGCGGAGATGACCCACCAGCAGCCACAGGTCCGCCAGCGTACGGACGCGCTGGACGCCCTCGGGAACACCACCGCGGCGACGGGCAAGGGATTCGCGATCGGGTCGGCGGCCCTGACGGCGTTGGCGCTGCTGGCCGCGTACCTGGAGGAGGTCCGGTTCGGGCAGGTCTACCAGGCCCGCGACATGGTTCCCGCCGTCTACGCCGCAGCGGCGCCCGATGAGGCCGTGTACCTGGGGTTCGGCAAGTTCGGCGGCCGGATCGGCGACGGCAAGGCGAACAGCGATTTCGAGGCGTACATGGCCCTGGATTTCGCGACGCTCTCGCCGGCGGCGCAGGAAGAGTTGGTGATCGGCAAGACGAAACTGACGCTTGGCCCGGAGGCCAGCCATGAGGAGGGATACGTCCGGAGGGCGGAATTCGTCGAAGGGGGCGAGGTTCATGTTCTGGAGCTGGTGGCGGCCCGGCGAGCGTCGATGCAGCATTTCATGCGGTTCTACGACGTGACGCTGATGAACCCGAAGGTCCTCTGCGGCCTCTTCTCGGGTGTGCTGTTGGTGTTCCTGTTCTCCTCGCTGACCATGAAGGCCGTGGGCCGGGCGGCCAACCAGATGATGCTGGAGTGTCGGAGGCAGTTTGAGAAGATCCGGGACTACCTTCGCGGACAGGGAAAGGACGAGGCCTTCGTGCACAATCCGGACAACTGGCCGGCCCGCGTGACCCTGGGCAACGAGCAATACCCGGACTACGCGACCTGCGTGGCGATTTCCACGGCGGGCGCCCAGCGGGAAATGATCGTGCCGTCTCTGCTGGCGATTATTCTTCCGATCGTGGTGGGTCTGGTGTTCGGCGTTCCCGGTGTGATGGGGTTGCTGGCCGGCGGACTCACCTGCGGCTTCGCCATGGCGATCTACATGGCGAATGCGGGCGGCGCATGGGACAACGCGAAAAAGCTGATCGAAACCTACGGTCGGGTGACCGCCCGCGAAGTCGTGGAGAGCGCCGAGCTTCGGGCCAGGCTGCCCGCGGGAGCCCGCGATGCGATTCTGGCGCGGGCACAACAGGCCGTTCGGGCGAACGCGCCGGACCTGATCGTGTTCGGCAAAGGCTCGGACGACCACAAGGCCACCGTGGTGGGCGACACCGTGGGTGATCCGTTCAAGGACACCTCCGGCCCGAGCCTGAACATCCTCATCAAGCTCATGAGCATGGTGAGCGTCGTGTTTGCCGGGCTGATCGTCCGCTACGCACCGCAGATCGGCGAGTGGCTGCGGCTGGGGAACTGACGGAGCCACGACGAGCAGCGGAGGCCGACCGGCCGCAGGCACGCCGCCACACGGCATGCCGTCGGCGCGCGGCAGGCGCGGCCGACCGTACGGAGGCAACGCTCGCTTCGGCTTGCGCGGTCCGGCGCTTTCGCCGTCCGCAGTTCGTCGTCTATGTGGCCCTGCGCCGCGCCACGACCAGCCCGCCGATCGCCAGAAGAACCAGCGTTGCCGGCTCCGGAATGCGGACCGTGCCCATGCCGGAGAGCGGCTCCCAATTGCCGGCCAGCGTCAGGCGGCTCATGCCGTCTGCGACGCCGTCCACGACAATCGGATAATCGCCCACCGCCAGGCCCGCAGTGTCCACCGTCAGCGTGCCGACCCACAGGCTGCCCTCGATCGCACCGGCCACACGGAAGCCGCCCACGAACACGTCTTGGCCGTAGACGCCGCTGTCGTACGTGATCGGCGTGACGAAGCCGGCCATGGCCGCTTCCCACTCCGGGCTGTACGCGAAGCTGAGGTCCGCCACCTCGTTGGACCCGATCAGGATGTCCGCGGCATCGAACGCCGAAAGGGATTCGACCGCCACGTACACGTCAAACAGGGCCGGCGTGCCCGCCTGAACCTCGACGAGCGGCGGGTCAAACGTAGTGCTGGCGGCCGGCGAAACCGTGGTGATTGTCAGGAGCGCAAGCGCGCCCAATGAAACGACTTTCATTCTGCTCTCTCCCTTCTTCTGACTTCCGGTCGCGTTGCGGGCGCTCAGACCCGCCCCACGCGCCCGGACGATTTCCGATCCATCCCCGGCGGGCCTAGTGCCCGTCCGGACGCGGGGTCGGCCCGGACGGCACGAAGTCCGCCGCCCGGTCCACGTCCTCGATCGTGACGGCGCCATCGCCGTCAATGTCACGCCGTTCGGAGTCGCCCACGTCCATCGTGGGCGCTGCGGCGTTGATGTAACTCAGGTCCGCGTTCAGGACGCTGCCGTCGTCGTCCGCGTCACCCACGGCGACGGCGTATTCCGCGGAAAACGGCGCGACGCCCGGCCAGTTGCCGGTGCTGCGGATCGCATACCACGAGCCGTGCTCAAGGGCCGGCGAGTGCTGGAAGATCCGCAGCACGCGGGGATCGCCCAGCAGGTCGCTCTCGACCGACAGGGCGAAGTTGGAGGTCTGGTCGATTCCATACCCTCCGCCGGGGACCAGCTTGACGATCTGAAGCTCGTCGACGTCCGGCAGGACGATGTCCCGGTCGAAGTGGAGGCGCACCACGTTGTTGTTCGGCCGCCAGAGCGTGCTGCCGGCGTCGGGCGAATGGCCCACCAGGAACGCGAGCGGCTCGGGCTCGCCGGCCAACTCCCGCTGGAAGCGGGCGAAGTCGGCCAACGTAACGCTCAAGTCGCCGTCGTCGTCAAAGACAAGCAAGCATAGCTCGGAGGCCGTCTCCGCTTCCATGCACTCGGCAAACGCCTCGTAGTCGTCGAGGTCCACGTCGCCGTCAAAGTCGTAGTCGCCGAACATCGGAGCGACCACAGCCATCGGAATCAGCTTTTCGTCCGTTCGCTGGGATGCGTCCACCACGTGGAAGATGGCCTTGAAGAGACCGGTCCGGGTGGGCGTGCCGGAAATCGTGCCCGCCGCGTCCATCGCCAGCCCCGGCGGGAGCTGTGAGAAGTTCATCAGCATGGAATTCGCGTTGCCCAGGTCCGGCTGGGCGTCGTGAGCGGACAGCAGGTACCGGACCTGGTCGCCCGCCGATATCCCGACCGTGGCAGTCAGTGGCGTGTTGCCGGGTCCGTAGTCCATGCGGATGCGGCCGTTGTCGTACAGCGTGGCGCTGTAGTTGCAGGGATTCGCTCCGATGAACGTGGCCCACCGGATGGTCACCTGTCCGGGCGTATCGTCGTCGATGTAGATGTCCCCGCCGCCCTGGGTGGTCTGATCGTCCCAGAGCACGGCGATCCGCTTGTTGTACTTCAGCAGGGCCAGGCTGTTGTTGTAGGTGGAGCCGACGTACGAGCCGAAGTTGATCCAGCCGTCCGTGGCCACCTTGATCTGCGTGTAGCTCTGTCCGTAGAACGGGAACGCGAACGGCAGCGTGTAGTCAAACACCGCATCGTGCCCGATCCAGCCCTGCGGCTCGCCGACTTCGGCGAACGGAGAGCTTCCCAGGTTCTCCTCGAAGTAGAGCAACGGCGCCGACCACGTCAGCGGAAGGTCGCCGCCGGCGGCGGTCAACGACACGGGGCCGTAGGGCACCCCCAGGACCGCCAGCGGCAGGGCGGGCGTCGTGATGATCGGATCGTCCGTTCCCTGGATGAGCTGCACGTTGTCGATCGCGATGCCGTCGGACGGGATCGGGTAGTTGTCATACTGCTGGAACCGGATGCGGAACGTGTGGTTGTACGCGATGCCGGCGGCAGCCGCGGCGGCGTCGAGATCGAGCGTGACCGTCTGGTAGAAGTCGGCCCGCTGGCCGTCGCTGTCGGCCTCCGGCGCGGCCACCCGGGGATTCACGAGGTCCGCGACCTTGTACCAGTGGATTCCATCCTCGCTGATGGCCACGGCGTCACCCTGGGCCGAGCCCTGCCAGGATGCGGGGGCGAGGTGCCGCTCATCGTCAAAGTCTTTCCAGTCGTATCGCAGGAGGACCTTGGAGTGGCCCTCGAGGTCCGCGACCAGCGTGAGTTCGTTGAGGCTGAACGCGTTCTCCGCCCCCGAGGCCATCACCACGTGGTAGTCGCCCTGCGGGCCGTGCTCGTCCGTGACCTTGATATACCCGACATTCGTTGAGTTTGTCTGCCAATACGGCGCTAGCGGCGGGCCGTCCTCAAACCCGTCTTCCATGGGGAAGTCCGCGAAGTCCAGGACCGTCACCGTCACCGGGGCCAGATTCGAGTCGAGGCTTCCGTCGAAAACGCGGAAGCGAAAGACGTCCGTCCCCACATATTCCGGGTCGGGCGTGTACACCAGCGTTGTGCCCGGGGCGACCAACGTGTACGGCACGTCCGTGATCGTCCCCCCGCTCGGGTCCCACAGGGTTCCGTTTGCAGGCAACGCCTCCACGGTGTAGGCCAGCGGATCGTTGTCCACGTCAATCGCTTCCAGAGCGATGTCCATGGCAAAATTCCGGCCGGTTTCCACGGAGGCCGGTTTGGCCAGAGGCGGCTGGTTCGCCTCGGGCGTTCCGATGCCGAGGACCCGGATGTCATCCAGGTTCCAGCCGCTGTATTCGTCGGCGCTGTCCGTCGGGCCCATGACCCAGCGGATTTGAACGAACGGCGAACCATCGGCGATGGCCCCGATGTTGTAAGACTGCTGACTCCACGAAGTCTCCTGGAGGTTCGCGCCGCTGTGCCGCCACACCGTCTCCCATCGCTCGCCGTCCGTCGAGGCTTCGATCGACGCACTGTCATAGCTGCTGGACTCCACGCCCAACCAGCGGGCGAAAGACAGCGTGACCCGTGTCAGCCCGCGGCAGTTCAGGGGCAGCGTGGTCAGGCATACCGGCGGAAGGTCCTTCTCGTACTTGCCCGCCAGGTTGTAGCCGTAGATCCGCATCCCGGTGTATGCCGTCGGCGGATCGCCGCCCTGGCCCAGCGGATAGCCGTATTGCCACGAGGCTTCCCGCAGCCAGCCCGGGTCCGTATCCAGCGGGAAGTCGTACACGAGCAACGGCGTGCCCACCGACAGTGTGACCGCGGCTTCGTTGGATGGAAGGCCGCCGTCAAACGAGTGATACGTAAAGACGTCCGGCCCCTGGTAGTCCGCCGACGGGGCATACGTGACGAAGGCTCCATTTGCGGCCAGCGTGTACGGGACCGTGGTGATCGGCGTGCCGGCGTTCAGGTCCGTCAACGCGCCGTGAGCCGGCAGCGACGCGATCACGTATTGCAGGATGGTGCCCGGGTTCGGGTCTGACCCCTTGAGCTGGATGTTCACGGGCTGGTTTTCCGGGGTCTCCGCGTACAGGTCATCCGCCGTCGGCGGGATGGGCACGTTGTCGGCCACCGTCACCCGGATTTCATCCAGGAACCACCCGTCACGCTGCAGCAGCCCGTCGGACTGAAGGCGGAAGCGGATCTTGATCGGCTGACCGGCGAAGGGCGTCAGATCATAGATCCGTTGTGTCCAGTCGTAATCGCCGCCGGTGTCGGCGTCTACGTAGCCCAGGAACGCGTTGCCGGCGTCGACCACTTCGACCGTACAGCGGTCGTAGTACGTTTCCAGAAGGCACCAGTCCCAGTATTCCAGGAACACCGGCGCCGTAACACCGGTGAGATTCAACAACGGCGTTTGCAGATAGAAGTTCGCGTTCGGATTGTACGTGGAACGCATGTCCGTGCCCCAGCAGTTGTTGCCGTTGATGGCGCGGACGCCCCGGATGCCCGCCAGCGGGCCGCTGCCCCCGACCACCTGTCCGAAGATGCCGTTCGCCGAGGTCGGTGTGCCACGCTCCCATTCGTCGCCCGGGCCGTCGTGAGTCCAGGGCGGCGATGCACCTTCGCAACTGTCGTAGAATACGGTCACCCCGCCGCGAATGCGGTGCGCCTTGGCCCCGAACCCGTAGCGATTCAACGCGCTGCGCGGATACGCAGCGTAGAAAAAGGCGCCCGTCAACGCGCCGAGGTCCGTGTAGCTGGTATCCGGCCCGTTGAAGATGACGATCACCCCCGGTGCCACCTCCTGGCCCACCGAGTACGTCTGCCCGTCCTCGGGCATCCAGTCGATGGGCGTATTGGACTTCACCACCACCGTCGACTCGTAATCGTCCAGCGGGCGGGTCCAGACCAGTTGGATGTTGTTGCCCACGGGCGAGGCCGTCAGGGTCTTGATCCGGTCCGGCCACCGAATTCCCCCGGCCGCCGCCGCGATGGCCTGACCCGCGTCCGCCCGTCCGAACCCGAAGCGGTGGCTGTGCCCGGTCACCGGGTCGAACCGGCCGTACGGCTCGTCCAGCCGGACCGCCGTGTGCTGCAGAATCGCCCGGGCCTGAGCGGCCGTCATGCTCTCGTCCTGCGAGATGATCAGGGCCAGAATGCCCGCGGCCAGCGGCGTGGCCGAGCTCGTGCCGCCGAAGGCGTTGGTGTAGTCCAGGTCCGGCAGCCCGTTGTAGCCGCTGGAGCCGGTGTTATCGACCGTCACGATGTCCAGCCAGGGGAACCGCACGCCGTCGTCACCGCGGTCGTTCGTGGGGGTGGTGATGCCGATCTCCGGCCCGACGTCGCTGAATTCCGTGTGCTGGGCGTTGCTGTTCGTCCCGCCGACCGCCATGGTGGTTGCCAGTTGGGCGATGGCCGACACGCCGTTGACCGTGTGATCGTTGTTGCCCGCGGCAAACAGAATGAGCACGCCTTTTCCGTTCCGCCCGGTGGTGGCCACGGTGTTGATCGCGTTGACAACCTCCGGAGGCTGCAGCGTCCCGCTGGCGAAACTCCAACTGTTGCTGAGAACGGCGGCCCCGTCGCTGTGATCCCCGTCGTTGTTCGGGTCCATGCTGAAGTAGAAGCCTTCAGCCATCTCTGCGACCGTGGCCCCGAAGAACTTCACGCCGATCAGGCCGCAACTCGGGCACGCGCCACGGACGCCGATGCTGTTTGCGGCGGCCACCGCGACACCCGCACAGGCGGTCCCGTGCCGCTGGCCACCGTCCGGACTCGGGTCGTCGTCCGGCGGGTCGTTGTCCAGGTCCAGCCCGGCAGCCCAGTTGGGGAACAGATCCGGATGCCATTTTTCAACGCATTCGTCGAGGATCGACACCCGCACCGTGGATGAACCCAGGGCCGTTGCGCCGTAATTCGAATCCCAGGCGGCTTCTGCGTTAATGTCGCTGCCGGCCGCCGCACCCTTGAGAACGTCGCCATCCAAGTGCCACTGAAGTGCATAGTACGGATCGAGAATCGGGTCTGGCTCCAGTGCGACTTTAGGCAGCACAAAATCGGGCGCCGCATACTCTGCGATTTCTGTGTTCTCGTGGATGTAATTCGCCAGCGCCAAAGGATTTGTGCGGCTTACGTCACGCACGGTCAACCAGTACCGGTTCACCCCCCGTTCGCGCTTCTCGACGTCAAAGCCGTGCGTAAGCGCCAACTGGTAGAGCAATTGCGGATCAGCACCGGCTCGAAACTGGACGGCGACGCGGTTTGTCGGGTAGATCGGGATGTCATCGTCTTCCAGGTACAGTAGCGGGAGCACGTACTCCACGCCGGCGACGTTTTGGATCGCCCCCTTGGGGGCGTCGCGCACGACGAAGAGATTGCGTCTTTCCAGATGTCCCTCCAGAGCGGCAGCCGCGGGTGCCAGCCTCAGGGGGCTCACGCGTGCGGGCAGGGTGTCCGGGCGTTCGCCGGAGCGCCCCGGGCGCGGCGTGACGCGAACGACAAACTCGACGTCGCTCGGGAGGAACGCACGCGGACCTGTCACGTCGTGGAAGTACGCGGGCATCTGGGACAGATCCGCGACCGTCCCAGGGTTGGCGGAAGCGCTTGAAACGCAGATCAAAGAAGCAGTTACAGCAAGAATGGTACGAACGGATCGCTGATGGGTTTTGCAGGACACAGGGTCAACTCCAATGCGGGGAAACCGGGTTCTCGTCTCCGAAACCTGTGGATGGGGAAGGAGCATCGGATGCGCCGGGGCTGCGACACCCGGGACAGGCGCAGGCCTACACACGCGGGCAGTCCGTCACAGCCAGTATGCCTCTCTCCTCTCAGCTATCATGGAACCTGACGCGCTCTTGCTGGAATACCACTATAGGCAAACCCTGAGGCAAACGCAACCGGATGTATCAGGATTGGCGTTCCGCAGGTGCAGAATCGAATGAACGATTCCCGCCAAACCGGTCAAGCGGCTGTACAAACAACGGATGCAAGGGGTTGACCTTATTCCCGTCATTCGGTCTACTACTAGACTGGAGGACGTTGGAAGCCTGCAGAGGGTCTGTCTATCACTCCTCCGAGCTTTGACCAGTGGTTCAGTGGCGGACTGGCATCTCGTGCCCGGTGTAGGTCGGGTGCGGGGAACCCATCCCAGGTTCCAGATCGTATGCGTCATCGACCGGATGGCACAGCCCTGTCCGGATGAACGTGCGGAGCGCGGCAAGTCGCGCGGGTGTCGTGCGTGCGCGCGGCAGTTGCGCGTGACGTCATATGGCGAGTTACCGATTTCCTGTTCCAGTTTATGGAGGACCATGCGATGCGAGAAACGGAAAGAGGCGTGCCCGGCACGCTCTGCAACAGACGTACCGGGGGCGTGGCCGCCCTGGTGCTGCTTGGGGTTATCCCCCTGGCCGCGATGGCAGCCCCGCCGGTCCCGGCCAACGACGCGCCCGCCGGGGCCGAGGTGATCGGACCGGCGGTCCCGATCGTCATCTTCGGCACCCTGGAAGGGGCGGTGGACCACCTGCAGCCGTGTGCGCCGGAGTTGCCGGACATCACGGCGGGCTACACAGACGGTCCGGACGTGTACTACAGCTTTACGCCGACGGTGACGGACACCTACCGCATCCAGCTTCTGCCCTGGCAGAGGGCCCCGCTCCGCAGCAGCGAGCGGCGGATGAGTGTCTACGTTGGCACCGACTTCGACACTACGCCGGTGTATATGGGCGGTCGCAGGGCGCCCGGCTCGGCGCGGCCGGTTCATATCGACGTGGAACTCACCGCAGGCATAACGTACCACATCGGAGTCGACAACAACCTGGAGACCCGCGACAACGTCTCCTTCACCCTGATCGTCGACACGTTGTCTCCTGTCATTCCGGACGACTGCGCCTCGATTGAGATCATGCCGTCCGGGTCGCTGCCGTACGCGGTGCTGAACAACATCGACGGGGCGCTGAACGATTTCACGTTCATCGACCAGACGTCGGGACGCTGTGCGACGGCCCGGGCCACCACCGCCACCGGCATCGACCATGTCTTCCTCTTCAGTCCGCCGGCCGACGGGGACTACGCGTTTGAGCTGGTGTCCGAAGGCTTCAGCGGCGTGCTCTACATCGACGACTCCTGCCCCTTCCCAGGAGACGGCTGCCTGGGGGCGTCGTACAACGCGGGCTCCGGCGGCGGCAAGCATGACCTCGTCGTGGTCACGCTCGAGGCGGGCAAGGACTACTGGGTCGTGGTGGACGAGAACAACGGCGCCAGCGTCACGGGCACGTACGCGCTGATCGTGGATACGGCGTACGGATACGAGATCAGCGAGATTGAGCCGAACGATACGCCCGCGACGGCCACCCCGATCACCACGCCGCTCAACGGCGGGCAATTGCAGGGCCCCGAGGATGAGGACTACTACGCGATCACGGGCCTGGAGGGCGACCGCATCTACGCGTGGGCCAACAACGGCGGGTCCTCAAACACCACGATCGACGTGGACATGTGGTTCTATGCCGTCGACGGCACCACGCTGATCGAATTTGACAAGGAGGACGGGCACGGGCTCGGCGCGGGAGACCTCTACGACGACCTGGAGTACATTTACGCCACGTCGTCGCCGGTCCTGGCCGGCTCGCGCATGACGGCCGACGGCACGCATTACCTACGGGTGGCCCGCGCCGGAACGACGCGAGACGTGGTACACCGCTACCTACTGCACGTGGGCGTGCAGCCGGCTTCGCGCCCGGCGGCGCCGGAGTGCGAGCCGAACGACTCGATCGACTCGGCGGACCGTAGCGGCAAGCTCTACTACGCCGGCACCATCCTCACGGATGGTGACAAGGACTTCTACGCGTTCGATGCGACCGCGGGAGACCGCATCTTCATCGCCCTGGACGGGGACCCGGAGCGTGACGCCGACGGGTTCGTCGCCCCGAGCTCCGACGCCAACGCGTTTGCGGCCTCGGTGAAGGTGTACGACCCGGACGGCGACCTGATTTTCGACGAGATCCGTGACACCAACTCCATCCAGAACGGTCCGGACTATCCCGCCCAGGGCGCGTTCTTCGTCGCTCGCGTGACGGGCACGCACTACGTCAGCGTGGAGCAGCAGAGCTCTACGCAGTACGGCCCGACCAAGACGTACGAGTTGGCCATCTTCCTGAACGACGCGGCGCCGGCCCTGACGGATGAACTGGACCCGCAGGCCACGCTGACGCCGGACTACGTGAATGATGTCATCGCCGTGACGGCCACGGACAACCAGGCCGGCGACAGCGGCATCTGTGACGTGTCGCTCTACTACGACACCAACCTGCAGATCACCAACCTCAGCTTCAGCCCTGGGGATCCCACGGTCACGTTTGACCTCGAGACGATCAACCCGGCCGCCAACGGCGAGGGCAAGCTGCTGATCACCGACTGCCAGGGCAACACGCTCTGCCAGTTCGTGAAGATCGACGTGAGCGCCCCCATCTGCGCCGGCACGACCCTGTCGAACCGCTCGCCGTTCAGTCTGCACGGTCCGATCCACGTGCCGGACAACACGCCGGCCGGCATCGACGGGACCATCGTGGTGTCGGACGCGGGCATCATCACGGACGTGAACGTGACGCTCACCATCGATGCCGTGGACCCGAACGACTTGGACGTCTACCTCATCAGCCCTACCGGCACCAGCGTGGAGCTGTTCACCAACCGGGGCAGCAGCTCGGCGTTCGACGTCACGGACGCCACGTTCGATGACGACGCCGCGACGATCATGCCGATTCTCTCCTCGGCGGCGCCGTACACCGGCACCTGGAAGCCCGAAGACCCCATCGGCCTGGTCAAACTCAACGGGGAGCAGGCCCAGGGCACCTGGAGGCTTAACGTCGCCGACGATTCATCGAGTGACAGCTTCGGTGCCACCCTGGTGCGCTGGTCGCTGGATATCGACGCCGGCTTTGATGGCCCCCAGCGCTTCGACGGCACCGTTACGGACGACGACGGCATCACGTCCGTCGTGCTGACCAGCGGGACCAACGTGCAGCTCATCCTGCCGCCGGGGTTCGCTCCGGGCGACCTCTCGGTCAGCTACACGGTCACCCTGATCGATCCGTCGCAGAACGGGACGGCCCTCGTCACCGCGACCGACCAGCAGCAGAACACGTGCCAGAGCGTCATTTCGCTCAACGGCTACGTCGACGCGGCGGGGCCGGACAGCAGCGGATCGACCACCACCGACCTCACTTTCCGGGAGGAGGTCCAGGGGGTCATCGTGTCCAATGATCCCGTCGGCGTGATATCCACCATCAACGTGTCCGACTCGTTCCGGGTCGGCGAAGTGGAGGTGGACCTCATGATCGATGCGCAGGACCAGGGCCGCATCGCCGCCCGGCTCATGCACAACGGCGAGACCGCGGTGCTGATCAACCGCACCGGCATGGACGAGCGAGCGTCCGTGGGCAACACCAAGGCCAGCTTCGACATCACCCTGGATGACGACGCGCCGGAATCCGCCGATCTTCACCTCGAACCGGCGCTGGGGACCCTGGCCACACTCGGCCTGCGGCAGCCCGACGGGCGCGGCGAATTCTTCGGCGACGGCATCACGAAGGACAACCGAGACAATATGCTCTTCCGGCTGGCCGGTGATGATGCGTTCGGCGATTGGGACCTGCAGGTCATCGACCGCCGCGATTTCGCGGGCAGCACGCAGCGGGCCAGTTTCCGCCGCTGGGCGTTGACGCTTAAGAATCCGTGCGGACCGGAGCGATACGTCGGCCGCGCCCTCGACCTGGCCCCGGGGGCCGGCATCGCGACGATTCAGCTCGCGGCCGGCGCCTCCAACCTGGCCGTGGTGGCCTCCTTCACGCCGGGCGACGAGGTCGTCGAGTATCGCGTCGAGCTGGTCGACCCCTCGCAGCCAGGCAGCGGCACCCTGGAGATCATCGACGGGGCGTCCAACGTCACAACGGTCCCCATCAGCCTCGCCGCCGCCTCCGGCGATGACAACCTGCCCATCGTGACCGGAAGCGTGAACCCGGCCACCATGGAATTCGAAGGAACGGCCACGGACGCGCAGGCAGGCGATACGGGTGTCGCTGCCATTGAGCTGGGCCCGTGGTCGGACAACCTGCAGATCACGTCCGTCGACAGCCTGCCGGCGGCCAGCGCCAACTTCGCGGTGGGGCTGGTGAACGCGGCGTTGAACGGGCGGGGGTATGTCAAGGTGACCGACGGGTGCGGCCTGCGGGCGTACGTGCTGGTGGAAATCGACGCGAACGGCCCGGTCTGCACGGGCGCCATCAACACGACCAAGCGGTACTTCAGCACCGACCTTCCCGTGGCCATTCCGGACAACAACCTTGCCGGGGTGACCTCGGACATCGCGGTGACGGACACCGACATCATCACGGACGTGGACATCACCTTCAACATTACGCATCCCAACGCGACGGACATCGACATGACGCTGATCGCCCCGGTGCTCATCGGTCTGTTCACGGACCGCGGCAGCACGGGCAACGACTTCATCGATGTCACGCTGGACGATGAGGCCGCAGAGGTGATCTCCAACCTCGCGTCCGCGGCGCCGTTCACCGGCTCGTGGCAGCCGGAAGACGGCCTGCTGTCCACGCTGGACGGCTATTCGGCCGCCGGGACCTACACGCTGAAGGTGGTGGATGATTACGTGAACTACGTCGGCACGTTTGACTCCTGGTCGCTGCTGATCACCACCGACACGTTCCCGCCGCGATACGACGGGCGGGCGGCCGAGCCGCTGGCTCACGACTCGGGCATCGCCCTGGTCGAGTTGCTGGCGGGGGCAAGCAATCTGACCCTGGTGGTGGATCCGAGCGCCGCGGCGGGGGATGCCATCGTGCGGTACTCGGTTTCCCTCACGAACCCGCTGACGGCGGGCGACGGCACGGTTCGTGTGACGGACGGTGCGGGGAACACCTGCGAGGTGCCTCTCTGTCTCGAGCCGATCGCGGACAAGGGTGACACCGACGGTGACGGTGACGTGGACCTGGACGACTATCCGGGCTTCGAGGCGTGCTTCACCGGTCCGGAGGACACCTACGGGTGCGGCTGTTCGGTGGCCGACGTCAATAACGACAACCACGTCGACCTGTACGACTTCGCGGAGTTCCAGTTGCTGTTCTAGAACGGCGCTCCGCAAGGGTTGTCGGCGGTAACAGAGCGGCGTCACGTGGCGGCTCATCCCCGCCGCGTGACGCCGCCCCCTTTGGCCCGGCAGCCGTTCAGCCCGCGGCTGTGCGGCCGGCCTCCGCTATGGGACCGGCGCACATTTGCGGAACCGGCGCGTATCGGTGGGACCGGCACGTATTGTGGGACCGGCGCCCTTGTGTGGGACCGGCGCGTATCTGTGGGACCGGCTTTCCAGCCGGTCTCTGCCTCTGCCTGCAAGGCCATCCCTGCCTGCTGCGATTCCAGGCGGTCTTCCCTTTGCCGTGGGATGAGTTCGCACGTTCACGGAACGAAGCACCAGGCAGAATTCCTGCTCCCGATCGTCGCCAGCCTCCCGCTTTCGCTTAGAATCAGATGTCCTCTTTGGCCTCCCTCGGCGGCTGATGCATCTCGTTCGGGGAGGTGTGTCCCATCGATGCACCGAATTCGGCCGCAGCCATCGTTGATCCAAACACCCGTGCCCCGGTGGGGACGGGACCGGTCCCCGCTCGGCGTTGACCTTGCTCTCGCACTCTCCTCACTCTCGTCCGGGGCCGCGATCGGTCTCAGTCAGGGGCCGACAGCTACCACATTCGGGGCATCGGCCCCCCGGGGAGCCGCGCAGATCGTAGCCGCACGCGAGGCACTGGTTGTCCCTCTGCCGTCTCCACAAGCGATCTGCCTTCCAGTATCCGCCTGCAAAGAAGAATGACGACAGCAACACGAGTGCGGCCGTGCAATTCCTGAGCATACCGGGTGGAAGCAGAGAACGCTGGGACCCGGCGGGGTCAACCAGGACGAGCGCTCCCCTCCAGGTCCGGAGCAGCGTTGAGCCCGCGAGCAGCCCAGCGGCGACAGCCGCGCCGGAACCCCACCATCGTGTCCGAGTCCAGTTGGAGCGGCAGTGCAGGACCGCTGCGAACCCAACAGCCATCGGGAACACCAGCAGCACGCCGATTACCCACGGGACAATGCCGGCGAACCCTTCTTCGCCGATGGCACGGGCCCACCGTTCGAGGGCGAGGAAATCGTTATCGACGCACCAGATGAAAGCCCACCAGCACACGCCGAGGACCAAGAGCGAAACGAGCAGGGCGCGGATGCACTTTCTCGCGTACACGTCGTCCAGCGTGGGTCTGTCGGCGTTGTCCGGTCGTGCCATGCCGGGCTCCCCCTGTCACTGTCGTAGTCCTTTGATGCGAGTTCGGGGGCAATGGTAATGCCGGACTTCACAATCCGCCATCCTCCTCCCCTTCAGGGCGGCAAGTGAGAGGGGAGGGTCTCTGATTCACGGGCTGCGCCCGCAGCAAACCTCATCGACGCCTCGGGGTCGGGCGCAGGGGTCAGCCCCGGCGAGGACCGTGTCGGAAGTGCTATGGTTTGGGCTGGGACGAGGACCGCCGATCGTGCGGTCCTCGAGAAGAAGTAGTCCGCACGGCGGACCCTGCTTCGTCTTTGCGGGCGACGCCCGCATCGTCCCTTCGTGCCTCCGTGCCTTCGTGCCTGCGTGCCTGCGTCGCTTCTACTGCAGTTGCCCGATCTCGCTGTCCTTCTCCAGGAAGCCTTCGAGCTTGCGGGAGCGCACGGGGTGCTGGAGCTTGCGGATCGCCTTGGCCTCCACCTGGCGGACCCGCTCGCGCGTCACCTTGAAGATTTTGCCCACCTCCTCGAGGGTGTACGTATATCCGTCGCCGATCCCGTATCGCAGCTTGATGATTTCCCGCTCGCGATAGGTCAGCGTCTTGAGGACTTCCTCGATGCGGTCCTTCAGCATCTCGCTGCCCGCCGACGAAAGGGGCGATTCCGCCCGCTCGTCCTCGATGAAGTCGCCGAAGTACGAGTCTTCGCTCTCGCCGACCGGGCGATCCAGCGAGATCGGGTGCCGGCTGATCTTGAGGACGCGCCGAGCCTCCGACACCGGCATCTCCGCCCGCGTGGCGATCTCGTCGATGGTCGGCTCGCGACCGAGTTCCTGCAGAAGCTGGCGGCTGATGTTGCGCAGCCGGCTCATGGTCTCGATCATGTGGACGGGGATGCGGATGGTCCGGGCGTGGTCGGCGATGGCTCGCGTGATCGCCTGGCGAATCCACCACGTGGCGTACGTGCTGAACTTGTAGCCGCGTTTGTACTCGTACTTGTCCACCGCCCGCATCAGGCCGGTGTTGCCTTCCTGGATGATGTCCAGGAAGCTCAGCCCGCGATTGCGGTATTTCTTGGCGATGCTCACCACCAGGCGGAGGTTTCCGCCGGAGAGCTTGCGCTTGGCGTCTTCATACTCGGAGAAGACCCGCTGGATGCTGCGAAGGCGCCTGGCCAGCTCGTCGCTGCTCTCCAGCACCAGCGACTCGATACCGCTCAGCTCGTCCTCCATGCCCTGCAGGTCTTCGTCCGGCACGGTCTGCCGTTTCGCCTGTTCGGCCAACCGCCGCTCCAGCGACTTCATCTTGCGGTACCGGCCGATCAGCTTTTTCATCAGCGGCGTGATGCGGCTGGTGCGCAGGGACAACTCCTCCAGCAGCTTCGACACCTTCCGACGGCGCTGGTTCATCCGGGCGACCGTCTTCTTGTGCGTGGCGGCCGCCACCCGGCCCCGATGCAGCCCCACCCAGTCCTCCTCGTCCTTGGCCAGCAGGGCCCGAACCGTGGCCAGATTCCCCGGCATCCGGCGCAGGATCGTGGCCTTGGCCATCTGCTCGGACGTGGAGATCTTCATGGTGCGGTCAAAGGGCAGCGTGCCGTCATACACCTGCTGCAGAATGTCGACCGCCTGGGACGCGCAGTAGTTGCTCTCGAGCACCATCTGGCGGAACGCCATGCGCGTCAGTTCGATCTTCTTCGCCAGCCGGACTTCCTCCTCGCGGGTGAGCAGCGGAATTTCACCCATCTGGGTGAGATACATCCGCACCGGGTCGTCGATGCGGCGACCCGTGCCCTCGACCACGGTGAGGTCTTCCTTGTGGGCGTCCTCAACGTCCTGTTCCGCCTGCTTCTTGTCAAACCGGACCGGGCCGCCCTTGCCGTGTCGCGAGGCCTCGATCCGTTCTGCCTCCAACTCGTCGAGCATCTCCACGCTCGCCTTGTCGAAGGTCAGCATGATCATTTCGAGCTTGTCGGGAGAGACGGCCTCGTCCGGCAGCCGCTCGTTCATCTCCTCCCACGTGACGTACCCGCGCTTCCTGCCGCGCTCCAACAAATCGGACACGGCAGCCTCGATCGGGTCGACGATAACTTGTGAGGAAACTCCTTCCGCTGCGGCCATGTTTCTGCTCAACCTCCAATCGCGAAAACCCGCCCTGCGGTCTTCTATTCCTGCGGCGACGCCTCGTGATCCTCCGCCAGGCGTCGCGAAAACGGCCGGCCGGTCCCGTCGCGGGCCAATCGCGCCGTCAGGTTCCCGAACTCACGCAGGAGCGCGTCCGAATCCCCCGGCGCCTCTGCCGTTTCCGTCCACAGACGCGCCGCGGCCGATCGGCCTTCACGCTCTGCGCGGATCCGTTCCAGCCGTACCGTGGCAGACCGCAAGGTCTCCTGAAAATCACCACGCCGTTCACCGCGGACCAGCAGGTCCGTGACCAGCGAGGCTTCTTGCGTACTCTCGATGGACCCCAACAACCCCCCCATCCCACGATCCCCCGAGCAGGCCGCCCACTCGCGAACCCGCTCCCCGATTTCCCGCAACGCGGCGTCGCGAAAACGGTTCGGCTCGAACTCCTGGCACGCCTCGGGCCACAAGCTCGGCGCGTTCAGCAGAACCTCCAGCACTGTGACCAACGCCGCCTGTTCCGCGTCACTGGGCTGCACACGTATGCTGCCGATCCGCGTTTCTGCGGTCGCCGGCTCCTGGGCCTCGACACCCGGACGTGCGGCCCTCCGACGCCCCGCCTGGACGAGCATCCGCTGGATGTCCTCGGGCGGCGAGTTGACCACCCGGGACACCTCGTTAATGATCAGCCCCCGCTGAATCGCGTCCACCGCCCCGTGTCGGCCCATGTCGGCGATGAACGAGATGAACTCTGCCATTGCCGCACGCCGGTCAGTCCCCCCGGACGGCGAAGCGAACCGGGTGAGTGTCCGCTTCCACTTGAATCCTAGCGCGTCCTCGGCCGAATTCAATACGCTCCCAAATCCTTCTGCACCTTCAAGTTGCAGGAAATCACAGGGGTCTTTTCCGGACGGAACCCGGGCCAGCTTCACCCGCAGGCCCTGATGCATCGCAACCGCCAGTGCCCGGTCGGCCGCGGTCTCCCCCGCCAGATCCGAGTCGAAAAGAAGGATCACGGAGTCGCAGTACCGGGACAGGAGGGCGGCGTGGGCGTCCGTCATGGCGGTCCCCAGGCTTGCCACGGTGTTGGTGAACCCGTGCTGATGAGCCGCCATGCAGTCCGTGTAGCCCTCAACCACAATGGCAGAGCGAGACTCGACAATCGCCGGACGCGCCAAGTCAAGCCCATAGAGATTGCGCCCTTTGTCGAAAAGGTCGTTCTGGGCAGAGTTTATGTATTTTGCCCTGGCGTCGGCCAGAGTCCGGCCACCGAATCCGATGACGCGGTTCATGGTGTCCCGAATCGGGAACATCAGGCGGTCTCGAAATACCTCGTAGCGGTCGCCTCGCTCACCGGAAGCCACAAACCCCGCCGAGACAAGCCATTGCGGATCGAACCGGGTGCCGATAACGGCTCGGAGAAGCAGGTTCCCGTCCGACGGAGCCAATCCAAGGCCGAAGGCCTCAGCGCAGGCGTGCGAGAGCCCCTTGGCCTCCAGAAACTGCCGGGCCGGGGCCTCGACCGGGGCGGCTTTGAGGGCCCTTTGATAGACGGAGGACGCCCATGCGTTGAGTCGTGCGATATCAGCGCGCGAGGGGCCACGCTCGTCCGCCCGTTGTGACTTGGCGAGGCGCAAGGCGGGCATCTCGATGCCGGCCCGATCGGCCAGCATCCGGAGCGCGTCCATAAAGTCAACTTTTTCAATAAGTTGCACGAATTTGAAGACGTCCCCGCCTACCCCGCATCCGAAGCACTTGAAAATGCCTCGGTCTGGTGTCACGTTAAAGGAGGGCGTTCGCTCCTGGTGGAATGGACACCGTCCCTTGAGTGATCGTCCGGCGGGCCGGAGGGCCACGTGTTCGGACACCACTTCCACCAGGCTGACCGCCTGCCGGACTTTCTCTTTGACCGATTCGAAGTTATCCAATGGCTTACAGCTTAGCCTTGTCTGCCGCGCCGAGTGTCTGCACGCTGAAACACTGTAGTTCTGGCCCTTTTTTCTCGTTTGTGTTCCGGAAAGCCAATACCAGGCTATGAGTCCCCGCGAACGAACGATGCAGACCGATAAGTATACAACATAATCGCTGGAGCGTCAAACGATTATGGCCGGGGCAGTGCTGAAAACGTGGATTCTGTTGCGCCGGCAGACTGGGCCGACCTCGGTGCGGGGCGGGGGCCGGGGCGCGGGGGTCGGCCGGAACGGATACGGAGACCCGGGACCATGAGTGATGGTGTCAGTGATACCCGGCTGCGGGTGCGGTACGGCGAGACGGACCAGATGGGCACGTTCTACAACGCGCGGGCGCTGGAGTGGTTCGAGTGCGGCCGGACGGAGTACCTGCGGATGATCGGACAGCCGTACGCGGACATGGAGGCCCGTGGCGTGTACCTGCCGATCATCGAAGCGCACCTGTCGTATCGAGGGCGCGCGCGTTATGACGACGAGTTGGAGATCACCACTCGCGCGGGCATGAGCGGACGGGCGCGAGTCCGTTTCGACGTGAGGATCGTGCATGCGGCGTCCGGCGCCGAAGTGGTGGTCGGATACACGGAACACGCGTTCGCAGACGCAGCGGGGCACGCAACTCGGCCCCCGGCTTGGTTTCGGAAGGCGCTGGACGATGGGGCGGCAGGTCGAAGAAGGGGTCACGATTGCTGACTCCGTGCTGGAGCGATAGGGGGCCCACGCGTACGGCCGAGTGGCTGGAACGGTGTGCGTGAAGGGCAGGGTGTGGTTCAGGATTGGCGGCACACCGCTGCGGGTGCGGCTTGACCACAGGGTGAGGGGTTCGATAATGGCGGCATGGGCATGTCGCGGTTGTCTCCTCCGACTTGCAGACGGTACCCCCGACACGCATGGCAGTGGCTGCTGCCGGTGGGGATCGTTGCGACGTGCGCTGTGGCGCGGGCGGCAGTAGATGCGCCGCGATTTGGAATGGCCGGCGGCAGCGAGTGCCTGTGGGTGTACCGCGTAGGGACGGATACGGCCACCAACAAGGTGATCGCATCCTTCGCGATTCGCCGGGCGTCGGGGGAGGACGGAGGGTTCGCGGCGGTCGCGACGCCGGGGCTGGGCGGCAACATTGCGTGGGCCGTCGCGAGTGGGGACGCGGTGCATCTGATCTTCCGCGACGGGACGCATCGAAGTCTGCGCGTCCGCGAGACGGTGGTGATGCGGGTGGGCGACGAGCGGGTGGAGTTGCCGTTGCCACGGAACGCGGTGCCGCTGGCGATGGCGGTGGACGCCGCGTCCCGCACGCTGCACGCGGTGGTGCCGGGTGCCGTGGCCGCGGAGGTCCCCTGGCCGCAGGCGGACACGACCACGGACGCCGAGATGACCACGAGCGCCCCCGCGGAGGTGGAAGCGGAGAGAAGTGCCTCGCTGGGCCTGGTTCGATATGCGGACAGGAGGTGGGTGCGCCGGCGAGATTTCCCGCCGGACTTCGCGGCTCCCCGGCGGCTGTGGCTGTGCGTGAATGGCGAACAGACCGCGGTGTTCTTCGTTGGTGAAGGAGGGGGCGACCGGCTCTGGTCTCTGACGGGTGCGGAGGAGGAGTGGGGGGCTCCGGCCCCCGTTGCCGGTGTAGATGGAATGTCGGTGCTGGACGTCGTCTGCTGCGACGGGGAAACGCTGATACTGTCCTCGGTGTCGGGGGAGCGAAAAGCACCGCCGGTGCTGCAACTGAGCCGATGGGAATCGGGCACGTGGGTCACGCGCGAGCTCGAGGCAATCGCTGACCTGGGTTCGGAAACGGTCTTCGCCGGTGTGTTGGGCAGCCATCTGGCGATGGGGTTCGTCGGGCCGCACGCGAGCGGCCCGGCCCTGCACGTCGGGCTCTGGTCGCCCGCGGGCGAGCCGGTGGAGCCGGTGGCCGTCGTGGATGCATTGCTTCCGCCGACCGGGTTCCGGTTGAGCAACCGGATGCGATTGGCCGGCCCGTACGCGGTTCTGACGGTTCTGCTGCTGGGTGTGCTGATCCGACGACGGCGAGCCATCGCGGAACCTGCCGCGCTGGGCGAGCGCCAGGCCATCGTCGGCGTGGGGCGGCGTGCCGCGGCGTTCGCGCTGGATGTCCTGATCACGGCGCCGCTGCTGTATCCGTTCCTCCAGCCGCATCTGACGGTTCTCCAGGCACAGATGGAGTCGACGATTCCGGCCGATGCAGCCGCGATGGCGCTGTCGTTTGACCTGTTCTGGAACTGGCTGGCCGCCGTTGGGATCTTCACCGCGTACTGCACCGTATTCGAGGCGACAGTGGCGGCGACACCGGGCAAGCGGGTCATGCGCTGCCGCGTGGCCGACGAGCAGGGACACCCGTGCGGGTTCCTGCGGGTCGCGGTTCGGAACCTGCTGCGGCTTGTGGAAA
This sequence comes from uncultured Phycisphaeraceae bacterium, assembly GCA_964586145.1. Lineage (GTDB taxonomy): Bacteria > Planctomycetota > Phycisphaerae > UBA1845 > UBA1845 > JAFGJQ01. The sequence continues at coordinate 3,098 of CAZPHH010000036.1, read as the reverse complement.
TGTTTCCGGTTTTTGACCTGTTGCCGTCGCTGGTGCTGATTCTGCTGACGCGCAAGCGGCAACGCCTGGGCGATCTGCTGGCGGGTACTCTCGTGATCGAGCAGGGGAACGTCGGTGCGGGGCAGACGGAGGATCACCCCGCCCCACGGAGTGAGAAGGACAATGATGCGCGTTCGGATTCCTGACAAAGATACTGCACGAGTGCTGCGCGGTCGCGTGTGGCGCGGCGCTCGTTGCCCGGCGATGTGCGGCGTGGTCTGTGCCCTGGCGATGGCCGCCGGGTGTGGGCGCGCGTCCCGGCCGTCGGCGGTTGTCCTCTTCCTGGACGGGGCCGGCCATTTCACGGCCGGCGGAAACGTGAGGAACGGGCTGCGGTCGGCCGGGTACGACGGGCGGTTCCAGGGCTATGTGTGGACATCCTTTTTGGGGTGGGGGACAGACCACCTGCTGGTTGCCGGAAGCGGCCTGAAGGCACAGGGGCTGGCGGATCGCATCGTGCGATTGCGGCGTGACGACCCGGAGGGCGAGATCCACGTCATGGGGTTGTCGGCCGGAACGGCCGTTATCGTGAACGCGCTGGAGCGTCTGCCCGAGGGTACCGACGTGGACACGGTGGTGCTGTTCTCCTCATCCGTGTATGCGAATCGCGACCTGACGCCCGCGCTGCAACACGTCCGCCGCGCGCTGTACGCCACGTGCAGCCCGCACGACCTGATCCTCAGCTCGCTGGTCATCACCGCGGACGGTGAGACAGGCTCCGCCGCGGGTCGAACCGGCTTTCGCATTCCGCCGAGCGTGCCGAAGAGCAGGCGAAGCGAGTATGCGAAGGTGGTCAATCTGCCGTGGATGCCCAATTACGCCGCGTACGGGTGGAACGGCGGACACGTGGCCGCCACAAGGGCGGAGTTCGTGAAGCACGTCATTGCACCGCGTGTGCTGAGCCGCGGCCCCTTCCCCCTGGACCGACCGATGCTGATCTTCGAAGACACGGGCACGACTCAAACAGCGGCGACATCGTGGAACACGGCAATGGCATGTTCAACGTCATCGGCGGACACGTCCAGATGAGTCACCGCTCGCACCCGGCTCGCTGATTCCGGCAGCATCCACACCCCGCGCTCCCTCATGCGGTTGCAGAAATCCGGAGCCGCACCGAGCGATTCGTCCAGGTCAAAGAAGAGGATGTTCGTGTCCACATGCTCGGGGCGGGCCGTGATGCCGGGAATCTCCGCCAACCCCTCGGCCAGACGACGAGCGTTCCGGTGGTCCTCGCCCAGTCGATCGACGTTGTGATCCAGGGCGTACAGAGCGGCCGCCGCCAGAATGCCGACCTGGCGCATCCCGCCGCCAAACATCTTCCGGAACCGATGCACGCGGGAGATCATCTCCGCAGTACCCGCGACGGCAGAGCCGACGGGCGCCCCCAGCCCCTTCGAGAAGCACATGCTGACGGTCTCGGCCAGGGCGGCGTATTCGGCCGGCTTTCGGCCGGTGGCCGCGCAGGCGTTCATGAGGCGGGCCCCGTCCATATGCACTTTCAGCCCCAGTTCATCTGCAACGTGTCGGATTCCCGCGACCTGCTCCAGGGTCCAGACGGCCCCGCCGCCGCGGTTGTGCGTGTTCTCGATCACGACGACCCGCGACCGGGGAAAGTGAGACATCGCCCGCCGAATCGCGGACCGCACCTGGTCCGGACCGAACCGGCCGCGCTCACCGACCAGAAGCCGCACCGAACAACCGGCCACGGCGCACACGCCGCCGGACTCGTAGTTGTAGAAGTGGCTGTCCGCATCCGCGATGATCTCATCACCCGGCTCGGTGAGCGCCCGCAGGGCCGTGAGGTTCGCCATCGTGCCTGACGGGACGTACAGGGCGGCTTCCTTGCCCAGCAGATCGGCCACGCGTTGCTGGAGCTTCAGCACCGTCGGGTCGTCGCCCAGCACGTCATCTCCCACCTCGGCTTCGGCGATGGCCCGGCGCATGGCCGGACTCGGTCGAGTTACGGTATCACTGCGAAGGTCCACGACTCGTACAGGCGTCATACGATCATCTCCATGCGTCCGGCCCGCAGGCCATTGCACGATCGTACCCGGAAACCGCGAACGGAACGAGCCTCCGGACCAGCGGGGGCCATCTCTTCGCCTTGCGTGGTGGGGCGGGCGGACCTACCATGCCGCAGCCGGTTGGAGGTGCCGCGGATCGGAGAACGGACGTACCTCCGAGCCCGGTTTCGGTGAGGCAGCGTATGTTCCTGGACACCCGCAAGTACGGCACGAACTGGCGCGACATCTACAAGCTGGCCATCTCGTTTGTGCAGCCGAGGCCGATCGCCCTGGTTTCCACGCTGTCGGCCGATGTTGTGCGAAACCTGGCCCCGTTCAGCTTCTACAACATGGTGTCGGCCAATCCGCCTGTGGTCATGTTTGCCCCGTCGTTGCGCCGGGACGGATCGGGCAAGGACACTCTGCACAACATCGAGGCGGTGGGCGAGTTTGTGGTGGCCGCGGTGACGGAGTCCATGGCATCCGCCATGAACAAGTGTTCGTTCGACCATCCGCCGGACGTGGACGAGTTTGCGGTGTCCGGGTTGACGCCGGAACCGGCGCGGTTCGTGCGTGCCGCCCTGGTGGGCGAATCCCCGGTCAACATGGAATGCAACCTGGTGGAGATCAAGCGGTTCGGCAAGCAGCCCGGCGCGGGAAGCGTGATTTTCGGGCAGGTGGTGGCGATCCACGTGGAGGACCGCGTGCTGGCGCGTGACGGCGCTGTGGACCCGGCAAAGCTCAAGGCGATTGGCCGGATGGGGCGTTCCTCGTACTGTCGAACGACGGACACCTTCGACATGCCCCGGCCAACGTCGTAGGGTCCGGGCTGGGTCAAGCTTCCGGGACGGATCCCCCGGGCGGAGCGCCGCCGCCGATCCGGGGTGGGGAATCGGGCGCCAAACGCTTGACAAGCCGGGGGCTGGGGGGTAACAGTAAGCACGGTGGCCGCGTCCGGCCTCTGGCCGGGCGGCCGAGCCCGTTGCGGGTGTAGCTCAGTGGTAGAGCGTCACGTTGCCAACGTGAATGTCGTCGGTTCAAGTCCGATCACCCGCT
>CAZPHH010000035.1:37714-45090 GCA_964586145.1 uncultured Phycisphaeraceae bacterium | reverse complement strand
CTCTTTGAGAAGGATGGCGTCGTAGAAGCGGGGGTTGTTGTGCAGGGCCATGCGGACGTCCCAGAGGGCGTCCTTGTCTTCTCCGGCCGCGTAGTGTTCCAGGGCCTTGTGGTAGTGGTACTGGGCGATCTTCTCGCGGCCGGTCCACTGGATGCCGCGCCGCGTGCCCACGCGGATGCGTTCGATGGCGTCCAGCTCCTGTTCGCCGGCTTCCGCGTAGGCGTCATCCTGCACGATGTGGACGGTGAGCAGGATGATGACCTCCTCGCGGTCGGTGGTGTCGCGCCGGGACTGGAAGAGCGGGCCGATGATGGGAATGTTGCCGAGCACGGGGACCTGGCCGCGTGCGTTGCGGGTCGATTCGCGGAACAGGCCACCGATGAGGATGGTCTGGCCGTCGCGGATCATCACGTTGGTGGTGACTTCGGTGGTTTCCTTCTGGGGCTGGGTGCCCACGACCTCGCCGCGACTGTCCTCCGGGTGGAGCTCCATGCGGACCCAGCCGTCGTCGCCGACGAAGGGCCGGAAGATCAGCCGGGTGCCGGTCTCCAGCATCTGGGTGGTCTGCTGGGACGTGGTTTCCGTCGTGATGACGATGGGGTAGCCGTCCTGCCGGCCGACGATCACCTCGCCGCGCTGTTTGTTGAGGGCGAGCACCTTCGGGTTGGCGATGACGGTGGTGTCGGCGATGCCCTCGAGCGCCCGGACGAAGATGGCCACGTGGTCCTTGATGATGCCGAGGGTCATACCGCCGGGCGGGACGGCGCCGGTGAAGTCCGTGGTAATGTTGCTGTTGAAACTTCCGAACCGATTCGTGGGCAGGTCGCCAAGCGTCAGGTTCGTCACGCCGGTGGACTGCGCGGTGAGCATCTCGAAATCCACGCCGCCTGTGATGGTGAAGTCGATGCCCAGGGCGTTGTCCTCGCTGAGCTGGGCGCGGAGGATGGTAGCCTCGATGAGCACTTGTCTGGGGCGCACGTCAATCTGGCGGAGGACTTCGGCGATGCGGGCGACGCTGGCCGGCCGGTCGTACACGATGAGCAGGTCGTGCGCGGAATGGGTGTTGCCGCCCGCTTCGTCCGGGGTCGAGGCGATGCCGGTCTCCGCGTCCGGCGAAACGGTGAGGGAACCGTCGGAGCTGAGCAGGGGGGCCAGCAGGGTCTGGGCGTCGGCCGCCCGGATGTGGTTGAGCGTGAACACGCGCGTTTCCAGCGGCGTTTCGGCCGCGCTGAGCTGGGCGAGCTGTTCGTGGGTATACACGTACACGAAGTTGCCGGCCACGCGGTATCCGGCGTTGTTGGACAGGAGGACGGCGTCGAGCGCTTCCTCCAGGGTGACGTTGAAGAGGTTCGCCGTGACAGAGCCCTGCACGGCCGGGGTGGCCACGATGTTGCGTCGGCTCTGCACGGAGAGCATGCGCAGAACGGTGGCCAGCGGCACGTTGTCCACGTGCATCTGGACCCGGCCCTGCTCGGTCACATGCACCACGTTTCCGTTGAGCGGCATTTCGGGGGTCGCGGGCCCCTGCGCGTGGGCCGCGCCCAGAACGATGCCCGGCAGGACCCCAAGCAACATGCAATGCGGCAGGCGTTTCACGGACCCGTTGTCCCTTCGCTTCATGAAGCCTCGCTCGCGGACACAACACGCACGTGCGGCCGTTCCGTGTGATCGCTATCGCCCGGCCTGTGGCGCGGGCTGAGGCGCCGGACCCCGGGGCACGCCCGGTAACGGCGTACCGTTCTTATCGGAACCTTCGAGGGTGACTTTAATTGTCTGCGTCCGCAGAATGCCGATCAACTCGGTCAGCAGTTCGTTGGTACGGCGGGCTTCGGCCAGTTGGTCCAATCGCTGCCTGGCCGTGTCCGGGAGCTGGGCCTGGGCCTCGGGGAGCCAATCCACGGGGCCGAGCCAGACGCGGGCACAGGTGGCCAGCACGAGGGCGAGCAGCAGCGGTCGCAGCAGGCGAGAGGCCGGTCGTTCGAGAGACATCGGAGACCTCCTGGGTAGGCGACAGGTTATCGGTCGTACGGCCGCCCGGTCGGAAGCGGGCGGGTACGTCCTGTAACTCCACGTTGAGGGAGGTATCGGAAGGTTTAAGGGTCGGGTTGATTTGGACGCAGGGACGCAGGGACGGAGGGACGGAGGGACGAAGGGACGAAGGGACGAAGGGACGGAGGGACGGAGGGATGGAGGGACGAAGGGACGCAGGGACGGAGGGACGGAGGGACGAAGGGACGAAGGGACGGAGGGACGGAGGGACGGAGGGACGAAGGAGGTGGGCGGGTCAGTCGTCGACGACGGGGCGCCAGGTGCCGGGCTCGGGTCGCATCGAGGTGGGCGCTGTGAGCGAGCCGAGCGTGTACAAGGCGGCCACGTCATCGGCGGAGAGGACGCGGCTGAAAATGGCCACTTCGTCGATATGGCCGCGGAACGGGTTGGTCCAGCCCTCGATGGAGAACGGCTCGGACGATCCGAGGGTCACACCCAGGGCGATCGGCTCGGAGTTGCCCATTCCTCCGGCACTCGTTCCCAGGCCGCCGGTGTAGGGGTCCGAATCGACTTCCTCGTCGTTTATGTAGAGATGCATTCCGGAGGAGCCAAAGGTGAAGACGACCTGGTACCAGTCGTTTGCAGACAACGCTCCGCCGTTGACGAAGTACGCGGTGGATGTGTCTTCCAGCCCTGCGTAGATCTCGCCGTCCTGAATCCAGATCGAAACATCGCCGCCCTTGGCGTTCCCGAACCATGCCTTGCTGAACAAACCCCGCAGGCCGGACATACTGCCGGTGGGGCTAAACCACAGCAGGATGGAGCCGTTGTTGATCAGGAAGGCGTTGTGGTGGGGGATTTCCACGAGATCATTCGTGCCGTCGAGGCGTACGGCGGTGTCGCATCGAAACGGGACGCGCCGGCCGGTCTGGGGGTCGTTCCGGTACGTGCCGTTTTGAAGGTTCATGGCGTCGGCGGCCGGGCTGCTGTTGGAGTCTTCGCCGAGTCGCCACCAGGCGACGGGTCCAAGGGTGGTGATCGCGTCGGCGAGCGGGTCCACGTTGGCGGCGCCCGGCTGGAGGGTGACCTGGAGGACCTGGCGGGCCCGGCCCTGGTACCCGCAGGCCGTCAACACGACGGAGCGGCAGGGCTGTCCGGAGAAGGCGTCTCCGTTCGTCTGGGGTGCGGCGCATACGTCTGTTTCATTCAGGTCTGCGTCGGATTCGGTGACGATCAGCGTGTATTTTCCGGCGCCGATGGGTGCATTGGTGGCCCAGGCGCCGCAGGTGTAGTCGGTGCGCCAGTCGTCGTTCTGCGTGATGGTGAGCAGGCCGAGCTCGATGGCGGAGCGGGCGTGGAGGCGGGCCTGGGCGGCGGCCAGCGCGCCCTCGGCCCCGCGCCGGGCGATCCGCATGGCATACAGAGCGGACATACCCAGCATGGAGACGATCAGGGCGCCGCCGAGCACCATGACGTACGCACTGCCTCTTCGCCGGGTTTGCGCGTGACGCTGCATTCCATCACTCTCCGACCACAATCTGGCGGAGGTCGTACCCGACGCCGCCCCGGCCGTCGTAGGCCGTAAGCTTGAGGGTATACAGTCCCCGCGCTTGATACTCGTAGTCCAGTGATTCCTCTGTTGCGATGTGACCGTCCCCAAAGTTCCAGAAGTAGGTCAGCGTGTCACCGTCCGGATCGAAGGAATCGGTCGCGTCGCACTCCACCGAATCGCCGAGATAGACAAACACTTTTTCACCGATGGACCAGCCGGACGAGACGTTGGCCGTCGCTTGAGGGGGCGAGTTGCCCCACGACCGGACGGCCGTCAGGGAGGCCGCCTCTCGGGCGCCGACCGAGGTGGTCACAGTGATCCGTTTGACGCCGGATTCCGTCCCGGACGTCTGGGCGACGTTGTCCGGTTGGACCCAGACGACGTTCACGGTCCGCCGCCAGTCGGCAAAACCGGTGAGGGCGGTGCCGTCAGCCTGGGTCGGTGGACCGGCGTTCCAGCCGTGGTAGTCGTCTACGTCGTCGAACGCGTTGCGGGCGCCTCCGGCGGTCTCACCTGTTTCCGGGCCGAACGCGATGGATACGTTTTGCGGCTCGCGGTAAGCCTGGTTGAGGCTTTCCGTCATCAGGGCTTCGGCCAGGAGCAGGCCGCGAGCCCGGTCGGCGTTGAGGCGGCGTGCGGTGGCGGAGGCGCCCAGGGTGTTCAATGCGGCACAGAGCATGGTGGCGACTACGACGGACGAGATCGCGACCTCGGCCAGCGTCAGGGCACGGCGGGGCCGGCGGAAATCCCAGAGGGTCAAGCGCGGGCGGGACCTGGTCAATTCGGTATCTCCGGCTGATTCAGTATTGCGGCGGCGGTTTCGATGCGCGAGGATGCATCTCCCGTCAGTTGCAGCGCGATGCCGATTTCGCAAAGGTAACGGATCTGTGTTTCGGTGGGCGGCGACTCCGTAATGTAACGCCCTTTGACGGCATAGACGAGGTCCTGATCCGGGTCGGCGGTCCAGGCGCTTCCGGCATTGGCGGTTGTGAGGAAGTGGCCCGGGAGGGTTCGGTCGCCGTGGTTCTCGTGCTGCACCTTGCCGGCTTTGGGTCCGGACTGGAACCTCAGCACAATGCAGTACCTGTTGGTCGGACTGAGCCCGGCGGCATTGGCGAAGCTCAAGTGACGCCACAGCATGCTGTAGGAGAGGGTGGACTCGAGCAGGAGCACCTCGTCGATGACGGTCGCGGTGGGTCTGCCCGAGTCGTCTGCCGTTCGGATCTGCACCCACATGGAACCGTTATTCAGCATTCCGTCCGCCATGGCGACGATGGAGACCTGCGTGACCGACCAGGAGAGGGCGTCGGCGGGCAGCGAAGGCACGAAGTACTGGGCTGCCCATTTGGCGCCCTCGATCGGGTAATCGTTGAGGCTGCCGCCGACCGGGTAGTGGTAGGCCAGGATCAACTCTTCGCTTTCCACATGCGTCGGTTGCCCGAGCTCGATCCGGATTTGCGTTCGATAGTCGAGATCGAAAGCCTGGACGGAGCCCAGGACGGTGACGGGGGCGCCTCCGTTGTATGCGCGGGTCAGGGGCTGGCCGGTGCCGGTCCAGGCGTAGCGGATGGTGTCCGGCGTGCCGTCTCCATCTCGGTCGGGCACGGCGAACGTGACGGCCGTGGCGGTGCGCTCGGTGAACCACAGGGCGCAAGCAAGTTCGGCGGCCAGATCGGCGGCGACGGTTGCGGCGTTGCCGGTCTGCGACGCGGCCCCGCCGGGCGGCATGGCGCGGGAGGCGAGGACGACGGCGGAGACGATGCCGGCGGTCAGGAGCGTCATGAGCGTCATGCTGATGACCAGCTCGACGAGGGTCAGGCCTCGGGCCGGCGGGTTGTGTCTCCGCGTGGTCATTGGATCGTCACTTCTCCCGTTGCCGAGACAAGCACGGCTCGGGTTTCCACGCCGATGGTCAGGTTGACCTGTCCCGACGCCTTGGGGATTCCGTATCCGTCGAACGTGACAAACGTCTTGCCGCCGAAGTTCACGCTGGTCAGGGTGGCGTGGTAGGGCGAGGCCGCCAGCCGCACCTGGTGGTCGCGCTGGGAATGGTCGAGGTCCGGGACGTTCGGCAACGTGTATTCATGCACGGCGAGGTTGAACATGACGCTCTGGCTTCGGCTGTAGGTCCGGGCGTGCTGGCGGGCCATGCGAAGGTCCAGCGCCAGGCGGGTGGCCGCGGCGTCGGCCCGCTGCCGGGCCACAATGCGTCCATACCGGGGCACGGCCAGGGTCGCGAAGAGGCCCAGGATGACGGTCACGGCCAGAAGCTCGACCAGGGTGAAGCCCGGCGTTGGCCGTGAAGCGAAGCGTGGCTGTCGAAAGGCCGTGAGCATGTGTACTCCACCCGCGAATGGGGTCTCGGATCGCCGCTTGGCTACGGCAGCGCCTGGATTCCGAAGGCCTCCAACTCCCCGGCGGACACGTTCGGTTCGAAGTCTCCCGTTGAAAGGGCGGCAAGCCACCCGGTGCCTCCTATGAGGGAAGGGGACGCGGGTGTGGCTTTGACGTACACGGTTCTCAAGCCGTTGATGGGGTTGGCCGGAAACGGTTCCCGCAGGTAAGGGCCGTAGATGAAAGGCGCCCCGAACGTCGTGCTGGTGTTGCCGGCTTCATCGGTGTAACGCGTCAATTGCAGAGGGAAGTTGGCGTTGACCGGCGCTCCCGTGCTGGGGTTGTAGCCCGGGTACTTGCGGTGATCGGCGTAGTACAATTCCATCGCCTCGCGGATCGAGGCCATCGTGGCCTCCAGCGCGTTGGCCTTCGCCTGGCGTGAGGCCGTGGTGACCCGCGGCACGGCGATCGCCGCGACCACCCCAATGATCACGACGACGATCACCAGTTCCACCAGGCTGAAGGCGCGTGCTCGCATGTGCGTGTCCCGCAAGCGTTGCCCCGTCGCTGCCGATGCCTTCGTCCCCCTCCACCGAAAAAACGAATCGGGCCGCCCGGGAGTTCTTGTCACTCGACCGAGCGGCCCGGTGGTGTTCATAGCGTGTCGGGAAGGGATCAGTACGTGTTGTATTTGATGTTGGAGTCGTCCACTTCCGCATCCGTCGTGTTGGCCTTGATGTCCCCGGTCGTGTTGTTGTAGACCCAGCCGAAATCCCCCGCTGCCGACGCCGGGCCTGTGGCCTGAACGTCCACGGCGGTCTGACCCTTCTTCGCTCCCACGGGGAGCGGAGGCAGTTGCCGCAGATACGGGCCGTAGATGTGCACGTTTGCCGTAGTACCCACGTTCCCGCTGACATCGGTCTTCTGGGTCAGCTCGTTTTCGAAGGCCGCTGACGTGGCGGTGGTGGAGGCGGGGAATTTCCCGCCGTGTTCCACGGCGTACAGGTCGATGGCGTTGCGCAGGGTGGCCAGGTTGGCTCGCAGGGCCGAGTCGGCGGCGCCCTTGGCGCCCCGGCCGATCCGCGGCACGGCAATGGCCGCAATGACGCCGATGATCACGATGACGATCACCAGTTCGACCAGACTGAACGCTGCTGTCCTCTTCTTCATCAAACGCATCGGACCAACTCCCTGGCTGCATGCAACCATTACGAATTCAGGGCAGGCGCATCCCGGTGTCCACAGGACCGCTGCTGGTTGTACTATCGACCCGCATATGCGGAGTCTTGAGTTACGGCATGGTCCCCCTGTGGGCCTCCACGTGCAGTATTACCGGTCCGTCGGAGCACAGGAACGTGGCCTCGGCGTTCTCGACGGCGGTCAGCGTGCATTCATCGATGGTCTGGCCGATGCGCAGCAACTGGTCGTCCAGGATGACGATTCCCCGGTCTCCGTCGGCCAGAACGGCCGCCAGCCGGTGTGACTGGCCGAAGGTGACCGA